>CAJTOG010000046.1 GCA_910577575.1 uncultured Ruminococcus sp. | reverse complement strand
ATCACAATGTCAAAATCATATTCAGCCTTTTTTGCAAGGTCAGGGATTTCACCGATTTTGATTTTCTCTACTCCGAGAGCTTTTTTTTCGCTCTTTGTTGCATCTCTCATTTCATCTTTCTGATGTGCCGTCACAACACACCATTTGCCCATTTCAGAAAATAAAATATACGATGCTGCAAGCTGCTGATTCCACCTTTTTATATGTCCCCAGTCCCTTTGAGAGATGTTAACATCATCAAGGTCAATATCAATGCCTTTGTTCCGCTGTTTTCTTGCACGTTTTTCTGCTACTTCATAAGCTGCCGCCTGAAGATTTTCATATAATTTTGTACCTGAATCAATTACAATGGTATCAAATGTTTTAAGCACTTCTTCATTGTTAAGTTCGTCAAGTGTTTCCTGAACTTCTTTGCCGGATATTGTTCTCATAACGCCTTTGATATTTTTATTCTTTCCAAGATAATATGTTTGCCCATCCTCTGTATCTACAAGATTAATATTTGGAAATGTGCCGACAAATGTTGATTTGCCTGTTCCTTGTTTTCCAAAAACAAGAACCTTACCGCCTACGTGTGAAAGAATATCTTCAACTTTCTGAAAACCCATAATATTTTACCTCACTTTTTTATTTTTATCTTTTGTAATTATTTTTTACCATAGTTTGTTAAGAAGTACAATAAAATCATCATATTCTTTAAGATTAGAATTTACTCTGCCTTTTTAAAATGTGGTGAATTTATATTTATCATAATTAAAGTCTCCTTTGTCAGTTTTCCTCTAATATTAATTCCTTAAAATAAGGCAACTTTTTGATTTGTTCACAAAACTTTCTCCATTCTGGCAATCTGTGGTTTTTACGTTGATAGTAAATTGTTTTAAGTTGCCTGTAATTTGTTGTCATTGCGGCAGTAAGTTTAAATCCACAAGGATTAGAATAAATCAGTTTCAAATAATCTTCTGTATTTTTAGTCTCATTATATCTGTCTTTAAGTTCGTTCATAATTGCAATAATACGTTTATCTACATATTTTATATATTGGTTGTCTAATTCAAATGAAGCGATTTTATGCATTGTTGATTGGCTGGAAACAAAATCAAAGAAATGGTATCTTTCAGCTTCAGTCCATGCTTTAATTGTAAAAGTCAAATCAAATTGAACAATGATTCCATTTAGAAAATTATCATGTCCTGTTCCTATTTGGCTTCTTCCGAGCGTTATAGTTCTGTTTGTGATTTCTGAATCAAGTTTTTTTACATCTGTAGCCATTGGGAACTTGCTTCCACGGACAGAATTTTTTAAACCATAAACACGGATATTATTTATTACCATATTCACACTCCTAAATATGTTTTACTTTAAAAATCATCTTTTGCAAATTGTAATGCAAATTCCATTTTGAATTTATGCCATGCTTCGTTACTACCAAAACGATATGCCTGTACAAGATTTTCATTGTTGTTGTTCAAAAGTCCAAATCCAAGACCATTTATTTCGTCTATCCAAAATATTTCTAAATCTAAAAACCTATTTCTCGTATCATTGCATTTATAATATACTTGTCTATGTTCTAATTTTTCAAATTGATATGTAAAAAAATCATCAAAATCTTTATTTGTATAATTAATTTTGATAGCATCAGCCGGAATACTATTATATTTATGCATTTTAATCATTTCTGTAAATTTTAAAACAATTTTTTAATAATATCATATTTTATATTATTTTTTTCTTGCTTGTACTGCCTAAACCTCCATTTCTGATTGTATATGCCTCATCATCAAATGTAATTCCATATTGTATGAAAACACCTTGACAAATAGTTGTATCTTGATGAATCGCAATGTCTTGTGCTAATAAACTGTCATTAATTAATTTGATAAATATATGCCCTTCGTTATCAGAGTAGTAATAATCACTATCTATAATTCCTACAGTATTTGCAAGATGTACTCCATATTTAAATCCATAGCTACTACGAGGATATATTTGTAATACATAATTTTCGTTCATTTTACAACGAATACCGGTAGGGATTATAACAGTTTCTTTGGCTTCAATTATACAGTTGTAATTAAACGGAGTGTAAAAGTCATAACCAGCAGAACCTTTTGTTGCTCTTTTAGGCGGCTTTATATTAGACCATATACTATAAATTTTATCATTATCACTATATGGGAACAGACTAAGCCAATCTTCTTTAAATTGTTCAAAAGATACTTTTTCAAATTTTGCTATTCTTGGTGAATTAATATTTTCATTATCTATTTTGACCTTTATAAATCTTTCACAATGACAATAACCTTCCGTATCTTGTTCCCTAAATTCCTTACAAGGGCATTTATTTTCAGGTATTTTTTCAATTTTACAAGGGCAGTAATTATTGTTTTCAATCACCGCTTCGGTTACATCATTATAAATTTTTTCATTTGGATTCTTAATTATTTTCAAGTTCATATTTTATCTCCTTAACTTATTTTTATGGCATACTGATTATCACTTGCAAGATTAACTCCTAACAGTTTGTCAAAATGTGGGTTTTGGTTAGGGATATATCTGCCTGTTTTTAAGATTATATTGGAATATTTCTTTAACATTTTGATTTCCTCTTGAATTTCATATTCATAAAATCCTGTGTATATAATAAAACAATCATTGCAATAATTAATTCTAAAATGTTTAATTAGATTCACAATATCTTTTTTTTGAGTGAATGGTTCTAAACCGCCAATCACTATAGCAGATGTTATTGGATTAGTTATGTATCTGTAAAATATTTTATCTACAGATACATCTATATCTTTTTGCTTTGCTAATTCTGAATTTTGGCATATTGAAATTGACATATTATTTTCAATACAACATTTCCAATTGCACGTTCCTAATCCGATAAACATTGATGCTCTTTTGAAATTCACAAAATCTTCATCTACGATTCCTTTGATTTTCATAAAATTACTTAATCATACTGTCATTAATTAAAACATCATACCAATGCCTTAAATTAAATTCTTGCTTTCTGATTTTTTGATAATTACTTACCGGAGTATAGAATCCTACTACTCGGGCATATTGGTCAATTACAGGTTTGCCGCATTTGGGACAGTTGTGTGTTCCTATAAAAGCGTGTCGTTCTTCGCAAACTGAAATTTTGGTTGTGAATGCAAAATACATAACTCCTTGTGATGCTATATAATTCAACATATCCCAAGCAGATTCTTTTGTTGGAAATCTATTTTGTATATCAATATGTGATATACAACCACCGCCGCATTTAGAATCAAATAAACTTCCTAATTTACATTTTTCTTGAATAGTACATTTCTCAATAAGTGGAATCCATTGATTAGAATATATAAAATAATTATTTTGTTCGTAAAGCAGATTATCAGCTTGGCACATAACACCTGCACAATTTTCAGCAGGTATCATTTCAAGGTTAAAAGTGAAGTCACATTTGAAACTGTCTTTGACATTATTGATAACATCAAGGATTTCGGTAGTAAATTCGATTGCTTCATCTGAATATGATTTATTACCAAATTCATCTGTATTTATGAAACCAAACAAGTCCATTACCTCAAAAATACCAATGCCACCGATTGTGCAGAATTGTTTGTCAAGCTCTACTGCACCATTTTGATAATTAGGCAAAAGTCCCTTTTCAATGTTTCTTTTTAATATATATCTCATACTATAAAGAGCTTTACAATTAAGCAGAACTCTTTCTTTTAAAATATCAAGATATTTATTTTTATTGAATTTAGATTCATAGGCTATGCGTACAAGATTAATAGTGCTAATACGACACGAACCAACCGATAATGCTGTTCCGCCTATAGAATTTATAAAAGCATTTAATTTTTTGGTTTCATTAAGCAAACGACAACAATTACTTAAAATTCCTACATTATCACTTACAAAAAAATTAGAATCAGACCACTTAATATTATGTTCTGAACACCAACGAGCAAAATTTTCATCTACAAAATGATTGTTTTTATAAAGAAGGCTGTATGTTAAAACAGGGAAAGTAAACATATTATCTTCTCTTATTTCACTTATAACTTCCATAAAAATTTTTTGGCATTTGATAAAATCTTCTATATAATCAATAGCAAATGTACCATCTGGAAACTCTACACCACCAAATAATGATTCAAGATAAGGTCTGTCAAAAATTGAAATATTTGTAAAAGCACATTGGTCTATTCTTAAAAAGGGTTGATTGAGTCTGTAAATAAATTTTTGAAAATTTTGTCTTAAATAAGTATAAGGGTCTTTGAGATAATATCCATTTTTTATGTCATTATTCCAAAAATACCATGCCCAAATAAGTACATTTGGCATGCCTACTGCACCTGATTGTCGATTACCTAAAAACGAAATAAATTCAATGACATCATCAAAGTATGTAGTTAAATGTTTAGGTGGTTTATTGTTATATCCTTTCAAAAAGAAAAGTCCTTCAGTAGCAAGTCGAGTCAAATCATTAGACCAACAATAAGGAAAGTATGAAGCTGATGCAGAATCATTTAGATAAAATCCTTTGTTAAATTCTTGTTCAAGCCATTGTTTGGCAGTTTTTAATCCCCATTGTTTTTTTATTTCAAGAAATATTTTATTTAATCCGAAAAGTTTATCTTCGCTTTTACCCTTTTCAGTAATAAAACTTCTTATATCTTTATGATTAGTATTTGCATTAGGGTCTATGGTTGCATCAGCCATAGTATCTTGTTGTGTAAATTTATTTAAAAACTCAGAACAATCAAGTTGAGTTGGGTGTAGACCATTTATATATTCAAAATCTTCACCATATTTCCTTTTTAAACTTTCAAGACATCTTTCAAAATCTTTGTTCAATTTTATTGTAATTTCCATTTTACTGCTCCTTTAACCATTTTATAGCTTCGTTAAAATCTATAAGATTACCATTATCCAATAACACCATTGGAATTGTAGTGATATTAAGAGATTTAATTTCATCTATATCAGAAACAATTTGATATTTAATATTATTTTTATCGAACTTCTTCAACAAGACTGAGCATTTTGGACAACCTGTTGAATATATTTTAATCACTTTATTTTCTCATTCCTTTCATTAATAAAAATAATTATATGAGCCATCACCTTCAAAATAAAGTATATCAGGCGAGTATTCTTCTATGTGTTCAAAATAATAATCAACAGAATCAATTACGCTTTGTGTTACTTGATATGAATAAGTATCATTAGGTAAATATCCAGAGAATTGATTAGGTTGTGTAATAACATCGTAAATGTTATTAGGAAATTCATCACTATTTACTCTATTCATAACAACTGCAACTACCTGTCCTTTTTCGTAAAGAGTTATTGGAACGTTTGTGTTGCCATGATAATCCGAACCGTATTCTCTGCCAACTAAATTACAAAGAAGGATTCTTTCTGATTCAGTTATTAATGATTCGACTTTCGGAACAGGTGATGTTGATGTTTCTGTTTGAATTATACTATAATTTGCATTAGATGTAATTTTGTTAATATAATCAGCCGAAGTTACATTTATTGTTTTTGTTGTAAATAAGTTGGAATTAATTATTTCAGTCGAAATTTCAGTATAGTATTCAGAAACATTTTCTATTAATTTAGACGATATTGCAGATACATTTGCTGTAGTTGCAGAAGTTTGACTAATATTATTTACATTTGTAGTTGATGTCTTTTGTGTTGTGATTGCAGTTGTATTTTCAGATACTATTTTATTTCCTTGATTTTTAACAGATGTAAATTTGTTAGTATTGTCAACAAAAATTTCATTTTTATTTTCTTTATTTACACAGCCAACCTGCAAAATTATTGATACACATATAAGAAATATTAGCTTTGATTTATCATTTTTAAATTTCATTTTTTCTCCTTAATTATAAATATAGTTTACATTATTAGTATACCATATATTTTTTTATTTGTCAAGTGTTAAAAGATAAAATTCAAATTTTATTAATTTTTAAAAGTTGTTGAATAAAAGTATTACGTTCTAAATTCGCTTTTTTCTTTATAGCAATATTGACAGTCTGCAAAGTCCCTAAATGGAAACAACGTTTTTTCATTCGGGTAAGTGCTACATATAAAATATTGGAATTAAGCATAAAACTATGGCTTTGAGGAGTACAAACAATAATGTTATTAAAAGCTGACCCTTGTGATTTATGAATGGTTATAGCATATCCTAAATTCACCATACACATATCATTTCGATTGTATTTTACACATATTCCGTCAAAATTAATTATTACACACGAATTGGATATTTCTTTAATCACACCGGATTCACCATTGGCAACAAAAGCTGTATTTTTTTTAGTATCCAATAAATCAGATTCTTCTGATTCAAATAAATTGTTTAATGGATTTTCAGTAAAAATTTCAGCATGATAATTATTAATTTTCTGTATTATCAAGTCGCCCTTATAAAATGTTGTGTCTCCTGATTTTATACAAATTTCACTTCCGTAATTAGGATTTGCAACTTTTTGTATCATATTGTTTAAAACAGCTGTACCACATTCACCGACATTTTTTGCTGTAAGTATTTGAATATCTTCAATATGATTTCCTTTGTCAATGAGCTTTTTATAAAGAGCAATAACATTTTTAGAAATTTGGTCAGGAGCTACATCAATAAAAGTATAGTCTTTATTTTCACCAAAGGTTGTAAGTTGTGATTTCATCTCCTTGTTTAAATAAATTTTACAAAGTCTCACATCAGTAGCAATCTTCATCAAACCGCCTTCATTATAACGAAAGATTTGAGTCAATGTATTTGTTGGTATAATTTTGCTTTGTATAAAATCATGAAGTAAATTTCCTGCACCTACTGAAGGTAATTGATAAGAGTCTCCTATTAACAGAAGCTTGGTTTTTTTAAAATTTATGGCATTCAAAAGTTTTTCTAAAAGAAATATATCCACCATTGAAAATTCATCTATAATTACAATGTCAGTTTCTAACTTATTATTCTCATTGAAAGTCCACGGATATTCTTCTGTAGGATTATATCCAAGACCTCTATGTATAGTTTTAACTTCTTCTTTCGTGTATTCAGATAAAACCTTTGCCGCTTTACCTGTTGGGGACATAAGTAAAAACGATTTATTGTTATCTGTAAGCATTTTTATAATCGTTTGAACACAGCAGCTTTTCCCAGAACCAGCACAGCCATTTAGAATGCTTATATTATATTTACATATATTTAATAATGTCTGTATTTGTTCATCAGTCATGGTTGTATTGTTTACATACCTATATTTTTCAATATCATAATTCCATATGTTTTTATTATTAATAATATTATTTTTTATAATATCGGCAATATATAATTCAGTTTTATATGTTCTTCTCAATGCAACGTCCATTGTTATCTTGTTGTAATATATTTTGTCGCATTTTATAGCTGCAATAAAATGATGTGAACATTCAGGCATTGAATTAATACATAGCATTCTTAAATCAGCTAAATTCATTTTAGTATGTCCATTATTTTCATTTTCTTTCAATATATGTAATAAATAAGCCAAACATCTTTGTTCACTTGATTTTAACTTAAAAGTGAAATTAATTATGGGTTCTTTACCGTTATTTATATTATCTTTAGATACTTTTTCAATTTCAAGAAGAATACTGTCGGCAGTTTTAAATCCAATACCTGATATATCAGTAAGACAATCATAAGGATTTATTCTTAAATTTTCTTTCAGTTTCTCAACTGAAGAATATTTTTCATAAAGTTTCTTAATAATAGAAAGATTTAGATAACCTTGAAATTCTGTAATTAAATCTGAAAGATAATAATTTTCAATTATTTTTTCTTTGATTTTATTGAATGTATATTTTTTAATGCCATGAAGTTTATTTAAATCAATGTCATCTAATCTATTGTTTTTTACTCTTTCTACAATATCAGGATATTCACTCCATAAAGTTTCGACTTGTTTTTGAGAAAGTATTTCATTGAGAAAGACTTTCATATCATATAAATTTTTTGGAACTTCACGTCTTATATTTATAACCTTATATCCTATGCCATATTTGGTTTCTTGTTGTGTTGCAGTTATTTCATATTTAATACCAGTTAATAATTCAGGTAAATCACCTGATATGCTGCAATTATGATATTTATTCAATTGTATTTCTGGATATTCAATAGTATTTACATCAACCGCATAAACTTTAAAGTCTGACAAACTATAAACACATTTTTGAATTTTACCAATAAATTTATATTCCTTTTCTTTAGACTTATTTTTATTCATTCTTTTATCATCTCATAACTCTCTAATATTATTTCTTTTTCATCAGAATCTATCCACTTATCATTTTCAAATTTTGATTTAAAATCAATAGTAAATCCTTCGATTTTAAGAACGGAGAACAATTTGAAAGGTTGTGCTTTATATATTTTTGAATGCTTAATTCTTGTTTTAAATTCTTCTCCAGTATTGATATTTCTTAATGTTATGTATGGTTTTGCATTATCTTTGTATGTCTTAAAGTTGATTACAATATAGCAATCATCAGGAATTTTATTATTAATATATGTAGTATATTCAAGATGTTCTATTTCAAATTTTATTTGTTCCTGAATAGACATAGACTTGTTATTTATTAATGTCATTAATTCTTTTAATAATCCTATATTATCAATATTGCTATATTGTTTTGCAGTTTCTTTTCCTGAATATTTTTTTACAAGATATTCAGACAAACCAAATTCTATATATTCATCAATTTTATCTTTCTTGATTTGACTACACATTCTTAAAGATGGAAGAATATATTTGTCTTTTTTAGTTTTAGGGTCTTTAATTTTTATGCCATTGTATAAGTCAATTACTTTTAAAAGAAATTGATTTTGACCAAAATCTGAAAAATAATTCAAACCAGTAAGAATACCAAGCATCCTATTGTTAATTGATGTAAGATTATTAATATCATCCAACAATTTAATGAAAGACGTATATTCTTTTTTCTTGGTTAAATTCATTAACTCTGTAGCAATATTGGCGTTGCAGAATTTAATAGTATTTGTGCCAATCATAATTCCATCTTTATATACAATACAATTTGGAGTACAATTATCGTATTTTCCAAGATACACTGTCATTTTTAATCTTATTGCTTCTGTAATACATTCACCAATCTTTTTTGATTTATCACTCACAGAGTTTAACCATGAACAGATAAATTCTTTAGAATGATATGTTTTAAGAAACATACAAATATAAGCAATTAAGGCATAAGCAGCACTGTGTGATTTGTTGAAACTATATTTAGCAAAATCAATCATAGAATCCCACAATTGGTTTAATTGTTCTATAGTCCAACCTCTTTCACTTAATCCCTTATATAATTCAGGCTTGATTTTATCAAGTAATGCAGCTTTTTTCTTTGCGGTTGCTTTTCGCAATTCATCAGGATTGCTTAATTTTGCCAAACGACCGATTTCAATAAGTTGTTCTTGAAAAACGATAATCCCATATGTATTACTCAAAATAGGTTCAAGGTCTGGATGTAAGTATTCAAATTTTTCAATGCCTTTTTTTCTATCTGCATAATTATCAATATATTTAATAGACCCCGGACGGAACAATGCATTTGCTACCGCTAAATCCTCAATAGAACTACATTCAATTTTCTTTAAAGTATCTTTCATACCAGATGATTCAAATTGAAAGATGCCAGAAGTATAACCGTTTTTAAAATTTTCCCAAATTTTTTTGTCGTTAAAGTTTAAGTTATGAGGAGCAATATACTCATAATCTTTGTTTATTGATTCAAGCGTATCATAAATAACATCTACTGTCCTTAATCCTAAAAAATCTGCCTTAACAAGCCCTAAGTCCTCTGCTGTATGCATATCTCCCTGAAGAACTACTTCACCATTATCGTTAATGTCTATAGCATTGTAATAATCTATATCGTTTTCCATAGACACAACTTTTCCACAAGGATGTGCAGAAAATGATTTTGGTAATCCGGATAAACGTTCTGCATATTCAAATAATTCAGGATATTTATCTTTGTATTTATCCAATAATCCTAATTCAATTACATCTTTAATGGTTTCGTCTCCGAACTGAGAAGTCATTTTATTTGTAATGTCAAAAGGAATATTTAAAACTCGTCCAATGTCTTTAATCGCACCTTTCGCCCAAATATACTGAAATGAACCTAAGTTTGCTACTCTTGCTTGACCATATTTATTGACAACAAATTGAAGAACTTTTTCCCTATCTTCTTTACCAAAATCCAAATCGAAATCAGGTATCTTTAGTTCACTTTTAGTTATTTTCCCTTGTTTGAGTAATTCTAATGCACCTACATCAATAAATCTTTCAAAATATAGACCATATTCAATAGGGTCAATGTCAACAATGTTTATAAGATAAGCTACTAAACTGCCACCACCTGAACCTCTTGCAATACCTCTTCTTTTTACAGAATTGGCATATCCCCATACAAACAAGTAATATCCTTCAAAACTCATTTTTTTTATGGCATTCATTTCATAACCTAATCTTTGCTTGTATTCTTCTTTGTTCGGTTTAAGATTTATTTTTTTTGCATACCATCCTTGCAGACAAAGTTTTTTTAAATAATCAATTTCCGATTTCAATCCATCCGGAACACTATCATGAGGCATAATTGGAGCAGACAAAGGAAGATTTACATTACATTTTTCTGCAATTTCTTCTGCATTCTGCAATGCCATCAAATTTTCTTTTTCTGTGGTACTCTTACAGATTTCTAAAATTTCTTTATCAGTTTGAACATAACAATCATTATATGTTTCGCCAACTTCTCTTGCCTGACCAATTTGAACAAATATGTTATGATATTTTTGGTCATCTTTATTTAAATAATGTGCATCAGTAGTTACCACATATTTGACACCAAGTTTATTTGCGATGTCTACAATTTTTCTATTTAATGACTGTTGTGTTGGTTCAGAATGACTTTGATATTCTAAATAATAATCATCACCAAATTCTGTTTTGTATTTCAAGGCGATTTGTTTAGCTGTGTCAATATCGTTGCTAATTAAAGCTTTTTGTACTTCTCCTGCCATACAAGCAGATAAAATGACAAGCCCTTCCTTGTGCTGCTTTAACATTTCAAAGTCGATACGTGGTTTCCCGTAGTATTTATGTTTACTTGATTGAGATACAAGTTTGTTTAAATTTAATCTACCTGTTTCGTTTTTAGCAATTACTACCAAATGACTATATTTTTTATCTTTAGACCGTGTTTGTATATCTTCACAAATATACATCTCACAACCATAAAGATATTTAATATCGTGTTTTTTACATAATTTATAGATTTCTACATTTGAATAAACATTTCCATGTTCTGTTACACATAATGCAGTATCTCCTTGTGCAACCAATTTTTTTACCAAATCTTCAGGCTCAATAATTGCATCTAATAAACTATATTTTGTATGTATATGGATTTGAACCATTATACGCCACCTCATAAAATGTAAATTTTATTAGCTTTTGTATTCATTGATACTATTCCGCTTCCTGCAAACAAATCTATAAATTTATCTATAGTTTTAGGGAATAATTGATACAATCCTTTGTTTATTAATTTTCGTTTGTTACCCATATAGAATATGGGACTAATAATTATATCTTTCAATTTGTTTTGCTCCTTAAAATATAATTTTAATTATTTTACAATTATATTTTTTTGATATGACCACATTTTTCGTACATATATACTATTTTAAAACCTATTAGTTGATTAAAAACATTTTTTATTTAACAATCTATAATTCTTTTATAATTATGAGTACAAAATAGTTTTCTGATTCAATCATATAATACACTTCTTCCTGTATAATTTGATATTGTAAGAAACACATCTTATTGTTTATACGTCTGCTAAATTTTGAAAAACCCGTCTCTTAAGTGAAAAATAATTAAATTTCTGTATCAAGATTAATTAAAGAGCCTGTAACATCATTTTGCTTTTGATATTTACCTTTATAGGGTTTTTCGCAATTACCGTTCATTCTACAGAATACAAGTTGCCCTATTCTTGTAAGGGGTTTGAGTTCTATAGGTATTTCACTTGCATTAAACAATTCAAGAGTTATTCTACCCTCAAATCCTGCATCAATCCAACCTGCATTTTGAACAAACAGTCCCATACGTCCTACAGAAGAACGTCCCTCTACAAAAGCAGAAATATTATTAGGTAGACAAATATACTCCTTTGTTGTAGCAAGTATAAATTCGTGTGGTTCTATAAAGTATATCCCTTTAAAGCTGTCATACTCAACAGGTCTGTCAAAACTGTTATATTGCCCTAATGGACGTTTCTTGGGTTTAAGGAATGTATTTCCTAATGTTATATCAATGCTTGCTGGTTGAATTGATTCGAGTGTAATAGGATAGACGAGCCTCTTTTTTTTACACAAATCATAAAGTTTTTTATCATTTAAAATCATATAGTTACCTCCTCTAATTTTTTTGAATTTTAATTTGTTTCTGCATTAAATAGGTTTTAGCATTACCCAATACACACAAAGCACAAAAGAGTTCTTGTAATTTCACACATCATTACTGACGGTTTAACTTTATCACTTATCAACTTTGCATATTCATACAAATCATAAACACCTCCAGTTTGTTAATATTTGTTTTTTTAGAATTTCTTTGAAATAAAATTGTAGTTTTACAATTATCTAATTATTGATTCTGTTTTACTATTTTATCCTACACAAACCATGCGTGATACATTGCTGTATACCATTTTTACAATTTTAGGTGGTATAGCTCAGTAATCATATTTTTGTCTTGAATTTATTGTGTTACCACCAGATATTTTAAAACTCTCAATAGACAATTATTTCTATTTCATCCTCTTTTTACAAACAACTTTTCAATTTGATTACTTTTATTTTTTACGTTTATACTCCGGTTTGCTTTATGTTCCCATATACATTTAAAATCATCTGGGGCATTAAGTTCAGATATTATAACAATGTTTTTCTTACTCATTTGTCTACACCAGTTCCAAAATCTTATATAATCAAATTTAAAAGCATTTGAGTATTTTGTTGTATTTTGATATGGTGGGTCTACATAAAACAAAGTATTCTCAATATGTAAATTTAAATAATTTTCATAATCTGAACAATAAAAACAACAATCTTTAAAAAAAAGGTTTTGTGCCTGTTTTAGTAAATTATTTTTCGCTTCTTGATAATAATTTCTAAACCGTTTCCCATTCTTAGTTGTTTCAAATACTGGTTTTCCATAACCACCATCGAACCAACGACCATTATAAGAAGCTAAAAATCCAATGTTGCCAATTTCCCAATCTTCAAAATGTGGTTCATCAATTTTATGGTTGTAATAGTTTTTACATAAATTATAAGTATTTTTATCAACGTCTTGATATAACGGTAAATCATTTTTAACCCTGTTTAATAATGCTATTAAATATTTATTTAAATCAGTTCCAATTTTTAATTTGCATTCAATTTTGTCAATTATATTTGCACCACCTACAAATGGTTCTATATATTGAGTTATATTATTTTCATCTATATAGTTTTGTATAATAGGAACAATAAATTTAGCTATTCTTTGTTTGCTTCCCATATATTTCATATTAATTACATCCTTTGTAAACTTTGTTTATATTTTCGTTCTTCCTCTGCATCATATAAAATTCTGTTTTTAAATAAAAATTGATATAACTTATTTTTTACATCAGCAGGGCTGTCTTTATTCCCAAGTAAATTCCATTTATCGTAAATATAACTTACTTTTCTTTTGTTGTAAAACTTATGACAAATATGACGAATTTCATTTATTGAAATATCGTTGTCCAATGCGACAATAACTTCGTAAATATTCAAACTAAGAATTATATTCACTTGTTCATTACTAATGGTATGTCCTGACAAAGCAACAAATGTATTATCATTCAGGCTGTCTCTTTTTAATACGGATTTTTCACTTTCAGCAATTACAACATATTTTGATTTTTCTATATTTTCTTTGTTTTCGTACAAACCAAAAATATTTAAACCTTTAGGATAAGAAGGTGTAATAAAATATTTTCTTATACCAAATTCATCGTAGTTCTCAACTGTTGTCCTTGCGGTTGTACCCATTATTAAACCAGTTCTCCAATGTCTGAGTGGAACAATGATTCTCTTTTGAGAATATGAGTAACCTAATTTGAATTTATTTGCTGTCCACGGCATTATACCTTCACGAAACCAATCAATATGTAGCAATGGAACATAGTTATTTAATATATTTTCGTTTAAAAACTGAATGTCTGATGTATTGTTAAATATTTTATTTTTACTTGAATGTTTTGTAAATATCAAGAGAGGGTCATTATTTTCTTGCGTTTTATTGATTGTTTTAGTATATTTATACTCAACACCTAAAATACTATGAAGATACTTTAAAGCTTCAATAAAAGAAAAACTTTTATTATATTCAATTAATGTTATAATGTCAGCATTTTCATTAAATTCTTTTTCTCGTGTCCAATTTTTAACATTCAGATACTCATTATTTTTTATGTTAACAGCTGTCAGATTATCACCATTATAATTAGAGCATGAGTAATAATTTTTATTTTGATGATACTGAATATTATGACATCCTATTTGTGTAAGTATAAACTCTATTTGCTTGTTTTCGTAAATATATTTTTTAATTTCTGTTGAGTTCATGATTTACATCACTCACCAATCCTGTGAAACTGAACAATAGCCAATATCTTTGCAGATATTTGTACTTAAATTGCATTTTGAAACAATTTGATACTCGTCAGTAACACCGAATCTATTTTTAGTTATAAACGTAATCATCGGTTTATCTTCTTTTTTTAATTTGAACATAATTTTAGTTGCATTATTTTTACCATCAAACTTCCAACATTTAAGTTCTTTAGCTTCACCTTCATATTCATCGTCAAAAGGTTTTCGCATCATAAGATTTACTGACATTACATCAACAATTGATTTTGCTTGCCCTATCTCGTTGTTAGTCAGATGTCTCATTTTTAAGCTTGACTTGCCTAATTGATATGTTACAAAGAGACCTACATTTTTAGATGACGGTTTTATCACATCATATAAAGTTATCATATCACGCATCATAGATTTGTATATTTCATCTGATTTGGCATCAAAACTTTCTTTTAAAGTATCGAGAACAAACATATCTATACCTAAAGCAGAATACTTATTAATAATTTTTGCAACTGTATTTACAGAGTATTGTTGCAAGGGGATTACAGTAAATATCCTTTCGTTTTTTTTGTCCTCAATCCATTTGGCATATTTTTTTAAATTAGACAAAGTTTTTTCTGAAAATTTACCGTTACGCAAAGTATATTTATGTAATTCTTCTTTAAATACATTGTTTGCAACCCAAATTATCAGTTCTTTACGAAATTTAGTTTCATCTTCCTCATTAATAATAAAAACAAT
>CAJTOG010000045.1 GCA_910577575.1 uncultured Ruminococcus sp. | reverse complement strand
GAAAAGCTTCTACAGGTTCAAAATATTTTGATGACAAATATTCAGGTGCAGCACTATGTCCTGATTTCACAGGCGACAATCGTGACCAGCTAAGCTTTATTTACTGGGAGACTTTCTGGATTTCTAAAGTAATGCAAAAAATGAAATCCGGTGCAATTGCCTGTATTTTTACGGACTGGCGTCAGCTTGCCGCAACAATTACCCATTGCAGTGTGGCGGATTTATTTTCAGGGGAATTGTTGTGTGGGACAAGGGAAACAGCAGAAATATTCCGCATCGTTTCCGCAATGACTGTGAATATATTGTATGGGGTACGAAGGGTGAACGTCCTGCAAAACCAGAGAAAGGAATAAATATTTATCCTGGCTGTTATCATATAAAGGGAATGAATACAAGGAAAAAGCATCATCAGACTGAAAAACCTACTGAACTTCTTGAAAAACTGATTGCAGTCAGTCCGGAAGGAGGAACAGTTCTGGACTGCTTTATGGGTTCGGGCTCAACCGGTGTTGCCTGTCTGAATACCAACAGAAATTTTATTGGCATAGAACTCAGTGCTGATTATTTCAAAATTGCTCAGAACCGTATCAGAACTGAAAACTGATTTATAAATAATTCCCTCCAAACACTACAAAAGCACTTCTGAAATATTTTTTGAATGATATTTCAGAAGTGTTCTTTTCTTTTATCACCAAACTCGATTTTGAATATTTTTTTTACTTATTGTAAATTTTTATCCCTCATTTTTGACGTTTTGCCTGCAAGGCTACATCAATATAAGAAAGACTGCTGAAAAATATAATGGATTTCTGAAATTTTCACATGATGAGAGTTTTTACACGACAAAAGTTAATCGGACTAATTGCGGTCAGAATTATAGAGTATTCAGAATCTTATAGTTAAACAATATAATTATATAGCGTTTCTTGACCAAATAGTGTCAAAAAGTTACCAAATGATGCAAACTACTTGAAATTCATTTCATTTTATAGTAAATTAAAGATACAAGATATCTTGATACTTACAAGGAGGTATAATATTATGAAGGATATTAAAGCAAAAAAGAAAGTGTTGTCTGGTATGGCAGCAGTCACAAAGAAAACAGCTTCTTTCTTTGGCAACGTTTCCTGCACATGGTGGGATTATCAGCCAAAAACACCAAAAGATGTAAAGGAACTCCGTAAATTTTAAGATTTTATAAGGCATCAGTTTATGTATTTAATATTTCGAAGGGAAAAAATAAATTTATATTGGATAATAAGAATTATATCGTTGTATAATTCATCAAAGACTTAATCTCGCATTAAATTAATAAAAAGTATTATTAATAATATTTTTTCATTGTTAATACTTATAATTATAGTGCGAATTAAAAATTATATTCATTCTAAGAACAAACACGTTTTTAATGAATAATGTCTAATTTATATATTGATTTTGGAGGTTGGTATTATTTTAAAAAAAGTAAACATGAAAATGTTGCTTTCAAGTATATGTTTAGCAGTAAATATTACTTCATGCAACTTTCAAGAAGATGTAACCAAATCAAGTACATCAATCATATCAAGTACTTCTTCTGGTATTCAAAGTAATCAAGAAATTAATTCTACTGATGATTGTATAATAACTATTGCAGCTACAGAAAGGACTATCGGAACATATAAAGAAAAAGTAGATGAATTTAATTCAGAAGACAATGGTTATAAAATAGAGTTCAAATTTTATGATGAATTTTATGACAGCAGTAAAGATACTGAAGGTGGAAGCAATCTTGAATCTTTTACTGAAATTGATAATCAAATGGCTCTCGATGTTATAAAAGGCGAAGATATTGATATTGTAACAGACTTATCTTTTATTGATCAAGGAAAATTTAATGAACTTGTAAAAAAAGGAGCTTTTATTGATTTGTATCCTTTTTTAGATTCAGATAATGAGATAAACAGAGGGACAATGCTTGAAAATATTTTGAAATTAAGCGAAATAAACGGAGAATTATTAACAATACCCCTGTTTTTTTCAGTGGATACTTTGTATGGTGAAACGCAATATGTTGGCAAAAAAGAAAACTGGACATTGGATGAAATGATAGAGCGTTGGGAACAAATGCCTGAAGATGCTGTTTTTAATGGCAATAAAACAAGGGACAGTGTTTACAGAGAAGTACTTGCACCTAAATTAACGTCATTTGTTGATATTGAAAAAGGTATTTCCAATTTTGATTCATCTGTATTTCTGAAAACGTTGGAATTTATTAATTCTTTTCCAAATCCTGAAGCTTACAAAACAGAACCTGATTATTCTGTTCCTAATTTTATTTCCAAAGTGGATATAAAGTCTTTTGAAAAATATCACGACTTATTTTTTGACAATTACAACCAGCCTGTTGAATGTACATTTGTTGGGTATCCTTCTGAGGATGGATGCGGTGCGTATATCATTCCGAATGGAAGATTTGGAATATCTGCAAATTCTGCACCTGAAAAACAAAAGGGAGCATGGCTCTTTATCAAAAAATTACTTGAATACGATTATCAGTATGAATGGGGAAAATATTGTTTCCCTGTAAATTATAGTGCTTTTTCAAAATTAGGCGAAAATGAGTATTCCCAGTCTGGTGAAGAATATACGTATACAGCTCAGGGGCAAGAGCGTACAGGCACTTATCTGAATTATGATGAGTATTGCCGACTTTTGGATTATATCAATAATATTAAAAGGATGGATACTGACATAGATAATTCAATTACACAAATCATAAATGATGAAATAATTTCTATGATATGGGATGAAAAAAGCCCGCAAGAAACAGCGGCAACAATTCAGAACAGGGTAGAAATACTTGTATCTGAAAAATATTAATTCTTTTAAGGAGAAAAATTATGAAAAACAAATTTATTAAAGCATTTGCAATTGCATCAAGCGTTTGTGCATTGATGTCTTTTAACTGCATGACAGCAAGTGCGGTTAAAAATGATTGGGATTCAAGCTGGACAGGCGGTACTGCCGTTTGTAACTTGAATTCATATTGTTCTTCAAAAAATGATGGAGATGGCAGGAATAGAGCATGTTGTATAAGAGATAAGGGTGATACATCTTCTATATATGTTTACAATAAAAGTTCAAAAGCCGCAGAGTTAACAGTTTGGGGTGAATTTAGCTGGCAGAATCCAATTAGAATTGATCCGACTTGGTGTGATGGATACACAAATATTTCAACAAATAAATGGAGTGTTCCGAAGAATTCTCAAAGATTTATTCCTCAGTACATTGGTGAAAGAGGTTTAAGTTATGCCCATGTTCATTTTAGCACAAGCGGAACAAACGGGGTATGGAGTGCAGATAGCTCAGGCTGGTATCCTAATGCAGATAAAAAATAAGTAAATTTATATATTGCCTCCTGATTTTTAGGAGGTAATATTTATATGTAACTATAATATATTTTAGGAGCAGTTTTTCATGAAAAGAAAATATTTTTATATAATCCTATGTTTTATTAATTTAATTATTCCTATAATAGATTTATATAATAAAGTTGAAACCCATAATACTTTTATTTCTTCATTGCAAAACAGCGAAAAAAATGATAACATAATGTTTCCGATATACAGTGATTTTTCACTATGGATTTGTGGAATTAATGTAAGTAAATATTCAGCAATGTTTTTTTATGTTCTCTTAGCAACAATTATAGTATTTTGTTTCATTTTTGCCTCTGAGAAAATGAAACAAGGACTTCCAGAAAACATAAATATGTCAAAATACTGTTTAAATACATATTCCAAAGTATTTTTGTTATCTGGTTTTCTATCGGCATTCCCATTGATATTTAATTTTATAAGTATGAGTATGTTTGTTTCATCTATTCGTCCGGATTCAGTATATGATATTTTTTATGGTATTTTTTCTGAAAATGTCTTTGGTGATATTTTTTATAAATGTCCACTTCTGTATTTAATGATTTTTATAATTTTAGTATTTGTCTTTTGGGGAATCATAGGGTGTATCGGATATGGTTTAGCTATAACTTTTAAGTATAAATCAATACCATTGCTATGCGAGGGCGGTGTTTTATTAATAATACATTACATACAATATAGTTCTAAGTCAGAAAAAACATTCTCTCCATTATCTGTTTTTTGTTCATATAAATGTTTGTATGAAAATTACAAAATTATCTTTATTGAAATATTTACATTAATTGTACTTGTTATGCTTCTGTTTTTTTATTCTTCCAGACATAATAAGTTGGTTCAGCATGATATATAAAACAATATTCTATTTGAGAGGTAGTTTATGAAATATAAAATATCAGCTTTTATAATTTCATTGATTTTGATATTAGGAGGTATTCTTAGATTTTCTCATATAAATAAAGAGATGCAGATATATAATTCTACGAAAAAAATTTACAATATCGGAGACGAAGTCCCATTTGAAAAAGATTTCTTTTTTAATGCAGGTGAAATTGCAGATGGATATTCTATAACTGTTTTAGATACATCATATTTTACAATTAATGAATTTAAGGAAAAATATAATATAAATGATGATTCGCTTCTTGAATTTTCTGAATATGTATATATAATAAGGGTGAAATTTAAAAATAATAATACTAATTCAAGTGAAAAAACAGGTATTAATATAAGTCATTTGATACTTCAAGAAACTTCCTTTATTTCTTATCCTGATATGGATACTTTTATGTTCTTGAATGATTTTGATTATTTTGGCTTTTCGCTTTCCTCAAACAAAGAAAGAGAGTTTATTATTCCTTTCGGAATTAATGAAGATTATATAAATATAAATGAATTAATTAACGGTGATACGAAATTAGTAGTAACATTGTATCCTAATAAAAAAATGATTAATTTAAACTAAAAATTATATAATAAAATTGAAACACAAATATATATTTTCTATTGTTAAAGTTAATATACCATAAAAAAGAATAAAAATCAATACTTTTACATCATTTGGTTGTTTTTTGAAATTATTTGATTAATTCCATTATTATTTTTGGTGAATATCAAAAAAATATCATGCATTTGTAATCGTTCAGTAAAAAACACTTGAAAACGTTCACACAGCAAAATTTCAAAAATAGCCGATTTATCGCAAATTAATTACCAAAATTTAATACGACAAACAACACTTACAAAAATCATTTATGCGACAAAACCAAAAATGCACTTAATCGCTACAGGTCACGTTATCAGACCTTGGATTACAATTTTTACGGATATACGGTCAACAAAGGTAATGTCATTTATTGTGAGGGAGGCAGACCCGAACACAACAGTTGTAAAGAAATGTTTGCGGTTAGGTATTGAAAAATACGGCGTTCCCAATGAAATCTACGCCGACAACGGCAAGGACTACACGGCAAAGGAACTCAGTGAAAAATATCCGTTATTGGTCATGAGCGTTTTGGGAATTGGCAAAATCACGGTTACTCCATATCACGGACAGGCTAAGCCAGTTGGAAAGATTTTTCAGGACACTTGAAGAACGTTTCGGAAAGATGTTTTATTCATATGCCGGAAACGACGCTAAGAAACGTCCGGAACATATGCAGAAAACAAACAGGGTGCTTGACGGTGACAAAGATATTCCGACGCTTGAATTTTACATTGAAAAGCTTACGGAATACATTGATGAGTACAACAACATCGCTCATCATAGCAATGTACAACAACACATTCACCAACAACGATGGGAAACTTATTCCGTACTATGACAGAAAAGCAATGGTAACATACGACCCCGACGATTTGAAAACGGTATACATATTTGACACAGACTATAATTACATATGTTCAGCGTTCGCCAAGTTAAAGACACTGCAACGAGGAGGACTATATCAGAGCCGGAAAGGAAAAGCGTGCAGTCAGACAGTTCGCAAAGAAGTACAAGCCGAAGCAGTCCAAGAGTACATACGAGGGCGACAACGACAAAATCGAAAACAGCCTTGAAAAGTACCTTGTAATCGCCACAGAACGCCTTGAAAGTTTTGATAACACGGTATTATATCCGGAGTTGAGAAACACTAAAACGTCGTTGTTTGCAGTCAAATACGCACATAAAAACTGTGACTTGATGTTACTTTCCGGAGACGCAGGAGCAGGCAGAACAACATCGGAGTTATTTTCATAACAGCAAGCACCTGTATATCATCACCGACGGCAATTCTCAAATAAATAGCGTCAGCCATAGGAAAAAAGGCGACCGGAAACAAAAGTCAGATTGAAAAGACCCTTATTTCAGTGTTAAGCAATTCAAACAGGCTGATAATTATTGATGAAGCTGACTAGTTGATTTTTAATACGATTCAGGCAGTCAGAAATCTTAACGACAAGGCAAATGTCGGAATACTTCTGTTAGGAAACAACCGTATTTTTTAGACAGTATAAGGAGGTGAATAGAATGGAATATGCAGGTACACTTAAAATCAATGCCGAAAATCTGATTAAATTGATAATCTCATATACGAGTAACGGAGACGACGATATTTATGAATACTATAATGAAAACGACGAATTGGAAGAAATGTTAAGTCATACTGATCTAGACAAGAGATTCAGAAAGCATTTTGAGAACGAATTAGAAGTGATAATAGGAACTATAGCTAATAATTCATTTGAAAATGAGTTAAGAGTTGGCTTGAATTTGTTGCAAAGTCTGTTGACTGCTGAATCTCCAAAAATTCATGTAACACATAGAAGAACACCTGAAAAGCCAAAGAATGAAATCGTTGAAGAATTTTCAAGAGTATGCGAAAATCTGCCGTTGCGTGAACAGGTACATTTAATGACCAAGATTTATGAATATGAAGAAAAATATAATGAAACACTTTGACGGAAAATGAAGAATTATAACATACAGGCGGTCTTTACACCGCCTATTTTTTACTCAAAAATTTTATTTGAAAAAAGTAAAACGATATATTATTATAAATTATGAGGAGTTATTGGTATGAATGACATACAGGTAATATCAAAGTGCAGGAATGAAACGGCTGTGGAACTTGTTGACCTAATAGGCGTGGAAAATACGGTTGCTGTTGTAAAGCATTTCAGTGGAACTCAAGTATATATTCCGAAGTTTAAGAATCTTGCAAAGGAATACAGGAATTCCGAAATTTATGAGGATTATAAAAAGGGAATCAGTTACAATACACTCAGTACAAAATATGAACTTACAGTAACAATAATAAGAAATATTATAGCGGAGAAAAAGAAGAATGAATAAAACTGATAGGATTCTTGCATCTGATAATGAAATCATTATTGAACTTGCTGAATCAATCGGAATTAAAGCATACAGAAAACTTGTTGAGGATTACGGAGGAAGTCATATTTATGTATCCAAGACTGAAACAGTTCTCCGTGAACTCCGCAACAATGAAATATATAGTTAATTCAACGGTTCTAATTATCGTAAACTTGCTAAAAAATACAACCTTATGGCAGTTACAAAACTTATGTTCAAAACGTGCCAGAGGGCTATAAATTGCCTGATATGCTTAACTTTTCAATCACGGAGTAAACAATGGAAGATGTATATCAAAGTTTATCCGAAATTTCCGTCTATTTTTACTGCTATGGCATGAATGAAAACAGCCAGCAGATTCTGGTTGGTCAGTGATGTATGCTCTGTCGTGCGAATATGATAAGAGTCTATGATATTTTATATCCTCAGGAGGATTTCAGGACGATGTAACTTGACACGCAAGATGGCAAAATGGAATCTGCTTTCCTCTTTAAAAATATTATATCATAAAATTTATTGTATATATAACTTGAATTTTAGAAAAATTTGTGGTATGATTTAAATAGGGGGGTGAATGATACAATGTTAAGGATTGCAATTGTGGATGATGAATTATTTTATATTAAGTTGATAAAAAGTATTACAGAGGATTTTTTTGAAGAAAAACATAAGCAGATTTCTATAAATACTTTTACAAGCGGCGAAGCACTGCTTTCTGATTCTATATGTTATGATTTGATTTTTCTTGATGTTCAGATGAACGGAATAAACGGTATTGAAACAGCTCAGCGACTTCGTGTGAAAAACAAAAAGGTATCACTGATATATATTACTTCATATCAGGATTATATTAAGAAAAGTATGACTATACATCCGTTTGCCTTTATCTTAAAACCTGTTTCAGAGAAAGAAGTCAGAAAAAATCTAGATGATTATCTTACATATACTGATTGTGTAAATGAAAAGAAATCAAACGAATTATACTATCTGCATACAACCGATGACCGTCATTTTCAGATTGATATGGACAGTATACTGTATTTTCATTATTTGGACAATCGAATTGTGGAAGTTGTCCTGCATGATGTAAAATATAAAACCAAGGACAGTATAACCAATATATATTCTTTATTGAACCATGAATATTTTATTATTCCGAATCAGAGTTTTATTGTGAATATTCATCATATTGCTGAAATTGACGGAAAGAATAAAAAGTTGGTAATGAACAACAGCGACCTGATATTGATTCCAAGAAGAAAATACAATGAAACTATAGAAATGTTAAATCGCTATATAACTGATGAGGAGGATGATTGAATTGCAGTTTATATTGGATTGTGCTACTACAGTTTTGACTGCTGTACTGTGTTTTTTGATGTTGCTTAATAAATATGAAATTAAACAGAAGGCGATTCTGTTGAAAATATTTTCTGTTTTTGCAGTGATAGCAATAAAAATGGGAATAGCATTTTTGGAAATACCTCCATTGAATTTTATCAGCAGTTTTCTTATGAGCTTATTTATTATATATATTATATATCAGTGCAGACCAAAAACAGTTTTGATATATTCATTTTTGTTTCTGATGATTGCGTTGGTTGCTGATGCACTGGGAATTTTAATTATTTCTGCATCTTATCATTGTACTATAACTGAAACTTTAAAAGCACCAAATCTGATATGGCATCATCATATATGGAACTGGATTATGCAGATATTTCTTTCCAGAGCATCAGCAATTATTATCCAAAGTAAATATAATCTGAGTATCAAATGGCATGAAATATTATTTTATCTGTTGCTTCTTTTATTTGAAACACTTGTATTTGCCAGTGTATCTTCATCAATTCAGGATTATATGAGTGGACAGTTTTTGATTATAATGATGTCAGGATTTCTGATACTGGATGTGTATATTATTTATATTTTAAACAAAGTATCATCGTCAAGAGAGGCAGAACAGCGAATCAGTCTTATGCAGCAGCAAGAAATTCTTCATCTTCAGATGTATCAGGAATTACGCAAAAAATATAATGAAACCTGTGAAGTAGCACATGATATTAATAGGCATATTGCTTCTCTGAAAGGATTGATTGAAACAAATCAGAACAAACAGGCAAAAGAATATCTGTCTGACCTTTCAGAAGAAACAATACGTTTAACACCGACAATCCGTAATCAGAATTCAATGTTAGAAATAATTCTTAATACAGTTCTGACAAGATGCGAAAAAGAAAATATTGATTTAAAATTGAATATAGAGGATTTTGAGATGCCGTTTATTTCTGATATGGATATGACTACTATTTTTTCAAATCTGTTTGACAATGCGATTGATGCATGTCTGGAAATTTCAAAGTCACAAAGAAAGATTCATGCGGTACTTCGTGTACAAATAGGACTGATTGTATTCAGAATTACAAATTCATGCAAAGAAACAAAATCTGAAAAACTACATTATCGCCATTCTACAAAAGAAAACCATTCCGGAATAGGTTTGTCAAATGTAAAAAAAACTGTTGAAAAATATGATGGAATACTAAATGTTAATCAGAAAGAAAATCATTTTTGTGTTTCAATCACATTCGCTGATAAAATATAATTTATAAAAGGACAGTATTCACTGTCCTTGCTTTTTGACCAAATAGTGTTAAAAAACGACCAAATGATGCAAACTACTTGAAATTTGATTCATTTTATGGTAAATTAAGTATATGAAATATCCGTATTTTTAAAAGGAGGTATAATATTATGAAGGATATCAAAACAAAAAAGAAAGTGCTGTCCGGTATGGCAGCAGTCACAAAGAAAACTGCTTCTTTCTTTGGCAATGTTTCATGTACATGGTGGGATTATCAGTCAAAAACACCGGAATCTGTAAAAAGGCTGCGTAAGTTCTGATGCTTGAACGCTTATCCGAAAAATTTGCAAGGAAATTAATTAATACCGGAATTATTTCTGAAATAGATGCAGACCTATATGTTTACGGATTTTTTCAATTGGCTATGATGATTCTGAATATTGTAACAACATTGTTTCTGGGCATACTGTTTCAGCTTCTGATTCCCTGTATTTTACTGAATTTATCATATATTCCTTTACGAATGAACGCAGGCGGGCATCATGCAGAGAGTCCTATGAAATGCTATGTGAATTCCACTGTCATAATTGCTGTTTTACTGTCAGTAATAAAATGGATTCCGTTTAACATCCATATTTCATGTATTCTGCTTGTCATAGCAGGTATAGTAACTTGGAAACTTGCCCCAGTAGAAACTGAAAATAATCCTCTGGATGAAATGGAGAAAACTGTATATCGCAGAAGAACCCGAATAGCATTGATAATAGAAACTGTTGTATTCTTTATAGCAATATTTTTTATGAAAAGCTGGGTTTCCGAAACGATTGCACTTGGAGTTTTCACGGAATGTCTGATGCTTTTGGTGGGAGCAGTAAAAAATCATTACAGTAATCACAAAATATGAACATTCATTTAATATAAATCAAAGACGATTTTATACACAAATCTAATTTGAATTTTAATCATTTTTATTTATTAAACAAGGAACTCTTGCTTTGATACTTGTAGGACATGTTATGATGTTTGGCAATGTGATGTAGGTTAGACTTTGAATATTAATGGTGTTTTGAATAAGATAAGTGACATTTGAACGATTTTCAGAGATTTTCCGTGTCGCCTTTGTGTCGACCTGTTTTCTAAAACCTTATAATTTACTCTAAAATTTTAGAATTTTTTATAATATTTTATAAAGAAATATATAGGAAAAACCGCTGTATTTCGGATTACCCCGATTTACAGCGGTTTTTTGTTTGGTCTGAGTGACGGGACTTGAACCCACGGCCTCTACCACCCCAAGGTAGCGCGCTACCAACTGCGCCACACCCAGACTTTTTATGAATATAATTTACTGTATTCATTGCTATAAATTATAGCACACATTTTAATTATTGTCAAGCATCTAAGATATATTTTTTTTATTTAACAAATAATAGCACACTCTCATTTGAATAAGGAGTGTGCTGTCGTATTATTTAATTGTTCCTTTTTTCTTGAGATTATCAAAAACAATATTATATCCATCATTGCCATCTCTAAGAGAACGATTAACTCTGCTAATTGTAGCAGTGCTTGCACCTGTTTCAGTTACAATACTGTTATACACACGATGTTCATCAAGCAATTTGGCAACTTGTATTCTCTGTGCAAATGATTTAAGTTCAATACTTGTGCATAAATCATCAAAAAATTTATAACAGTCGTCAACAGTTTCGAGTGTGAGAATAGCTTCAAAAAGCAAATTCATGCTTTCTGATTTAATTTTTTCAATCATATTTAAAACTCCAATCTTGAATATTATTATATTAATATTTTAGCACAATAACGTGTAAAAGTAAAGGAGAATTTTAGAATTTATATATTTTGCACAATTATTTCTGTGTGATTTGATAATTAACGTTTTTTTATAATAAAAACACAGAATATAATAATGTATTAAAAATGAAGCAGGAATATATCCCCATCTGTTCGGGACTTTATTCCTGCTTTTTTATTGACCAGACCGATAAGCCGGGTTCTGTCTTGTGCGGCAATTTATCTACTCTTATTGTCGCCAATAAGTTCAAGCCGTCATTACCGTGTATCCGCCGAGCCGACGTTGAGATACACAGCACCAATAGACGTTGCATCGGATAGGGTTTACATGGCAGTACAGTCTCCTGCACTCCGGTGAGCTCTTACCTCGCCTTTCCACCATCACCTTTTACAATAAAAGGCAGTATATCTCTGTTGCACTTGCCCTAAGGTCGCCCTCGGCTGCCGTTAGCAGCTATCCTGCTCTATGATGCCCGGACTTTCCTCATAAACTGAAAACGTTCACGCTGCCGCATGGTCTGCTCAATTATATTATAGCATATTGCTGAAATTTTGTCAAGTAAAAAATTTACTTTTAAGCATCAATGGTAAATGTTCACAAATCTTTGCGTCAAAAAGATTAACAAATATTAATTTATGAAAACAGGAAAAAAGCTATTATATATGTTCAGGGAGAAAGTAAAAAGGAATATTATGATGTTTTAAAGTGTGAAAATTCTGAAATTGATGAAACAAAATCATGACTGGAAAATAAGCAAATTGAACTAACACAAATTTGTAGTTATAATGTATATAAAAATACTTTCCAGTTATTTTTATAGGATTAATTATGATAAAAATTACAGATTATTTAGCACTTTAGAGTTAAAAGATATAATTATATAGTATTTTTTGACCAAATAGTGTCAAAAAACGACCATATGATGCAAACCACTTGAAATTTGATTCATTTTATGGTAAATTAAAAATACGGGATATCCCGATTATTATAAGGAAGTGAAAGATATGAAAGATATTAAAACAAAAAAGAAAATGCTGTCCTGTATGGCAACAGTTACAAAGAAAACAGCTTCTTTCTTTGGCAACGTTTCATGTACATGGTGGGATTATCAGCCCAAAACACCAGAATCTGTAAAGAAACTGCGTAAATTCTGATAACTTTATCCGAAAAATTTGCAGGAAAGCTGATTATTGCCTAAATTATTTCCGAATCAGATACATACATATATTTTTTTAGATTGTTATAATTCTGTTTAATGTTGTTAATGATTTTCTATTTTATTCAAACTTCTGTTTTCCTGCATTTTTTAATTTATTTTTATTGTCAAAAAATTAATATAGTATGTTTTTCTGTGAGTATATTAATTTATTGATAGAAAACAGCCGGCATCTCCTTTGTTTTTAAGGTTAATAATCTACCAATTTAGCCGGCTGTTTTTATATATTTTTTAAGCGTTCTTTCGGGAACGTTTCAATTATGTTTCATCATAATTTCATAAGTTCCTTTCAATAAATAATGCCATCTGAAAATAGTTCAGATGGCATTATTTTGTATATCCTGCAAATTCTTTATTCTGGACACTTTCGGAAAATACAGTTTACTGTTTAATAACCATACGTCTCAACATTATAAGGTCAAAAACATCAATCACATTGTCCTTACATAAATCCACATTTTCCCAACAACTAAGCTCGCTTGCTCCCAGAAGCCATTTTTCCAGCATAACCGCATCAGATATACTGCATAATCCGTCTCCATTGGCATCACCCGCAACATGACTTACTGATATTACTGATAAATTAAATGCTTTAACTGTTTTTTCAATGCCTGATTCGGATGTTATTTTTATTGAATATTCGCCCTGATTTTCTTTGGTAATATTTTTGAGTGAAAGTGTTTCCGAATCAGATATAATTTTTCCGTTAAAACTCCATTCATATTTTGTATTATCTCCTGAAAGATTCGAAACAGCTGTGTATTCATAGTTTGCACCTTCATTAAGACTTACATCAGTAAATGTAGAAAGTATACTAAAATCTGCATCAATATTACATTCGGGTATTGTTATGTCACTCATAAGTTTCCATTCGTTCCCGCTGTCCTGCATGAATACACGCAGATTTGACAAAGAAATTTCCTTATCAAATCCTATAGTTTCAAGCGGAATGCGGAACTCAACCATATTGTCGCTCCATTTACACTGACTGCTGCTGTAATCGCCGTGATTGAAATATACGAATCCGTTTGATGCGAAGTAAATCCAGTATCTTTCACCATTCAGAGTATTATTGAACTGCAGGTTATATACAGGTGCAGATGCTTCACCTTTCGGAATATTGCTCATTATGTAAAGATATTTGTAATCGGCATATGTATATATTTCTAATCCGGAATCATTGTTTCCCGAAGAAATGACGTTTGACCATTCATAAGGAGATGAGATTAATCCGTCAACAG
This sequence comes from uncultured Ruminococcus sp., assembly GCA_910577575.1. Lineage (GTDB taxonomy): Bacteria > Bacillota > Clostridia > Oscillospirales > Ruminococcaceae > Ruminococcus. The sequence continues at coordinate 1,750 of CAJTOG010000045.1, read as the reverse complement.
TAATACTATTTCCCACCGAATAAAATGCAGAGTTGTTATTTTCTTTTTCTGCTGATTCAGAAACAGTAATGCTTCCCATATAATTAGCACCAAGAGAACCATTCCACACACCTTCATTTGCAAAACGTATGCTTCTGCTGTTCATATCAGTTATATCTGATTCTGTACCCATATTCAGTTTCAGATATACATTCCATTCACCTTCCGGAATATTGTCAGGAAGATTTATATTAAGAGTTTCAGAAGATACAGTACAGGAATGCCAGTTATGACAGTCAATATCAGATTCAGCAATAGTATATATACCATCTTTTTCGAGTATCACATAACTCTGCACGGCCGGTATAACTCCGGCAAATCCGGTGTTTTCAATATCAAAGTTGACTGTAGCTTTTCCGCCCTGAACTGTCTGTGAAGTAAGTTCGGATTTTCTAAGCACAAAGCGATAACCCAGATGGTCACGTATGAACTGATGTACTGTCTGACCATAATAAGCAGAATTGTCGGCATCTGTAATATCATAATCTGCTGAAAATGTATAGTCTTTATAAAGCTGAAAAATATTGCTGTTTATATAGCTCAGATGGGTTTTATACATTTCAGGGACTGCATTTTCCGGAAGATAAGTATCATATTGCTGTGCGAAACTGATATTTCCTGAAAATTCACCTCCGAAGTATGAAGTGAAAGTCTGATTATGAAGCCAGTCTGTTTCAATATCACGATTTGCATATGTTCCAAGGTCGCTGTTGCTTCCCATATAACCATCATTATAAAGACCAATTCTGTCCTTATTTGACTGTATATCGGATGCATATGCACTTTCTGTAAGGCTGTTTATAAGCTCCGCATCGGCAAGCTCGGTACGTTTGATTCCTGCCCATTCCGCAAAAATGTCAGGAGTTCTGACAGTAACGGGAATAGGAGCAGGCACAGCCTGTAGCATAGTCTCAAGAAGCTGTGCTTTATATTGAACAGATGTGTATTTTCCGCCGTGCTGCTCACCCCATTTTCCGACAAATCCGGATTCAACATATGCAATAATGTCGGAATATTTTTCTAAAAGACCACTGTTTCTTATCTGTTCTATATGATGAAGTACCTGTTCAAATGAAGCCGGTTCAGGATTATCCCTGCCGTTTGCATCATACCGGAAACGCAGTGCAACCATACAGCCATTATTACGGCAGTTCTGCAATGTTTCGTCCCATGATTCAAAAAATGCGTCATTCAAATCATAGTCAGTTCCTTCTGTATAAATTCCGCTGTCGTCCGTAATACCGTTTGCACCGCATGAAAATCCGCCTATATCTATAAAAAACAATACAAGGTTTGAAGATGGATTGTATACGGGAGTGCTTTCCGGCTTACATACTGCCCAGACTGTGGAAGTGTAACCTGCTCCGGGATTATTTATGGTTTCAACTGTTTCGGTATAATTTATACCGCTGTCCTTTATTTCAGAATTAGTTGCCGATACAGGAAACGGAATCATAAAAAGTAAAACTGATGCCTGAATTAATGACGACACTTTTTTGATGTTATTATTCATTTTTATCTCCCTTCATAATATTTCTGATAATATATGACATATATCAAAAATTTAATTAATTTATTATAACATATTATAGAAATATAGTCAATACTTTACTGATATAAAATCCCCGTCTTATATTAGCTAAAAGACGGGGGATTATTTTATAATCTGAATTTTTTAAGAAGAACAAACACAACTGCAATTATAATCGCA
>CAJTOG010000044.1 GCA_910577575.1 uncultured Ruminococcus sp. | reverse complement strand
GTTGCAAGGGATAAATCAGTTGCATCAATTGAAAATGCTGTCAAAGAAAACGGTAAGATTTTTCTTGTCGCACAGCAGGATGCATATATAGAAAATCCTGGTACAGACGATTTATATGAAATAGGAGTAGTCGCTGAAATAAAACAGATTCTTAAACTTCCGGAAAATGTTGTTAAGGTTCTTGTTGAGGGACTTTATAAAGCAAAGCTTATACGTCTTATTGATGATGGCAAGACTCTTCGCTCTGAAGTAAAGCGCGTTTCAAATTATTCAAGAGCCAAGACTACCGAAACTGAAAAACAGGCATTGATACGCTCTGTAAAAGAAATTTTTGGAGTGTATGCTTCATATATTCCAAGAATACCAAGGGAGTTTCTGTCTTCTGTAATGATGCAGGAAGACCCAATAAAACTTTTTGAGGATATTGTTTTCAATTGCCATATAGACTATAAGGAAAAGCAGAAACTTCTTGAAGAAACTAATGTATTTGAAAAATTGGCGAAACTTCATACCTGTCTTTCATCAGAAGTGGGGATTATGGGTCTTGAAAGCGATATAAGCGAACGGACACAGCATAATATTGATAAAGGGCAGAAAGAATATTATCTCAGAGAACAGCTCAGGGTTATTCAGGAACAGCTTGGAGAAGACGACGGAGAAGAATATCTTGATTATGTAAATGATATAATGGAGCTTAAAATTGATGACAAAAGCAGGGAAAATCTCCTTAAGGAAGCCAACAGGCTTACCAGACTTCCCTCTGCTTCACAGGAAGCGTTTGTAATTAAAAATTATCTTGATATTGTTTTGGATTTGCCGTGGGGAAAGTATACAAAATCCAAGATTTCTCTTGAAAAAGCAGAAGCAATACTTGAAAAAGACCATTATGGACTTAAAAAAGTAAAGGAGCGTATTCTTGAATTTTTGGCAGTACATATGCTTAATCCAGAAATCAAGGGACAGATTATCTGTCTTTCAGGTCCTCCCGGAATCGGAAAAACTTCAATTGCAAAATCAATCGCTAAAGCTATGGGACGCAAATATGTAAGAGTTTCGCTTGGCGGAGTACGTGATGAGGCCGATATAAGAGGTCACAGAAAGACTTATGTTGGGGCTATGCCCGGAAGAATCATCACAGCACTCGGACAGGCAGAATCTGCAAATCCGCTTATTCTGTTTGATGAAATTGACAAGCTTTGCAGTGATATGAAAGGTGATCCATCATCTGCGATGCTTGAGGTTCTTGACAGTGAACAAAATTCTACTTTCAGAGACCATTTCCTTGAAGTACCTTTTGATTTGAGTAAGGCAGTATTTATTACTACTGCCAATAATGTCAGTGATATTCCTGCTCCGCTTCTTGACAGAATGGAACTTATTGAACTTCCAAGCTATACAGCAGAAGAAAAATTCCACATTGCAAAAGAACATCTTGTGCCTAAACAACTTAAGGAACATGGTCTTAGAGGCACTCAGCTCAGAATTGAAAATGCCGCACTTCATGACATTATCCGATTCTATACCAAAGAAGCCGGTGTGCGTGGTCTTGAAAGATTTATAGCATCTCTTTGTAGAAAGGGTGCTAAGAAAATCGCTGGCGGAGAAGCAAAAAGAATTACTGTAAAAGCTGATGAACTTCAGAGCTGGCTGGGAATAAGAAAATACACGTCTGATATTGTTTCAGCTGAAAATCAGGTCGGAATTGTAAACGGTCTTGCATGGACTTCTGTTGGCGGAGTTTTGATGCCCCTTGAAGTTATAACTCTTGACGGTACCGGCAAAACAGAAGTTACAGGTTCTCTTGGCGATGTTATGAAAGAAAGTTCAAGAATAGCTGTAAGCTATGTAAGAAGTGTTGCTGATAAATATAATATAGATAAAGAATTTTACAAGAAAAATGATTTACATATTCATGCACCGGAAGGAGCAGTTCCAAAGGATGGTCCGTCTGCCGGCGTAACTATGACAACTGCACTCGTATCTGCCTTATCGGGAAAGAAAGTACGTTCTGATATTGCAATGACAGGTGAAATAACACTTCATGGAAAAGTCCTTCCGATAGGCGGACTGCGTGAAAAAACAATGGCAGCATACAAAGCCGGTATAAAGACTGTTATTATTCCTGCTGACAATAAGCCGGATTTGGAAGAGGTTGATGACACTGTTAAAAATTCTATGGAATTTGTGTTTGCTGAGAATCTGACAGATGTTCTTGATACTGCTCTTGCTGAATGAAAGGAGCAGTATTATGAAACTTAATTACAATAAAGCAGAGTATATTGCATCATATGGCAGGTATTCGCAGATTCCGGCAGGGGAGAGAATAGAAATTGCTTTTGCCGGTCATTCAAATGTAGGAAAATCTACACTTATAAATAAACTTTTTAACAGAAAAAATCTCGCAAGGGTCAGTTCAGTACCAGGAAAGACAGCTACTATAAATTTCTATGGTCTTGAAAATATTTATTTCGTCGATTTGCCGGGGTATGGATATGCGAAGGTTGCAAAATCCGAAAAGGAACGGTGGGCAGGGCTGATTGATGGTTATCTCAGTTCAGACAGGGATATAAGACTTGTTTTTATGCTTGTTGATATGCGTCATGCTCCTACCAAAGATGACCTGAAAATGATTGACTATTTGATTGATACAGAAATGCCTTTTGTACTTGTTTTAACAAAAGCTGATAAGCTGAAAAAAACTGAACGTGAAAAGCGTATAGAAGCATTTAAATCTGAAATTCCATGCTTTGAAGATATGCACGTGATACCTTTTTCTTCTGTGACTTTTGAGGGTGTTGAGGAATTAAGAGCTATTGTTGAAGAAATTTCAGAGGATTGAATTTTATGGAAATTATTTTAACAATATTAGTTGCTTTTTTTGCCGGTATGGGAGCAGGGCTTGGAACTGGTTTTGCCGGTATGAGTGCTGCTGCTGTTATAACCCCCATGCTTGTTACTTTTCTCGACATAGACCCTTATATGGCTGTTGGCATTGCACTGTCATCGGATATACTTGCAAGTGCTGTATCGGCTTATACTTATGGCAAAAATAAAAATCTTGATATAAAAAACGGCTTGATTATGATGACAAGCGTACTTGTATTTACAATAATCGGAAGTTATATATCAAGTTTTGTTCCGTCAATGGCCATGGGTAATTTTTCAGTATTTATGACTTTCCTGCTTGGCATAAAGTTTATTGTTAAGCCTGTTATGGCTACAAAAGAATCAATGCAGGTAACTGAACCGAAAAAAAGAATAATACAGTCGATAGTATGTGGTATGATAATTGGTTTTATATGCGGATTTATCGGTGCAGGCGGAGGTATGATGATGCTTCTTATACTTACATCGGTTTTAGGGTATGAACTTAAAACAGCTGTCGGAACAAGTGTTTTTATTATGACTTTTACTGCTCTTACAGGCGCTGTATCACATTTTGCAATAGGTGGGTTTTCAAATCCTCTTGTATGGGTTTTGTGCATAGTTTTTACATTTATATGGGCAAGAATTGCGGCTGTTTTTGCAAATAAGGCTACTCATAAAACACTCAACCGTGTAACAGGAATAATTCTTGTTATTCTTGGTGCAGTAATTATATTATTTTCAATTTTTTTCAAGTAAGAAAATAAAATCCTGATGGAAAATTAATCCATCGGGATTTTTTGTATTCAGAATATATAATTTTAAGAAAAAATTATGAAATTTATCTCAGATTTATTAAGAATATCATGTTAATATTTTAATACAAAATATTTTTGAAAGAGGTAAAATTTCATGAAAAGAAAAATAATTATATCCGTATTGCTCATAACTTTCGCATTTTTATTAATAGGATTATTGAAATTCAAGAATCCTGATATTGCCGGTAATGTGATTCAGCCAGCTGAAATACCGACTGACTGGCGTCTGATTCTTGTGAATGAAAATCATTCAATTCCGGAAGAATATAATCCGGAGCTGACTCAGCTTTCAAACGGAATTTACGTTGATTCAAGAATTTATTCTGATTTACAAAGAATGTTTGATGATGCAAGAAGTGAAGATGTTTATCCGGTAGTCGGCGAAGGTTACAGGACTCATGAACAACAGAAGCAAATGATGCAGGATAAAATATACAGCTTTATCGCAGAAGGATATTCAAGAAAGGAATCCGAAGATTTGGCAAAAAGCTGGGTTGCAGAAGCGGGAAAAAGTGAGCATGAACTCGGAATTGCTCTTGATATAAATGCGGATACATATTTTTGTTCTGATGCTGAAGTTTATGACTGGCTTTATGAAAATGCATATAAATATGGGTTTATACTGCGATACCCTCAGAATAAGGAGAATATAACAGGTATTGACTATGAGCCTTGGCATTATCGTTATGTAGGAATTGATAATGCTTTGAAAATTTATAATCAGCAGGTTACTCTTGAGGAATATCTGGGTTATTAATTATTTTGCTATCTTTGATTAATCTGATTTTCATCAGCTCCGATTATAAAAAATAATAATTCAGATAGCTTGACATTTATATAAATTAATGATATAATTGTTAATATATTTTGTGAATAAGGAGAAAATCAAATGAAAATACTGCACCTTTCAGATTTGCATTTGGGGAAGAAAGTCAATGAATTTTCTATGCTTGATGACCAGCAATATATATTGAATCAGATTTTGAATATAGTTGAAAGCGAAAATCCTAACTGTGTAATAATTGCCGGCGATATTTATGATAAATCTGTTCCGCCAGCAGAGGCAATACAGGTTTTTGACAGTTTTTTATTTAATCTTTCGGAAAGAAAACTGTCTGTTTTTGTGATAAGCGGAAATCATGACACAGCAGAACGTATTTCTTTCGGCGGTCGGCTTATGACGTCACGCAACGTATATATTGCACCTGTTTTCTGTGGAAAAATAAATCCGGTGACTCTTTATGATGAATACGGAGATATAAATTTCTATATGATTCCGTTTGTAAAGCCTTTCCATGTTAGAAAAATTTTTCCTGATGAAGCTATAGCAAGTTATACTGATGCAATGAAAACAGTTATAAAAAATATGAATATCAATACTGAGCGTAGGAATATCCTTATAACTCATCAGTTTATAACAGGGGCTTCATTTGGTAATTCAGAAGAATTTTCAGTCGGAGGAACTGATAATATTGATGCTGATATATTTGATGATTTTGATTATGTGGCATTGGGTCATATACATCGTTCTCAGAACATAGGAAGCAAAAGAATAAGATATTGCGGAAGTCAGCTTAAATATTACATTGAGGAAGCATCACAGCAAAAATCTGTAACAATTACAGAAATCGGATTGAAGGGAGCCCTTGATATAAAAGAAATTCCGCTTGTTCCCAAACGTGATATGAAGGTATATAAAGGAAAATATAAGGAGTTGACAGATATTGATTTTTACAGTAATATAAATACTGATGATTATATCTTTATTACTCTAACCGATGAAGAAGATATACCTGATGCAAACAGAAAATTACATAAAATTTATCCTTATATGATGAAACTTTCATATGATAACAGTCGTACAAAAAATCATTCTGTAATAAAATCGGATATAAGAAACGAAAAGCTTCCTCCTGTACAGATTTTTTCGGAATTTTATGAATCACAGTGCAATCATAAAATGAGCAGTGAGCAATATGAATTTGTTGAAAGTCTTATCAGGGAAGTATGGGAGGAGGAAATTTTATGAGACCTTTAAAACTTATTATGATTGCTTTCGGACCGTATGCCGGAGAAGTTGAAATAGATATGCAGAAACTTGGCAGAAACGGACTTTATCTTATCGCAGGTGACACAGGTGCAGGAAAAACAACTATTTTTGATGCTATTTCTTTTGCTCTTTATGGTGAAGCAAGCGGACAAAATCGTCTTAGTTCAATGCTGCGTTCAAAATATGCCGAACCGGATATTCCCACAGAAGTTCGTCTTGATTTTGAATATGGTGGAAAAGTTTATAAAATAAGACGAAATCCACAGTATGAACGCCCATCGAAAAAAGGCAGCGGAATGACTTTACATAATGCAAACGCAGAACTTATTTATCCGTCTGAAGATGATATTATTCCATATTCCGTAACATCAAACAGAGAAGTTACAAAGGCTGTTGAAAATCTTCTCGGAATCAATAAGAATCAGTTTTCACAGATTGTAATGCTTGCACAGGGTGATTTTATGCAGCTTCTTTTTGAAGATGCAAAGAAGAGAAAAGAAATTTTCCGTAAGCTTTTCAAAACTGAATACTATCAGAGGTTTCAGGAGAGACTTTCAGATGAAACCAAAAACATCAGGAATGAATATGATATTGTTTCCGAAAGTATAAAACGGCATATTAATGGCATAGTCTGTACATATGACAGTATATTTGCCGTTGATGTTCAGTGTGCAAAAAACAGCGGAATGACAGATACAGAAGTTATCAGACTTATAGAGAAAATTATTGCCGAAGATAATATTATTGCAGAGAGATTTTCAAATAGTTTTAATGAAGTTGAAGATGAGCTTGAAACAGTAAGCAAATTGATTGTACGCTTTGAGGAATGGCAGAAACGGGATGAAGAACTCAGAAAAACAGAAAAACTTTTTAATGAAAATATATCATTGCTTGAACAACTTAAAGCGGATTTTGAAAAACAATCGGAAAGACAGTTTGAAATTGAAGAAGCTGACCGTGAAATCATATTGACAGATGCCGAACTTGAAAATTATGATAAACTGGAAAATCAGCAGAAACGGCTTGTTGACTTACAAAGAGAACTTGAAAATATCAAAGTCCGTATTGATAAAACAAATTATGAAATATCCGGCATTTCTGAAAATATTGATAGATACAGCACTGAAATGGGCAGTATTGAAAATGCAGGTGAACAAAGAGAAAAACTTATGTATGAACTCGAATCTGTAAAAATTGAAATGAATGCACTTAATGAATTAAAATCAGGCATTGAAGAATACAGAAAATGGAGTAAGAAACTTAAAACTGCTCAGGACAAGTATCAACAGGCTTATTTATATGCGGAACAAATTAGAACGGAATATAATTGTAAAAACAAAATATTTCTTGATGAACAGGCAGGTATACTTGCATCATCACTTGAAAATGGCAAAAAGTGTCCTGTGTGTGGTTCAACTGAACACCCTGAACCTGCAAAATGTTCTGAAAATGCACCATCAGAAACTGAACTGAAAATAATACAATCAGAGCTTGAAAATGCTGATATAACAGTGAAGAAATTTAGTGAAGAATCAGGTGCAATTAAAACAGAAATAATTTTTATCGGAAATAATGTAAAAGAGAGTGCATTAAAGATTTTTGGTGAATATGACAGAGAAAATATTGTTAGAAGAGTTTCTGAAAAATATAAGGAAGCAGATATTAAAATAAATATACTTGAAAACGGAATTAAAACGGAAGAAAAACGAATCGAACGCAAAAAATGGCTTTCTGATTATATTCCTGAACTTCACAGAAAATTTCAGAATAAATCTGTTGAATTAAATGAACTTAAAACAAAAGCAGTTTCCGCTGAAATATTGAATAATGAAATTAATAAAGAAATAAATTTATTGAAGGATTCCCTGAAGTTTGAAAACAGGAAAAAAGCATTGGCATACAGACAGATGCTGATTAATAAGAAGAATGAAATAAAAATTGCTGTGAACAGGTCTGAAAATGTTTATCGTGACTGTGAAAGAAAACATATTGAACTCAACAGTAAAATAAATCAGTTAAAATTACAACAGACTGAATTAGAAGATTATGATATTGAATCAAAAATAGAATATAAGAAAAATCTTGTCGAAGAACGCAATGAAATTATGAATCAGCAGAAAGAACTTCATTCAAGAATTACTGTCAATTCAAAAATACTTAAAAATATAAGATTTGAAGCAAATAATTATTCAAAAATTGAAGAAAAACTCAGATGGTTAAAAGATTTGTCAGACACAGCTAATGGAAATGTTAATGGTAAGGATAAAATTACTCTTGAAGTATATGTTCAGATGAGTTATTTTGACAGAATAATTGCCCGTGCAAACAGCCGTTTTATTGTTATGAGTGATGGACAGTATGAACTTAAGCGGCGTGAAGAAGCTTATGACAAACGTGGAAAAAGCGGTCTGGAGCTGGATGTAATTGACCATTATAACAGCACTGAAAGAAGCGTTTGTACTCTTTCAGGCGGTGAAGCCTTTATGGCATCACTTTCCCTTGCACTCGGTTTATCCGAAGAAATACAGTGTTCTGCCGGCGGAATACAGCTTGATACCATGTTTGTTGACGAGGGTTTCGGCTCGCTTGATGAGGAAACACTTAATCAGGCTATGAAAGCTATTTCAAATCTTGCTGACGGAAATCGTCTTGTTGGAATTATTTCCCATGTTGCAGAACTTAAAAATAAAATTGATAAGCAGATTGTAGTCCATAAGGATAAATCCGGCGGAAGCTGTGTAGAAGTTATTTTATAGCATTATATTTAAAAAATATTGTAATATTTTGTTCATAATTTAGATTATTTGTGATATATAGCCTTTTTTTATAATTTATAAATATGAATAAATTGTGCATTAAAAGATACTTGCTGTATAAAAATAAACAAAAATATATAAAAGTTCACTGAATTTTTACAAGTGTTTCAATGAATATTTAAGATTGTGACAAATCTCAGCAGGATATATCAGGAATTTATTTTCGGAATGTGATATTATATATACAGCAGGAGGGATAAAAATGGACTGGATTAAAGGTTTACAGCGTACTATTGACTACATGGAGGAATATATCACAGAACCGGCAGATTATAAAAAAATTGCAGCTCAGATGAATGTTTCAGTATTTTACTTTCAGCGTATTTTCACTATAATCTGTGGATTGACTCCTGGTGAATATATTCGTAACCGAAGACTTGCACTTGCCGGCAGCGAGTTGATTTCTACTGACAGCAAAGTAATTGATATTGCTCTGAAATACGGTTATGATACTCCGGAGGGATTTTCCAGAGCTTTTACACGATTTCATGGGATAACTCCGAACGCTGTTAAAAAAGGAAATATGCCTATAAAATCCTTCTCCCCCTTGCACATATCTATATCATTGAAAGGCGGAAAGGCTATGAATTACAGAATTATTGAAAAAGAGGCTTTTAAGGTTCTTGAAAAAGTTGAGGTTCATAAGATTATAACTGATGAAAACAAATATGAAATATTTGATTTCTGGGACAGGGCAAAAGCAGACGGAACTGTTCAGACTCTTGTTGAATCACTGGCAGAGGGAGAAAAAAATCTTATTGGTATCTGTTATGGGGATTCAAAAAACGACAGCAGTACTTTTGAATATTCAATCGCAGCTAAGTGTGCTGATGACTGTATTGTTCCGAAGGGTTATCGTATTAATGAAATTCCAGCAGGAACATGGGCGGTATTTGAGTGTACAGGTGCAATGCCGACAGCTATTCAGGAAATGTGGAACAGAATTGTTACTGAATTTTTCCCTGCATCCGACTATGAACCAACTTGTGAAATGGATATTGAAGATTATCCTGATGGTGATACAACATCTGATAATTACAGAAGTTATATTTGGGTTGCTGTCAGAAAAAAATAATTTAATATTTATAATAAAAAAGCTGTACTAACAAAAGTACAGCTTTTTTTATTGTTTTATTGGATACCGTCTGTGCGGAAGAAAAATTTGACCTGACCGTTCATGCCATCATTTATTCCGGAGAATGCTTTATAATTTTGTGATACTGATTTGACTGCACGAAGTCTTTCTGTTATACCTGATAAATCACCGTCAGCAGCATTTACAAGTTTCTGTATTGCCTGTTCATTAAATTCTTCCAGACCATCTGAAAGTTGTTTTGAACCATCACGAAGCTGTTTTATACCATCAATAAGTGCGGGAGTACTGTTCTGCATTTTTTTGATGCCATTGTATAATTCTGTTGAACCTGAATTGAGCTGTGATGCTCCTGATTTAAGGGAAGCAGTACCGGATTTGAGAGAATCAGCTCCTGATGCAAGAGTTCCCGCACCGTCTGCAACCTGTGAAACACCGTCAGTATAACTTAGAAGTCCGATATAGAATGTATTATAGCTGTCGAGCTGTGATTTAAGATTAATCAGTGATTGCACCCCTTCATTGGCTGCTGCAAGCTTTTCCTGAACTTCTTCTGATGCCATATTTTCAGATATTGCTTTCTGTATCTGTAATTCTGTCTGTTCATCAATAGTTGTCTGTATTTCTTCAGACTGCATCTTTGCCTGTACATTGTTTTCAGTAAGTACAGAAATCTGTTTCTTCACTTCATCATTCTGCATCATTTCATCAGTTATTCCCTTATCTTTCATCTGCTGAACAACAACAGCAGATATTTGAGCTTTTACCTGTTCCTTGACAGTGTTTTCAACCTGTGAATGAATATAATCCTTCTGTGCATTTACAGCATCAGTAACCTGTGCAAGTGCCTGATTATAAACATTTGTTTCATCAATGGAAGCAATTGTTTGATTAAGAATTTCCGCATAATTTTCAGTTGTAAGAGACGGTACTGAAAGACCGGAAGATTGTATCTGGGTATTTGCCATATTTAAGAGGGAATCAAAAACCTGCTTTGCACCGCCGTTAAGAGAATCATTGTTTTTAACAAGCGTCTGTAATCCATCATTGAGCTGTTTTGCACCCGACTGAATTTTATCCGTACCGCTGTCAAGGGATGATGCACCATCCACGAGTGACTTTGAACCGTCAGAAAGGGATTTTGCACCGCTTGCAAGCCTATTTACACCGTCTGCAAGTTCGCCGGATTTTTCAAGCAGTTCGCAAAGTCCATCATACAGCTTATCAGAACCGTTCATAAGCTGAGTCATTGCACTGCTCATCTGTGTAAGTGAATCATTCAGGTTTTCAGCGTCAATTTTATCCGTATCAAGATTGCTGAAAATTTCATTTGTGGCTATTGTTGCAGTCATACCCATTTCAAAGTTGGTTACATCTGCTGTAATTTCAATAAAATCAGGAATTTCAAGAGTTTTTTTGTTAATATCAAGACTGTTCTTTAATTCAGGAAACGCCATTCCGGCAACAATTGTACGATTACCGTCATTGATAAGTTTTCCGTTGGTTACTTCTATATTATGGAAAATTCCGTTATCCAAAATCATTCCGGTCATCATTGCAAACGGTACAAATATTTTTTCTTGTTTTCCGTCAATTTTTACGGTTTCGTATGCAGTATTTGTATAGTCGAATCTGATTACTGCCTTACCGCTTTGTCCTGACATTTCATCAGGAGAGACTGTTCTGCCGTTGAGCGTATAAGTTATTTTGATGCCTACAGGCAAATTTTGTTCAGAAACACCCTGATAGTAAATATCTTCTCCGTCTGACTGCCAGACAAGTTCATCATTGTTTACTGTAAATGTTTCATCACCTTTTACATTTTGAATATTCTTAAGGTCTGAAATATCTGAAATGCTGTCAGAACCTGCGGAATTTTTCAACCAGTCACTTACAATAACTTTATTTATACTTCCGTCCGCATTTGCTAAAACATATACAGTTTCGTTCTTTTCAGTAATATAATTTTTCTTTTCTGAAGGTTTTTCAGAATTATTGTCAGATGAAGCAGATTTTGTTTCCTGATTTGCACTCACGGCTGAATATGTGGTGTATCCGACAGTACCTGTAATCATTGATGCACATAATATAATTGAAATAACCTTTTTGGCTGTATTATTCATGAGAAAATGCCTCCTTGAATTTATGATGATATTTATTTTTTTTCATTCCTATTGTAGTTGCACATATAAATTTATCGCAGAGCATAAGCCATGCAGGGAGCATAACTGTAACGAGAATCATGCTTATTACTGCACCTCTTGCCATGAGCATACACATTGAGCTTATCATATCAATATCCGAATAAACTGCAACACCGAAAGTTGCCGCAAACAATCCCATACCGCTTACGAGAATTGACGGTATTGAAGCAGATAACGCTGTATGGACTGCATCTTTTTTATTAAGTCCGGACATACGTTCTGACTTGTATCTTGTTGTCATGAGTATTGCATAGTCGACTGTTGCACCAAGTTGAATTGTACTTATACAGATAGGTGCAATAAATGGAAGAGATTGACCCATGTAGTGAGGAAGTCCGAGATTTATGAATATTGCAAGTTCTATAACTGCAATCAGAATACATGGAAGTGACAGACTACGTTCAACAAGCATGATAATAAAGAAAATTGCAAGAATTGAAACAGCATTTACCACTTTGAAATCATGTGCGGTTGTTTCTATCATATCTTTGGTACATGGTGCTTCACCGATAAGAAGTCCGTTATTGTCATATGATTTCAGAATTTTATTCAGACTGTCAAGCTGTGCATTTACTTCATCAGTCGCAACGCCGTATTCTGAATTAATTAACAGTAATTCCCATTTATCGCTTTTAAGAATTTCAGTTACTGATTCAGGGATAATTTCCTCCGGAACAAGAGAACCTACAACTGATTCAAGCCCAAGAACATATTTTACTCCGTTAACCTGTTCCATTTCATCAATCATGGAGCGTACAGCCTTTGGAGAGGTATTGCTGTCTGTAAGAATCATATGAGTTGAAGCGATATTGAAGTTTTCAGAAAGTTTGCTGTTGGCAATTACAAATGCCATATCTTCCGGCAGGCTTTCACCGATATTATAGTAAACTTCTTTATCTGTTTTATAATATCCGTAATATGCAGGAGCGACAGCAATCGCAAAGATAACAAGACTTATGGGGAAAATTTTTATAATTACGCCTGATAGTTTATTCATATCAGGAATAAGTGATTTATGCTGGGTTTTGGTAAGTACCTTATCAAATACAAGTATAAGTGAAGGAAGTACGGTAACGCATCCGATTACACCAAGTATAACACCCTTTGCCATAACGATACCCAAATCCTTGCCGAGAGTGAATGACATGAAGCAAAGTGCTATAAATCCGGCTACTGTTGTAACAGAGCTTCCTATAACGCTTGCAAGTGTTTCATGTATTGCAATTGCCATGGCTGTTTCTTTGCTTTGAGATTTATTAAGTTGTTCATGATAACTGTGCCAAAGGAAAATAGAATAGTCCATAGTAACAGCAAGCTGTAAAACGGCGGACAGTGCCTTGGTGATGTATGAAATTTCACCAAAAACTATATTTGTGCCAAGATTCAGAAGAATCATCATGCCTATACTTGTAAGGAATACAAAAGGTATAAGCCAGTTGTCAAGCAGCAGAAGCATTGCGACTGTTGAAAGCACAACAGCTATTGCAACGTATATAGGTTCTTCACGTTCGCAGAGGTCTTTCATATCTGTAACCATTGCTGACATTCCTGAAACAAAGCATTGTTTATCAGCAAGTTTTCTTATTTCACGGATAGCGTCCATTGTAGCGTCATCAGAAGTTGAAGTATCAAAAAATACTGCTATCATAGTGGAATTTTCTGAATTGAATGCACTGTATATTTCATCAGGAAGTATTTCCATAGGTACAGATAAATCAAAAATCGAATCATACCATAAAGCTGTTTCAACGTGTTCTACCTGTTCAATTTTGAATTTCAGTTCAGACACATCTTTTTCTGACATATCTTCGATTACAAGAAAAGAAAATGCACCTTTACCGAAATCGCTAAGCAATTCATTTTGTCCTTTAACCGTGTCCATATCGGACGGAAGATAATCCAGCATATCATAATTGATTCTTGTGTTTGTCATTCCGATTACAGCAGGAACCATAAGTATTACAGCCATAATCAGAATCAGTGCACGGTGTTTGACAACCGCATTTGAAAATTTCATATCAACCCTTCTTTCAGTCATTATCAGATATTTTTACATCTATTATATTCTTATTCTTAAGTTTTACCGCAACAAGTACTGTAAGCATATTAAGAGCACCTTCCAAAAACAGTGAAATTCCTATAAGAATAACAATGATTCTTGCACCGTCCGACGGTTTGAAAAGAAGTACCAGTCCCGCTGTACAGGCGAGGACAGCCATAATCATAATCAGATACCATGAACGTATGCCGAAACGCTTTGAATCAATAGAAATCTGTATTTTCATGAGTCCGTCCGCAAGAATATACAAGCCAATCATAACACCGGCAATATTTATTATTCCTTTCGGACGTATAAGCATTAATGCACCGATACTCATAAGCAGTATACCGAATGCAAGGTCATACTGAAAGGCAAGACGAAATAAATCCTTTGAAAAGTATCCAATTAATTTGAATCCACCGAATGCAGTCATTATTCCTCCGCATATCCTTACAGCCAGAGTCATTGAAAAATCGGGTACTGAAATAAGAATTATTCCGAATATGCTTAGTATTACGGATAGAGCAATATAACCAGTTTTAGCGGTTTTTGTATAATTTTCCGACATCATATTTTCTCCTCTTTCCTTATTGGTCGGGAAATCAGGCTGAATATTCCGGTCAGCTACTCCGGAGAATCAGCCGTTGTTTTTCCCGTAATATTATAATATCATACTTATCGAAAAAAGAAAACAGACAGGAAAACCTGTCTGTTAAAAATCTGGGCATAAATTGAATTTTGTCTAATTTTTTTCTTCACACCGTCTGAACATTTCCAGTGTCATACCTTTTCTTATTTCGCAAAGACGATGAAAAAGTTGTGTAACATCAGTTTTCATACCATTATTAAGCCAGCTGATTATAAGTCCGAAACATTCACATTTATGAAAGTGAATAATAATCTGCTTGTCATATTCAGGAACATTGTAATCAGAAAATGCCGTATCTATGTAAGTTTTTGTAATGTGTTCGCATACACGCCATACATATTGTTCATATATTTCACGGCTTGCGGAATTATGAATATGCAGAACGGCTTTTTTATTTTCCAATGCAAAGGAAACGGCAGCATTAAGTCCCTCTTCTATAGTTTCAATTCTTGAATAATTCTGAATAATTCTGTCGGCTTCTTCTATAATTATTTCTTCGATAAGTGATGGCAAATCCTGATAGTGATAGTAGAATGAATTACGGTTTATACCACAGTCCTCAACAATATCCTTTACGGTTATCTTATGATACGGACGTTCATTAAGCAGTTTTATACATGATTTTTTGATAGCCTGTTTTGTTAAATTGGTCATTTTCATGCTCCTTTCCTGTGACTTGATTCAGTAAATAAAAATGACAGAATAAGTGTAAAAAGCTCCGATACCGGAAAAGCCATCCATACACCATATATACCGAATAACATTGATAAAATGAATGCAAATAATACAATAGCTACAATTCCTCTTGAAACAGATATAAGCCAGCAGCCTTTGGTGTTTCCTGTTGCACCGAAAAATCCTGATTTTACAATATTCAAGGATGCAAGAAGAAAGCCCGTGCTGTAAAGTCTTAGTCCGGTTATTGCATATTCAGCCATTTTTTCAGAATTTTCACTGTTGAATAAATGTACAATTTGCGGTGTAAAAATCCATGATGCAGCTACAAGAATTACTGCCAATAAAAAGCTGACTTTCATTGAATATCCGATTATTTTTCTTTTGGATTCTTCATTTCCCATACCTGCCGCTTCACTTGCCATCGGCTGTAAACCCTGAGAAATTCCGTTAAATACTGCTATTCCGACAAGGGAAATATTAGCTACAATTCCATATGCCGCAACGGCGGTATTGCCCGCTAAGTCAAGCAGTATGAAATTAAATACCATGCTTGTTATTCCGTTGGAGATTTCTCCTATAAATCCTGCGATTCCCATAGAGCAGGAACGTATCAGCTTTGAAAAAGATGGAAACTGAACCCTGAAACGTATTGTATTATTTTTTGAGAGATAATGAAACATGCAAACTCCCATACTTATAACAGGAGATATTCCTGTAGCAAGAGCAGCACCTGTAAGTCCCATTTTCAGCGGAAACATAAATATATAATCAAAAATTATATTGAATATACTGCTTGATAAAGTAGCAGCCATTGCAATATTGGGGGCGTTGTCATTTTTTACAAAAGACGTAAAAGTATAATTCAGCATAAAACATGGGGCAAATAACAGAACTGTTCTTATATAAGATAGTCCTGTTTCAAGAATTTTTTTGTCAGCTCCCATAAATTCAAGTACCAAATCAGGAATGAATATTCCTGCACCGACAAAAATAAGGCTTATCAGAACAGAACATATAACTGAATTTGAAAAATAATCATCTGCATCTTTTCGTCCCAAGGC
>CAJTOG010000043.1 GCA_910577575.1 uncultured Ruminococcus sp. | reverse complement strand
TTATAAGCCGCTCAGAAAAGAGCGGCTTTTTCCTACATAGCAAGAGGATTTTTTCTATGAATTACTTTACTATTTCAAAGGCCGTTTCAAATTCGTTCATTGAAAAAAAATCTGAATTTATCGGCTATATCTCACCTGTTAAAACAAATGATGAAGCTGTTGAATTTATCAGCAGAATCAAGTCCATGCACCGCAAAGCAAAGCACAATGCTTATGCCTATATTCTTAAAAATGGCAATATTTCACGATATTCAGATGACGGAGAACCACAGGGGACAGCCGGAATCCCCGTCCTTGACGTTATTCAAAAGCGTGGACTTACTGATGTATGCGTAGTTGTGACACGTTATTTTGGTGGAATCCTGCTCGGAGGAGGAGGTCTTGTGCGTGCATATTCTCATGCAGCTTCAATTGCATGTGATGCTGCAAAAATAATGGATATGAGACTTTGCCATAAACTGATAATTGAAACTGATTATAATATGTACGGCAAAATCAGCCATATATTGCCTAACTTTGACATTATAACAACAAATTCGGATTTTGGTGCAGATATTCTGCTTGAAATACTTATAATAAACGAAAAACTTCCCGCACTCCAAGAAGAACTTAATGAAATAACAAACGGTACTGTTAAAATATCTGACTGTGGTGAACTTTATAAAGATTTTTCAGACGTAATAAAAAAATTATGAAAAAAATAAAGGGGTTTTTCTGTTATTTAAGTATAAGTATTACATAAGGATTTTCAGAATTTTAAGCAAAGGAGTGATATTATGACGGCACGTGAAAAATATGAAGCTATTGAGATTGATATTTTAAGTCCACTCGCATGCAAAAGTACGGACAGAGATATGACAATGCGTGAGCATGATGAGGAAAAGTGTCCTTACAGAACCGATTTTCAGCGTGACAGGGACAGAATTTTACACTGCAACGCATTCAGAAGACTTAAACATAAAACACAGGTTTTTCTTTCCCCCGTCGGTGACCATTATCGAACTCGGCTCACTCACACTCTTGAGGTATCACAGATTGCCCGTACTATTTCCCGTTGCATGAATTTGAATGAAGATTTGACAGAAGCAATTGCTCTTGGTCACGATTTGGGTCATTCGCCCTTTGGTCACTGCGGTGAAGCAGTGCTTAATGAAATATGTCCACACGGCTTCAGACATTATATGCAGAGTGTGCGGGTGGTTGAAAAACTTGAAAATAACGGCGAAGGACTCAATCTTACCAAAGCAGTTAGAAACGGCATTGAATGTCATACAAATATGACTGCCAATACAAAAGAGGGCTGTGTTGTCCGGCTTGCCGATACTATAGCATATATAAACCATGATATTGAAGATTCTGTACGTGCCGGCATTCTTACTTCAGATGATTTGCCCAAAGAATGTACCAAAATTCTCGGAAATACAAAAAATGCAAGAATTACTTCACTTGTTGCATCAGTAATTGAGCATGGTGCTGAATCAATTGATTTTCAGTCAGAAATTCGCAAAGCTCATGATGATTTAAAAAACTTCATGTTTGAAAGAGTCTATAATAATCCTGAAGCAAAAAAAGAAGATATCAAAGCTGAAAGACTTATAAGGAAGCTATATGAATATTTCAGGAACAATATTCAAAATCTTCCTGAACAATACAGAAAAATTGCTTATGAAACTGATGCAGACCGTGCAGTATGCGACTATATTGCAGGCATGAGTGACGGATATACTGTTGACTTGTATACGGAAATTTTCGTGCCGAAATTCTGGAAGTGAGGCTGTTAATGTTATGGCTCAGAATGATGAATTTATCTATAATTTAAAAAATGCGAATCCTATTGAAAGCGTTATAAGTTCATATGTTCAGCTTAAGAGGCAGGGCAGAAATCAAGTCTGCTGTTGTCCGTTTCATTCTGAAAGAACGCCGTCTTTTACTGTTTTTCCTGATACACAGAGTTTTTTCTGTTTCGGATGCGGTGCGGGCGGAGATGCAATAACTTTTATTATGAAAGCAGAAAATCTTGATTTTACAGAGGCATTGAAATTTCTTGCAGAAAGAAGCGGTATTGAAATGCCCGAATATGATAACCGCAGTAAACAGAATGCTGAACGGCGTACAAGAATTTACGAAATGAACAGAATTTCCGCAAACTTTTTTTATAAAAATTTAGTTCAAGGAAAAGATAAATCCGGTCTGAAATATTTTGCAGACCGTCGGCTTGCTCCTCAGACTATAAAGAAATATGGTCTTGGATATTCATCTGATTCATGGAATGAACTTACAGATTTATTGCTGTCCAAAGGTTATAAAGAAGATGAAATCATTGATGCATGGCTTGGCGGACGTTCACAGAAAACAGGCAAGATTTTTGATATATTCAGAAACAGGGTGATGTTTCCGATTATCGACTTGCGTGGAAATATCATCGGTTTCGGCGGGCGTGTCCTTTACGATTCAAAACCCAAATATCTTAATACGGCTCAGACGCCTGTATTTGACAAGGGTTCAAACCTTTTTTCGTTGAATTTTGCAAAAAATTCCGATACAAAGCAGATTATTCTGTGCGAAGGATATATGGACGTTATCGCATTGAACCAGGTAGGAATTGAAAATGCTGTTGCAACTCTCGGAACGGCAATAACACCAAATCAGGCAAGACTTATTAGCCATTATGCCGATGAAGTAATAATCGCCTATGACAATGACGAAGCAGGTCAGAATGCTGCTAAAAAAGCCATATCTCACTTTTCAGATGTTGGTCTTCATACCCGCATACTCCACATGGAAAGTGCGAAAGACCCTGATGAATATATTAAAAAATTCGGTGTACAGCGTTTCCTTCAGCTTATAAAAAACTCACATGACGCAAATAACTTCATGCTTGACAACTGCGAAAAAGGTCTTGAAATCAGTACGGAAGTAGGCAAAGCTGAGCTTCTTAAACGTGCTTCAAAATTTCTTGCCGGCATTGAAAACAAACTCGAACGTGAAGTATACATATCACGGACAGCTAAAAAATATGATTTTCCTGTTGATGTTCTAAAAGATTACATCAATGGTATTATAAACAAGAATAATTATGCTGAAAAGAAAAAAGCATGGCTGAATATAAAATTACATACAACATCAGCAAATGACAACATAAATCCGGAAGCATCTGAATTTAAAACAGAAGCTGCTGCAGAAGAATATATAATATATTATCTGATGATGCGTCCGGAAGATGCAGAAAAAATAGAGGCAGAAGCTCCTGCTGATGTTTTCATAACCTCATTCAACAAAAAAGTATATTCAGTTATTCTCAGTTCCATAAAAAACGGGGAAAATTTTTCAGCTTCACTCAACAGTGAATTTTCTGTGGATGAAGTGGGAAAAATAATCGGCATACAAGCAAAAAACAGAGAAATTTCTGTAAATCCGGAAACATTTTCCGAATATGCGAAACTTCTTGAAAATCATAAAAGCATCAATCACAATGATGATATTTCTGATGAAGCTTTAAGAAATATGTTCAGTGCGAAAAAATAATGAATATATTTCCTGATTTCAGAGGAATTATTATATAGAATAAACAGGAGGAAAAAATATGGACGTTAGAAAGAATACTATTGACCATCTTATTGAAAGAGGACAGTCTCAGGGAAAACTTACTACAAAAGAAATCACTGACGCACTCGAAGAGCTTGACTTTGATGTTGATCAGATTAATAATTTTTATGACAAATGCGAAACCCTCAACATTGAAATAGTTGAAGATATGATTTCAGACTCAGATATTAAAATCGGTCTTGATTCAGCTATCACAGACGACCTTGAAATGGCTCTTTCAACTGAAGGAATCGCCATTGATGACCCTGTAAAAATTTATCTCAAGGAAATAGGCAGGGTTCCCTTGCTTACGCCCGAAGAGGAAATAGAACTTGCCCAGCGTATGAAAAATGGTGACAAGTATGCTAAAAAGCGTCTCTCTGAAGCTAACCTCCGTCTTGTTGTAAGCATAGCAAAAAAATATGTCGGAAGGGGTATGCAGTTTCTTGACCTGATTCAAGAAGGCAATCTTGGTCTTATCAAAGCCGTTGACAAATTCGACTATACAAAAGGTTTCAAATTTTCAACATATGCTACATGGTGGATTCGTCAGGCTATAACACGTGCAATTGCCGACCAGGCAAGAACAATCCGTATACCTGTCCATATGGTTGAGACCATAACAAAAGTGAAGAAGGTTTCAAGTCAGCTTCTGCATGAAAATGGTCACGACCCAAGTCCGGAAGAAATTGCTGAAAGGCTTCATATGCCAATTGACAAGGTACGTGAAATTATGCGTGTTGCACAGGACCCTGTTTCCCTTGAAACTCCTATAGGCGAAGAAGAAGACAGTCACCTCGGCGATTTTATTCCTGATGATGATGCACCTGCTCCTGCTGAAGCTGCTTCCCATACTCTTCTCAAAGAACAGCTTAACGAAGTACTTGCAACCCTGACTGACCGTGAGGCAAAGGTATTAAAGCTCCGTTTTGGTCTTATAGACGGCAAAGCCCGTACTCTCGAAGAAGTAGGACAGGAATTTGACGTTACCCGTGAACGAATCCGCCAAATTGAAGCAAAGGCTCTTCGTAAGCTCCGCCACCCGAGCCGCAGTAAGAAAGTCAAAGATTTTCTTGATTGATGATAACATATAACGGTTAGCTGCAAACCGCAACCGCAGCTCCGCACTACAATGCGGATACAGGAGCATTTATGAGCATTTTCGATTTATCAAAAAAACCGCCTGAACTCAGCCGTGACTGGATAATATTCCAACAGTTTATCGGTAATATAGGTGCGTTTACATATATCGCAAAGGAAAGAACAGCATATCTTGATGATGCTGCCAGCCGTATGCTTGAATGTCCCAGAACCCAGCTTAATGAATTTGAATTTTTCAATCTTCTTGAAAAAATTTCAAAATCACCTGTTGAAGGTCAAAAACATATATACCGTTTCGGCAATAATAATAAAATGAAATATATCAAAATGAATATATATGAATCAAGTGATGAATGGCTGGGCTTTATACAGGATTTTACAAGACAGATTGCAGATGAACAGGGGAAAAATTTTGTGGCTTATGACCCTATTACTCACCTGCCTTCATATCCTTCCTTTGCAGAAAGAGTAAAAAAAATTCTTCCCAATTTGCAGAGTTGCTGTCTTGCTACACTATATATAAACGGAATTGAAAAGCTATGTTCTTTTCTCACTATGGACAGCACCAACTGTTGTATTGCCTCTGTTGCTGAAATTCTTAAAAGCTATGCAAGTGAAAAAGTTCTAATCGGATACAAATCCAATTATGAGCTTTTTGCATTTTTCATGGATTGTGACAGAATGTTCATTTATAATATCCTCAACAGTATGGACGAATCAGTACAAAACTGTATTCCAACCGATAATTTTGGAGAGATTATCGATATTTCCGATAAAAGCAAACTGACACTTTCCATCGGATGTTCTTCATATCCAAATGAAGCATCAGATTTCAATATGCTTGTGAACTACTCTGAATTTGCTCTTTATGAAGCACGTACTGACCAACGTCATTTCATAAACTGGTTTTCAGAGGAAAATTATATCCATGAAAAAGATGCTTACAGAAATGCTCAAACTTTCAATCGTATGATTACTGAAAATCAGCTTACTTACCATGTACAGCCGATTGTTGAAACAACTACCGGAAACATAGTTGCCTATGAAGCTCTTATGAGAACCATAGGAGATATAAGAATGGAACCTAAACAGATTCTCTCAATTGCTGCAAGCCAAAACAGCTTATATGCAATTGAAAAGCTGACTTTCTTTAATACGATGAAACTTTTAAGTGAAAATCAACATGTCTTTAAAGATAAAAAGCTGTTTATAAATTCAATGTCAGATTATCTGCTGACTGAAGAGGATTTCAATGAGCTTTACATTACATATGGTGAACTTTTTGAAAAAACAGTCATTGAAGTAGTTGAAGACAGAGATACAACTCCGGAAGCTATTGAAACCATAAAAAAACGGCTCAGCTTTACTCATGCACAACTTGCAATTGATGATTATGGCACAGGTTATTCAAACAGTTCAAATCTTCTGAAATACCGTCCAGATTATGTAAAAATAGACCACTCTCTTATCTCGGATATTCATAACGACTTAAAAAAGCAGCAACTTGTAACTCAGATTATAGAATTTTGCCGTGATAATCATCTTAAATCGCTTGCTGAGGGTGTGGAAACATCCCATGAAATGAAAACATTAATCAGACTGGGCGTTGATTTGATTCAGGGTTATTATACATCAAAACCCAAACCTCTTTTTCTTGAGAGTATTTCTAAGGATATCAAAGACGAAATTATAAGGATAAATCTTGAAATGCGTCCCAGCGGAAGTAAAAAGGTATATGTTGCACAGAATGATATTGAAATAGATTTGCTTAAACTTGCACTTGAAAAATATACTGATATTCATATCTATCAAAGCAAACTCACTATATTCAGCGACCCTGACAAGCCCGTAAAAATGAATATTTCTGTAATGGATAATCATAGCTGTGAACTTACCCTTAAAAATGTTAATATAGTAAGCGGGAATAGCAAGCCTACTATTTCGGTAGGAGAATATGCAAGACTTGTCTTGAATGTTTCAAAGAAAAACAAACTTGGCTATGCCGGTATTTATGTCCCAATGGGTTCACAGTTTGAACTCTGCGGAAAAGGTTCGCTCACTATTGACTGCAATGCTTCAAACGGAATAGGCATAGGTAACGATTATGACCACAGTTACGGAGATATTATTATAAATATGCAAGGCAGTCTTGAAGTTATCTGCAACAGTGTTGAAACAGTATGCATAGGTGGCGGATATAATGACGACGATGCAGAAATAAAACTGCTTTCTGGCGATATTAAGATTTATACGTACAGTCATAACGGTCTGGCATTAGGAAGTTTCAATGGAGATGCAAATATTGAAATTGGCGATAACTGTAAGCTCAATGTAACTGTTTCAGGAATAAAAGTAACTGGCATCGGAAGTTGTAAAGGAATTTCTACAATTGCAAGCTCAGCTGATATAAAAATCTCATGTACTGGTGCACAGGCTGTAGGAATAGGTGTTCTGGAAAAAGGTGACGGAAGAATTCTTGTGCGGGGAGGAAAAATAGACATAAAAATGCGTTCTGCCAGACAGTCATGCATTGGTACTATCGGCGGAAATCTCAATATAAAAATTATGAATGCATCAGTCGTTATAGATTCTGAGGGCGATTTTGTCACAGGCATAGGAGATTCTCAGGGAAGTGGAAATGTATTTATTATGGATTCAAAACTTAATATAAATATGCTTTGCGGAAATCCGAATGACATAAATTCAGATTCCGGAGACGTATGCATTCAAAATTCAGAAATCAATTCACTTGTAAACAACAAGCACATTGAACATTAAAATAAATAATTAAATTGAATAATCAAAAGAGAGGTAAATATAAATATGAAACTTGGCATGGTTGGTCTGCCTAACGTTGGCAAAAGCACACTTTTTAATGCACTTACAAACGCCGGTGCAGAATCTGCAAACTACCCATTCTGCACTATTGAAAAAAATATCGGAATTGTTTCCGTTCCTGATGAAAGACTTGACAAACTGGCTGAAATGTATGAGCCTGATAAATTCACTCCCGCAACTCTTGAATTTGTAGATATTGCGGGACTTGTAAAAGGTGCTTCAAAAGGTGAGGGACTCGGAAACAAATTCCTCGCTGATATACGTGAAGTTGATGCTATAGTCCACGTTGTACGCTGCTTTGAGGATACAAATATAATACATGTTGACGGCAGTATAAATCCGTTGCGTGACATTGAAACCATAAATCTGGAACTTATCTTTTCAGATATTGAAATGGTTGAAAGACGTATCGACCGTGCTAAAAAAGCAGCCAAAGGAGACAAAAAATATCTTGCTGAAATTGATTTTCTTGAACGTCTGAAAGAACATCTTGAATCAGGAAAATCAGCAAGAGGATTTGATTTTACCGACGATGAAGCCGAACTTATAAAATCAACTCCCCTGCTCTCTGCAAAACCGGTAATCTATGCGGCAAATCTTTCAGAAGATGATTTTGCCGGAGATATTGAAAATAATGAAAACTACTGCAAAGTACGTCAGCTTGCTGAGGAGGAAAATTCCGCAGTACTTCCCATATGTGCACAGACAGAGGCTGAAATTGCCGAAATGGATGATGAAGACAAGACCATGTTTCTGGCTGAACTCGGACTTGAAGTTTCAGGTCTCAACAGAATTATCAAAGAAGGTTATTCACTTCTCGGACTTATTTCATTCCTTACAGCCGGTAAGCCGGAAGTGCGTGCATGGACTATAAAAAAGGGTACAAAAGCTCCGCAGGCCGCCGGAAAAATCCATACAGACTTTGAAAAGGGATTCATACGTGCTGAAGTCGTATCTTTCAACGACCTGATTGAATGCGGTGCAATGTCAGCAGCAAAGGAAAAGGGACTTGTACGTCTTGAAGGTAAAGAATATACCATGCAGGACGGAGATATTGTGCTTTTCAGATTCAACGTTTAAATTCAAACTATTCTCCGGTTATCCCGGAGAATTTTTTACAAAGATTTTACACAGAATATCTTGAAATTTTCAACATAATATGATAAAATAAATATATAGGGATTTTTAATAAAGAAAGGGGGACTTTTTTATGGATGTACTGATTTGGGCAATTTTTGTAGTAATTTTTGTCATAATTGAGGTCATAACCATTCAGCTTGTTTCAATCTGGCTGGCAGCAGCTTCACTGATAACAATGTTTTGTGCATTTTTCTTTGATATTCCGTTTCTTGCTCAGCTTGGAATATTTACTATTTCATCAGCAATACTGTTGGCGGTAACTATGCCGTTTCTCAGAAAACGGCTCAATAAAAAGCATATTGCTACAAACGCCGAACTTGATGTCGGAAAATCTGCTGTTGTCATCGAGGAAATCAATCCTAAACTTCATACAGGCCGTGTTACCCTTAACGGAATTGATTGGAGTGCGGTTTCGGAAAATGATGGACTTATTCCAAAAAACAACATTGTTATTGTTACAGCAGTACAAGGGGCAAAACTTATTGTTAAAATTAAAAATTAATCAGGAGGTTCCGTATGGAAGGTTTTTTAGGTTTTATAATTTTAGGGGTTATTATTTTTCTGATTATCGTATTCATAAGATGTTTCAGAATTGTTCCGCAAGCTCATGTATATGTAATTGAGCGTCTTGGTTCATTCAAATGCGAATGGCAGACAGGACTTCATATCCTCATACCATTCTTTGAACGGATTGCAGGAAAAGTTTCACTCAAAGAAAAAGTAGTGGATTTCAAGCCACAGCCCGTTATTACTAAAGATAATGTCACTATGCAGATTGATACTGTTGTTTTTTATCAGGTAACTAATGCAAAGCAGTATATCTACGGCGTTGAGCGTCCGCTTGCCGCTATTGAGAATCTTTCCGCTACTACTCTCCGTAATATCATCGGCGAAATGGAGCTTGATTCGACTCTTACTTCCCGTGACATAATCAACACTAAAATCACTTCAATCCTTGACCAGGCAACTGATAGATGGGGTATTAAAGTTAACCGTGTCGAGCTGAAAAACATTCTTCCGCCACGTGAAATTCAGGACGCTATGGAAAAACAGATGAAAGCAGAACGTGAAAGACGTGAAAAGATTTTGCAGGCTGAAGGTGACAAAAAATCACAGATACTTGTTGCAGAAGGTGAAAAGGAATCACAGATTCTGCGTGCACAGGCTAAGAAAGAGTCTCAGATTCTTGAGGCAGAAGCTGAAAAACAAGCTATGATTCTTCGTGCAGACGCTGTAAAGGAACAAAAAATACTTGAAGCTACAGGTGAAGCACAGGCAATTGAACTGGTTCAGCAGGCACTTGCAGAAAGTCTTGTGAAATTATCAGATGCTAATCCAAGTGATAAAGTCATTCAGCTTAAATCACTTGAGGCATTTGCAAAAGCTGCCGACGGAAAAGCTACAAAAATCATTATCCCAAGTGAAATTCAGGGTATGGCAGGCCTTGCTGCCGGTTTAAAGGGAATAATTGAAAATGATTCGTTGAAGTCATAAAAAATCTGATTCTGAAGGTCAATACTCTTAATAGAATAATAACTAAAACTTAACAGGACAAAGCCGGTGTTTACAACTTTATGTAACCATCGGCTAAATTTTTTCTAAAGTAAAAATATTTATAAAGAGCAAATTTCATATATTATTTAAAATATCGGAAAAATACAGGTATTTGTCTGAAATATAAGGTAGAATATCTTGAAAAATATGGTATAATATAATTATAGAGAGTGCGGGAGGAACATTAAATCCCCCCTTATGATATTATATTTGGCAAACTTATTGAAAAGTAAGGACGCAAAGCTTAGGGTCTAAACCATAAACGGTATGACAGCCAGTTGCATTTGTCTGTGTCTTTATTAAAGATAACAGTTGTTTTTTACATAATAAAAAATGAGTTGCCGCAATCAGAAAGGATTATTAGTTATGAACGATACAATGAGAAAACTTAATTTAAAGAAAAAAGTTGCTTTCTTATTGGCATTATCCATGGTATCCGGTTTTTCAAATACAATAACTGCAAAAGGAGCCCTTTCTAATGTCGGTAAAACTATTACAAGAGAAAACAAAACCGATATTTCAGAAAATAATGCTGAAACAGAAGCTGTAGGCAAAATTGATATTTCATTAGGTTCAGCCCTGCTGATTGACAATGACATTGATTTTAATGTAACATTGACAGACAACAAAGGATTTCTTAAAAATGAGACTGTTAAAATTGGTAACACCGTTGAGGAAAAAATAAGTTTTGATAACCTTGCAGACGGTGAATATGTTCTTACAGTTACAGCAGATGGCTTTGCTGCTTATACACAGAATATTACTGTTGCCAAAAAAAGATATTCATTAAGAATAACAACCGGCTTCTGCGGAGGATATTCTTATGAAAAAGACGGCCTTCACCCTGGAGTTATTCTTATCGGTGATATTGATGGTGATAATGATATTGATGATGATGACAAAAATATTCTTATTGATGTTATTGATGGAAAATCAGTGCCGGAAAATTGTACAACCGATTTGAATGGTGATGGTCAGACTGATTTAGTTGACCTTATGTATTTTACAAAAAGTTATAAAGTTGATAAAGATACTACTGCTGCAATCGAAGAAACCGTATCACCTACGGCTATAAAAGCAGAAGTTCCGGAAAACACAAAGTTAACCGGTAATCTGGAAAAAATGCTGAGCGGTGAGGAAACAATATCTCTTGAGCCTTCAGGAGAAGGAGAAATATCAAGGGAAAATCCTGTTTCTCTGGCTTTTGACCTCGAAAAAGACGGCGGTACTTCTGTTGTTGACGGCATCACTTTTGAAACAGGAAAAGAAAATCCTGTTTCTGAAGCATTAATTGATGTTACATATGTTGAAGACGGTATAGAAAACTTTGTTCAGGTTCCTCTGAAAAATGGAGTACATCATCTTCTGAAAGAAAGTGACGTTTACGCTGATATCGATGAAAACGGAAATATTCAGGTTCATCTGGGAAAACAGGTAGCAGTTAAAAGAGTTACTCTTACTGTAACCGCTATGCAGAAAAATAATAATCTTGCTGAAATAAGTAAAGTTGAATTTGTAAACGGCATGGAAAACCGTATTCCTGAACCTGAAATGGATATTCCGGAAAAGTTCACTGCAGAACCTGCAAGTGAACAATTCAGTCTGAAATGGGAACCCTGTGTAAACGTAACGGGTTACGAAGTAAAGATAGAGTGTAATGGTATTTCCGAAACAGTTCTTACTTCGTCGAATTCTCTTACAGTTACATCATTCGGCGGAAAAGAAATCAAGAATTACACAACTTACAAGGTAAGCGTACAGTCAGTCAACGGTACATGGAGAAGCGGTTACTGTGATTCTACTGAAGTTACTCCGACACCTGACGGCCCTCCGGATAAACCTGATAATGTTTCAGCTACAGGAAAGTACAAGAGTATTTCTGTTAGCTGGAAGAAAATGGATGATACTCTTTCCTACAACCTCTATTATAAGTTAAGGGGCAGTGATGATGAATATACTGAAATTGTAGGTATAAAAGACAATAAATATGATATTCCTGACCTTCAGGATGTTACAGAATATGAAATTTATGTCAAAGGTGTAAATGAGCTTGGCACAAGTCCCGAATCAATTCACTGTGCAGCAACAACATCTGATTTAAATCCTGCCGAAATGCCAAAATATAATCTTATCAACCGTGATGAAAACGGCATTCCGGGAAAAACACATATTACTTCTGTTACAAGAGGCAGAGGTTCGATGATAGACAGTGAAGCAGACGCAGATGCAAACAATACCGGATGGGGAACCGTTGATAATGAAGCAGGTTCTTACTATCACTTAAGTGACTGGGATGATGGTGTTCACTATTATGCTAATAACAAAGGTTTAACTTATACTTTTGATGAAGCGTATGAAGTGAACACTGTAGCTATACTTTCAGTAATGGGTGCAAGTTATAATGGTGTCAGAATAAAATGTTGGAACGGAAATGAAGAAGTTGCTTTTTTTACCGCTCAAATTTCTTCAAAACAAGATTCAAAAGGCAGACCTTATCAGGTAATTACATTCCCACAAAAAGTTAAAGCTGATAAAATCCAAATTTGTCTTACTACTGGTTATACTAGATTAATTACTGTTTCAGAAGTTTACTTCTATCATTATGACCCTCTGAGAGATGAAATCATGGGATTGTATACAGATGATATGCATACAGTTCTCAGAGATGATGTTACACAGGAAAATATTGATGCCCTCCGTGAAAGAGTCAATACTCCTGATGAGCTTGGTGAAGAAAATCCAAATAAAACTGCTCTTCTCCGTGAGCTTGAAACAGCAGAAAAAATTCTTAACGATGAATCACTCAACAGTTCAGTAGAAATTCACAACACTATTTCCACAAATGATGTCGGACGTGGTTTTGGCGGACTGAATGCATGGCAGCCTATCGGAATTTCCGCAGCAGCAGGAGAAACAATAACAGTTTATGTAGGACATAATACAAGAAGCACAGGCGATGGTACTAATTTACAGCTTGTAGCTACACAGTATCATTCTGAAGCTGCCGGAGTCGGCAAAGTAATTGCTAACCTTAAAGTTGGTGCAAATGAAATTACTATACCAAAGCTTACTTCAAGTGTCGGTGCAGAAGTTGGCGGTGCATTGTATATTCAGTACACAGGCAACAATGCCAATGACAAATATGCAGTACGTGTAAGCGGTGGTTCAGAAGTTCCTTTCCTCGACTTGTATAAAGTTACCGATGAAAACGAACGCAAGGAACGTACAGTTGAATTTGTTGAAGCACTTGACAAATACGTTGCTGAAATTGAAACACTTCACAATGAAATTCATAAAGATTCAGAAAACAAAAATGTAAACTACGATTTCGATAATAAAAACTGTATTCTTGGTGCATCTGATATTATGCTGGATACAATGATGATTTCAGTACCGGCACAGCAGATACTTTCAGGAGCAGGCAACGGAACAAGTGAACAGCGTGCTGAAACAATTCTCAATGGTATGAAATCTATGGAAGATATGATGTACCTTTTCTATCAGCATAAAGGTCTTAATTCTTCCGCACCAGCTGCAATAAATCAGATTCCGAAAGGTCATCTTAATATCCGTTATCAGCGTATGTTCTCAGGAGCATTTATGTATGCTGCCGGAAATCACATAGGTATTGAATGGAACGAAACAAGAGGAATGGTAAACTGCAACCCTGTAGCAGCAGACGAAGACGGAAGATATATAAGCGGACGTTATTTTGGATGGGGCATTGCTCATGAAATCGGACACTGTATAAATCAGGGCAGTTATGCAGTAGCAGAAATCACAAACAACTATTTTGCACAGCTTGCACAGGCAAAAGATTCAAATGCAGGTATGCGTTTCAACTATAATAACATTTACAGTAAGGTTACTTCTGGTACAAAGGGTAATGCTTCAAATATAGCAACTCAGCTCGGAATGTACTGGCAACTCCACCTTGCTTATGACAAAGGTCTCAATTACAAGACTTACTCCGATTATAATGAACAGCTTGATAATCTTTTCTATGCAAGGGTTGACACATATTCAAGAAATCCAAATGCAGCTCCCGCACCGAACGGCGTAAAACTTGTGCTCAATGGCGGTACAGACCAGAATCTTATGCGTCTTGCATGTGCCGCTTCAAACAAAAATGTTCTTGAATTCTTTGAACGCTGGGGCAAAGAACCAAATGAAGCAACAATTGAATATGCAGAACAGTTTGAAAAAGAAACAAGAGCAATATATTATGTAAGTGATGATTCCCGTGTATATTCACTTGAGGGAGAAGGAAGCATTTTAGGCACTGAAGGTTCTGTCAAGGCAATAAACGATGTTTCAGTTAATATCGGAAAAGAACCTAATCAGGTTGAACTCGATTTCACCCCTACTGGTATTCCAGAAAACGATATACTCGGTTATGAAGTAATCCGTTGCACTATTTCAGGTGGTAATGTTGAAGAAATTCCTGTAGGATTTGCAACAAGTTCTAAATTTACAGATACAGTCACAACAATGAATAACCGTGCCGTATTTTATAAAATTACGCTTATAGATAAATATCTTAATCGTTCAGAGTCTGTGACCACAAAGTCAGTAAAAATTGAACATGACGGAAGTATGGATAAAACCAACTGGAGCATTAGTACAAAAGGTCTGACAGCTGATGCAGTTATCAACGAATCCACAGATGAAATGCCATGTGAACAGACAGTAAGTAATCCAGCAGAACAGGCAATTGACCATGACCTTAATACAATTTACAATCCGCATGTAGACAGCAATTCAGCAGAAATCGTTATTGACTTCAATCAGACACTTACAACAACAGGTATGAAATATACTGCCGGCGATGGTTTATCAGTAGGCGAATATGAAATATATGTAATGGAAAACGATGAATGGGTTCTCACAGCAGAAGGCGAATTCAAAGGAAGTGAAACTGTTTACTTTGCAAATGATGATAATAAGTATATAAGCACTTATGTCGCAACAGCAGTAAAACTTGTAATTCTCAATCAGCAAAATACTACAGTTTCAATTTCTGAAATTGATGTGCTTAGTGCAACAGGCGATAATGTTGACTTCCGCAGAGCCGGTGAGGAAAAATCAGTAGTTATCGGTACTCTTGGCAAAGAATATAAATACGGAGAAAATCCTGAGGACATCATTCCGAAAGATTCACTTATATTCACTGGTGCATATAAAGGAAATCCTGCTTATAACACAGTTATTCTTTATGACAAAAATGGAAATATTGTAGGCGGTTATGATGAATCAAATAATATTCAAGCCCAGCAGATAATTCTTGCAGATGTACCGGAAAGCGGAAATATTGCAAATGTTTCAGACGGAACATGGGTTTACTGGATTGAACCTGAACAGATGGAAAATATGGTAATGCCTGAAAATGTGCGTGCTGAACTTTACAGAGTAAATAACGCTCTTACAAATGAAGGACAGCGTCTGGTAAGTGATACATTGTTTGAAACAGTACCAAAGGAACTTCCAACAATCATGCTTAACGCCGACTGAGAAAAGCAGATGATAAAAGGAGTATAATATGATTAAAAAATTTTTAACCGGTGTGTTCACTGCTTTGGTGTTCAGCAGTGCAATGTCGATTATTACAACTGCTGCCGAAACAGATAACAGAGTAAAAATTGACAGTTCAGGAAAAATCACGCTGGTTTCAGATAATGAAGCATATGATGAAATTACTGCACTTCAATTAAGTCTGAAAGTCAATGCTGATGAAGATGCTGATGTTTCTTTTACATTCAATGATGAAGATAACATTAACATTTCTGAATACCGTTATAACTCAGATACGAAACAGCTTAATATATATCTTTCCGGAACAGACCCACTTTTTGAAGATAATTTATTGGATATAGGCACTGTGTCCGTAAAAGATAAATCCGGAAATGATGTCTCTTTCGAAATTACCGCACCTGAAGAGTCCTTAAAATATGTTTATAATAACAAGCTTGTAAAGGATAATAATCTCAATATTGACACTGTAACAACAACAGAAACAACAACAACAACTACTACTACTACAGAAACATTTACAACAACTACAACAGCTCCTGATACCGAAACAACAACAGAAACCACTGTAACTACAACAGAACTTGAAACTACAGCAACCACAGAAACAGTTATACCAACTACATCAATTCCTGATACCGAAACAACAACAGAAACTACTGTAACTACAACAGAACCTGAAACTACATCAACTACAGAAAAGGTTACAACAACTACAACAGCTCCTGATACCGAAACAACAACAGAAACTACTGTAACTATAACAGAACCTGAAACTACA
>CAJTOG010000042.1 GCA_910577575.1 uncultured Ruminococcus sp. | reverse complement strand
TATCTGTGGGCTTCGCAAGAAGAAAATCCTGCAAATCCCGAATATCATCTATTGTGAATTTTATTTTCTGTTCAGACGATAGTGTTTCAGAAACTGCTGTTGCCTGAATCTCTGCCTTGTTTTTTGTATGCTTTTCTGCATTACCGCACCCGATTACACTTACAGATGCGATCATAACCGCTAATACAGATAAAAATATTTTTTTCATAAGTTCACTCCTTACTCAGCACTTTCATCAGAAATGCCATATTTCTGCCAAGTGCTCTCATTGTGTTCATAGCCTCCTCGTCCTCTGTCACATCACCTGGAAGTCTGCCATATGCCACATTCCAATAGCTTGAACCCACTACAAACATTTCATGATTCAAAAATAGGCGGTTCATACTGTCCATAGCAGTTATTGCTCCTGCACGTCTTGCCACAGCAACAGCGGCACCGACCTTGTGTTTTAATATCTCAGGGTTACAATCAGCAACTACCGCCGCCCTTTCAAGAAATGCCTGCATATTGGCAGATACGTTCGCAGAGTACACTGGAGAACCGAGTATCACTCCGCCGGAATTACACAGATTTTGAAAAGTATCTCTGAAAATATCCTTGCGATGAACACAGTTGCCATTTCCTCCACAAGCCCAGCAAGCCTTGCACGGTTCAATCACATCTCCTGCAAACTGAATAAGTTCTGTTTCGATACCCTCTTTATGAAGCTCCTCAAATACAGTGTTTATCAGAATTGCAGTATTACCGTCTTTTCTTGCACTTGCACTGATACCTAACACCTTCATCATGTCATCTCCTCCGTTTCTATTCTTTTAATAACCTTTGCAGGCACACCGCCTACGACTATATTTTCGGGAACATTCTTTGTCACAACTGCCCCTGCCGCCACCACAGCACCGTTACCGA
This sequence comes from uncultured Ruminococcus sp., assembly GCA_910577575.1. GTDB lineage: Bacteria > Bacillota > Clostridia > Oscillospirales > Ruminococcaceae > Ruminococcus. Next base: position 16,083 of record CAJTOG010000042.1, on the reverse strand, counting down.
TAGTAACACCTTGCAGGATCGTTGCGTTTGAGCCAATCCACACACTTTTTCCGATACGGATAGGAGCATAGTGATTTCTACGGTCATGCGGATTCAGATCATGATTGACCGTTGCAAGCACCACATTATGACCAATCAGAGCATTGTCACCAATGTAAATACCGCCCTGATCCTGAAAATGACAGCCCGAATTGATAAACACATTGCTGCCGATATGGATATTCCGACCAAAATCTGCATAGAACGGAGTAAACATACGGAAGTTCTCTCCGATCTGTTCACCCATCAGCTCGCTCATCACTTTGGGAAGTTCATCGGGGGTATGGTATGTGGTATTAAGCTCAATTAGTTTCTTTTGTGTTTCCTGGCATACCGACCAGATATAATCGTTCAGTTCGTTCTCGTCCATATCTGTTCTGCCTGTTGTAAAGTATTCAAGCACCTTTTTCAGCATTTTATCCCGCCCTTTTCTTGTGTTAATATCATTATAGCACAGCAGTCTGATAATATCAAATACATATTTTATTTGTTCTGACATACTTGAAAAGTATGGCGAAATATGCTATAATATCATTGGAGGGATTACTAACTATGGATATACGAGTATTAAAGTATTTTATTGCTGTTGCACAAGAGGAAAACATTACAAAAGCTGCCGAACAGCTTCATATCTCACAGCCACCGTTGTCCCGTCAGCTCCACGATCTGGAGGCGGAGCTTGGTGTCAAACTTTTTGAACGCACCAACCGCAAGGTCATTTTAACAGACGAGGGAGCATTGCTTCGTCAGAGAGCTGAGGAGATTATCGAGCTTGTAGAAAAAACAAAAGACGATCTAAATCCTGCTACTGAGGAAATCAGCGGAGATATTTACATTGGCAGCGGCGAAACGGAGGGAGTGCGTACACTTGCGAGGGTTATTTATCACATCAGGTGCAGATACCCGAATATCCGTTTTCACTTTTACAGTGGTCACGCAGAAGATGTTGCAGAACGACTTGACCGTGGACTTTTAGACTTCGGCATCTGCATAGAGCCTGCCAATATGTCAAAGTATGACCTCATCAAACTGCCTACCACCGACCGCTGGGGTGTGCTTATGCGTAAAGACAATCCACTTGCAGAAAAGGAAACAATACAGCCCAAAGATCTTTTGCACATCCCGATCATTACAGCGAATCAGGCTATGGTAGAAGGAGAATTTTCAGGCTGGTCGGGCGGTATATCAAAAAAATATGATGTCGCTGCAACCTACAATCTGCTTTACAATGCGTCTATTCTTGTGGAGGAAAATGTTGGTGTAGCGCTTTGTATCGAAAACATTATCCGTGACTATGCTGAAAATTCTCTTTGTTTTCGACCACTTGAACCACAACTCAATGTAGGACTTGATATGATCTGGAAGAAACACTATGTGTTCTCAAAGGCGGCAGAGGTTTTTCTGGAAAAGCTGAGAGAGCTTGTATGAGGACGCTTTTGGATAGAAAAGAGCTGTTGTATTTAAGAAGTAATAGCTTTTTCTTTTGTCTTATTATTTCTGTTGTTTCAAATGAAGCGATAAAATAATCAAAATACTCATGCATATTTTTAGAAAATTGATTTGTGTGGTGTAGTAATACTTGTTTTAGATTTAGAGTTGCACAAAAGTCGCATGAAAAGTTTTTATTTGTAATAAATCATGAAATTATGCCGATAGAACTTCTCAAAGATAAGACACACAGCAAAGCCAGCCAACAAGCTAAGCAGTATACTAAGTACGATTGACATAGGGATATTCAGAAAATAAACTAAACTTACTGAGCCGCCCTGAGTCATTGTTACGAAAGTCGAGAACAGACGATCACGAAAATATCATCGCAGGATGCTCCTGCAAGAATCATTTGCGGTATGCTTTTTTGCGTACCGTTTTTTTCTTCTATCAGTCTGACCATTCTCGGCACGACAACCGCAGGCGATACCGCGCCCATGACCGCTGTTTCAATACAATTCACGCCAAGCAGTATTGAAGCGAATATCACATACCCGCTCCTCTCACAACAGGTGGACATGAATAACATCAGCACGGCAGGTCTGTCAACTTTTTTAGGTCAGATAGGTTGAGTGAAAGACCAGTTCTGATAAGGGCGATTTGCCGAAGCTCAGAGGATATTCCAAGTATGGACGAATCGATTAGACCAAGTATATACAAACTTACGATAATACCTACACCGAGCATACCGATGATACGAGGCAATTCAATTTTCTCAAAGACTGCTGTAGCCGAAAGTCCAACAAGAAAAATGATTGTAAATGATAACAACATATACATTACCTCAGATTTTAAATAATTGTTTCTGTCTATACAGATTCTAATTGTAAATTTTCTATGAATATTTGCAATTTTTGTACCCGAATTTCAATTTTTTGTACTTGATAAGTGAGGAGACATTGCATCACGCAATCCCGAAACGATTTTGCTCCTATGAAAGGTGCAAAATCGGAAGAGCCGAAGGCTCAAATAGAATTTACCCCGACAGGGGTAAATCTAACCCAGCAAGCACGACATCTCCACATTACAGTTTCGGAAAACTGAATGCTTCAATGCAGATTACTTGTCAGAGGGCTGCTGCCCCTAAGACCCCGATGAAAGAAGTGAGAAAAATAACAGAGAAAAAGCAAAGAGATACCCACAATCGCTATATGCAGATACGATTGACTCAGGAGGAATACGAAGCCATTGAGCGTAAGTTCCGCAACAGCGGTTTGAAGTCGAGAAGTGAGTTTATCCGAGCAATGATTTTTAAGTGGACATATCGTTCAATTCAGCGAAAGTGAATTAAAAGAAATCCACCGCCTTATGACTACCATTGCGAACAATGTAAATCAGATACCCGTGAGGGTAAACAGTACAGGTAAAATCTACGATGAGAATATTGCAGAGATCAAGGAGAGTATCAATCAAATTTGGCAGCCACTAAGATATTTCCAATCACAGCTACTGAGGTTAAAGCACTAACATACATCGTCAACCCCGAAAAGACCGACAACGGCAGGCTTATTATCACATCCGATTGCAGTACCGCTCCTTATCAGGCAAGCAGGGATTTTGACAAAATCAGAGCAAGAGGAACAGGCTCTTGAAGTCAGCAGAGAATTGTGCGAGCGTTTTCTTAAAAATGAGTATCAGTATTTTCTTGCCGTCCACACCGACAAATCTCACGTTCACATTACTTTCTGACTACTCATTAAAGCAGGTTATTTTTTTACACTTTTCTATTTACTTTTCAGGTGCCTTGTGATACAATTATACTAAGGCTTTTTATAACCTGAAATATTAATATATTTATATTATATACCAAAATAACGAATTTCTCAATAATTGTAACCGGATATTTTTTGTCACTAAGAATATATCCGTCGGGAGCTTTAATTTCACGGACAATATATTCACCGTAAGGCACCTCACATAAGAATCCTGTTCCCTTTAGGATTGTGCTTGATATCGAATGCAACAAAAAAATCATATGAAGTTTCCATATCAATTTGAAAATACTTAAGTTTACCCTCTGAAATATAAATGACTTATATTCCTGACAAGAAAAAAACATAATAATTGCTATTTGAATAACTGTGAACTATATTATTATCCAACAGTCACTTCATATTGATATTTCTTACCTTCAGCATAGAATATATGCCTGATGCGTTTACTTGTCATGCCACGAAAATGTATATAAATCACGCCAGACTCTTTCTGAATTTATGAAACCAACACTGCCTGTAAAAATACGGGACAGTTCTAAAATCAAAAAATATCAGTATAGTTTTGAAAAAATCTGTACAGGTCAAAAAAGAAAAGAGAGATAATATAAATTCACATGAATTTTTCAGCACTATGCTTGATTATCCTATTATGCTATTTGCCTATGAAAAACCAGCGTGCTTTCGGAGCTATCAGTTGTGGTTTTATGCTGATTATAGCTTATCCACTGCAAAGATGGGCAATAAACTTATTGATACGATAAAAGTCCCAAGTGTCTGGCTATTCATATTATTTGTCTCCGTTATAATTGTTTTTCTGAACATCGCAATAACGCCACGAAATTACTCAACACTTTATGTGGGATTGATGCAACAAGAAAACAACGTCATGATTTCCGTAAGTCTATTTTCACGCTTAGTCAACTCGCCAATAACGAAGAAAGGATAAGTAATAAAAAAACAAAGTTTTTTATTTAATATATTATCCTTAATATATACATAGAATCATCTCCTGCATAAGTGACTTCTCCGCTGTCAACAAACTTCCATATCTCACCGTTCTCAAAAAGATTTTCTACAGCTTCTGAATACGAATCATCATCAGAAAACATAATTTCAACATCTCTTGAATCTGAATAATTATTTAGTATTTCAGCAATCCCATCATCACTATAGTATGTAAGATAAGCATTATTCTTTACAAAATAATTTTCTTCCATTGAATAACACTCCGGAATAAAAAGACAATTATAATCTATAAGATGTGATTTCAACAGTCTATCATCATCAATCAGACAGTAATTATGACGCAGAATTTCTTCATTACCCTCATCAGGAGCAGGGTCGTCCCATGTAACATCAATCCAGTAATATTTGTTATTCAATTTGACATAATTCCAGACATGCTGACCGTCTGAAACACTTCCATGACACATTCCGCATTCAATTCCAAGTCTGTTCATAATATACTGAAAAGCCTCTGCATATCCGGCACACACTGCTTTTCCCTCAACAAGACATCCATAAGCCGTACCGAACATACCTTTTTCTTCTGTTTGATGATATAAGTCATTCTCAATCAATTCTGCTCCTGCTGTATCATATGTTGTATGATTTATTATATAGTCATGGACAAAAACAATCTTTTCAAAATCATCAGCCCCTGCCGGAATTTCACTTATAAGTCTATCCGCCGCTGATACAAGTTCATCAAGCATTACTGAAAGCATATCAGATGAATAATCATTTATAGGATTAATTTCAATTTCTGTTTTTCCAAATGATTTTGTAGTGGTATATCCGTCAATCCAGAAAAATTCAGGATGGGTCTGCCTTATTTTTTCAATTGCTATACCGACATCATACCTATCAACCAAACCTCTGTGTTCTGAAATCATATTCATATTTTTCAGTGATTCAACAATGCCATTGTATACATCATCATAGGAAACTTCAGATTCATCCTCATTATTTTCTGCCGAAGCCTTGCTAAAACCTATTTCATTCAGTGACGAATTGCAGCCTGTCAGCATACACATTGTATATAATATCATTAATTTTTTAAATATTTTCAATTACTTCACCTCAATATAATTATATCTCATTTCATTACATAGGTCAAGCATAAAATAAAAAACCGGCTGTATTTTTCAGCCGGTTTTCCTGTTATTTTGTATTGAGACTGCTGAATGCATTTTCAACAATTTTTTCATCAGGAGATTTTGTGAAACTGCTTACAACAGGTACTATAATAAGTGAGATTATCATTGCAAATGCACCTGCATTAATCGGAGAAAGCAGGTTGAGCGGACAATTCAAATTTATCACAGCCTGTTTTATACCATCAAATGCACTTATTCCCATGCTGAACAGCATCATATGTATAACAGTTATTCCTATACCAGTGCAAAGACTTGCCCATACTGACGCACTTGATGCCTTTTTAAGAAAAAGACCATAGAGAAAAGGACCGAGAAAAGCTCCGGATAAAGCTCCCCATGAATATGACATAAGTGTTGAAATAGAGGCATTTTTATTGCAGGCGATTATTACTGAAATTATCAGAAATACTGCAATAAATACACGGATTGTAAGCATCTGTTTCTTATCATTGAAATTTTTTACTCTCGGTTTTATTAAATCATTTGTGAGAGTTGAACTTGATGTCAGAACAAGTGATGAAAGTGTGGAAAGCGAAGCAGAGAGAACAAGAACTACTATAAGTCCAATAAGCATATTGGGGAGTGCCTCCTGAATCAATGCAGGAACCATCGTATCAAAAATAGGTTTTCCATTTGCCGTTTCAATAAACGATTTGCTTATATCCCCCGAATCAAGCGTGCAGTAAAGACGGACAAATCCCCCCATGAAATATGAACCGCCGGCAACGACAACTGCAAAAAATGTTGAAATAACAGCTCCTTTTTTAATAGCTTGTTCATCCTTGATAGCATAGAATTTCTGCACCATCTGAGGAAGTCCCCATGTTCCGAGCGATGTAAGAAGTACAACACCAAAAAGATTAATCGGGTCAGGTCCGAATAACGAACCAAGGGTATTTTCAGGGGTACTGCTGTCGGAAATAAGATTCAGAGCATCAACTGCCTCTGTAAGACCATTCTTTTTCTGAACAGTAAGAACGACAACACTTGCTATACCTATAAGCATTATAATTCCCTGAAAAAAATCATTGAGTGCAGTTGCCTTGTATCCTCCGAGAGTTACATAAACTGCCGAAAGAACAGCCATAAGGATTATTATAATTATTCCGCCGTGTTCACCTAAATCAAAAATCATACCAAAAAGACGAGATAATCCATTATAAACAGAAGCTGTATAAGGAATAAGGAAAATGAATACAATGAGTGCCGAAGCTGTTTTCAATGATTTTGAATCAAAGCGGTATTCAAAATATTCAGGCATTGTTTTTGCTCCGATATGATTTGTCATAAGACGGGTACGTCTTCCGATAAGAAAAAACGGTATAAGACTTCCGATTATTGCATTTCCGATTCCTATCCATGTTGCAGAAATACCGTAACTCCATCCAAATTGTCCGGCATATCCAATGAATACAACTGCTGAAAAATATGTTGTTCCATAAGAGAATGCAGTCAGCCATGAACCGACGTTTCTTCCGCCGAGCATGAAGTCATTTGTGGATTTTGTTCGCTTAGAGGTATAAAAACCAATTCCGACCATGACAGCAACATAAATTATCAGTATAATCAGAGCGGCGGTTTTTGAACCCATAATATCACGACCTTTCATAAAATATATTATTCTGCTGTAAAGCTTTAAATAATTAAAGCCCACTTGTAACATTATAATATAAAATTCACTGTTTGTCAATAGTTTTTTTATAAATTAAAGTTAAATAAAAAAAATAATTACAAACACTTGACAAATCAGTTTTTTTCATGTATAATTATTTATGTTATCGAGGTGTGGCTCAGTTTGGTAGAGTACTACGTTCGGGACGTAGGGGCCGCAGGTTCGAATCCTGTCACCTCGACCATAAATGAAATCAGCTGTATTAAATATACAGCTGATTTTTATTACTGAAATATTAATCTTCCGGAAAAACATATAAAAACAATAATATTTTCAATAAAACACTTCAATTTTATAAAAATTCAAAAAAATCTGCTCTAAGACTTGAAATATTTGTTTTATTATGATATACTATTAATAGGCTTATAACATCTATTTCTGTTCAGAATACTATATGGAGAAAAATTTATGAAGAAATGTTCTTTGCATCAGGGTCACAGAGAAAGAATAAGAACAAGATTCTTATCTTATGGAATTGAATCACTGTTCAATCATGAAATTGTTGAAATGATTCTCTTTTATGTGATGCAGGTAAAAAATACAAATGACATATCACACCGCCTTATAAATAAATTCAAAAGTATTGATAATATACTTAGTGCTCCCCGTGAAGAACTTATGAAAATTGAAGGAGTCGGAGAATCCACTGTTATGTTTTTTAAATTGCTGTATGACATATGCAATGATTACAATAACTTTTCTTCAATATTTTCTTTTATTGATACAATCGAAAGTCTCTGTGAATATTTCCAGAATTATTTTTCGGGAAATTCTTCAAATATATGTCTTTTATTGGCTATGAATCAGCGTCTTGAAGTTGTAAAGAAAATAAGTTTTACAAAAGAAAGTGTCATCAATTTCAGTTCCGAACTCAGAAAAATCGCAAGGGTTCTACTTGAAAGTGACTGCACTAAAATTGCTGTTGGAATAAACCATGCAAACAGTATTCCTTTTCCAAATAGCAAGGATTTTATGATAACAAAAATGTTTTCTGAAAAATTTTCTCCGTTTGGAATAGAACTGGTTGATACTGTAATTTTTGCTGGTTCCAAAGTATACTCTCTCAGAAAAAACAGTGCATTTGGATTTTTAAAATAAATTTTAAATTATGAAAGGCAAAGATATTGTATCAAATAAAATAATCGATGATGTCAGATTGAAATATAAATTGCATGGTTATTCTTCTCTTACAGAACTGGAAAAAATCCAGTTGGTACTTTCGTATTCAGAAATTAATGAAAGAGCTGTTGAAATAAGTAATAATATTATAAAATCATACTGCAATCTGCACACAATCCTCGATTCAAATATTCCATTTCTCATGAAGGAATATGAAACAAATATAAAAACTATAACCTTGTTTTCTCTTATTTCTGATATAATCAGCATATTTGTTTTCAGTCCATGCAAGGATATGAATCTCAATACCATAAAAAAATCTAAAAAGTATTTTTCGGCACTTTTGAGGAAAAGTAAAAGAGAAGTAGTAGTCGTTGTAGCAGTTGATAAAAATTTCAAGGTTATATGCAGTAAAATTCTTTCACGAGGAAATTTAACTGATGTAGGTATATCATATCGCAGAGTTGCTGAATTTGCACTTGAAAACGATGCTCAGTATATATTTCTGTCTCATTGTCATCCATCTGATAATTCTAATCCATCACCGGAAGATATAAACGTAACCATACATCTCAAAGAAGCTCTGGAATTTCTCGATATTATTCTTATTGACCATATAATAACAGGAAAAGACGGCGTATATTCTATGTTTGAAGAATTTGGAACAGATATTTTCAATAAAGTTCCTGAGTATAAGATTAAATGAAATAACTATATGCCGTATATTTAAATTTTTATATTAACGGAGGAAAAAACTATGACTTACAAAGAAAAATTCATTAAATTCATGGTGGACTGCGGAGTGCTTACATTCGGTGAATTTACTTTAAAAAGCGGCAGAATTGCACCCTATTTTATTAACTGCGGAAATTATAAAACAGGCACACAGCTTGCTGAACTCGGTGAATATTATGCTGAATGTATTCATGAAAATAATATTCCTGCCGATACTCTTTTTGGTCCGGCTTATAAGGGTATTCCGCTTGCCGTTTCTACTGTCGTTGCACTAAGCAATAAATTCGGCATTGATGTTTCATATTGCTTTGACCGCAAGGAAGCCAAGGACCATGGTGAAGGCGGTATGTTTGTAGGAAAAAAACTTACTGACGGTGAAAAGGTTATCATCATTGATGACGTTATGACTTCCGGTAAAGCTTTGCGTGAATCTATGCCAAAACTCAAGTCCGCTGCTGATGTTGATGTTACAGGAATGGTTATTACTGTTGACCGCATGGAAAAAGGTACAGGAGAGCTTTCAGCTGTTCAGGAAGTAAAACGTGATTTTGGCGTTACTGTTTATCCTATTGTAACAATGGAGGATATTATTGACGCTATCAAAAATGACATTGTTTCCGGTAAAGAATATCTTGATAAAATGCTTGAATACAGAAATACTTATGGTGTATAATCCGATAAAAAACTTTTGTTTGAATTAAGATGCTTTTAACGAAATATAATCAAAATTGAACGAAAAAAGCTGATACTTATAATTTTTTATAAGTATCAGCTTTTTTTAAGACTTAATAATAAATATTGCAGTTATGTACACAAAAAAAGGTCAGTTATAACTGACCTTTGAAATATTTTAATCTCTCATGAATATATCTCTTGTATAAACTTTTTCCGATACATCATCAAGACATGAGTCATATCTGTTTGCGATAACAGCATCAGACTGACTTTTGAACTCATCAAGATTATTTACAATAAGACTTCCAAAAAAAGTTGTACCATTCTCAAGAGTTGGCTCATAAATAATTACATCTGCACCCTTTGCCTTAATACGCTTCATAACACCCTGAATAGAACTCTGACGGAAATTATCGGAATTTGATTTCATTGTAAGACGATAAACTCCTATTGTACAATGTTTTTCAGAAGCAATATCATATTCACCGTCGGAATAGCTATAATAACCAGCCATAGCAAGAACTCTGTCAGCGATAAAATCCTTTCTTGTTCTGTTTGACTCAACAATTGCAGTCATCATATTCTGTGGAACATCAGCGTAATTTGCAAGAAGCTGTTTTGTATCTTTTGGCAGACAGTATCCGCCATATCCGAATGACGGATTATTGTAATGTGTTCCTATTCTTGGGTCAAGACACACACCGTTAATAATTGCTTGTGTATCAAGTCCTTTCATTTCTGCATACGTATCAAGTTCATTAAAATATGATACACGCAATGCAAGATAGGTATTGGCAAAAAGCTTTACAGCTTCTGCTTCGGTAAACCCCATGAAAAGAGTATCTATATTTTCCTTCACTGCACCTTCTTGAAGAAGCTTGGCAAATATATGAGCAGCTTCTGTAATCTCAGCATTATTTATATCCGTACCAACAATAATGCGGGACGGATAAAGATTGTCATAAAGTGCCTTTGACTCACGTAGAAATTCAGGACTGAAAATAATATTTTCCGTGTTGTATTTTCTGCGAATACCTTCAGTATATCCGACAGGAATTGTAGATTTTATAACCATAATTGCATCAGGATTAACTTTAAGAACAAGCTTAATAACTGACTCAACAGCTGATGTATCAAAAAAATTTTTTCTGCTGTCATAGTTTGTAGGAGCTGCAACAACAACAAAGTCAGCATCTTTATAAGCTGATTCTGCATCAAGGGTAGCTGTCAGGTTCAGTTCTTTTTCAGCAAGATATTTTTCAATGTATTCATCCTGAATAGGCGAAATTCTTCTGTTTATTTTTTCAACCTTTTCAGGTATGATATCAACAGCCTTCACTTCATGATTCTGAGAAAGCAAAACAGCTATTGAAAGTCCTACATAACCTGTTCCTGCAACTGCAATTTTAATATCTTCAAAGTTTTTCATATTTTTATCCTCCTTTGCATACAGGAATAAAGGAGCCTTCCTGCTTCCTGTATGTTATTATTCAGTTACACCAAATATGTTCAAAATCTCTTCAGAGTCCTCTTCTGATATTTTAATACTGATTGCTTGTTTTTCTGAAAAATCCCAATATTCTTTAGAAGTAAGAAATGTAACCAACAGGCCAATCATTGCCCCAAACATCTGTTCATACCATAAAGAATATGAAAACAGTAAGTGACATATAGTAAATGATGAAATAGCAAGTAAAAGTCCGAAATTCTGTTTTTTACGGAATTTTATAAAGGCACACAGCAACGCACTGAACATTAACAATAAAAGTATAACACCAAAAAATATACCAAAAGAAATCAGAATTTCATATATTAAACTATGACTATAAAACGTTGCATCAAGCAAATATCTGTCGCCATAGACACCATATCCGCGAAACAAACCAGCCTTTTCAAGACTGCTTCTCAAAATTTCATATATACGGTCACGACCATTATCATTGGTCAAATCACCTTCGACAAGACTTTTTAAAGTTCTTGAGTGAATGTCGAATTTTATCATCATATTATAAATAAAAAGTTTAAAACGTGATGAAATAAGAGCATATGCACCAAAAGCAGATATTACAATGGTTGCTGCCTTATATTTAGTAAAACCTTTTTCGATAAAAAGCATATATATAATAAGAAAACAAGCATATCCCAGAATACAGCCTCTTGAACCAAAGAATACTCCTTCTGCTATTCCAATGATGCTTAAAATCAGATAGTGGGTTTTTTTACGGTCCGAAAGGAAAAACCACAGAAACAGAATTGCCGGAAGTGCCATCTGATAACCGAAAAGCATATTGTATGATTCACCATTTCCGCTTACAGCTGAATTTGAAGATGACATAAACCCAAGACAGTTTCCAAAGAAATTAAGATATGCAATAATAAGAAAATCGTCTTTCAGTTTATTTATATTCTTCTGACATCTGATGAAATAGTAAGCAAAAGGAGCTGAAACAAAATTAAACACATTACTGAAAATTGCCCAGTCACTTCGCTCAAAGAATACTTTATGATATTCAGGATGATTGCGATATGTCAGGAAAAAAGCCGCTCCGACAGCCGCAATAACAGCTATTCCGTCAAAATGAAGAGCACCCTTTTCATTTTTTGAAATAAATGATAATCCAAGAAACATATACGTAACAGCAAGTATTCCGTAAGCTATCAGACTTTTGTTTATACCAGAATAACCAAGAAGATTTGTTATAGCAGTCTTACTGAAAAACAGAATTATTGCTATATCTTTAAACTGGTATTTTCTTTGAATCATAACCACACCTCTCTTTCAATACAAATTTACTTGTTAATCGTTTACTTTAAGCAGTTCTTCCATACGGCGATTCTGAATAGTTCTAGAGTAAGTTTTTGTATCAGCTTCGTCAGTAAGAGTTTTTTTCCTGTCATTGATTATTCCGGTAACAGCTTTAATTACCTGCTCCTCATCTGTACATACATATCCCCCTTTAAATCCGGAAACCAAATCTGAGAGATATGTGGGCTTTGTTCCGCAATATAGTACTGGACGGTTTACATAGATATAATCATAAATCTTAGTGCCAATAGCCTGTTTTCTTATATCAATAAGAAGATTCATATCAGCTGACTTAAGAATTTCCATTCCTATCTGATACGGACAAAAACCTGTACATATAAAATGGTCAGACGGAAAACCCGTTTCTTGCATAAGACGTTCAATATTATCTTCTTTTTGTCCTACGTGAAGAATTACAAGTTTCGGATATTTTTCAATAAGTTTTTTTGCTGCCGAAAACAAAACCTTTCCATGTTCATATGAATAATAAACAAGTTTCCCGAATGATGCAAGAATAACAGCATTTTCCCTGTCCGGAATATTTGAAAGAAGTTTTTCAGCTTCTTTACGGTCGTTTTCATTAATCTGAGAAAACAGCAGGTCATCATATCCGTTATAAATAACATGGATTTTGTCACGGCTTTTAGGATATGCCTTACGAAGAATATCTGCCCAGCCATCTGTTACAGTTACAACGGCATCAGCAGATGCAAGTGCTTTTTTTTCAGTAGAATAGAACATGATTTTCTTAATAAGTTCAGAAGGTCTGAAGAACTCCTTTTTGCTTCTCATATCAAAAATCCATAAATCACGGTAATCAAGAACGACACGTGTATTAAATTCATCTTTACAGATTCTACAGAGAGGAACAGTTTCATATGTTCCACAGGTAATAAATACACAATCCGGTTTTTGTGATTTCATACACGAACGGAAAACCTCAGCATATGAATTACTTCTGCCAAAAAATTTATCATTTTCATTGACTGAAACTTCTGTAATTGATTCTATTTTCTCAAGACCCAAAGGTAAAGGAGTATTTTTACGTTCGGGCATTTTCTTTGTAAGCACCGAAACTGTATATCCCTTGTCAAGAAGATATCTTGCAAGACTTGAAACACGTACAACCGCTACTGACGCATACGGAGGAAAATAAGTGGCTACAATAAGAATTTTCAATTTATCACCTTATTATTATTTTTTTCGCAGGCATTACGGAACCTTTTCAGCAGTTCTCCTGCAATTGCTCTCTGGCTGAACTGGTTTTCTGCCATTTCTGCAATATCATGTGATGAATACTGATTACGGTTATTGAAAACAGTTAGCATTGCTTCTGCCATTTCATCTGAATTATCAGCAGAAACAAGCAAACCGTTTTTTTCTGTTACATATAATTCAATAGCATTTGGCTTAACACATATAACAGGTTTTCCACAGCTCCACGCTTCTATAAACGGAACTCCGAATGTTTCGAGTACACTTGCGGAAACAAAACAGTCTGTTTTCTGCATAAGCTTTGCTATTTCATCATGAGAAAGTCTGCCTGTCATTTTAATCTGATTCTTCATGCCAAGCTGTTCAATCTGTTTTCGGAGTGCCTGCTCCATTTCTCCGCCTCCTGCAACAGTAAGATGAACATTGGGATTATTATTAAACATTTTAGCAAATGCTTCAATTACAATATCAAAACGTTTTAAAGGAACAAGTCTGCCAGCTGTAAGAAAATCAAAATAATTTTTATCTTTATCTTCAATATCAAGCGGTCTGAATTCAGGAGAAACCATATTAGGTATAACAGAAATTTCACGGTCAACATTAGTAAGCTCTTTAATACTGTCTTTTAAAAAATGGCCAACACAAATATAGTCTTCTGCCTCAGACACAATCTTTTTAAGAAGTTTTATTCTGAATGGTTCTATTTCTTTTGTCTGAACTTTGGACCAATGTTCAGTTACAAAAATCGGAACATTGTAGTTCTTAAGGCTGTTCCATATTGATTCTGTCATTGTAAGAAGCGGAAAATGAATGTGTATTATATCGGGTTTTCCGAATTCTTTTTCACATTCAGCAACTGCTTTTTTCATACATAACGTTTTCAGAGGCTGAAAAAGTCCTTGCGGAAGTCCACCAACAGGCATTGCAGAACCAAAAACATCAATGTTGTCTTTTATACAATTATTTCTACCAAAGCATCTCAATACCTTGACAGAACGGTTATCAGCATACAAATAGCATACTTTAACATCATTTCCACCGTATTTTTGCAGAGCCTGTGCCTGTTCAAACTCAAAAAGACCCATCATGCCTGTTTTCATTTCCGGCAGGGTTCTGCCTATTACCCAGATTAGCATAATCTTATCACATTCCCGAAATTATTTTATTTGCAAGCTCATTTATAAATTGATATATGGAAATTTTGGGATTCCAACCAAATTGATTTGAAAAAGAAGTACTGTTCAGAGCAGAACTAAATATTTCTTCAGATTCAGAAATATTCAATTCGGGTTTTCTGCCCGTCAGATTCTCTACAATTTCACATACAGTTTCAGCAAGCTGTAAAATTCCCCATTCTTTATCAGCGCCTACATTGTAAACACGTTTCCAATCATCAGGATTTGAAAAAACAATTGCCTTCAGTGCTTCTGCCGCATCACGCACATCAAGAAACCCGAATTTTTGTTTTCCTGCATTAATATTTATAATTCCCTGCTCCAATGCACTTTTTACAAATCTGTTGACAATACGCGGACTGAAATCAGTACCAATCAGACTTGCTATACGCAAATTAGTATATTTTACATTATTGGTACTGCATATAACTTCAGCAAGCTGTTCGCTCATATATTTTGCCGCTGCATATTTTGTTTCAAGTACTGCCGGAGTTTGTTCATCTGCCGGTTCTGTACGCTTAGGGTCGTAAACACTCTGAGACGAAATATTTATTAATGCCCCTACTCTGTTTTCGGTTGCTGTCTGAAATAAAACACGCTGGAAATCAAGTCCTTTTGCCATAGATGCACCATCATTGTTTCGTGGAAACGCACAGTGAATCAGCACATCAATCTTTGAAAAATCATAATCGTTTTTCATAAAATCAGCTGTATTAAGATAAAAATAACGTACACCAAATTTTTCAGCCAGAACATCAGGTTTAGATGTAAGTGCAGTTACAGAACATTCCGTATTTTCAAGAGTATAAAGCAATTGTGTTCCAAGAAGTCCGCCTGCTCCTGTTAAAAATATTTTCTTTGCCATTTTTCTGCTCCCTCAGACAGTACCGTCCAAATCTGATTTATCCAAACCGTCTAACAGCAGATTTTCACCGTTAGGAGATGTAACTTTCAAAGCTCTGTAAACATTATGAAGCTGTTCCCAGAGTGCTTCTTTAGTAGGGGCTTCGCCAAGAACACGCAGCATAATCTGACGGAGCTGTCCTTTACCTTCCGGCGGAAGTGTTTCGCCCTCATAACGTGCAAGAACAGCGTCAATAACACCGTCCATTTTCTTAATCTCCTCAACACCGGTAATCTTACCAACAGTACCCGGCTTCATAAGAAAAGATACATTACTTCCATAGGTTTTCCAATTCGGATTAATAACTTCACGCAAATCGCATTCAGCCATTTTTCCGGTAAAAGCAAATCTTATAAGCATTTCAAGCGGATTATATCCTCC
>CAJTOG010000041.1 GCA_910577575.1 uncultured Ruminococcus sp. | reverse complement strand
TCCGCCCAGTTTCAATCTTGGAATCATACGAACAAGACCATCGCCACGCTTCATACAGTTGTTATGAACGGCTTCACGCACAATTTCAGCATATGTTTTTTCTGATGTAAAAAACAGTGTTGGATAAATGATTCTACGTTCTAATATACACATTAAGAATCTGCCTGAAACTGTAAGATAATCACCATTTTCGGCATCTGCATTAAGCTGAATTTTTTCAATTATTCCATAGTGCCGTTTATCATCACTGCGTCCGATAATTCTATCCTTTTGGAAAGTGCGGAGATTTTCGGAAGTTGCAGCAATGTAGATTTCAAAACTTCCGCATTGATAATACTCAACGTCCCACAGCAGACTTGAAAAACTATCACAGACTGCCTCAAGTGTAATTGTCAGATTTTCGCCGTTTATAGCCATTTTATATACTTCAATATGCATTTTTATACCCCCAGATAAGCATTTCTATGAATCAGGCGAACTTTTAAATTTCGGAGTCCGCTTGCCGCACTCAAAGCAAATTTATTTTCACCCTCACGAAGATTCAGCCACGCAGAACCCGAAACAAGGCGGTTGATGATATTTGTCACCACTCCATTACGCTCCAGAGTTACGGTTTTATTGCCTGTTTTTGTAGTAATTCTGATGATGTCACTCTGTTCAATATCGCCTGAAACCTGCATATATTCGCCTGTTACAATATTATGGATTGTAGGATTCTTTGCAGGTCCGCCCGAAATTTCAAGCGTGAAGCCTGTCTCATCACCGTCATTCTGAATTGTCATTGTATTCTGTGTGTTGTATATACCAATCGGAAACGGTTCATCATTATCAGGGAAAATGAAGTGAAAAGAACCGAAAACCTGTGAATATTCGGCGATTTGCGTATCGGTGGAATACCAGTAAATATCAGGGCAGATAATAGAAATCTGCCCGCTTACCAACTGCTGAAAATTATTGATTTCGCACGTCTCAACATATCCCTCAGTATATACATCAATATTTGCAGTTTTATAATAAACCCTGATATATCGGGAAGTTTTCACTACTCTGTATAGTGTATGGCGACGCTTTTCAATGTTAATCCCACGCATCTCAAAACTGATTACAACGTTACGTTTCTCGATAAAAGCATTATTGAGATAACTGCCGTCCATGCCTGCGTAGGTAGAGGTGCTGATCGTTCCAGCCGGAGGATAAAGTCCGTCAATTTCGGAGGTCATATACTGGTTGACAGTGGTTGTCATATTGATTTGCTCTCTGGTTTCGTTTTCTAAAATTAAGGTGAATCGCATGGTTATGAACCTCCTTTCTGGTGTAAAAAATTGAAAACGTATTGACAAGTGTCTATGTATGTGCTATAATAAACACATAGACATATATCAATGTGAGGTGAAATATGAATACTAAGGATTTAGCTATAATATGCAAGGCGTTGGGAGACAGTTCTCGTTTGCGTATAATTCAAATGTTATTCGATGGAGAGAAATGTGGATGTAAACTTTTGGAGGCTTTTGAGATCACACAGCCAACATTATCGCATCACATGAAAATTTTATGTGAATGCGGTCTGGTGATTGACAGAAAAGAAGGGAAATGGCATCATTATTCCGTAAACGAGAATACTTGGAAAGAATTTTGTTGTCATGTCAGCTCATTGGGAAAGGTGGAATAGCAATGGAAGAAATTGCAAAGAAAATCGCAAATGCTTGTTTACAGGAAACAAGCAGAAATCCTATAGAAATTTTTAATAATATTGCTCATATGGATTTTATCAGAATACACGGACTGGAACATCATGTGTTGGATGGTGCAGCGTTGTTAACAGCCTATCACAATGCAGGCGGGAAAATAGACTTACAAATAAGTTTAAATGAACTTATGAAACGAGGTCTACAGATGCCCGGAGCAACTTGCGGTATGTGGGGCGTTTGTGGTGCCGTCAGTTCAATGGGCGCTTCACTATCCATTATTGATTCTACCGGCCCGTTGAGTTCAGATTCTGCATGGGGAAAACATATGGAATTCACGTCAGAAGCATTATATAGTTTGTCAAAAGTAGGAGGTCCGAGATGCTGTAAGAGAGATGCTTATCTAAGTTTTCAGAAAGCGATTAACCATATCAATGAAAACTATGATGTAAAATTAGAAAGCACCGGAATCCAATGCAGTTTCAATGCGAAAAATCAGCAATGTATTAAAGAAAAATGCCCATTTTATAAAAAGCAAAAGAAGGCGGTTGCTTTTATTTGCGTGCATAACTCTTGCCGCAGTCAGATTGCAGAAGCTCTCGGAAAACATTTTGCAGGTGATGTTTTTGACATTTATTCCGCAGGTACAGAAACAAAACCGCAGATAAATCAAGATGCTGTAAGACTTATGAAACAACTTTACGGTATTGACATGGAGCTAACCCAATACAGCAAGACATTCGATGAAATACCCACTCCTGATATTGCAATTTCAATGGGATGTGATGTGGGGTGTCCGTTTATAGGCAGACCATTCGATGATGATTGGGGATTAGAAGATCCTACCGGAAAAACGGATGAAGAATTCAAAAAGGTAATAAAAGAAATAGAGGATAGAATATTGAAGCTGAAATCGAATTACTGTAATTAAAGCTTTCGGTGAACTGGGCACATAGCCCTTATTCTCATGTCTTAAGAGCATTCATCGTCAACCGATAAATTTCCAGCCGTGACAGCGATTTAGGCGAGTTATTCGTCTGATTAACTGTCCGGCTATTATCAGTCTGATAATAGTTATTTACAGTTCCGGAAGAACCGCTGATAACTGCACCCGAAATGCTGTCGAGACTGCCCATAAATTCAGGATTCAATGAAATCTGCATTGATTCCGCAACACTGCTTATTGCTGATTCTAGGTATTTTTTACTTTTATTAATTCCATTTGCCAGCCCTTTCATAAAGTCCGGCATCCAACTTTCGTAATCAGTCAGCGGTCCTTCATCAGGTACTGAAAAATGCAGATAACTGCGTATTTCATCGGCAACACCTGTAACATCTTCCGTTATAGCCTTAATTTTTGATTCAATACCTTTAACAATTCCGCTGATGATGTCCGCACCCCAGTTCCATGCCTCATCTGCAAGATTTTTCACGAAATTTACAGCTTCATCAAATCCGCCCTTAATCGTATCTTTTATGCCTGTAATTTTTTCAGAAACTGCCGATTTTACGTTGTCCCAGATATTTGTGACAATAAACTTTATAGCGTCCATTTTTTCTGAAATATTATTTTTTATGGTATTCCACACATTGGAAACGACCGACTTTATGCCGTCAAGAATATCTGAAACCGTTGATTTTATGTTTTCCCAGACATTTGAAACAATAAATTTTATAGCGTCCAGCTTTTCAGAGATATTAGTTTTTATCGTGTCCCATATGCCTAAAACAAAATCTCTGATACCCTCTAAAATTGGTCTGATAAAGTCATTTACAGCATTCCATACAGTCTGAATCTTGTCCGAAATCCAGTCCATAACATCTCCGACAGTATTTTTTACGGCATCAAAAATATTTGTGAAAAAATCCCTGATGCCCCCTAAAATCGGAGTAATAAATTCATAAACAGCAATCCAGACTGTTATGATAATATTTTTGATAAACTGTATTTTCGCTGATATATCGTTATAAATTGCTGTCCAGATACCTATAAAAAAGTTCTTTATTGAAGTCCAGACTGATGTAAAAAATCCCTTGATTGAATTGAAAACATTTGTTGCAAAAGTTATGATATTCGTCCATATATTTACGAAGAAGTTTTTGATTGAAATCCAGACATTAATCCAGAATGTTTTAACCGTATCCAAATCTGTACCGAAAATATTACAAAGCGTATTCATGATATTTTTAAGTGTTGCCGTAATGAAATCCCATATACTTACAAAAAGGCCCTTTATTCCACTCCATAAAGTTTCCCAGTCATCGGTAAAAATGCCAGTAAAGATATCAAGAATATTCAGAAACAAGTCTGAGGAAAATTTAAAAATATCAGCTATTTCCTGAAAAACGCCCTCAAAAATCGGTTTTAGGAAGTTACAGAGACCTTCCCATAAAGCTTTGATAACTTCTGTTATGTCCTCAAATTCAAAGCCAAGAGCATTTAGTCTGTCAACAATACCCTGCATATGGTCAGTGAAAATCTGCCTGATATTATTCCAGATTGAGGTCATTTTGTTGCGGAAATCCTCGTTGTTTTGCCATAGGTTGACAAATGCTGCTACAAGTACACCAATTATAGCTGCAACTGCCAGAAAAGGTCCTGCTGCTCCGCTCAGGGCTGCTTTTACCGCAGTAAATCCGCCCTTAACTTTTGCAATAATTGCAGGCATTTTTTAAAAACCTATCATCATTCCACCAAGTCCCGTAATCAGTTGCCCGACGACAATTAAAAGAGACCCAATAGCTGCAGCAATCAGAGCAATTTTAGCAATTGTTTCTTTCTGTGCAGGTGACAAGGCATTGAATTTGTCCATAAGTTCCTGTATTTTTGTCACGATACTTCGAATTACAGGCATCAGTATTTCTGCAAAAGAAATGGCAAGTTCCTGCAATTGCGACATAAGAATGGTAAGCTGTCCACTAAGATTGTCCTGCATAGTTTCAGCCATTCCCTGAGCCGTTCCGTCACAGTTGTAAATTGCATTTGTTAACTTTTCATAATCTTCTTCGCTGGCATTTACAATTGCAAGCATACCTGAAAGATTTTGTTTACCAAAGATAATAGCAGCATTTTTCAGCTGTTCAGCCTGTGTAAGACCTTCTTCTGTCTGACTGAGTTCTGCAATAATATCATCATATTCACGGGCATTACCTTCACTGTCAATTAAGTCCACATTGACTTTTCCAAGTGACGAACGGAGAACATTCATAATTTCATTTAGTGACTTCATATTACCGTATTCATCAGCAAATGCACTCTGTCCCGTTCCAACAACTTGAATTGTGCCTTGCTGAGCTTTTGTCAGAGCATCTTGTGCAGAAATCAGGTTATTTTCAGCTTTTTGCAGGTCGATGAGCTTCTTTTGTGCCTGTGACGACTCCGCCCCATATTTTATCAAAGCATCGTTGTATGAAATCTGTGCTTTTTCTAAATCAAGCGTTTTATTTTCGACTTTAGTCTGTGCTTTGTCCACTTCTGCTTGGTCAATGATATTTGCTGTTTTTGTTGTCATAAGACCGAGCTGTTCCATTGCTGCTTTCTGTGCGTCAGTCGGCTTTATAAGATTGACAAGACCGTTTTTAAGCGAATTTCCAGCTTGACTGGCTTTAATTCCCGAATTAGCCATAAGACCTAAAGCGATTGCCAGGTCCTCTGCAGATGCTCCCATTGAACCTGCAACAGGTGCAACGTACTGAAAACTTTCGCCCATCATAGAAACGTTGGTATTCGCATTGGAACTTGCCGCCGCAAGAACGTCAGCAAAATGTCCTGCATCTTTTGCCTGATAACAAAGAGCTGTCAGAGCATCGGTAACAATGTCAGAAGTTGTGCCCAATTCTTCACCTGATGCGGCTGCAAGATTCATAATGCCTTCAATACCATTCAGCATATCGTCAGTTTTCCAGCCTGCCATAGCCATATATTCAAGGGCTTGTCCTGCCTCACTTGCAGAAAATTTTGTTTCACTGCCCATTTCACGAGCCTTTGCACGAAGAGCGTCAAGGTCATCACCGGTTGCTCCTGAAATTGCAGAAACTTTACTCATTTCAGCATCAAAATCTGCACCAGTCTTTACTGCAGCAGTACCTAAACCAAGAATTCCAGCAGTAACAGGCAATAAACTTTGCCCCACACCTGAAATCTTTTCGCCAATATTCTGTAAGCCCTCTCCAGCTTTTCCAATTTCAACAAGTGCAGTTCTTGAATTTTCAGCCTCACGCTGAAGCCTTTGCAAATCCTGTTCCGTCTCAATAATTTCACGCTGTATTCTGTCAAACTGTTCAGGTGAAACAGGGTGACCAAATTCCTTGTCAACATCTTCCTTACTCTTTTTGAGGTCTTTAAGTTTATCAGACGTTTCCTTGATTTCACGCTGTATTTTATCATACTCTTCCTGTGAAATTTCACCTTTTGAAAGCTGTTCATTGGCTTCTTCTGACTTCTCTTTCAGCTTTTTAAGTTCATCAGAAGTCTTGGAAATTTCGGTCTTAATGGGAGTAATTTTTTCTTTCCATGCATCATAATTATCTTTAGTTTTTGCAGCTGCTTCACTTGCAGTTTTCAGACTGTCAAGTTTTTCTTTTGTGTCCTTTACAACTTCACCGAGAAGCTTCTGTTTCTGTGCCAGCAATTCTGTATTTGTCGGGTCGAGTTTCAGTAGTTTTTCTACGTCCCTGAGTTTGGACTGCGTATTTTTTATATTTTTGTCAACGCCTGACAGAGCTTTGGAAAGATTCGTAGTATCGCCGTTTATCTCAACTGTTATTCCTGTAACTCTTTTCGCCATGGATGTCACCTCCTGAAAAAAATTATAAATTTGTGCGACAATCACTTGCAATTTGCATAAAATAGTGGTATAATAAAAGCAAAGATAATACTGAAAGGAGCTGCTACTATGGCACAAGCAACTATATCTGCCCGAATTGACGAGAATGATAAAATGGCATTTGACAATTTTTGTTCTGACGTGGGATTAAACACATCATCCGCTATCAATCTTTTTGTGAAGGCTGTTTTGCGTGAAAGACGTATTCCGTTTGAAATTTCTCAGTCCAGCGATATTTTTTACAGCGAAACCAATCAGGCTCATCTCATGAAAGCGATTCAGGAACTCCGTGACGGAAAAGGTACTGTTCATGAACTGATTGAAGTGGATGATGAGTGAAGAAATCTGGTTTGATGTTGCTTGGGATGGCTATCTTTACTGACAGACACAGGACAAAAAGACTTTAAAACGCATAAATCAACTAATCAAGGACATTGAATGAAATGGCTGTTTAGAAGGCATTGGTCAGCCCGAAGCTTTGAAGAATAATCTGCACGGTGAATTCAGCAGACGAATCAATGAAAAAGATCGTCTCGTATATCATGTAGAAAATGACAGAATTTATATCGTCAGTTGTCATGGTCATTATGGTGATAAATAAGAGAATGTCCGGTATTTACCGGACATCTTTTTTAAAACCTATCAAAATCTGCCTGAGTAGCCTTGTCTGGATATTTGAAATCATCGTTTTCCTTTTCTGTAAACATATCGTTGACAAGTCCGATAGTCAGCAGGTCGAGTTCCGATAAACTCAGACCCAGCTGGACGCATCGGAGCAGAAACAGCGGTGTTGTTATTTCACGGTCAAGAGGGCGATGTTTTTTTTAGATTTTACCTGAGTTTCGGTGTTCAGTCCCCACAATTCGAGAAGCTGGGGAAGTATTTCATAGATTGAAAAAGTGTTGAACTGTTCAAGCCAGTCATCGGGACTATCCGAAACTTTTTCGGGTTCTGCATGACGTGCCATAATGTATGCAATGTTTTCAAACATTTCAAGACTTTCAATATCAAGTCCTGAATTTTCTGAATCTTCTGATTTGACAGACTTTTGAAGTGAGGAAAAATCCCTGAAAATATCACGCCCGAACTTCATGCGGTAAAGACGTGGCACGGTTGCACTTGCCTTGAACGGCACTTCAATTCCGTCAACAATAATATTTCTTCTGATACCCATTAAACTTCCTCCTTATGCCGATTTTGCAGCACTTTTAGCAGTCTGCACAGATTCTGTAATATTTGGCATATAAACTGATTTATACCAGCTATCGTAGACAGTTTTATCAGTTTCCTCGCAGGTTTTTGACTTCACAAGACCATTGTTAAGGGCAGCTGCAGTAATTGACAGAGTTTCAGTCTTGACTTCCTTGCTGTCCTCGGCTGTACTTGACTCTGTTGCAGGGCGTGATGCGGAACAGCAGTAAAGCACGTGGCGGATTTTATTCCTGTCGCCTTCAAATTCAAAAAGAAGTGCAAACTGTGCCGGTTCTGCATCGTTTCTTTCAATGAGAACGCCTTTGTTATCAAGGATTTCACCAAGAATCTCAGTTGCAAATTCTGTCGTAATAAGGGCAATTTCGAGGTCGCCCGTGTAGCCTGCATTGTTGTTGATGACATAATAAACAATGTTATCGGCGTAAAAATTCTCGTTTTCGCCGTTGGCGTCAATGCTGAGCGATACTGCACCCGGAAGTTTGACGGGTTCTGCAAAAGTAGGTTCGCCGGCTTCAGACCATGCCGTAATTTTTGCATAATGTACGTTACTCAGACCAAATTTAACTTTATTTTTTTTCATAGCTATACCTCCGTTTCATACAGGATTTCATAGAGTTTTTCACTCTCAATCCATGTTTCAGTTTTTGTATAAAAAATATTATGATTCCTTAAAACTGTCTCAATTTCTGTCTCTGTTCCGGGAGATTTCTCGTCAGTATAAAGTGCAATGGTCAGTTGTGATGAACTGTAGTAAACACAATTATCAGCACTGAAATTATTTTCTCCTTCCAGCCACCAGAGCAGGAATGGCAGTGAAGGGCTTTCTTCTTCTGAAAAATGTTCGTATGCAGAAGGCAAGCCTGTTTCAAGTATCATTTTATTGATTTCCGTGTGAGTCATGATGATAATTCCTTTTTAATGAGTTCTACAAGAAGTTTTTCACCGTTTACACGTGCTGGTTTGATATGTTGATGAGACCTTGCAGCATTTTCAGTTCTCTCACCTTCGGGACTTACATAGTCATGACCGTCTTCTAAGAGATGTGAAAGCTGCATTGCTGACTTTGAGTACACAGTTGCGGATATTTTATGTATTTTTGGATTTACTACTTTTACTGTCCAGCTGTTTGCATAATAACCACTGCGTTTCGGAGCCTTTACTGAAATTTCTTTTTTAACAGAATTCGCTGTTTTCTTCACAGCTTTCTTCATTCCTTCATCTGCAAGGTCGACATATTCGTTCATTATACGCATCATTCGTTCTGCCAGTTCTTCAATTTTTACAGGTTTTGCATCAGTGAATTTTCCCATTTTCCCCCGCCTTTCTTGCCTTGGCTGTAATTTTCAGATAATTGCGGTATTCAAAATTCGGAGATATACTTATAATATCATAAGTCACACCGCAAAAAGAAATACAGTTTGCAGTCGTTGAAACTTTTATTGTTTCACTGTTCTGGCGTATCATGAACTGCAAAGTCTGTACTTCCTTTGCAGTACCGTTATCGGAGTTTTCTACGGAATTTCTGACAGAAACAGCAGCCCAGCAGGAGTATAATTCCTCCTGCTGAGTTTTGTGATTTCCGATGTTATCGACATATGTCGCATTTTTTAGTATCGTGATTCGTTGATTCAGTTTCCCGATTTCCATCTGTTTCTCCTTTTGATTTATGAACATTTTGTGTTTTAAAAGTTATTCCAGTTAATAAACCGTGAACAGAGTCCCTTCTGATTATTATAAAATGAGGAAACAACGTGAAAAATGAATAATCAAAAGAATTAATCTGTATTGATTAAAATAATTAAAAATATCCCTACCAATAACAGAAATCATATAAAATCTTCACGCTGTGCAAAAAGAATGGAACGCAGACTGAGTGTGAGTTTATGAAAATCTGCAGTATTACGGTTTTCGTAGAGGTATGATACCGTGAACAGCATAGCCGTTCTTGTGGTATCCTCATTCTGTTCAAACTTTTCTTTATTCATACGTCCCACATCCATGCAGAGCTTTTTTGCGGTCATCAGTAAATCTGAAATCAGCCTGTCATCTTCACAATGGTCAACACGCAGATAATTTTTTGCTTCCTGCAAAGTAATCACATTGCATCACGCCTTCTTGATAGTAAGCGTCTTGATTGCTTCAGGAAGAATCAGTCTGCCGTCCACACGCTTTGATGCAATGAATCCAATCTGACCGTTCATTGCAAATACTTCGTTGAGCCGCTTGAAAGTAAAGCCTTTTCTGTCAGCCACCCAGTAATATGAGAAGTCACCGAATGCAATTGCCTTGCTTCCTACCGTACTTTCGGGAACATAGCTTGATGTATAGTAAGGACGGTTCATGATTGTATCGGGAATACCTGCACTCACAGACGGACTCCAGATATAGTTGCCGTTGCTGTCCTTGAGCTTGCGGAGTGCCTTGACCGTGGAATCGTTCAGTACCCATGAAGCTTTCTTGCGGTAAGGTGATTTCAGAGAGTAGAAAAGTTCCATCATATCATCAAAAGTGATGTTTGCAGTTGAGGTTGTCGCACCGTTTTCAGCTCCGCCTGACGCTGCAAAAATACCCGTAGGCTTGCCGTTTCCATCGCCGACAAAGAACGCTTCCTCTTCCTTTGCACCCACACGTCTTGCAAATTCCTTTGTGATATATGCAGAAAGGTCAAATGCGGAATCGTTGAGAAGTTCCTCCGATACCTTGATTGCAGTTCCGACCTTGTAAGCAGAAAGTGAAGCCTGACCGAATACGTCATCGGAAAGCGTATAAGCCTTTTCCTCGTCAATCCATACAGCTTCTCCCTTGGACGTTACAATCGGAATTTTTCTGTCTCCGGAAGATGTCTTGATTACTGTTGCAAGCTGACGGAAAATATTTTCTTCCGTGAGTGATTCAATGAGCTTCTTTTCAAACTCATCCGGAACAAGATAACCGCCCTCACTGTCCATTCCTGCCTGTAAATCATTACGGATGTCAACCCAGTTTCTGCTGCGAATTGAGTTCCAGAATGCATTTTTGTAAGTATCGCTTGCCGTGCCTGTTTTCTCGGGTTTTTCGGGATTTACAGGTTTTCCAAGAATAGGTTCAGAGGTCGGTTTGTTAAATTCCGCTTCTATTTCAGCCTGCCTTTCAAGTCGCTGTATTTCTTTTCCGAGGTCAACAATCTGTTTTTCCATAGCGTCATATGTCTTGCTGTCGTCTTCAGAAAGAAGACCGTCTGCATTTCTTTTGCTGTCAAGAAAATCACGGGCTGTATCCCATGCTTTCGCTCTTTTTTCTCTCAGTTCCTGTATTGTCATAATTAAATCCTCCTCGTTTATGAATATTATGTGATTTAAATGTTATCCGATTAACATACTGTAAACAAAAATTTACTGATATTTGTTATTTCAAGGTATAAAGGGATAATTCAATGATTAAAATATTTGTATTGCATTAATCAAAATATTTAAAAATACCGTATCAAAGTTTAAGCAAAGCAAGTCTTTTTTCAAGCTGTTCAATGGGTATGCCTGACGATTTTGCAGATACTTTCTGTATAAAAGAGTCTCTTGACCTTGAGGCAGAGAAAGTCATCGGACGTATACTGTCCGTTGCGGGTTTATCCGGAGTTTCAGCGGAATCATCTTCATCAGGCTCAGGTTCTTTAAGTTTATCCGGCATTGCATTGGCGGCAAATAAAATACCGTCCACAAATCCTAACTGCAGTGCTTTTTCGGCATTCATCCAGGTTTCCTCATCCATTAATTTTGATATTTTATTGCGGCTGAGTCCGGTTTTCAGGACATAAGCGTTGATTATACTTTCCTTGACTTCCTCAAGAATCTTTATAGCCTGTTCCATATCAGACTTGTTACCGCTTGCAAAAGTCATGGGATTATGAATCATCAGCATACCAGTTGGCGTAATCAAAGTTTCGTCGCCTGCCATCGCCACGACTGATGCCGCAGATGCTGCAATACCATCAATTTTGACAGTAACTCTGCCCTTATGATTTTTCAGCATTGTGTAAATCTGACTTGCAGAAAAGCAATCCCCACCTGGAGAGTTAAGCCAGACTGTCAGATTTCCGCTGATTTTAGCCAGTTCGTCACGGAACATGACAGGAGTGATTTCATCGCCCCACCATGTTTCATCAGAAATTGGACCGTTGAAAATCAGTTCTGTTTCACTGGTATCTTCATTTTTTATAAAGTTCCAGAATTTTTTCATTCTGTAGTTTCCTCCTTTTCGTTAGTTTTTACAAAAGCACCTGCATCAGCAAGTTTCGTAAAACTTCCGTTGCAAAGATATAGGTCACCGCCTTCTTCTGCCGGTATCAAATTCATATTTTCAAGTGTTCTTATATCATTGGCAGACATCCAGCCGTTCTGACGTGCTGTAGCATAGCCTTGCATTCTGCTTGCATAGTCACCACGGAGAAGTCCCTCAACGTTGAACTTGATGAAATACTGACCTTTTTCCGAATCAGAAAGCAGTGATTTCTGCAAACTTTGTTCCCAGCGGACTAGCCATGGGTCAAGCGTGTACTTCACAAATTCAAGGGACTGCTGTTCTATATTTGAAAAAGTAGCGTGTTCCAAATCGCCAATCATATGCAGTGGAACACGGTAAAGACGTGCGATTTCCTCAACCTGAAATTTGCGTGTTTCAAGAAATTGAGCCTCGTTATTCGGAATAGAAATTGGCTGATATTTCATGCCTTCTTCTAATACTGCGACTTTGTGCGAGTTGCCTGAACCGTAAGCATTATGCCATGCTTCACGCACACGCTTGGGGTCTTTAATTACTCCAGGGTGTTCAAGAATACCGCTTGGACTTGCACCGTTTGCAAAGAAAGCAGAGCCGTATTCCTCACAGGCAAGGGATATTCCGATAGCGTTTTTTGCCATAGCAATGGGAGAATATCCGACCAGTCCATCAAAACCAAGTCCCGGAATATGCAGAACATTTTCAGCTTTCAGAATGATATCGCCCTGTTCCTTCAGATTCGGATTTGCCTCATCGTATCGGCTGTAAATGTAAATCAGATTATTTCTTTCGTCCCTGTCTACTTTGATTTTGTCAGGTATCAGCGGATACAATCCAATGACCTCACCACGTCCGCTGCGGATAATCTGTGCATAAGCGTTACCGTAAATCAGCAGATGTGACATCAGTGTTTCACGGAAAATAAAGCTTGTCATTTCGGGATTTGGCTGGTCATGGAGCAAAAAATATAGCGGGTGCATCGGCACTCGCTCTTTTCCGTTTTCAGTGTATTTGTAGATGTGAAGCGATAATTGTGAGATTGCCTCAGACAGTACTCTCACGCAGGCATACACCACAGTATGCTGCAATGCAGTCCTGTCGCTGACTCGCTTTCCGCTGTTTGAACGTCCGAAAAAATAGCTGTATGACGGTGAATCATAACTGTTTGTAGGCTTGTCTCGGCTTTTGAAAAGTCCTTTGAAAATTCCCATAGAAATCAGCTCCTTTCGTTGACTTTTGGATGGGCTTGTGGTATAATAAGAAAAAACGGAGAATGTCCGCTTAATAAGATTACTTGAATATATGGAGAAATGAACATGAATATCAAATTCTTACTCAAATTCGGAAAGCGTACTCATCTTGAAGATTTTGTAAATGGTCTTTTGTATTGCTCCAATGCAGAGCAGTTTTGGAAAATAGAAGATGAGCAGAAGATTAAAGGACAAGGCGATACATTAGAAGCAAGTACAATAATGCACGCTCAAAATATAACACTGTTAGAACCTAAAACATCAAATATAATAGCTCAGTTAGGACAGTCAAAAGGAAAAGTAGGATTTGAACCTGCAAAAAAAATTCCTGTTTTTTGTCTATTTGCAGTATATGAAGATGACTGCATTCATGAGGTTAACGGCGATCTCAAGATAAATCTTTCTGAAGAGAAAAAAGCTAAAATACGTGAGCATTTTCCTAATGCTGATGCGGTGGTTGTGATTCCTAATCCGGAAACATTTATTCATGATGTCGAAAATAGCATTGGTTGTGAAATAGTAGCGGATAGTATCCGGTATTTTAATATTGAAGATGGGTTTATTACTAACGACGGGCAAATTGCTATGGATATGGAGTACTCAATGTACCTGTGTCAAGATACGCCTCCAGTAAAGGAAAACGGAAAAAACCGCTACAGTTTTAATGCAGCCTATGTTTATAGAATCTTACAATGTAAAGATGTTTATTTTTCATGTGAGCAAGAATATAGAATTATCCTGCCACGTAAAGAGATAGAAAATGGAACAAAATATCCGATTCATATGTCCACAAAATACGAAATACAGGACTTAGACGACTTCTTCAAATAAAAGGAAATCAATTATTGATAATCAACTTGTTGGTTTCAGATTACAAAACCAGCAAATCCCTCTCATCATAAATGCTGTCACCGGTATCATTCCCACACCGAATTGCACGGTCAAGAGCCATAATCAGAGCAACCGCACCGTCAATCTTCTCGGTAGACTTCTCCTTGTCAGGCTTGATATTTCCGGCAGGGTCACGCTTGATGAAAATGTTGTCCAGCATCCAACGCAGTACAGGATGCCCGTTGTGAGCAAGTTTCTGCTCAAGCGTAAGTTTCATAAGTTCCTTTGTCGGAGGACTCATATCCCTGAAGCCCTGACCGAACTGTACCAGAGTAAATCCCAGATTTTCAAGGTTCTGCGACATCTGCACTGCTCCCCAGCGGTCAAATGCGATTTCCTTGATATGAAACTTCTGTCCCAGTTCATCAATGAAATTCTCGATAAAACCATAGTGGACAACATTGCCCTCCGTAGTCAGCAGAAATCCCTGTCGTTCCCATAAATCATATGGAACATGGTCACGTCTGACACGCAGGTCAAGTGTTTCTTCGGGAATCCAGAAATAAGGCAGAACATAATAAAAATCATCCTCATCAGTCGGAGGAAAAACAAGCACAAACGCTGTAATATCAGTAGTACTTGCAAGGTCAAGACCTCCGTAGCATACACGTCCGGCGAGCATTTCTTCATTGAAAGCAACCTTGCACTTGTCCCATTTTTCCATCGGCATCCACCTGACGGACTGCTTTACCCACTGATTCAGGCGAAGCTGCCGGAATGCATTTTCCTCTCCCGGATTCTGTCTTGCGGAGTCACAGGCAGCCTGTACTTTATCCAGTCCTACGGTTATCCCAAGCGAAGGATTCGCCTTTGCCCAGACTTTCGGGTTGGTCCAGTCGTCGGTCTCATCTGCACCATAAATCACAGGATAAAAAGTTGGGTCGTGTTTTCTGCCCTCAATTATGTCTTTGGCTTTCTGATGCTGTTCATAGCAGATTGAATTTGTATCCGTTCCGGCAGTGGTTATCAGAAAATACAGCGGCTGCATTCGTGCGTCACCG
This sequence comes from uncultured Ruminococcus sp., assembly GCA_910577575.1. Lineage (GTDB taxonomy): Bacteria > Bacillota > Clostridia > Oscillospirales > Ruminococcaceae > Ruminococcus. The sequence goes on along the minus strand of CAJTOG010000041.1, from coordinate 2,339 downwards.
GAGCCTTTTGTCATTACATCAAAAAGTTTTCTGTTAGGCTGCGTGTGAAGTTCATCAAAGACTACGCCGTGAATGTTAAAGCCGTGCTTACTGTATGCTTCTGCTGAAAGAACCTGATAAAAGCTGTTTGTCGGCAGGTAGATAATACGTTTCTGAGAAGTCAGGATTTTTACACGCTTATTCAATGCAGGACACATTCTCACCATATCAGCAGCGACATCAAAAACGATAGCCGCCTGCTGTCTGTCTGCCGCACAGCCGTAGACCTCTGCACGTTCTTCAAAGTCCCCACAGGTAAGCAGAAGTGCAACAGCGGCAGCAAGTTCAGACTTGCCTTGCTTTTTTGGTATCTCAATGTAAGCCGTGTTGAACTGGTCGTACCCAACTAAGGGAAGTGGATAGTTAACAAATTGTTTACAATTAAAGATTAAAATAAACAGACAGGCTTGAATTTGCAAGAAAATCGAATAGGTAAACGCAAAGCGTTCTTCATATCAGTGAGGAACGCTTTTTTATTTTATTCGGAGGTTAATTATGGCAATAAAAAACAATGCATCTGTGGTCAGAGTACATAAGAATACTGACTTCACGATAATGAGTAATCACCATTTGAGAAACATGAAACTTAGCCTGAAGGCTGTCGGACTGATGTCAAAGTTGCTCGGATTACCTGATGATTGGTGTTACTCTGTTGCAGGACTTGTGAAAATCTGTAAAGAAGGTGAAACGGCTGTCAGGGCTGCACTTCATGAACTGATTGATGAAAAGTACGTGTATGTGGAAAAACTTCCGCCCAACTGTTCAAAAAGCGGACGGTTTGAATACGTCTATCACATTTATGAAATCCCCTATGAGAATATGCCCTACGATTTGGAACATCCTGAATTATTCATAAAAGAACAGGAAAAACAAGCTAAAATTACGCAACAGCAAGAAATTGTAGATGCAGAAAAACAAGGCACAGAAAACCTACATCTTGAAATTCAAGGTGTAGAAAACCGCCGACAATTAAATACGAAACAATCAAGTACTAAAAAATCAAATACGAAAGAATTAAATACACCGCCTGCTGCGGACGTTGTGGCGGATAAGCCTGTTCCCGAAAAAACGAAATCCAAAAAGCTGAAAGAAAAAAAGCAGTCTTATGCAGAAGCGGTTATGATGACGGAAACAGAGTATCAGAAACTTTTAGAACAGCACACAAAGCCGTTTGCTGACAGGTGCATTGAAGTCCTGAATAATTACAAGCTATCAAGCGGAAAACGCTATAAATCGGACTATCATGCAATTTTAAGCTGGGTAATTGAACGAGTTTCAAAGGACAGTCCACAGCTTGACAGCAAGCCAAAAATACCTGATATTCAGGTAAATGACGAAAATTATAACCCATTCGACCAATTTTTATGAGGAGGAATTTATGGACAACACAATTGTGGAATTATTCCGAACTTTAGCCGAAAACGCAAGAGAAAATTTCGAGAAAAGTCGTAACGCCGAGGACTATATTGCTGATGATGGTTTCTGGCATTGCGGGATTTGCGGAACTGCCAAGCAGTGCAGAATACCACCGATTTTCGAGGGTATGCCGGAGGTTGTCAACTGTGTCTGCGATTGCCAGGCGGCGAAATTCAAACGTGAAAAGGCGGAGCATGAACTTACCCAAATCATCAGCAGAAACAAGGAATATGCAAATATTCCAAAGCATTATCTTTTTGCCGATATTTCGGCAGTTTCCAATCCGACGGCAAAGAAAGTCGGAACGAATTATATCCGAAAATTCGACCAGATGGGCAGGACAGGGCTTTTGCTTTACGGCGATGTCGGCACGGGAAAAACCTACCTTGCTGCTTGTATTGCAAATGCTTTGTTAAACCGTGGCAGGAGCATAAAATGGCTGACTTCCATGCAGATTGTGGAGCGTGGGACGTTCTTTTCCGAAGCCGATTATGCGGACTATACGGACAGTATTGTGTCGCCCGACTTGCTTGTAATTGACGATTTGGGTGCGGAACGTGGCACAGAGTTTGCTCTGGAACGTGTACATAGTTTGGTTGATACTCGAATTTCTGCGGAAAAACCGATGATTGTCACAACCAATATTGACATCAATGACATGGGCAACTGTTCTGACATCAAGAAAAAACGCGCCTGATACAGCTTATACTGCAGGATATAGCGCCCTGTATCCCTGGGCGCGATCTGGACAAACTCCTTGTAGTACTCTATGGCCATCACATAGTCTTCTATTTTGATAGAGAGTTCGCACAGGGAGTATACAATGGTGCGCCCTCCGGGATGACGGTCATAAGCCAGCAGCAGAATATCCCGGCTGTCCTCAT
>CAJTOG010000040.1 GCA_910577575.1 uncultured Ruminococcus sp. | reverse complement strand
CAAGCAGGATTGAAAAACCTGTATAAACTTGTTTCAATAAGTAACCTTGATTACTTTTATAAAAAACCGCTTATTCCCAAATCAGTTCTTGAAAAGCACCGTGAGGGGCTCATTTTTGGCAGTGCCTGTGAAGCTGGGGAATTGTTTCAGGCCATGCTTGCTAAAAAATCAGACAGAAAAATTGAGAAGCTTGCTGAATTTTATGACTATCTCGAAATTCAGCCGATATGCAACAACGAGTTCATGATTCGTGATGGTATTGCAAACAGTATTGAAGAATTGCAGGAATACAACAGAAAAATTATTGCACTCGGTGAAAAACTGAATATACCTGTATGTGCAACCTGCGATGTTCATTTTATCGACCCCAAAGATGCAATTTACAGAAAAATCATTCTTTCTAGTATGGGTTTCAGGGATATAGAAAATCAGGCTCCGCTCTATTTCAGAACAACAGAAGAAATGCTTGCCGAATTTGAATATTTAGGTGAAGATAAGGCAAAAGAGGTAGTTATAACCAATACCAATCTCATTGCTGATATGATTGAAATAGTCAGACCTATTCCAAAGGGTACTTTTACACCTACTATTGAGGGTGCAGAAGACGAACTGATAAAAATTACTCATGACAAGGCCTATGAAATATACGGCAATCCCCTTCCTGAACTTGTTGAAAAACGTCTTGACAGAGAATTATCGTCAATTATAAAGCACGGATTTTCAGTACTTTATATCATTGCCCAGAAGCTTGTATGGAATTCAGAAGAAAACGGATACCTTGTCGGTTCACGTGGTTCGGTCGGTTCGTCATTTGTGGCTTCAATGGCCGGAATTTCAGAAGTAAATCCTCTGCCGCCCCATTACATCTGCCCCAAGTGCAAACACAGTGAATTTATACTTGATGGCTCATACGGTTCTGGATTCGACCTGCCACCAAAAAAATGTCCGGAATGCAATACTGATATGGTACGTGAGGGACATGATATACCATTTGAAACATTTCTCGGATTCGACGGTGATAAGGCTCCGGATATCGACCTGAATTTTTCAGGTGAATACCAGTCAAGTGCTCACCGGTACACAGAACAACTTTTCGGAAAGTCCAACGTTTTCAAGGCTGGCACTATTTCAGCTGTTGCAGACAAAACAGCTTTCGGCTATGTAAAAAAGTACTGCGAAGAAAATAACATCATTCTTAATAACTCCGAATTAAATCGCCTTGCAATAGGCTGTACAGGCATAAAACGTACTACAGGTCAGCACCCGGGAGGCATGGTTGTTGTGCCGTCAGACTATGATGTATATGATTTTACTCCTGTTCAGCATCCTGCTGATTCATCAGATTCAGAAGTTATAACAACTCACTTTGACTTCAATTCGATGCATGACACTATCCTGAAGCTTGATGAACTCGGTCACGTCGTACCTACACTGTACAAACATCTTGAGGATTTGACAAATATAAAAGTCAAAGATGTTCCGACAACCGACCCTGATGTTATAAAAATGTGTACAGACTGTAGTGTTCTCGGAGTTACTCCGGAAGAAATTTACTGTAAAACAGGAAGTCTCGGCATACCTGAAATGGGTACTAATTTTACAATAGGTATGCTTCTTGATGCAAAGCCTACAAAATTCAGCGATTTCCTTCAGATTTCAGGTCTTTCGCATGGTACGGACGTATGGCTCGGGAACGCAAAGGATTTAATTGAAAATAAAATATGTACTATTTCGGAAGTTATAGGTACTCGTGACAGTATCATGACATATCTGCTCTATAAAGGTGTTGAACCTCATATGGCTTTTCAGATTATGGAATGGACAAGAAAAGGAAAGGCTAAAAAACAGTTTACCCCTGAAATTATCGAAACACTGAAAAATCATAACGTACCTGAATGGTATATTGAAAGCTGTCTTAAAATCAAATATATGTTCCCAAAAGCTCATGCTGCCGCATATGTTATCGCAGCTATCAAACTGGGCTGGTTCAAATTGTATAAGCCACTGGAATATTATTCAACATTTTTTTCGGTACGTGGAGAAGATTTTGATTCAGAACTTGCCGTAAAGGGCAAAGAAGCAGTGCGTGAGAAAATAAATGAATTAAAGGAATTAGGAAATGACCGTTCCAAAAAAGAAAGTGATTTATACGACATTCTGCTGATTACAAATGAAATGCTTTCAAGAAATTACGAATTTCTGCCGATAGACATTTTCAAATCCCATGCAACAGACTATCTTATTGAAGACGGAAAACTGAGAATACCATTTTCAGCTATGTCAGGAGTAGGAGAAAATGCTGCAAGAGAACTTTATGAAGCTGCTCAGAAAGGCGGTTTCATTTCCATTGAAGAATTTCAGGAACAATGCAGTGTATCAAAAACAACAATAGATATGTTGAAAACCATAGGAGCATTTGGTGATTTGCCCGAATCTTCACAATTATCATTCTTTTGACTTGACTTTATTGTGTTATTATGTTATCATATTAGCATAGTAGTGTACTAAAGTGAAGACTGATATGAATATATGATATTTTTATGTATAATATAAACTGTTTTCTGGAAATACAGAAAAAAGACTATCCATAAGCTTTACAGGAAACAAAAAATGGTCTTAAAACTTCCCATTGGATTTTGTACACATTTCCACAGCTTAAAGAACTCGAAAGAAGCTCCACTGCAGTTTATTACGGAATTGACGGCATTGAAGAAGCTGAAGAATAATATAATAATCCGACACTTAAGGAACATCTTATTGAAATTACCAAAACTGTTCTTATACATAAAAGCCAAAAGACAGCTCCGGAAATTTTTGATGAAACCGACAACAAAAAATTAAAGTCATGTATGACTTTATTTGATATGGTTGACCCCGATTCAGCATTCAACGAAGTTTTAAACGCTTTCTTTGATAAAAAGCGTGATAACAGAACTATTGAAATAATTAAAAGAAGAAAGGACAATGAATATGAAAAACTATGACTTAATCACTCCCGAGGGAACTAAAGACCTGCTTTTCGGCGAGTGTATAATCAGAAGAAATATCGAAAATACTCTGCTCAATCTTTTCAAAAGCAGGGGTTACAGCGAAATGATTACTCCGGGACTTGAATTTTTTGACGTTTTCAATCTCAAATCACGTTACTTTCCACAGGAAACTCTCTATAAAATGACTGACAGCAAAGGAAGACTTCTTGTTATGCGTCCCGATTCGACAATGCCGATTGCAAGAGTTATTGCAACTCGTCTGCATGACGCTGTACTTCCGCTGAAACTCTGCTACAATCAAACAGTTTACCGCAATGAGTCCGCACTCAAAGGCAGAAGCGACGAAACTGTCCAGACAGGTATCGAGCTTATCGGTTCACAGATGAAAATGGCGGATTTGGAAGTCATTTCAACTGCTGTCGATTCACTTAATTCATTCGGAATGGAATTCTCACTTGAAATAGGTAACATAGGAATTTTCAAATCACTTGTCGAAAAACTTGATGCAAATGATAAAGACAAGAATTATATCCGTAAGCTTATTGAAAACAAGAATTTTCCTGCTCTCAATGATTTTCTTGATACATTCGGAAATTCCCCTGTTACCAATGCACTTAAAAAACTTCCTGCACTTTTCGGCGGTGAAGAAGTTTTTGAAAAGGCAGAGGAGCTTATTCCGGACGAAAATATAAAACGTATTCTTGATGAACTCCGTAATATTTATTGTGATGCTGCTGAACTTTGTGGTAAAGACGGCAATATTACTGTTGATTTAGGATTAGTCAATAAAACAGACTATTATACAGGTCTCATCATAAAAGGCTACCTCAAAGGTCACGGCGAAGAGGTTATATCCGGCGGAAGATATGACAAGCTTATCTCTGAATTCGGATATGATATCCCAGCTATAGGATTTGCAGTAAATGTAAATGCAATTTCAAAGGTTATCGAAAAAAACGGAATACTTCCCGCTGTTTCAAGTACTGACGCAATTGTATTTGCTGAAGAAGGCTATGAAGTTAAGGCAATCAAAACAGCCAAGGAACTGCGTGAACAGGGATTTATTGTTGAAAATGCACTTTTCAGTGATATTGAATCGGTCCGTGAGTATGCTAAGGAAAAGAGAATAGCAAGAGTTGTTGTTATTGACAGTGATGAAGATTTGAATGAACAGGAGAAGATTAAATGAATAAACCAATAAGAATAGCCCTTACAAAAGGAAGGCTTGAGAAAGATACAATAGGACTTTTTGAAAAACTTGGTTTCGACTGTACGGCAGTTCACGAAAAAGGTAGAAAACTTATTCTCCCTATACCTGATGCAAATGCTGAAGTAGTTCTTGCAAAAGCTAACGACGTTATAACCTATGTTGAACATGGTGTATGTGATATGGGAGTTGTTGGAAAAGATACCATCATGGAAATGAAGGGCAAGTTTTTTGAACTTGTTGATTTGGGATTCGGTAAATGCAAATTCGCACTCGCCACTAAAAAAGGTTATAATTTCTACAGCGGATACGGTATAAAGACAATTGCAACAAAATATCCAAATGTTGCAAGAAGCTTTTTTGAAAAAAAAGGCATGGACACTGAAATTATCAAAATAGAAGGTTCTGTAGAACTTGCTCCTCTTCTCGGGCTTGCGGACGGAATTGTTGATATAGTCGAAACAGGTACAACACTAAAAGAAAACGGACTCGAGGTAATTGAAGACGTTGCACCGATTTCCGCAAGACTTATTGTAAATACTGTAAGTCTGAAAATGCGTCAGATTGAAATTGAAAAACTTATTAAACTTATAGAGGAGAATCTGTGATGAGAAAAATTTTTGCAAACGGTACAGATGAAAACGTTTTCCTTGCTGAACTGAATAAACGTGCAGGCGAGACAAATAAAAAAGTTACAGAAACAGTTTCTGCTATTATTGATGATGTCCGTGAAAACGGAGACGAAGCTGTAAAAAATTATACACTTAAATTTGACGGAAATCTTCCGCAGTATTACGAAGTACCAAGGGAAGTAATAAATGATGCACTTACAGAGGCAGACCAGAATTTTGTTGATGCACTTCTCAACGCTCAGGAAAATATCGCAGATTTTCACAACAGACAAGTTGTGCAGGGATTTATCAATCCAAAGCCAAACGGTATTATTCTGGGTCAGAAGGTGTGCGGACTGAATCGGGTAGGACTTTACGTACCAGGTGGTACTGCCGCATATCCGTCAAGTGTACTCATGAACGCTATACCTGCAAAAATAGCAGGCGTAAAAGAAATAATCATGATAACTCCGCCTCTTAAGGACGGTACTCCAAATAAAGATATACTTGTCGCTGCCGCTATATGCGGAGTTGACAGGGTTTTTATGGCAGGAGGTGCACAGGCTATCGCCGCTCTCGCTTACGGTACGAATGAAATACCGAAATGTGACAAAATTGTAGGACCGGGAAACATTTATGTTGCAACCGCTAAAAAACTGCTTTATGGAACAGTTGACATTGATATGATAGCAGGTCCGAGTGAGATACTTATAATTGCCGATGAAACTGCTGACCCCAAATTCGCAGCCGCTGATTTAATGTCTCAGGCAGAACATGACGTACTTGCGTCCGCTATAATGATAACCACAAGTGAAAAACTTGCTGATGAAACTATTAAAGAAATCAACCGTCAGAAAGAATATCTTTCACGAAAGGAAATCATTGAAAAGTCCCTTAATGACTATGGTGCAGTTATTATTACTGAAAGCCGTGACAGATGTGTTGAACTGGCTAATGAAATAGCTCCCGAACATCTTGAGGTACTTATGGAAAATCCCATGGAACTTTTAGGAAGTCTTGACAATGCAGGTTCTATATTCCTCGGCAATTATGCTTCCGAACCTCTCGGTGATTACTTTGCAGGTCCTAACCACGTACTTCCGACAAGCGGTACAGCAAGATTCTTTTCACCTCTCGGAGTTGCAAGTTTCACAAAGCGTACAAGCTACACATATTACACCAAAGAAGCACTTGAAAATGCTAAAGATGATATAGTGCTTATTGCTGAACGTGAAGGACTTACCGCTCACGCAAACGCTATAAAGGTAAGATTTGAATAAGGAGCGATTAAAATGAGTACAAATAAATGGGAGGAATATGTCCGCAGGGTCGTACCCTATATTCCCGGAGAACAACCGCAGGAAACTGATGTTGTAAAACTGAATACAAATGAAAACCCTTATCCTCCTGCCCCCTCTGTTAAAGAACTTCTGTGCGGATTTGATATATCAAAAATGCGTCTCTATCCTGCTCCTGATGCAGATATTCTTATTAATTCAATTTCTGAAAGATATGGTCTTAAATCATCGCAGATTTTTGTCGGAGTTGGTTCCGATGATGTTATATCCATGGCTTTTATGACATTCTTCAATTCTGACAAACCCATACTTTTTCCTGATATTACTTATTCTTTTTATGATGTATGGGCTGATGTCTACCATATACCATATAAAACCTGCCCGCTTAAAAAAGATTTTACTATCAATCCGAATGATTACAAACAGGAAAACGGCGGTATTATTTTTCCGAATCCCAATGCACCTACAGGTGTACTTGAAAGTGTTGATATGATTGAAGATATAGTAAAATCAAATTCTGATTCGATAGTGATGATTGATGAAGCTTATATTGATTTCGGCGGTGAAAGTTGCTTGCCATTGATTAATAAATATGAAAATCTTCTTGTTATACAGACCTTTTCAAAATCCCGCTCAATGGCAGGTATGAGAATCGGATTTGCTATGGGGAGTGAAAAACTGATTAAATATATGAATGACGTGAAATTTTCAGTAAATTCATATACTATGAATACCATAACACAGCTCTGCGGAACTGAATCAATGAAAGATGAGAAATATTTCAATCAGACAGTAAATAAAATCATTGCAACACGTGAACGCTCAAAACAAAGACTTTCCGAACTCGGTTTTAAATTTACTGATTCAAAAAGCAACTTTATTTTTGCAAACCCTGTTACAAAACCTGCCCGATATGTTTTTGAAGAACTGAAAAAACGTAAAATTTATGTCCGGTACTGGAATAAACCAATAATCTGTGACTATCTGCGTATATCAATAGGCACTGACGAAGAAATGGACAAACTTTTTACTGCACTGGAGGAAATTTTAAATGGATAAAAAAATCAGAACAGGAGAAGTTGTCCGCAAAACAAAAGAAACTGATATTTATATTCTTGTAAAACTTGACGATAAGGGAATTTCAGATATTGATACGGGTATAGGTTTTTTCAATCATATGCTTACAGCTCTTTCAAAACACAGCGGTATAAGTATGATTATAAAAGTAAAAGGCGATTTGGAAGTCGACTGTCATCATACAATTGAAGATACAGGCATTGCTCTCGGTCAGGCTCTTTATAAGGCTCTTGAAGATAAATCGGGAATTATACGCTATGGTACATCATATATCCCCATGGATGAATCCCTTGCAATGTGCAGTCTTGACTTAAGCAACAGACCATTTTTGGTATTCAACTGCGGATTTACCAATCAGAACTGTGGAAGTTATGACCTTTGCATGACGGAAGAATTTTTCCGTGCATTTTCCTTCAATGCAGGCATAACAATGCATATAAATCTTCTCTACGGAACAAATGACCATCATAAAGCAGAAGCCGTATATAAAGCTGTCGCTCATGCACTTAAAATTGCTGCTTCTTATAATACTGACGGTTCAACGCTGTCAACAAAGGGGGTACTTTAAATGATTGCTATTGTTGATTATGGTGCAGGAAATATTTTTAGCGTAAAAAATGCACTTGACTACCTCGGATTTGAAAATGAACTGGTTTCAGATACGAATAAAATAAAATCAGCAGATGCTGTAATTCTTCCAGGGGTAGGAGCTTTCCCTGCCGCTATGAATATGCTTGAAAAAAGCGGTCTTATTGATACTATCAAAAAAGAAGCTGAAAAAAAGCCATTTTTGGGAATATGTCTTGGTATGCAGCTCATTTTTGAAAAGGGATACGAATTTGAGGAATGCAACGGATTGGGACTTATCAACGGTTCAGTACGTAAAATAGAAGAAAAAGATTTAGTAATACCACATATGGGCTGGAACAAATTAGAAAAATTAAATAATTGTCCCCTGCTTGAAAATATTGGCAATGATGAATATGTTTACTTTGTTCATTCCTATAAAGCTCACTGCAATGACAAGAATATTTCCGCTTACTGCGAATACGGAGGACGTGTTCCCGCACTTGTATACGATGGAAAATATGTATATGGTGCACAGTTTCATCCTGAAAAAAGCGGTGAAACAGGTCTTAAAATATTAAGAAATTTCGGAGGTCTCATATGATTATATTACCTGCTATTGATATAAAGGACGGCAATTGTGTCCGTCTTTTCAAAGGTGATTTCTCTACAGTTGAAAAAGTCGCTTCTGATTATCTTGAAACAGCAAAAAGCTTTGAAAATGCAGGTGCTTCATGGATTCACATGGTGGACTTGGACGGTGCAAAAGAAGGCAGACCGGTTAACACTAAAATTTATACTGATGTTGCTGAAAAAACCAATCTTAAAGTTGAACTCGGCGGAGGCATAAGAAGCATTGAAACTATTCAGGAATATCTGAATATGGGTATTACAAGAGTAATTCTCGGTTCTGTCGCACTGAAAAATCCAAAGCTTGTAAGCGACGCAGTTGAAAAATTCGGAAGCGAAAAGATAGTTGTCGGAATTGATGCAGTAAACGGCATGGTCGCAACTGAAGGATGGCTTGAATCATCTGATGTAAACTATATAGAACTTGCCAATAAAATGATTTCTGTCGGAGTCAGATATTTTATCTTTACCGATATTTCAAAGGACGGCACACTTTCGGGCGTAAATACTGAACAGTTAAAATCCCTTGCCGATGCAACAAGCGGACTTGCAGACATAGTTGCAAGCGGCGGAGTTCATACAATGGCAGATATTATAGCCTGCAAGGAAATGGGGCTTTATGGAACTATCTGCGGAAAATCAATCTATAAAGGCACTCTTAATCTTAAAGAAGCTATTGAATACAGTAACAAATAAATATGAATAAAATTGATGAATTAATAAAAGAATTTTGTCCAAATGATATTGAATATAAAAAGCTGGAAGATTGTCTTGATTATGAACAACCAACAAAATATATAGTAAAAAGCACCCAATATGATAATTCATATAAAACGCCTGTTCTTACAGCTGGACAATCATTTATACTTGGTTATACAAATGAAACATATGGTGTTTATAAAGCAGACATCAAAAATCCTGTAATTATATTTGATGATTTTACAACTGGATTTCATTGGGTTGACTTTGATTTCAAAGTAAAATCATCAGCCATGAAAATGCTTAAACCCAAAGATAATATCTGTTTTAAATATATATTCTATGCAATGAGTTGTATTGAATTTCAAGCAACTTCTCATAAACGTCATTGGATTAGTATTTATTCACAATTTGAGATTCCTTTTCCTCCGATTGAAATACAACAAAAAATAGCTGAAATTCTTTCAACACAAGACAAAGTTATCGAATTGCTTGAAAAACGACTTGAACAGGAAAAATTAAAGAAAAAGGCTTTGATGCGGTTAATGTTGCCGAAGAAATAAAAAGGAGATTTAAAAATGCTTGCAAAAAGAATAATTCCCTGCCTTGACGTACGTAACGGAAAGGTAGTAAAAGGAGTGAATTTTGAAGGAATACGTGACGTCGGCGACCCTGTAGAATGTGCAAAAGAGTACAATAAACAGGGTGCGGACGAAATTGTATTCTATGACATAACTGCATCTTTCGAAGGACGTGGTGTATTTCTTGACGTTGTACGTGAGACTGCTAAAAAGGTATTCGTACCGCTGACAGTTGGCGGAGGTATAAAAACAGTTGATGATATCCGTGAAACACTGAGGGCAGGTGCGGACAAGGTTTCCGTAAATTCTCAGGCAGTAAAAAATCCACAACTTATAAAAGACGGTGCTGATATCTTTGGAAGTCAATGTATATGTGTAGGAATTGACGCCAAAAAAATTGCTGACCATAAATGGACAGTATATATAAATGGCGGCCGTGTTGATATGAATATTGATTTAATTGACTGGGTACATCAGATTGAACAGCTCGGAGCTGGTGAAATATGTCTTAATTCCATTGATGCAGACGGTACAAAAAACGGTTTTGATATTGAAATGCTGAAAGCTGTATGTGACAACTGCAATATACCTGTAATCGCAAGCGGCGGTGCAGGAAAAATTGACGATTTTTCAGAAGTATTTGAGAAAACAGGTGCAACAGCTGCACTTGCTGCTTCCTTGTTCCATTTTAAAGAGCTGACTGTTCAGGAAGTTAAATCTTATTGCAGAAATAAAGGAGTTACCGTCAGATGACATTTATTCAAAAAAACTGGGCTGGTATTCTTTTCTGTCTGTGCATCGCCATTCCTTCATGGTTTTTAGGAAAGCTCGCACCTGTAATCGGCGGACCTGTATTCGCTATAATTGCAGGCATGATTCTTGCAATTATAATAAAAGATAAATCAAAATTAAAAAGCGGAATTACTTTCACTTCTAAAAAAATTCTCCAATATGCTGTAATTTTACTGGGATTCGGACTTAATCTCGGTACTGTACTTAAAACAGGAAAACAGTCTCTTCCTGTAATCATATCAACAATATCAATTTCACTGATAACAGCATTTCTGCTTTGCAAAATTCTTAAAATACCGTCAAAAACGGCTACACTTGTCGGAGTCGGTTCAAGCATATGTGGTGGGTCTGCAATTGCAGCCGCTGCTCCTGTTATTGATGCTGACGATGAGGAAATAGCACAGTCAATATCAGTAATTTTTCTGTTCAATATAATTGCCGCACTTATTTTCCCATCGTTCGGAAGTATACTCGGACTTTCAGATGAAGGCTTTGGACTTTTTGTGGGTACAGCCGTAAATGATACATCATCAGTAACAGCAGCGGCTTCGGCGTGGGATGACATTCATGGAAGTAATATCCTTGAAACTGCTACTATAGTAAAGCTTACAAGAACACTTGCCATAATTCCGATAACACTTGTTCTTGCTTTTATCCGAATGAGAAATGAAAAGAAAAATAATTCTGATTCAAAAACAAAATTCGATTTCAAAAAAATATTCCCGATGTTCATAATTTGGTTTGTACTTGCATCTGTAATAACTACAGTTTTAACAAGTACTCTAAAAAATAATTCACAGGCTCTTGATACTGTAAACAATACATTCGGATTCCTGAAAAATATGAGTAAATTTTTTATTATAATGGCAATGGCTGCTATCGGCATGAATACTGATATAGTAAAACTTATTAAAACAGGCGGAAAGCCTATCTTTCTGGGATTCTGTTGTTGGACTGGCATAACTGCGGTAAGTCTTGTAATGCAAAAAGTTATTGGAATATGGTAATAAATTATAAAAAATAACAAAATAAATATTATTGTAATTATTTTATTATTAATTTTTCTTCTTATTCCAATAAAACATGATTATTTAGATGGTGAAACAGTACAATATAATTCTGCTCTGTATGAAATTACAAAGCATAATTCACTATTTCCAAACGAAAAATTTGGTTATAATATTGGAATAACAGTTCGCATTCTATCGTTCAATGCTTATGATAATGTTGAATTTGTACCTAAATTTATAAAAATACTTATGATTTCAATAGCGAACAGCTTCATGAGTTATTTCTATCTGTTGAATGGCCATCCGGTCATTATCCTGATAAACTTGTAACTGCAATGAAAAACTTTGAAACAATGTTTTCTGTATGAGACAGCAATAAACTTGTCGGAATGATATGTGCAATGGACGACGGAATTATGACTGCATATGTTCACTATCTGCTTATAAATCCTGAATATCAGGGCAGACGGATTGGCAGGGAGATTCTCAAAATGACCAGAGAAAAATATTCCGATTATCTCAGAATAGTCTTAGTCGCATACAATGATGAAATTGAATTTTATGAAAAATGCGGATTCAGAAAATCAGATGATTCAAGTCCGATGTCCATAACATAACTCTGGATATAAAATGAAAGGATATATTTATGATTAAAATTGATTTTAACGACCTCGATAAATTTTTCGTCAAAGGTGAACTTATACCTGCAATCTGCTATGAGGTCAATACCAAAACAGTTCTTATGCTTGCATATATGAATAAAGAAAGCCTGAAAAAAACTCTTGAAACAGGCTATACATGGTTCTGGAGCCGTTCACGTCAGGAATACTGGAATAAAGGTGCGACATCTGGACATTTGCAAAAAGTAATATCAATTTATGGCGACTGCGACAATGATACTCTTTTAATCAATGTTGAACAGACAGGAGCTGCCTGCCATACAGGAAGCTACAGCTGTTTCTTTAATGAAATTTACAATACGGAGGATTAATTTTATGACGCTTTATGAAGAAATCTTTGAGGTAATCAAGGAAAGAAAAAAGCAGTACGAAAACGGTACTGCTGCAGAAAATTCATACACCTGCTATCTTTTTGACAAAGGTGTTGATAAAATCTGCAAAAAAATTGGCGAGGAAGCTACTGAAACAGTAATTGCTGCAAAAAATGGCGACAATGATGAGCTTATGAATGAAATCAATGATTTGCTCTATCATGTTATGGTACTTTGCGTAAATCAGGGGCTTGAATGGTCTGATGTTGAAAAAGTACTTGATGAACGCAACGAAAAAATAGGAAATCTTAAAAAATTCCATACAGTTGACAAGAATACATAATAAAAAATCCCCTGAAATTCAGGGGATTCATATTTATACTTCATCATCTTTTTTCTTAAAAAGCTTGGGAATAATCAGAAGAACAGCAACAATTGCACAGATTCCGCCTAAAATAAGAAATACAGCCAATAAAGTAAGATGAGGTGCACTGTATTCCTGTTTTATGTACTTAAATCCTGCATCCCTGAATGATTTGTCAATTATTTCAGCAATAAACCTGTGACCATCCTCATTCGGATGAATATCAAGAGTTTTGATTCTTGTAAGTTCTCCGCATTTTCCTTCAAATTCAGAGGCAATATCAATAATTGTATAATTTTGTGCATTATTTCTGATTATTTGATTATATTTATTAATTTTTTCTTCTGAAAAATCAACAATAAGCTGTAAATCTGTAAAAGTTTCAAGAGGATTGTAAAGAGTCTGCATATAAACAGTTCCGTTAGTTTTATTACCAAGAATTGTTGAAATTTCCTTGAGATTAACTTCAAAATTCATAAGAGCATCATCAATTTCACTGTCCATATTCATAAGCTGAACAGCAGCTCCGAAAATATCAATGTTTTCAATATCTATGGTTCTGTTTTCAGAAGACATTCCCAAGTCTGACAACATACTGAACATTATATGAAGCATATCATTTCCGCCTATTGAAACAACAACTGCATTACTGCTTTCAAGTGCTGAATCAAGCTTACCGCTGTCAAGAAGATTCAGCAAATCATCTGAAGTTGCACCTGAAACAGCAAAATTCTGCATTTCATGATTACATATTTCTGAAAGTTCTGTTTCATACTTGACTTTAAGTATATTTGAATATGATTCGCAGTTATAATTATCACTGTCAGTATATCCATCAAGACCATATCCGGCAGGAATCGAATCCCCTAAGAACAGCATTCTCGGCGGTACTTCCGTTATATATTCTGTTTCAACAAGTTCACGCTCTGTAAGCGAACAAGCTGTAAATCCGCACAGAATAAATGCGGATACAATAATTGATGATACTTTTCTGAACATACATTCTCCTTACTGGTTTCGTGATTTAATATTTCTGTCAATCTCACGTTTTGCATCACGTTTTGCAGCATCAGCTCTTTTGTCATAAAGTTTTTTACCTTTGCATAATCCAAGCTGAACTTTCACCTTTGAATCCTTAAAATAAAGACTGAGCGGAATAAGTGACAAACCGTCCTGTTTAACAGTACCAAAAAGCTTATTGATTTCCCTTTTATGCATCAGAAGTTTTCTTACTCTCATAGGGTCACGGTTAAATATATTACCTTTTTCATATGGTGAAATATGCATACCCCTGATAAAAATTTCGCCCTTATCAATAGAACACCATGAATCCTTAAGGTTAACAGCTCCCTGACGAATTGACTTCACTTCAGTTCCGACAAGTTCTATTCCTGCTTCATAAGTCTCAAGCACAAAATATTCATGTCTTGCCTTTCTGTTTTCTGCAATAGTCTTAGTACCCCTTGAACGCATTTCCACATCTCCAATCAGATTTAATATATTATCTAAAATTATACATCATTTAAATAAAAAAGTCAAGTAGATGATTTGTCATATTAAGTTATATTATTTATTTTTATATAAACACTTGATTTTTTTCATAATCTATGATATAATTAAATTTATGGAGACGTATCGAAGTGGTCATAACGAGCCTGACTCGAAATCAGGTTGCCCCTTAAAAGGCACGTGGGTTCAAATCCCACCGTCTCCGCCAATTCATTAGTCGACAGATAATTTCTTCCGGTTTAAAAAATAATCTTTGGGGCATTAGCGCAGTTGGGAGCGCATCACACTGGCAGTGTGGGGGTCAGGGGTTCGAATCCCCTATGCTCCACCATTAAAATTTATAGAAAAAAACAGGCATTTTTCTGTATTTTGGAAATTGCCTGTTCTTTTAAACTTACTGTAATTTGACCATTATTTGCATACCAATTTTGAAAAAATTTAAAATTGCCTGTATTTCACTGATTTTCAGCCCGTTTGCTCTGTGCCGGTTTCGATTTTCTCAATATGTTTTTTTGTTATAAGCATATTCTGTAAAACAACAGCGGCTTCTTCATCAGCTTCCGCTATACAATGTAAATATTTGTTTGTCGTTGATATGTTACCATGTCCGAGACGTTCCTGCACCTGTTTAAGATTAATACCGCCATATAAAAGCAAGGTTGCAGAAGTATGCCGCAAACTGTGAAATTTACGGTGCTTTAATCCATTACGCTCAAGAAACTTACTGAATTGTTTTGACAGTGTTTGAGGATATATAATATCTCCGTTTTTTTGAGTAAATAACCAGTCTCCATTGTGCCATGCTTTTCCCATTATAATAGCCTGCTCCGTCTTTTCAGCTTTTAAAAGTTTTATAAGGTCTATACAGTGACCGCTTACAGTAATCGTGCGTATGTCATTATCCTTTGGTGCTTTGGTTGCTATCGGCTGTCCGGACAACTTATATGCAGAACGTTCAACAGTAATTTTATTTACCTGATAGTCAATATCTCTGAATTTCAGTCCTGCCAGTTCACCAAGACGGCAACCGGTCATAATTGCAAGATGTATCAACACCTGAAACTGCAACGGCTCATGCTCTAAACAAGCAAGCATTTCTGCCGCTTCCTGCTTGCTGAATATTTCAGTCTTTGGCGTTACTGTTTTAGGAAGTGTAAGCTTATCTGCATTTGCCGGACTTGATTCAATAATATCCAGTTTAACCGCCTGTTTTAATATTGATTGCAAAACTGCTAATTTTCTTTTTATTGTTGCCGGTGAATTGTTATTACTGCTTTGCAGATATTTTATAAATTGCTGTATATGTGTTGTTTTCAACTCTGATAATTTGATATTACCTAAAACAGGTACGATTAAATTATTAATCAGGTTGTTATAATATTCATATGTACGAGGAGCAAGAATATTCCTTTTTATCTCAAGATACATGGTGCAGAAGTCGGCAAATTTTATGCTTTTATGCGTTCCGGTCATGCCGTTCTTGCATTGTTCCTCAAAAATTACCGCTTGTCTGACTGCTTCCTTTTCTGCTTGTTTTGCTGTTAATTCTTTATCCGGTTTCCATGTCATATACTTTACAATCTGCTTTCCATTGGTATCATATCCACATGAAATACGAATTAAATAACTGTTTTTGCGTTTTCTTATACTTGCCATAATAAAAATACCCCCTTGACTTTAGTATGAGGATATGTTATAATAAGAATGGTGAAAATCATTCATAACATACCGTTTTGAATTACTTTTCAAAAAATGCCGTCCTCCCGTTCAATTTGGACGGTATTTTTTATTGATTAAGTTTTATAAGCGGATTGATTTTAATGCGTTCCTTTGGCTTTCCCCGTTCCCCGTTTCTGATTATTTCAATCCTGATACAATTCATATCTTCCAGCAGGTCTAAAGGTGCTTCAAATTCGTATGCTCTTAAAGTTCTGCAAAGTCTTAGTAATTCATATTTTGATAATATATCTTTATCAGATTTTTGTAATTTTTTAATTATATATTTGGCGTTCCTTACTTCCTGCGGTTCTGATGCACTGCCGGACAATGCATTCAAAGCCTGATTTTCTGCCCACATTGCTATTGCTATAGAGTTCATGGCAGTCTGCCCCGACAACTGTTCGGTGGGTGTGCATTCACAAATGTGAATTATTCCGGCAATCCTCAATGCCCTTGCAAACTGTTTTGATGCCCATTCTTTCAGGTTCTCAAATATACCGCCGTCCCTTATTTCTTTCTGCAGGTGTTCATGATAATCAGAAAACAACAGCTCCGCTTCCTTACTGCATACTATAACAGGCAGTTCGGGCGGTGACGGCATACGGAGCAGGCGAAAAATTAAGTCCCTGTACTGTTTCAGGAGTGTTTCAGGAATATCGGGACTGCTCATTTTCAAATATCCGGCTTTACTTTCAGGGAATGAGAATAAAAAGCGGTGTATAAAACCACGTCCTGAAAATTGTTTGTTGTTTATGGCTTCCTGAAAGTGTTCGGGCTGTACCATAAGACCCATAGTAAGCAGGGGCTTTTTCAGTTCTATATTGTTTTTTGTACGTCTCAGAATTGTGTAGTCTGACCCGTCGTAAGCTTTCAGGAATATATTAATATTAGCCTGTCCGCTTGAATATATGCCGCTCAGAACGTCAAAAACACTGCCCTCATCATCTATAATGCCAATCTTACCGCCCTGCGTATACATTTCCATTGCAAGAGCTTCGGGCGTTGCATCACTCACATTCAATACAAGTCTGTGCTTTTCCTCCAGCTCCGCAATCTGCTTTGTAATGGTCTTTGCCGTATGCAAATCAGCGTTTTTGCCTTTTAAAGCAGATTGTCTCTGATTCTCTAAAAATGCCCTCTCTGTTCTATACTCCTCAATCTCTGTGGCATGGACTTTGTTGTAATGCTCCTGAAATTCTTCTACAGGTCGCATAAACTCTTTCAGACTGCCTGACTTTCGCTCTCCGGGTGATGCAACTGTAATTGTATAAAGGTTAAGAGTTTCTGTGTGGCTGTTTCCAACGTTTTTTATAAGTGCTTTACCCTGAACGCATAGCGAAAGAACTGACAGCAACGGTAAAACCGCCATTTCAGGCGTTACCTGCACATAATCTGCAACAGCCTGTAAATAGTCACGGAGCAGGGGCGGTAAGCTCTGCATCGGGAACGGTACAT
>CAJTOG010000039.1 GCA_910577575.1 uncultured Ruminococcus sp. | reverse complement strand
CAGCAATTGTTACCTTGCCATCACAGTTTGCATCTCCCCAGAGAGTAACCTTGAGGTCCGGATTATCTGTTGGCTTTGTTGTTGGATCTTCACCTTCCTCAAGTGGCTTAACTTCCGGATAGAGAAGTGCCATTGTACCTGTTGTCATGAGGGTATCGCCCATATGCCAGAATCTGTGAAGAGTGTAGTAGTAATCATCAGTTGCACCTGTTGCATCATAAACCTTCTTACACTCCTGATACATTGGGTCGTTAGCATAGCTTTCACGGATAGAGCTGAATGTTGCACCGTTTTCAAGCTTGGAACCATCAGGCATTGTGCCGTGGTAATCCTTAGGAATATAAACTTCCTGCTCAAACATTCTCTTGAGGTTTGTATTGTGATCCTCATATGCAAGACCGATTTCGTCACGTGCATTATTCCACTGGAGACTCATAAGCTTGTTAGCCATATAGAGACCCTTAGCAGCAAGGTCTGTATTATTAGCATTTGAAGCCGCACTTGCATCAATGCCATTAGCAGCAGCATAGAAGATAAGTGTATTACAAAGTGAAGATACACAACCGATGTCGCCCTGACCGTAACCTGTTATTGTACATGTAAGACCACTGTTTGCATTTTCATCATATGTTCCGTTCCATGTAGCAGGCTGACCGCTCCAGTCAAGTGATGAAGGAATAGCATACTTCATTTCTGTGCCATCTTCTGCAACATAATCAAATTTAGTATTTGTGATGAACCATTCAACCCATCTGCTGAGAAGCTTCTCAAGAGCTTCTTCAAGAGAAAGTCCGCCATATGTCATACCTGCTGAATCATCACCATTTTTCTTTACATAGTAGTAAAGTTCTGCAAGACGCTGAGTTGACCATACCTGGTTACCAATCCAATGGTTAGAACCTGGGTCAGCATATACAGGGTGTTCAACATAAGTCATATCATAGAATGTAGATTCGGAAGCATCATACTTTTCATACTTACCATTCTTAGAGTTTGTACATCCGCCAGCGAAAGGACCGTCAGCAGACTGGAGCCAGAGATACATTTCAATCTGTCTCTGAACTGATTTCTCATAGTCAGACTTAGCATTTGCAGCCTTCATGCCTGCACTGATAGCAGGGTCATATGCAAGAGCGTAAGCAGCAAGCGGGTTCTGATAGAACTGGTGTGAATGTGAACATCCAATCTGCCAAGCCCAGTTGTAATCACCATAGCTTACATTTGTAGCTCCGCCCCATGAAGTATACCAAGCCATGAGGAAGTGCTGTGAATCAAGACCGGATGACTGTGTTCCGATATTCTGACAGCCGATAGCCTTATAATACTTATCAAACATATCGTTACGGCACTGGTCACCCATCTTACCAGCAAGACCTGAAAGTTCACCGGTATCAAGACCGAACTGATTTGCAAAGTAGATAGCCTGAATAGCACGGTCTTCAGCGTCAGGAGCATTTGTAAATGCATACTGTACAGGAACCTTGCCAACACCATTAAAGATAGCTTTGATACCGTTTCCGTTATCCTTGTCACTACTTGGCATACCGTATAAAAGTTCTTCAATACATGGCTGCGGAACAGTTTCAAAACATGACTCCTGTTCACCACGCTGGAAAGTATTGATGAATGTGAACTGATTGTTGCCGCCGCCGAAGCCATACCAGTCATCAACGTCAGCGAGCCAGTGCATCAGATAGTAGCCGTTGTCACTGCCGTAAGCTGATTTGAAATCGTTGAAAATCGGGTTATAAGCGTCAACACCGTTCTGTTTTGAAGGATAGAGTTCCGGCTGAGCTTCTTCTGTAGCAGTGTCAGCTTTGAGTGAATCAAGAGCCCAGATTGATTTGTAATTGATACCGCCGTTAATAGTCTGACTGCCGTCATAAGCACTCTCGGACCAACCCGGAATAATAGCTTCAACAGTTTTCCAACCTTTTTCAAGGTCTCTGTTGGAATCACTGATTATACCTTTTTCAGCAAGAACATCGTGCATAGCTGTAATCCAAGCCATATATGACATAGCTTCAGATGTTGTTTCATGACCATAGTCAGGAGCTTCAACGCAGAGTGTTTCAACTGAATGGTAAGGAATACCGAATGAATCGCCGTTTGTCTTATCGCTCAAATAGCCGTTTTCAATACCGTTTGTAATAACATCAGCGTAGAGTGATTCGAACATTTTAGCATATGATTCATTAGCACCGCCTTCTGTTGCATACTCAGTAGCAGCAGAAGCAAATGCAGGAACGATTGCTGTAGCTGACATAGCAGCTGCGAGAATGCCGGCTGTAAGAGCCTTGTTCTTCTTGCTTATCATAGTTTTTTACCCCTCTCATAAATATAATTTGGTTTTAAAATATGGATAATAATTTAACCGTCCGTTTCTGACAGACACATACGAAAATACTTCGTATAGTGTGTGCAGCATCATAAAGATTACACACAATTCTCAAACTATTTTCAATTTAATTATAGTTTATAATTTGTCTTATGTCAACAGTTTGGCGGATTTTAGGTATTTAACAAAGTGATTTTTGTTGCAATGCACAATTATGAAAATATTTTTTGTGCATTTTGTCTACTGTAAAATGAAGCAGAAACGTCTGATTATGAATGAAAATTTAACAAATATATTAACTTAACCTATTCTCTAAAATTCATCACTCCCACAATATTCTTTCACATATTTTACACAGATATTTTGTATAATTTTTTTATATTTTGCACAGTGGCAGACTCCGGATTTTTTTAAATTAACAAATTGTATATAATTTGTTAATCTTACATTAATATAATTTTGCAATAATATAAAAGCATGATTATTTTGTGCGGCGGCGTACTTATAATATATTAATTTAACGAAAGGAGAAGCTCATGATTACTATTGAAAATCTGACAAAGTTTTACGGAAATAACAGAGCCGTAAACAACATAAGCTTTACAATAAACGATAATGAGATTCTTGGTTTCCTTGGACCTAACGGTGCAGGAAAATCAACTACCATGAACATGATTGCAGGCTACCTTCCAATGACATCAGGAACGGTAAATATCTGCGGAAATGACATTTCCAAAGAACCTGTAAAAGCAAAACGAAATATCGGATATCTTCCTGAAATTCCACCTGTTTATCCCGACATGAGAGTTAAGGAATACCTTTCATTTTGTGCAGGTCTGAAACGTATTCCGGCAACTAAAAAAAGCAGCGAAATAAAACGTGCTATGGAACTCCTGAAGATTACTGATGTGAAAGACAAGCTCATAAAAAATCTTTCAAAGGGCTATAAACAGCGTGTCGGGTTTGCTCAGGCACTCCTCGGAAATCCTAAATTCTTAATTCTTGACGAACCTACCGTAGGTCTTGACCCCAATCAAGTTGTTGAAGTAAGAAACATCATCAAGGATTTAAAAAAAGAACATTCTGTTATTTTCAGCTCGCATATTCTTTCAGAAGTAAGTGCAGTATGCGACAGAGTTGTCATCATTAACAAAGGCGACATAAAAGCTGTTGATACTATAGAAAATCTTGAGAAATCACTCGGTGGAAATATGATTCTCCATATCAAAATCAAGGGAAGCAGAGCTACAGCTTCAAATATTATCGAACTTACCAAAGGCGTTAAGGAAATAAGCAAAATCAATACAGAAGGCAATGATTTTTTCAGTTTCACCGTTCAGCTTGAAGGCGACAGCGATGAAATTAAAAACAGCATCATGTCCGAACTGATTAAGAACAATATACAAATTTCTGAAATCTATACCGAAAAGCCGGACCTTGAGGCTGTATTTGTTAAGCTTATTAACAAACAGTCATCGAAATCAGGTATTCAGGAGCTTTACGATGAAATAAAGTCTGAAAATCCTGAAAAAGTTGCCCTTGAAAAGGAGGATAATAAATAATGTTTTCTGTTTACAAAAAAGAACTTCAGTCTTTTTTCTATACTCCGTTTGCCTATACCGTTTCCGCACTGTTCATGTTCCTATTCACTTTCATGTTTAATAATCAGCTCGGAAATCTCGACAAACCACAATTTCAGTTTACTTTCCCTGAAATTTTCTACAATGTAATCTTCTATTTCATATTTCTTATACCAATACTTACAATGCGTACTTTTGCAGATGAACGAAAATTCGGAACAGAAGTTCTCCTTATGACCTCGCCCGTAAATGTATTTCAAATCATTATCGGCAAATACTTCGCAAATATAACAGTATTCCTCTTCATGATTGCCGGCTCGCTGTTTTTTCCAATATTTACCGCCATGCACGGAGAAGTTATTATGAGCCAGCTTATTTGTGCATATATCGGTTTCTTCTTCTGGGGAGCAATGTTCATTGCTTTCGGACAACTTATATCCGCATTCACTGAAAACTCAATTATTGCCGCTATTATCGGAGAAATAGTCATGTTTGTATTTATATTCATTGATGATTTCTCACAGACTGATTTCATTGCACAATATCCGAAAATACAGGCTGCCATCTATGCTTTTGCCGCACAGCCAAGATTTGCTTATTTCTCGCAGGGATTCATAAGGCTTTCAGACCTTATATTCTTTACGTCAGCAATAATTGTGGCTCTTGCATGGAACTATATCGCAATTGAAAAAAGACGCTGGAACAGGGGGTAAGCTGTAATGAACAAGAAAAAACTGAATCTTTCAGGTGCATTTGCATTTGTGCTTGCAATTCTGATTTTAGTTGTATTTGTACCTATAAATATGATTTTTGGTTACTATGACAAGGTTTATGATATGACACCTTCCGGAAAATATACACTAAATCCAATTACAACACAGCTTATTGAAGATACATCAGACAAACAGATTGAAATATATTTCCTTTCCTCACTCATGGATTTAAAGGAAGTCCCACGTTATCTGCCGCTTTACCATACCCTTACAAAACTTGATGAACAGGATAATATTACCCTGACCTGTTTTGACCCGAATGAAGATACCGAACTTGCTGAATCCCTCAATCCCACCGGACTTCTTGATGTCGGTCTTGCTGATATATTTGTAAAATGCGGAAATACCATAAAACAGATTAAATTTATACGCTGTTTCCAACAGGACTCAAATGGTATTCTTGAATATGCAGGCGAAGAGCTTATTGCAGGTGCTATTTATCTTTGCACAAGCGGAAACCTTCCTACCGTCTACTTCCTTACAGGCTACAGCGATAAGACGCTTGATGAAAACTACTCCATTTATAAGGAAGAAATCATGTCAGACAACTATGATGTTCAAGAGCTTAATTTATCCGAAGTTGACAAAGTTCCGGAAAATACTGCTATCATATATCTTGCTGCTCCTCAGAAGGATATTTCAGATTCTGACCGTGATAAACTGAGTCAGTATATTGACAACGGCGGTGCAATTTCAATGATTCTTCCTCCTTCTGAAACAGAAGGCAGATTTGAAAATATAGAATATCTTCTTGCAAGATTTGAAATCTCTATGGACTATAATCTTGTAAGAGAAAAAAATGCAGACTGGCAATATCGTAATCTTGATTCTGAACAGGATGACAGATATTTCCGTGTGTCATATCCGTCAAAAGGTGAAGACTATACAGAAGATTTGACTACTGACTTAAACACACTTATAACCGAAGGTAAATATATCGCAGGCATAGGAAATACAAGAAGCTTCAGTGAACTTACTTCATCAAGTGAAATGATTGAAAAAGCTTCAATTATCGAAAATATTCCTCCCACACAGGACAGTACTGACTATACTACAATAAGTGAACCGATGGGCGGTGATGAAAAAACTGCCGCTGAAGCTAAAGGAAAATCAAATGCTCCGCTTGTTCTCGGATATTACTCATACAACAAACAAACAGGTGCAAAGCTTATTGTTATCGGTTCAGATGATTCAATAGACAATGACCGTGTTACTATAAGCATATATGGTACAAGAATGCTTACGCTTTTCTCAAATACATGGCTGAGCGACAGCGACATCGATATGGGTATTGGAACAAAATCAAATTCATATGATACTATGACTTTTGAAGACGGAGAAGACGCATCAAAAACTATAAGACTATTTATTTTCATACCTGTAATCTTTGCACTCGCAGGTGTTGCCGTATGGCTTAAAAGGAGATACGCTTGATGAAAAAGGTTATTATTGCTATTATCGTACTTGCTGTCATAGCAGGTATATCTGTAGGAGCATTTGTCAGCGTCAAGAATAAAAGTGAAAAGGAAACGAAAAAACAGGAAGAATCACTTGCTGACAATGTACTTTTCAATCTTGATTCAGAAACATTAATCAGAATTGATGTTGAATCTTCTGACATAAACTATTCCGCTGAATTAAATGACGGAAAATGGATTATGAATTCTTCTCAGGATGAAAACTTTGAACTGAACCAAACAACCTTGCAGGGTATCTGCACATATTTTGCACAGCTTACTGCTGATACAAATTATGGTGAGGCAACTGATGAAAACAAAGCTAAATATGGTCTCAGTGAACCATATACCATAACAGTTTCGGACGGTACAAGCGATTATACTTTACACATAGGAGACAAAAGTCCCACAGGTGATTATTACTATGCCTATACGGACACAAAAAACAATATATATGCAATTCCCGCATCAGATGCCGAATCAATTCTTACTACACGTCTTTCAATCAAGGATGACAACTTTATTCCCTATAAAGATAATGAAGTTGTCGGCATGACCCTTAGAAAGAACGGCAAAATAATTTATGATTTAACTTATAACTCAAAAAACGGACGCTGGGAACTTCCAGAAGAATATGCAATGCTCACAGTAAATCAGACAAAGCCTTCTACTATGGTAACACTGATTACACGCCTTACCGCTGAACAGATGCTTGATGAAACAGATGATGACATTAAAACATATGGATTCGATGAACCGGAAGCAGAATTTACTGTCAGAGGTTCAGACGGTACTGAAAAGACCATATTAATGAGCTATTATGGCAAAGATGCCAAAACTTATACTCATGTCTATATGACTGATTCAAAGCAGGTTGAAACCTACTATACCCAAGATATGAAATTCATCAACTATGAAATTTTCGATTTTGTAATGCAGACTATTGAAAATGCAAATCTCTATTCTATTAAGGATTTTGAAATCAACTGTGATGAATTTTCTGATAAATTTACTGTTGATGCTGCAAATTCATATGCTGAATGCAGAGGTACAGAAATTGACCTGAACGTTGCTGAAATCAAAAGCTTTTTCACAACATTCTATAATACGTTCTCATATATAACTATAAATGATATCGATATTGAAGTCAAACCAGAACTTACCGACCCTGTTCTCTCTCTGAAATATACCAATTCTGATGATTCCAAAACTTCTATAGACCTTGTTTCAACAGGTGAAGGAGACAACTGTTATGTCTTTGCTGACGGTGAATATACTGGTACCGTTACGTCATCAAATTTCATGTCCGGAACAGATTCAATGCTTTCGGCTTATGAGGTTTTATGCCGTCACACAGGAATTGAACCAAATAACAACTAAAAAATTATAACCTGTACTGTATAAGTACAGGTTATTTTAATATTTTAATTATATTTTTTCTATTGCTTTTTTTCAGCTTTTGTTATATAATATTAACATATGATTTTTTACGGAGGATTTTTTATGAATAAAATTGGTTTTGACAATGAAAAATATCTGAAAATGCAGTCCGAACATATACGTCAGCGTATTGCACAGTTCGGTGATAAACTGTATCTTGAATTCGGTGGAAAGCTCTTTGATGATTTCCATGCTTCTCGTGTTCTCCCCGGATTCAAGCCTGACAGTAAACTTCAAATGCTTCTTCAGCTCAAAGACGATGCTGAAATAGTTATTGTTATAAATTCTGATGACATTGAAAAAAATAAAATCAGAGGCGATTTAGGTATTACATATGATGTTGATGTTATTCGTCTGGTAAATATTTTTACAAAAATCGGGCTTTATGTAAGCAGTGTTGTTCTCACAAGATATGATAATCAGCCTACTGCTGATGCTTTTCAGAGCAGACTTGAATCCATGGGAATCAAAGTATATCATCATTACAGCATCAAAGGCTATCCCTCAGACCTTAAACGCATTATAAGTGACAAGGGATACGGCAGAAATGAATACATAGAAACTTCACGTAAACTCGTTGTAATTACTGCTCCGGGACCAGGAAGCGGAAAAATGGCTACCTGTCTTTCCCAACTCTATCATGAACATAAACGAGGAATAGATGCCGGATATGCTAAATTTGAAACTTTTCCAATATGGAATCTTCCGCTCCGTCACCCTGTAAATGTTGCTTATGAAGCTGCCACTGCCGACCTGAATGACGTAAATATGATTGACCCGTTTCACTTGGAAGCGTATGGAAAAACCACCGTAAACTATAACCGTGATATTGAAATTTTCCCTGTACTAAATGCAATGTTTGAAAATATACTCGGTGAATCGCCTTATAAATCACCTACAGATATGGGAGTAAATATGGCTGGTAACTGCATTTCTGATGATGAAGTTACATGTCAGGCTGCCAAAGATGAAATAATCCGCCGGTATTATACAGGACTGTGTGACAGGAAAAAGGGACTTATTTCCGAAGATGAGGAAATGAAACTCACTCTCCTGATGCAGCAAGCCCATGTTACCACTGATGACAGAAAAACAGTTGCTGCCGCACTTGCAAAAGAACAGGAAACAGGTGCTCCTGCCGCTGCCATGGAACTTCCGGACGGTACTATCCTGACGGGCAGAACATCTGAACTTCTGGGTGCGGTTTCAGGACTTCTGCTCAATGCTTTAAAACATTTTGCTGGTCTTGATGATAATGTACTTCTTATGTCCCCTCATGTTATCGAGCCAATTATGGATTTGAAAGTAAATCATCTGGGCAATAACAATCCAAGAATACATACAGATGAAACACTGCTTGCACTTTCTATCTGTGCAACTACTGATAATAATGCAAAAATAGCAATGGAACAGATTTCAAAGCTCCGTGGCTGTGAAGTCCACTCCACTGTTATTCTTTCTGCCGTTGATGAACGTATCTTCAAGCGTCTTGGCATAAATCTTACCTGTGAACCAAAATACAGCAATTAATCATTTATATATGAGAAAAATGTCCATATAAAGAAATATGGATTGATACCGAGGACGATGAGCAGACTTTAACAGCTCTTATAAATGGTGACTATGGATTCCTTATGTACCTTTCTGATAATGAAAGTGCGGAATTTACATCAGGAAATCCTCAATATAACGATGCAAAAGATGAAACAATGGAATTTTATCTATCAAACGGACAGCTTGATGAATACCCATTATCTTGGGTACTGCCAAAAAAACAGATAGAAAAAGCCCTTGATTACTTCCAAAAAATTCATAAACCTCCCTTATTTATAACATGGCATAATGATGAAACGTAATAAAATAAAAAGTCCCCTGAAATTTCAGAGGACTTTTTTATTAAATCATATTATTAAGCTTACTTAAAATAATATTTGCAGCATCAAATTTTGACATAAGTTCAATTTCTTCACTGCTGTTTTTAGTAATCATCGTAATAATATTAGTATCAGTTCCAAAACCTGCTCCTGATATTTTCAGAGAATTTGCACATATCATATCACATTTTTTGGATTCAAGTTTTTTTCTTGAGTTTTCAATTACGTTATCCGTTTCCATTGAAAAACCACATATAATCTGATTACTGCGTCTGTTTTCGCTTATATATTTCAGAATATCCGTTGTACGCTTTAATGTGATACTCATATCACTCTCAGACTTTTTAATTTTACTGTCTGAAAACGTAACAGGAGTATAATCCGCAACTGCTGCTGCCTTTATTATAATATCAGCGTCATGCATATTTTCCTTTACTGCATTGAACATATCTTCCGCCGATTCAGCTTTGATTACCTTTACAAACATCGGTGGTTCAATATCCGTATGAGCTGATACAACAATAACCTCCGCACCTCTAAGCATTGCTGCTCTTGCTATTGCAAACCCCATTTTTCCGCTTGAATGATTTGAAATAAAACGTACAGGGTCAATCTTTTCCCTTGTTGCTCCTGCTGTAACAAGAATTTTTTTATCTTTTAAATCCTTTTCAAATGAAATCTCACGTAGTATATATTCAACAAGTGTTTCTTCGTCAGGAAGTTTTCCGTCACCAATATCACGGTTAGCAAGCATACCCCTTATCGGCTCTATTATTTCATAACCGAAATGACGGAGTTTCTTAATATTGTCCTGAACTATGGGATTATGTAACATATTATGATTCATTGCAGGAGCTATAATTTTTTTACAGGTACACGCCATAACTGTAGTAGTAAGCATATCATCAGCAATTCCATTTGCAATTTTACCTATAATATTGGCAGTTGCGGGAGCTACCATCACCACATCAGCCTTTTTTGCAATCGCCACATGTTCCACACTATACTGAAAATTCCTGTCAAAAGTATCAATAAGACATTTATTCTGAGTAAGCGTTTCAAAAGTAAGAGGATGAACAAAATTCTGTGCATTTGCAGTCATGGAAACATGAACATCTGCCC
Organism: uncultured Ruminococcus sp.; assembly: GCA_910577575.1. GTDB lineage: Bacteria > Bacillota > Clostridia > Oscillospirales > Ruminococcaceae > Ruminococcus. The sequence continues at coordinate 6,931 of CAJTOG010000039.1, read as the reverse complement.
CCAGCTTTGTCAACACTCTTGCGACATTACACATCTTATAAGCAGCGATGGAGCTTGAAACTCCTAATAATACAGTTTTTCCCTTAAGCATAATAAAAACCTCCTTGATTTATTTCTATTATATCATAAAAATTTTTTTAAATCTATAGATTTACTGAAAAAAATATGATATAATAAATTAAGTAATACTTCAATCAGCCAGGAAAAATATATGAATGTATATAATATAACTTCTGAAAATTTTGATATATTAACAAAATCAGACAAAATTATACTTGAAAAACTACTTAAGCGATGTTTGGTTTATAGAAATTTTAACAATACAGAAACTTTATATCATTTTAGTTGTAAAAGTATAAATTCGTATATACCTAACGTGAAACATCTGACAAAATTGATTGATAGTATTTTGGAAAAATTCAATATAAAAGATAAATACAAACCATATAAATAAAATTCAGGAGGTTTTTTATATGCTTTTGGCTGTTGATATAGGCAACACAAATATAGTTTTCGGCTGTGTTGACGAAAATGATAATATTCCGGTTTTTGAAAGGATTTCCACTAATCATAATGCGACCGCAACTGAATATGCCTGTCTGATTAAGAATATTCTTGAAATGAATAATTTTTGCTGTAAGGATATTGACGATGCTATTATGTCATCAGTTGTGCCTTCTGTAACCAATATCATAAAAGAAGCTATCTGTAAGCTTTTCAATGTTGATGTAATGGTTGCAGGACCGGGAGTTAAAACCGGTCTTAATATACTTATTGACAATCCCAAACAACTTGGAAGCGACCAGGCTGTTGATGCTGTTGCTGCTATAAATACTTATCCTGTTCCTCTTATTATTATTGATATGGGAACAGCTACTACCGTTTCCGTTGTTGACAAAAGTAAAAACTATCTTGGCGGACTTATCATAACAGGAATGGGCGTTGCAACTGATGCCCTTATTCAGCGTACAGCACAGCTTCCCAAAATAGACTTTGAACTTCCCCCAAATATAATCGGCAGAAACACAATTGACTGTATGAAAAGCGGTATGTTATATTCAAATGCGTGTGCAATCGACGGAATTATTGAACGAATTGAAGAAGAACTCGGTGAAAAATGTACTGCTGTCGCCACCGGCGGTCTCTCTTCTATTGTTGTACCGCTTTGCAGAAAAAATATTACTGTTGATAAAAACCTTTTAATTAAAGGTCTTACAATAATCTACAGAAAAAATAAAAAGAAAGTTTAAAGAAACTCTCTTAATAAAGGAATTATTTATGAATAACAATGAAAAATTTCTTGAAATTCAAAATTCTTTTAAAGACAAAATAAATTTCTCGGACAACTTTAATATATCGGATATCAAAACTGTTGCCGGTGTGGATTTGGCATACTTTAAAAAATGAAAATAATGAATAATATGCCGTCTATGGAAGAGTTCTGCACACTCATAATAATATAAAACTTGTATTCATATCAATAGGAAATAATATATCCCTTGATACTGCAACAAGACTTGCTGACCTTGAAGCTCATGAAACAAGGAGACTGCTTAATATATAATCAAACATTTTCTCTTGTTTCGGCAAGATATATGCCCCAGTCTTTGAGTTTTTCAGGCAAATCATATACACTTATACCACTAACTCTAATACTTCTGCACTCTCTCATATTTTCAATTGTAAAAATATCCCATGCAGAAATATAATTATCTGCAATCTTTCCAGCATCCGGAATACTACATCCGCTTATCATTTCAATCATAAATCAATCCTCATACTTCATAATTGATAAAAGGGACGCACGGAACGTCCCTTTTATCATAATACGAATATCTTTTAATTATTTACCCATTGCAGAATCAAGTTGTGCTTTAGTCATCGGGAAATCCGTCTGCTTTACAAACCCTGCCTCAATTGCCTGAATTGCATTTGCATCAGCACCTGTTACGCCGTCTCCGTTATCAATAACATCAGCATTCACTGCACCCTGTTCTGAAAGTTTATATTCATCAGCATTGCCAAGAGCCTGAATAATTGCAGTTGCATCGGCAATTGTTACCTTGCCATCACAGTTCGCATCACCCCAGAGAGTAACTTCAACTTTTTCATCGGATTCTGTTGTTGTAGTAGTAGAATCAGAAGAATTTTTCTTAAGATATGCTGAAACAATCTTTACACCGTCTGTATCAGTTTCCTTGTCTTCTTTCTGTGCATACCATACCTGACCTTCATAAACAGTAGCCTTACCGAGTTCAGCCTTGATTCTCTTTATCAGTGCTTCATCTTCAATAACATCCATACCAAGTGAACAGTTAAAGAAATTATCGATAACATTAATCTTTACAGAACCACTTGCGTTAGCCTCCCACTGGATATTAGCCCAGTAATATTCACCGTCAAGCTCAACACTTACACCAAGTCCGCCGTTTGCATATTCTATATCATCAGGAAGTTCAACATCAATATAGAAATCCTTTGAAGCCTCTGGAAGAGTTATCTGAAAAATCTTTTTGGTCTTATCATAAACTACCTTGCCATAATCTTTAGTCGGGTCTGCTTCCGTTGTAACAGTAGTTGTAGTTTTTGCAGGGTCCTGAGTAGTCTTTGTAGTTGTCTGAATCGGATCTGGCTTTGGAGTCTCCTTTGAATAAAGGTCAGCCGGAAGTTCATCAAGTGTTATACAATAATCGCTCTGATACATTTCAATTGTGTCTTCCTTTGTATTGAAAACAGGGTCAGAGAGGAATTTTGGACTATCGCTCTCAGCAGAACCGCTTCCGTCGTACCATGTACAGAAATAGAGCCAACCGGCTTTTTCATCGGTAAGGTTCTTTACTGTTGAGAAACTGTCATTTTCAGCCATAGCAATCATTTTCTTACTGTCATATTTATCCATTATACCATAGAAAGTTGAACTGATTGCACTGTCATTATGATAAGCCTTCTTGCTTCCCGTAGAATAGTCTATACAATTATATTTATCATAGCCAATAATATCAACATATTCATCACCCGGATACCAGTCCTGTGAATATTCATAGTTATAACTGTTCCATGCCCAGATAAGATTATGTATATTATATTCATTTACAAGAGTATCATAAGTAAGTTTCCAAATTTCCTTGTAAACTTCCGAACCGTCCTTGCCCCACCAGAACCATGAACCTGTTTCTCCGCCGCCGCCTTCAGCTTCATGAAGCGGTCTCCAGATAACAGGAACACCTGCGTCCTGAAGTTTCTGAAACTGTCCGGCAAGTGCCTTAAGAGCAGTAAGATAATATTCACGTTCAACAGTACCCTCTTTAAGAACATTTGAAGTTACAAAATCAGTATCTTTCGGATTATATGTAGCATTATTCCAATCAATATTGGTATCGCCGACTTTATATCCTTCCATTTTCTTGGGAACTGTAATGTGCCATGAAGCCGTTACAATTCCGTTTCTATTTTTTGCCCAGTCAATCATTCTGTCAACAGTTCCATCTTCTGAACCATAGAGAATATTTGCACAGTTAAGGAAATCGAAACCTCTGATAGCCGGATAATGACCAGTCAAATCATTGAGATATTCAAATTCATATTCAAAGTCATGAGGTCCGTTCATATAAATTTCCTGCTGACCCGAAATAATATTATTTCCGTAAACGCTTGAAAGATACGACATCAATGCTCTTGTTTCATCAGTTGCATCAACATCACAGCAGGTTGTCTGAGTTGCCTTGATTTCCGGAAGTTCAGCAGCAGAAATGGTAAGATAATCAAATTTGGACCATCCCCATGACTTACTTACAGTAATCATATTTTTGCCTTCATTCAGCTTGACAGTTATTGAAGTTGGCTCAAACCCTGTGCTTTCAGGAATACTGATGTCACCCTGATTAACACCGTTTACAGCAAGACTCTGAATTTTAGAGCCACCTACACCCTGAGCATAGATTGTAACAGTGTACATACCTGTTGACGGAGCATCAACCTCAATGCCGACAGTACCATTGTCCTGCATATAAGCAACTTTTCCACCGCTTGCACCTGCCTCAGTAATTGTTTCGACAGTACCTGTAAGCACACCGTCTTCAAATTCATACTTTGTTTCATCAGCCGCAGAAATGCTTGAAATACTGATAGCAGTACCATTCAGAGCCATAGCAGCAGCCATAATAGCAGCTCCTGCTTTTTTCATAAATTTTGAATGCATTTTATTGCCCTCCACATCATATTGATTCATAATTTTCCGACCAAGTTAAATATTAAAAAAATTATGAATACTATTGTAATTTAATTATAGCTTATTTCATTGAGAAAATCAAGTTAATGAAAAATTTTTGGCAATATGTATTATTTTTTTGTATATATGCACAAAAAAGCAACTGATTTTTGGCAATAAAATACAAATCGAATTATCTTAATAAAATCAATTTCAAATTATCTTGACATAGAATTTTCTGATTTTTGGTACAGATTTTTCAAATTTTGCTTCAGATTGCTCACAGAAATAAATCCTCTGTTCTTTGCCAAGCAATGGTTTTCCGCCTGATATGATTATCGTTTCAGAAGTATTCATTACTGAATCAGCATCGCCCTTTATCATTATTGAGGCTGTTATATGCGGACAAAATACAATACATATTCCCTCATAAACACCGCTTTCCGATACAGCTTCTGTAACCTCAGAAGTGATGTCGGTAAGTCCCTGTGATAAAGTTTTCAAGTCAAAAGTAAAAAGCATAAATTATTCTCCTTTATTTGTTTCTGAAAAAACAGTATTTTAAAATCATAACAGGTTATTTCTGCAAAGTATAATATCTGCAAAAATAACTAAGCGGACATTCTTCGCATTTCGGACTTCTTGCTTTACATATATCCCTGCCGAACTGTACAGTCTGATGGCAGAAATGACTTGATATTTCAGGAGGAATAAGTTTCAGCAAATCTTTCTCTACTTTTGCAGGTTCTTTATTTTCAGTCAGTCCAAGTCTTCCTGTTATTCTGATACAGTGAGTATCAGTAACAACAGCAGGCTTTTTATAAATGTCACCCATAACAAGATTGGCTGTCTTTCTGCCTATCCCCGGAAGTGTAAGTAAATCATCCATATTATCTGGAAGTTCTCCTCCGAAATCATCAAGTAATTTTCGAGCCATTCCTTTAAGACTTTTTGCCTTATTATGATAAAATCCGCATGGTTTTACATCCTGCTCCAGTTCTTCGAGGTCAGCATCCGCAAAGGACTGTAAATCAGGATATTTAACAAAAAGCGTCTTTGTTACAATATTTACTCTTGCATCTGTACACTGTGCTGAAAGTCTTGCTGCAAACATAAACTCATATGGCTTAGTGTATTTAAGACTGCATTCAATATCCGGATATATTTTTTCGAGTTCCTCAACCGCAAGACGTGCAATTTCTTTTCTTGTCATATTTTATTCTCCTTATCTTCAAAAAATTTCTTTTTTTCAAGTATAATGTCATATACTTTATACATATTCTGGACTGTATTTTCAAGGAAATAATAATGTTTGATATAAAATACCAGAAGAATGATAATTATAGTAATAAGCAGGAGGAGGGCAAATTTTTCACTGAAAATAAATGCACATATAAAAATTGAAAGAACTACTGCAAACATCATGGTAACAAGAAAATGAACTATACGCTCATGCTGCATAAAAACTATTTTGTCCTTATGTTCAGAAAGTACTGTTTCAAGTTCACTTAGTGAATCACATTCTATAAGTTTCAGGTTAATATCATTCATATAATTTTTAAGATAATCTGTCACATCCTCACCTCTTTATCAATCTATACTGAAATTATACATCATTTATCAAAAAAAGTCAACAAAAAGCCCCTCATTCAAGAGGAGCTTAATAATAAATTCATTTTATAGATTAAAGTGAAAATCCGCCTGCAATATCATCAACAACATAGTAAACCATGTTCTCTTCCGGTTTAATATAAAGATTTACAGATTTTGGGGATTTAACACCTGAAAGTTCCTTAGCCTTCTCAACAAGTTCAGCAGACTCATTTCCATGAGACTGAAAGAAAACATTAACAGAAGCAGATTTCTTTGCTGTAGTTTTCTTTTCAGAAGCAGAAGTTTCAGCCTTAACTGCTTTTGTATTTTTAACAGCTTTAGTTGTCTTTTCAGCAGTTTTTCTTGTTGTAGTTTTTTTGACTGTTTTTTTCTTTTCAGGAGCAGGAGTTTCTTTTATAGGAGCAGTAATTTCCTCTTTCGGAATTACCTCAACAGGTTTTTCTTCAGCAGAAGCTTCAACAGCAACAACTTCTTCTACAGGAGCAACTTCAACAATCTTTGTTTCATTATCTTTTGATGCTGTAGTCTTATTTTTTCTTGCCATTATAAATTCCTCCGTCAATTATTTGTTGTTTACAGCGTTTTTAAGTGCCTGACCAGCCTTAAATACAGGAGCTTTTGAAGCCGGAGCAATCATCATCTGTTTAGTCTGAGGATTGATAACCTTCTTTTCCTTTCTGTCACGAACCTCAAAAGTTCCGAATCCAACGATTGAAACCTTTTCTCCGTTTACAAGGGCTTCTGTAATAGCAGAAACAACAGCATTTACAGCAGCCTCAGCCTTTTTCTTATTTGTTTCGGTCTTGCCGGCAACAACATTAATTAAATCAGTCTTTGTCATATTTTTATCCTCCATTTCAATTTTATAATTGAATTATATACCCTTTAAAGTGATTTGTCAAGCAATTTTGAAAAAAATGACATTTCGCCCTATTCTACGATAAAAGAAATAAATTTTTTATCAAAAACTACCATAGAAAAAAGGCTATTTTCCGTTAATGCTGTTAATTCGATTTTACAAAAGACTATATTTTGCGAAAAAAATACACCCCAAAAGAGGTGTATAAATTTCGATTCATACGGCTTTCAACCGTTTAGCACTGAGAATCG
>CAJTOG010000038.1 GCA_910577575.1 uncultured Ruminococcus sp. | reverse complement strand
GGTATGGCTATTGATGTAAATACAATTGATGACAGTTTTGCAGGTACACCCGAGGCTATATGGCTTGAACAGCACTGTACTGAATATGGTTTTATTATCCGTTATCCTCAGGACAAAGAAAATATTACTGGTTATCAGTATGAACCATGGCATATCCGTTATGTGGGAAAAGAAGTTGCACAGGCTGTTAAAGATGCTGCTTCTGCTGCCGGAGACCCTTGTCTTACTCTTGAAGAATATCTTGGAATTGATTCATACTATCATTAATTTAATAATTAATTTCTCCCTGCTTTTAAACAGGGAGAAAATCTTATAAAACAGGAGGGAAAAATGACAGATAAAAAGAATACGCCTAAAATTCTGAACAATAAATGGTATTTATATCTTACTGAATTTTTTTCGGGAATGTCAGTCATGGCGGTTGAACTCGGAGCAAGCAGACTTCTTGCACCTTATTTCAGTTCCTCACAGATTGTATGGACTATTATTATCGGCACTATAATGATTGCTATGGCTCTTGGAAATATTTACGGCGGAAAGAGTGCGGATAAAAATCCGAATCCTGATAAACTTTATGGAAGAATACTCATTGCAGCAGTATGGATTGCTGCCATACCTTTCATAGGCAAATTTGCAGTACTCGGAATTTCAGCGTTGCTTGTTGTAGCAGTGGATACTAATTTCCTGATATGGGCAGCTTTTATAACTTGCATGGTGGTATTTGTATTTCCATTGTTCTTGCTGGGAACAGTTACGCCATCGCTTGTGAAGTATACTGTTGACAGTCTTGACGACAGCGGAAAAACAGTCGGCACGCTTAATGCCTTCAATACTATCGGAAGTATTATCGGTACATTTGTTCCGACATTCATATCTATTCCGACTGTTGGAACTTCTGTGACGTTTCTGATTTTTTCCGGAATTTTAATAATTCTTGCAATTGTATATTTTATCAGTTCGAGAAGAAATACTGTAAAAGTTATAGTATCTTCATTATTGTTTATTATTTGTTGCGGATTTTCACCGTCAATAGGATTTGCATTCTGGGAAAAAGATTTAGCTTATGAAGGTGAATCAATCTATAATTATTTGCAGGTAAATGAAAATGATTATCGCACTTCTCTTTCAACCAACGTACTTTTCGGAGTGCAATCGGTTTATATGAAATCAGGCGGATTTACAGGAATGTATTATGACTATGCTATGGCAGCTCCTTTAATGGCTGATACCGATGATACTACTGATATTTTGGTTCTTGGTATGGGTACGGGTACTTATGCAAAACAGTGTCTTGAATATTTTGACGGGGTTACTGCTGAAGGTGTTGAAATTGATGAAAAAATCACTGAATTGGCTTATGAATATTTTGAACTTCCTGAAGAAGTAAAAGTTACAACATATGACGGCAGAGCTTTTCTTAATGTGTGTGATAAAAAATACGATGTCATTATGGTTGACGCTTATCAGGATATAACTATTCCGTTTCAAATGTCATCAAAGGAATTTTTTGCACAGGTAAAGAGTCATCTGAATGATGGTGGCGTTATGGTGGTAAACATGAATATGCGTTCAGAGGACAGCAATGGCATAAATAATTATCTTGCTGATACTATTGCATCTCAGTTCAGTGAAATTTTTATTGTTGATGTGAGTGGTTCAACAAACAGAGAACTTTTTGCTTCAAATGACCCTGAAATGATTTCAAGCTTCAGAGAAAAGGCTCTGAAGCTTGAAAATGAAGATTTATACAGTCTTATGAGTATGATAAACGACGGACTTACAGAATACGAAAGTACCGATTTAATTCTTACCGATGATAAAGCACCTGTTGAACTTCTTGGCATGAGCGTTATTGATGATTTGATTCAGGAAGAACTTTCTTACTATAAACAGCGTTTTAAAGAAGACGGAATAAAGGGGCTGTTAAGTTAAATCAGTAAAAATAACGGGAAGAAGCTTACTAAATATCTGCATCTTGTTTCCCAGATTAACAGGAAAATAATTAAACCGAAAAGGCACAGTCTAAACAAAAATGTTTTATCTGTGCTTTTTTTCATGCTTATCAGGATTGAAAAAAGCAGTGTAAAATGACACAGGAAAGAAACGACGATAAAAATTCTCGATGAAAAACTGTCATTATAGTAGTATCCAGCCATGAAAGTAAAATTTTCCCATGTATAGGAAATTTTTTCGGCAATATGATGCAGAAATCCAAAGAATCTCTGATTATGCATTTTTTCTGCAAGTCTTGTGAGAGCAGCAGATTTTTTATTGTCGCCTGTAAAACTTTGGGTATACAAAAAATCCGCTGAATTATATCCTCCTCTGCCGTCAGCACTCATCATTATCCAATGAATCAGGGGGAAGCTTTTCTGTTTAATCGTTTCATGACTTATATGTAAAATTTTTAATGCGGTTTCAGAAATAATTTTGCAGATGATAATACAGGGGAGTATAATAACTGCAAAATTTTTAATTTTAAACTTATCCATAGTCATATCAATAATAACAGCAATCAGCAGAATAAGTGAACTTCCTTTCATCTTGTAAGCCATGCCGATTAAAGTACCGCATATTATAAGTTGGGTTATTTTGCCCGATTTTTTGAATTTAAGGTAAAAATAAGCTGCTGAAGTAACTAACGGCATGGTCATTGAATCAGTATAAAAGAAAGATGTATATGTTATCAGCGGAGTAAAAAGCATTCCACGTACTGCACATAAAAATGCTTTTGAAGGTTTATGAATCATTTCAGCAATCCGGCACATTAAAATGTATGAAATATTCAATCCTATAAGATTTAGAGCTGTTGGAAGAGTATCGGTTATATTTCCTGTAAGCATAAATTCAATTTTATAAAGTAAATAAATTACTGTAAATAAGAAGTGATTATTCGGATAAACTTCAAAATAATCATTGTGTACTTCAGGAATATCATCATAGATATTTTTATTGAGAATAAGATTTTTTGCACCTGTACAAACATATGACAGGTCATTTATTGGAGTGAAATCAGCAAATATTGCAGTTATAATCTGAGCTGTGAAAAGTAGTATGCACATAATAACAGCAATTCGCCTGTATTCATCAACAGTCATATTAAGATTTTCAAGTTTGTTTAGTTTGGATGCTATAAAGAAGCATAAGCCTGTACAAATCGGAATAATAAGCCATGGAACAGGAAGGAGTCCTGTTTTGTATGTAATTGTACCATAAATTGCAAGTATGATACAGATTGCAAAAGTAATGGTGCTTATCGAGTTGAAATATTTTGTCAGATGTTTCATAATATACCTCGTTTCTTTTTTTACTGAATAATATTCTAAATCATAGATATTACAAAAAAGTGACATTTAACTTAATTTTATCTTAACATTTATGTATATACCGATAATTTTATGAATATAATTCAGCAATGGAGGCGATTGATATGAACGCAAAAGAAATTGAACAGTATAAAAAAGAAATGATGAAACTTTATGGTAAAAGAAGTCCATCTGAATCATATGAAACACCAACAAAAGAAACAGTGGAAGAAATTCCAGAAGAAAATATTATTGAAACAATTCCGGAAACTGAAGAAGTAAACGAAGAGATTCCGGAAGAAAACAATTCTCAGATTATTGAAGAAGAGACTGAAGTTCCGGAAGAAAATGAGTTGGAGGAAAGCGTATCTCCTGAGGTTAATGAAATTCTTGAACGCTTTCCGGAGCTTGATTTGTCAGGTATTTCCGAAGAAAAATATCCAGTTCCTAAATATGAATCAGAAAGCAGCATGGGCGATTCAACTGGCTACATCCTCGTTAACGTCAGGGCAGGACATGAAGCATATCCGATAGAGAATGCGTCTGTACTTGTTACAGCAATAGTTGATGGAAACAGATTTATTGTTGCCAGCGGATTGACTGATATAAGCGGTTCTACTTTAAAGCTTCAAACTCCAGCTCCTGCTTTTATTTATTCACAGATACCCAATCCGGAAAAAAGACCTTACAGTTTGTTTGATGTAAGTGTAATTGCAAATGGTTATTTTAATGCAAGAAGTGTTGATGTTCCTGTATTTTCGGGAATTACTTCAATTCAGAATTTCAATATGATACCTGTACCGCTTGCTATGCACAGCGATGATGAAACACTAACTTATTTCAATCAAGAGCCGAAATATAATTAAGGAGAAAATATGCTTACTGGAACACCCTTTATTCCTGAAACAATTACGGTACATTTGGGAACGCCTGATTCAAATGCTCCTAATGTTACGGTTGATTTTTCAACTTATATCAAAAATGTTGCATCAAGCGAAATTTTCCCTACATGGCCTGAAAGTGCATTGAGGGCGAATATTTATGCTATTGTGAGTTTTGCACTGAATCGTATATATACTGAATGGTACCGTTCAAGAGGATATGATTTTGATATAACTTCTACGACTCAATTTGACCAGAAATTTATCAACGGAAGAGAATATTTTGAAAATATCAGCTATATCGTTGATGAACTTTTCAATGACTATGTACAACGCCAAGGAAGTATAGAGCCTTTGTTCACTTCATTTTGCAACGGAACAACTTCAACATGTGCAGGATTGTCACAATGGGGAACTGTTGACCTTGCAAACAGAGGTCTTACGCCTTATGAGATTCTGCAATACTACTATGGAGATGATATAAATATTGTGAGAAATGCACCTGTAAAAACTAGGATGCCATCATATCCGGGAATACCACTAAAATATGGTTCGGCAAGCAATGATGTCAAATCGTTGCAGGTTTTTTTAAATAGAATTTCAAGCAACTATCCTGCTATTCCTAAAATACCACAGGTTGACGGAGTTTTTGATGATGCCACAGAGGCAGCGGTAAGAAAATTTCAGGAAGTTTTCGACCTTGCTGTTACAGGTATAGTTGATGAAGCAACGTGGTACAGGATTGTTTATATTTATACAAGTGTCAAACGACTTTCGGAACTTAATTCAGAGGGAGTTGCGTTTGAAGAAGTTGAACCTTTATATAATGAGGATTTAAGTATTGGTATGCAGGGTAATGAAGTAAGTCATCTGCAATATTATCTTGCTGTAATCGGTGCTTATTATGAGGCAGTCCAGCCTGTTGAAATTACGGGATATTTCGGAGAGGAAACAGAAAATTCACTTAAATCTTTTCAGCGTGTTTTCGGTATTCCTCAAACAGGCGTTCTTGACAGGCAAACAAGAAATGATATTTATCGTGCATATATGGGCATTGTTGAAACAGTTAAACCGGAATATACAGCGGTTGTACTTTATCCGAATATTGTACTCAGAGAGGGCGAAAACAATGACTATGTCCGTATACTTCAAGAATATCTGACATTTATTCATGATACATATCCTAATATTCCTGCGGTAAATAATACAGGTTATTTCGGACCTCTTACCAAACAGTCCGTAATGGAATTTCAACGTCAGTTCGGTATTAATCCGACTGGATTCGTAGGAGGTGTTACTTGGGATGCCATTGCAGGCGTTTACTCTGATTTGCGTTTTGGCTTTGATAAACGCCCATATCAGGATCCGGGATATATTATAAGTTAGGAGTGAATTTTATGCCGTATTCAAATAATCAAAAAAGACAGCATATTATGGAAGTACAGAGATATCTTCATGCAATTGCACTTATGAATGGAAAAATTCCGGTTGTTATTCCCAACGGAGTTTACGGAAATGAAACAAGAATGGCAGTTATGGCGTTTCAACGTGAATACAATCTAAAAGAAACAGGTACTGTTGATTCTGTAACATGGAATAAGATTATTGAAATATATAAGGGACTTTTTCATTCAGCTCCTGAACCCTATCCTGCTTTTCCATCAGGTAAATTCGTCTGTGAAGAAGGAGCGTGCGGACAGCTTGTATATGTAATTCAGGCTATGCTTTACGGTATGGGACAGAGTTATGATAATTTCCCGAAAATAAATGTCTGTGGTCATTTTAATGTGGAAACAAAGGATATTGTTGCAAACTTTCAGAAATTCTGCGGACTTCCTCAAAACGGAATGGTGGATTGTGCAACATGGAATATGCTTGTAAGCTGTTCAGGTCATCATAAATAAATTATTGTTCTTGACATTCTGTAATATTGTGGTATAATATAAACAGAAGATTTTGTATTATTCTGTTAAAAAATAAAGGGGATTAAAAATGAAAAAATTTATTATTTCTGTTGTTGCTGCTATTTCGGCGGCAGCTATTGCAGGTACTGCGGTTTTGGCTGTCAATAAATATTCTGCTCATGATTTGAAAAATTTAAGTGATTCAGTTCTTGGCAAATCTGAAATAACTGACGGTCAGGATATAAACGGTGACGGCAGGGTAGATGTTTATGATGTTATTGAAATGCGTAAATTATTTGTCGGTACCGGTGAATTTACAGAACAGATTATAGATGTTTCGGATAAGAATGTCAAGTATATCGGCAGAAATATCTATGACGAAAACAGTATTGCATGGCTTGTGCAGAGTGGTTCTGCTATTGAGTTCAATGTTACGGGTAAATCTGCTGAAATAACCATAAGTGGTGATGATTTCATAAGAAGCGATGAAAAATACCGTCCACGATATGCAGTTATAGTGGACGGAGAAATTATTCTTGATGAAGTTCTGGGAATAAGTGAAAAAACTGTTGAACTTTTTTCGGGTGATACTTCAAAAACTGCTGTTGTAAAAATAATTCACCTTTCGGAAGCCAATAACGGAGCTATAGGAGTAAGCAGGCTGAAAGTCAATACTGATTCTCCAATACCTGTTTTGCCGACGGCTAAAAAGGATTTACAGATTGAATTTATAGGCGATTCCATTACCTGTGCATATGGTGTTGAGGGCAAAGACCAGTATGAAAGTTTTATGACTTCAACAGAAAATTTTATGAAGTCATATGCATATCTTACTGCTGATCAGCTTGATGCAGATTACAGTGCAGTCTGCTATGGCGGTCATGGAATTATTTCTGGCTATACTTCTACAGATGAAAAGGAAACAGATAATATTGTACCAGATTGTTATGAATATGTCGGAAAACATAAGAATTACAGAATTCCATGGGATTTTGACTCACAAAAAAATGATGTTGTAGTTGTGAATCTCGGAACTAATGACCATACATATGTTTCAAAGGATATTGAGACAAGAGGAATTGAATTTGCAGAGGGATATACTGAATTTCTGAATACAATCCACGAAAAAAATCCTGATGCATATATTATCTGTACTCTTGGCACTATGGGCGGTACAGAAGAATTTCCATATATTGAACAGGCTGTTGATACTTTTAAAAAAGAATCCGGATATGACAAAATTATGTTTTATAAATCGGCAGTTCAGACACAATCAGACGGTATGGGTTCGGACTGGCATCCTTCTGAAAAGACTCAGAAGAACAGTGCATATGTTCTTGCGGACAAGATTTGTCAGGCTCTTGGCATGGAATCGAATCAGATTGGTATTGATGTTGCTGCAGATGCTGAATACAGTGCTGTTACAGATGATACTGCCAATATGTCGGATTATTTTTCGGAATGGGACAAGTCATATCATATAACCACAGTAACAGGCGGTGAATATCATCATTCAGTACAAGCTCTTGTTTCCGGAATTGATTTGAAACAAAACGGAAAATATCGCCTCAGTTTTCAGATTGACACCTCAGAAGATATGGAAATTCCGTTTTATATTAAAAATGAACCTACAGGAGAAGTAATTTTTAAGGACGTTTTCAATGGAACAGGTACAAAATTAGCATATGAAACTGAATTTGATAACTCAACAATTACATCAGATGTACAGATTGTATTTGAAATGGGTGGTACTGATAATTCAAGAGTAAGTATTCATGAGCTTAAGCTTGTCAGAATTGCTTGACAATTTCAATTTAATCTGATATAATATTTTGAGAGGAGGCGGAGTTATGGACAGAAGCAGACTTATTGCATGGGGATTCGGTTTGATTGTATGTCTGATTGTTATTATGATTGGCAAGGGATGTACTGATAATTCTATAAATCAAATTCAGAAACAGAAAAAAGCTGTTGAAGTATCTCATAAGGCAGATAATATTAAAGTTTATATTCCTACAGCAGCTCCCGAAACTGCTCCGCCCGTTGTTACTGATATTTTCGGCAGACCTGTTATTACTTCTCAGAGTGAAGTGACTACTGTTGAAACATCAGATATTGAAGTGCTTGAAACTACAGTAACAGATATTTTTGGAAATGTTGTTACAACAACTGAAAATCATTTAACTGATATTTCAGGAAATACTGTTACAACAACCGGAAATATTTTGACAGATGTTTTCGGCAATGAGGTTACAACAATTCAGACGGATATGACAGATGTTTTCGGTAATATTATCACTACTCAGACGCAGACAACAGTTGCTGAAAACCTTGTTGAGACTACAACTCTTTCACCGCTTGAACAATATAATGAAGATTCGAAAAATCATGATTTTATGAGCGGATTCAATCACGGTGAAAATGAAGTTGATAAATATGGTAATATAAAACCAACTCTTCCGTCTGATTTTGTTATAATAATTGAATAAAACGGAGGATTTTAAGAAATGATAGTAATTGAAATGGAAAACGGGAAAAAAATCAAGTTGGAGCTTTATCCTGAAATTGCCCCTGTTTCATGTGAGAATTTTGAAAAACTTGTTAAAAGCGGATTTTATGATGGTTTGATATTCCACAGAGTTATTGAAGGATTCATGATTCAGGGAGGTTGTCCTGACGGCACTGGAATGGGCGGACCCGGCTGGCATATAAAGGGTGAGTTTGCTGCTAACGGAATACAGAACAATATTAAGCATACAAGGGGTGTGCTTTCAATGGCACGTGCTCAGGCTTTTGATTCGGCAGGTTCACAGTTTTTTATTATGCATGATGATGCTCCGTATCTTGACGGACAATATGCGGCATTCGGAAAAGTAATTGAGGGTATGGACGTTGTTGATGCAATTGCATCTGTACCTACAAATTATGCCGATGCTCCGCTTGAAATTCAGAGAATGAAAAAAGTTACCATTGAATAAGATAACAAAAAAGAGCTTTATTATAAAGCTCTTTTTTATTCAATATAGTTTTCACGTAATAGTTTTATTTCATTAATATAGCCGTCAATATCATTAGGAGTTTCAAGAATGAAAGGCAGATTTTTCAAAGCAGGATGATTGATTACATTAATCAGAGCTTTTTCTCCTATATATCCACAGCCAATTTTAGCGTGTCTGTCTTTATGTGAACCACATGGATTGAGACTGTCATTGAGATGAATTGCTTTCAAACGGTCAAGACCAATAACTCGGTTAAATTCATCAAGAACCCCGTCAAGATTATTAACAATATCATAACCGCCGTCCCACACATGACAGGTATCAAGGCATACGCCTAATTTGTCATTAAATTCAACACGGTTTATTATTTCACCAAGTTCTTCAAAATTCCTGCCGATTTCCGAACCTTTTCCTGACATTGTTTCAAGCAGTACAATAGTCGACTGATTTGGTGATATTATCTCATTAAGCTGTTGAGAAATCAACTCAATACCAATATCAGTTCCTTGTTTTACATGTGAACCGGGGTGGAAGTTGTAGTAATTATTCGGAGTTGATTCCATACGCACAAGGTCTTCAGACATAACTTTTTTGGCAAAAAATCGTACATCTTTGTCGATAGAACATAGGTTCATGGTATATGGAGCGTGTGCAACAAGTTTACCGAATCCATGTTCGTTTTTTATGTTTATAAACTTTTGTACATCTGAATCATCAATTTTTTTAGCAGAACCGCCACGGGGATTTCTTGTGAAAAAGGCAAAAGTATTTGCTCCTATTGCAAGTGCCTGATTTCCCATAGCCTCATAACCTTTTGAATATGAAAGATGACAGCCTATGTATAACATATTTTACTTTATTTCAATAATTTCGCCGTAAAGCTCACGTGGTGCACCAATAGCATTTGATTCGTCAGTATCAATATGCATAGCACGTGCGTATTTTTCAGATACACGACATACAACATCTCCGAGAATAGCACTTCTTTCAGACGTTTCAACTTTTACCCATACAATTTGCTTGTCATTTACGCCAAGTTCTTCTGCGTCGGCAGGAGTAAGATGAATATGACGCTTTGCAACGATGACGCCTTCAGAAATTTCTATTTCACCGCATGGACCGACAATCTTGCAGGCACCTGAGCCGGCAACATCTCCGGATTCCTTTATGGGTGCAATGATACCTATTGAACGTGCATCGGTTGCGGAAAGTTCCACCTGTGTTTCAGGTCTTACAGGACCGAGAATGGATACTCCTGCAAGTTCTTTTTTTGGTCCTACTATAGTTACTCTTTCTTCACAGGCAAACTGCCCGGGCTGAGAGAGGTCTTTTTTCTTAGTGAGTTCATGACCCTTGCCGAAAAGTATTTCGAGATGCTCCTGGGTTACATGAATATGACGTGCTGATGTTTCAACAATAAAGTTTTTTGACATAATAAATTCCTCCGTTGATTTTAAATAGGAATGGCGTCCCAAAGAGGATTCGAACCTCCGGCCTGCTGCTTAGGAGGCAGCCGCTCTATCCTACTGAGCTATTGGGACATTAATAACATTATAACATATTTTGGGAAAAAAATCAAGAGTTTCAATAAATTTTAATTATTTAATTTTATAAAAATCTGGTGAAAATAATGTAATGCCAATTGACGTTTAGTGTATTTTTTGTTATAATAAATATATCAGCATTTTTGGGGAGATGATTTTTTTGGAAACAACAACTACAATTCCTGCTGTTGTCGATGCCATACAGGAACAGGTGGACAAAGCATCAAGTCTTTTTACAGATATTACAAATTATTTTTTAGGTATTCTTCCTCTTCTTATTATTGCAATAATTGTTATGGCGGTGGGGGTGCTTCTTTCAAGGCTTATTTCAAGAATTGTTTCAAAAGCCATGAAGCGTTCAAACGTTGAAGATTCTGCAAGGAGTTTTCTTGTATCAGTTATAAAAACAGCTCTGTACGTACTTGTTATTATAATGGCACTTTCTGTCCTTAACGTACCCATGTCGTCAATTATAACGGTTTTGGGTGCAGCCGGACTTGCTGTCAGCCTTGCACTCCAGAACTGTCTTACAAATCTCTGCGGCGGATTTATAATACTTTTTTCAAAGCCATTTGCATCAGGTGATACTGTTGAAATCGATGGTACTCTTGGTATTGTTGAATCAATCGGTGTTCTTTACACTAAGATGAGAACATTTGACGGTAAGTCAATATTTATACCAAATGGAAAAGTATCTGATACAAAACTGGTTAACTATACTGAAACGCCGACAAGACGCATAGATTTGAAATATGATATAAGTTATACTGCAAGCTATGACAAGGCACGTCAGATTATCATGACCGTCGTTATGGAAAACAATATGATTCTTGATGAACCTGCTCCGATAATACGTATGGGTGAACATAAGGATAGTTCAATTTCTGTTGATGTTCTTGTATGGGTCAATAACAGCGATTATAATGAGGTTAAATATACTCTCAATGAGCAAATTAAACATCTTTTTGATAAAAATGAAATTGATATACCATTCAATCAGCTTGATGTACATATAGTTGAGGAAAAAAATGACAGAAAAGAAAAAAGTTTTAAAAACTAAATATTTTTTAAGAAGATGCTGTTTCATAATTATTTTGCTTTTTGTTATATGGTGGTACAATAATTATACGCTGAAAACGGTCAGTACTTCAATATATTCCGAAAATATATCAAATCCCGTTCGTATTGCAGTACTCAGCGATTTGCACGTACATAATCACAGTATAAGCAACAGTAAGATAATCAGTAAAGTTGATGGAATAACTCCTGATATTGTTCTGGTCATGGGTGATATGTATACACGCAGGAGCGAATGGAATATTATTAAAGTTTCTGTCAATCTTATGAGTTCGCTTGTTGAAAAGGGATATCCCGTATACTTTGTTACAGGTGACCATGATACATCAGAAAAATATATTTCTGCAATTCAGGATGCCGGTGTTCATGTTATGAATTACAGAGAGGAATTTATAAATATAAATGGCAATAATCTGAAGATTATGGGGATTGACAATGTTTACTACAGTTCAACATTTGACCTGACCAATGAATTTGCTGTTGATAAGAGCTGTTATAATATTCTTATGGCACATATTCCCAATTATGAAAAATTTGCAGAATTTGGTGCAGATTTGACTGTCTGTGCAGATACTCACGGAGGAATGGTTCAGCTTCCTTTTATAGGCACAATGTATGATGCATTGACAGAAAAATGGTTTCCTGAGCTGACAAGCTGTGACTCTGTATATGATAAAGGGTGGTTTAAATATAAGGGTGGAGCTATGTTTATAACATCGGGAATAGGTGACTATCCTTATCCTGTACGTTTCTGCAACAGACCTGAAATAGTTTCGATTGATATTATACCAAAGAGGTGAAAGAATGAAAGTTGATATAGCGATTATCGGCGGAGGTGCTTCCGGACTTACAGCATCAGTTTCTGCAAAAATAGCAAATCCATCGGCAAGTGTTCTTGTTATTGAAAAGCTACAAAAAGTAGGTAAGAAAATTATTGCTTCAGGCAATGGAAAATGTAATCTTAGTAATATTAATATTTCAAGATTTAATTATCATGGTTCAATAAATGCAATGGAAATTATAAATAGAATGCCTGATTACAAATCTTTTTTTACTGATGAATTGGGCGTGCTTTGTGTAACAGGAAGCGAGGGCCGTGAAGGCGGAGTTTATCCCCGAAGCAACAGCTCAGCAACTGTACTTAATGCCATAAGGCTTAAAATGCAGGAGCTGGGTGTTGAGGAGCTTTGCGAATGTGAAATAACTGAAATTATTCCTATTGAAAAGGGATTCAGACTTATTTATAAAAACGGAGACATAATTTGCAAACGGCTTATTATTGCTGCTGGAGGATATGCCGGACCATCTTTTGGAACGGACGGCGGTATAATGCGTATACTTAAAAACATGGGCTATAAAACATCGAAAATATGTCCCGCTGTTGCGTCTTTAAGGACAGATGCGAATAAACTTAAGGGTCTTAAGGGTGTGCGTGTAAAGGGGGAAGTTTCGGCAATTTCAGAGGGTAAAATCCTGAGAACAGAAAAAGGTGAACTTCAGTTTAATGAGAATAATATTTCGGGAATATGTGTATTCAATCTGGCATATCTTTTTCAGGAGTATGAGGGAAAACTTGCACTGAAAATTGACCTGATGCCTGATATTGCGGAAGATGAGCTTATCCGTTATTTTGACAGCCTGAGAAAAGGTAGGTCAGACTTGCCTTTAGAAGAATTTTTGACAGGGGCATTTGTTAAAAATCTTGCGGTTTATCTGGTTAAAAATTCCGTCGCCCGTCCTCTTACCGACAAAATTTCGACACTTGGAAATACAGAAATATGCAAATTGATAAGTAAAATAAAAGCACTTGAATTTGAAGTTACAGGCTGTTCACCGTGGCAGAATGCACAGGCGACAATGGGTGGAATACATAGTTCATGTGTAAATGAAAACCTTGAATCCTTATTACATAAAGGATTGTATCTTTGTGGTGAGATACTTGATACAGCAGGCGACTGCGGAGGATATAATCTGCAATGGGCTTGGTCTTCGGGAATTTTAGTCGGCAGAAAGGCGGCATTTTATGATAAGAATTAACAATATAAAAGTACCACTTGATTTTGACTTTACAAATATTATAAAACTTGCATCTGAAAAAACAGGAATACCAGAAAATAAAATCAAATCTGCGGAAATTTCAAAAAAATCAGTGGATGCACGTAAAAAAAATGATATTAATTTTATTGTTTCTCTTAATATTTCAGCTGAACTAAAGTATGAAAAAAGAGTAAAGAATGCTGTTTATGTTGAGAATTTTGTATACAGGATTCCGAAAGTAACTGTTGAAAAGCGTCCTGTTATAGTGGGTTTCGGACCTGCCGGAATGTTTGCCGCTCTTGTACTTGCAATTGCGGGAGCCAAGCCTATAGTTCTTGAAAGAGGCATGGACGTTGACAATCGTATAAGGGCAGTTGAAAAATTCCGGAACAGCGGTGTTCTTGACCCTGAATGCAATGTGCAGTTCGGTGAAGGCGGTGCAGGTACTTTTTCTGATGGCAAGCTTACTACAGGAATAAAGGATAAGCGTATTGGATGGATTCTCAGGAAACTTGTTGAATTTGGTGCTCCCAGTGATATTATTTATCTTTCAAAGCCTCATATCGGTACGGACAAACTTCGTGAAACTGTAAAGAATCTGCGTAAATATGTTGTATCACTTGGAGGTGAAGTGCGGTTTGGTGCTAAGTTCATCGGATATGAAACAGAAAACAATTGCATTTCAGAAGCTGTTTACAGTGACGGTAAAGGAATTTACAGAATAGAAACAGACAATATAATTCTTGCTTCTGGTCACAGTGCAAGGGGTATTTTTGAAATGCTTTACAGTAAAAATATCAAACTTTCCCAGAAGAATTTTGCTGTCGGTTTACGTATTGAGCATCTGAAGAGTGAGATAGACAAGGCTATGTATGGCTGTTTTGCAGGTCATGATGCACTGAAGGCCGCTGATTATAAACTTGCCGTACATCTCCCGAACGGACGTACGCTTTATACATTCTGTATGTGTCCCGGAGGATATGTTGTTGCAGCTTCATCTGAACACGGCAGACTGGCAGTAAATGGTATGAGTTGCTATGCCCGTGATGCAGAAAATTCAAATAGTGCACTTCTTGTTAATATAGATACATCAGACTACAAAAGCAGTCATCCGCTTGCCGGAATGTATTTTCAGCGTGAGCTTGAGGAAAAGGCATATATTGCCGGAGGTTCGGATTATTCTGCACCCGTTATTCTTGTAAGAGATTTCCTGAATGGGAAAATTACTGAAAATATCGGGAAAATTAAGCCATCATATAAGCCGAAAATAAAATTTGCAAGTCCTGATGAATATCTTCCGGATTTTGTATGCGAATCGCTTAGACTTGGTATCAGGGAAATGGGTAAGAAGATTAATGGTTTTGATAATCCTGATGCTGTTCTTACCGGTATTGAAAGCCGAAGCAGTTCACCTGTGCGTATAAATCGCAGTGAGTCGCTTGAATCGGTATCAGTTGGCAGACTTTTTCCTTGTGGTGAGGGAGCAGGCTATGCAGGAGGAATTATTTCCGCAGCAGTTGATGGCATGAAGTGTGCAGAGGCTGTAATAAATAAAATTGAATCGGAGAAAAAGTAAATGAATTTAACAAATATAGGTACAGTCAGGGAAATCCTCGGTCGTCATGGATTTAATTTTTCAAAAGGACTTGGACAGAATTTTATTATAAATCCTGACATATGTCCTAAAATAGCGGAAAATGGCAATGCACGGTCGGGATATGGAATATTGGAAATCGGTACGGGAATAGGTGTCCTTACCAAAGAACTTGCGATGCGTGCGGATAAGGTTTCGGCGGTTGAAATAGATAAAAGACTTATGCCTGTTCTTGCTGAAACTTTAGCGGATTTTAATAATATTAAAATTTATAATGAAGATGTTATGAAAGCAAATCTGCATAAAATTATAAATGAAGATTTCAATGGACTTAAAACTGCTGTATGTGCAAATTTGCCGTATTATATAACATCTCCTGTTATAATGCTTTTGCTGGAAAGCTGTCTGCCGATAGAATCAATAACCGTTATGGTACAAAAGGAAGCTGCACAGCGTCTCTGTGCAGAAGTCGGCACAAGAGAATCAGGAGCCATAACAGTCGGAGTAAATTATTATGGAACAGTCAGACATCTTTTCAATGTGTCACGTGGAAGTTTTATGCCTTCTCCGAACGTTGATTCTGCTGTAATCCGGATTGATATTGATAAAAAATACAATCTGAATACAGAGCAGGAAAAATTTTTCTTTAAGATAGTAAAATCAGGTTTTTCTCAGAGACGTAAAACTCTTGCAAATGCTTTGTCGTCTCTTATGGGAATTGAAAAGGAAAAAACATATTATGTTTTGAAATCAATTGATGCATCTGAATCCGTGCGTATTGAATCACTTACAATGGAACAGCTTGTTGCATTAGCAATTAAAATCATGTAAAAAAAAGTCTGTCAGATTCAATGACAGACTTTTTTATCAGGCGAATTTGGTAATAATAAAAGCAATTGCAAATAAAACCAACATGAATATAATTACACCCAGACAGAATTTCAGAATTACTATGGCAAGTTCAAAAAAAGTTGGGAAAGCTATCAGAAGAAATTCTCCTATACGGTTTTCAGCTTTTTCCAGAAATACATTTATTATTAAGTTTGTAAGTGATATAAGTATGAATGCGACAGAAAAAATAACAATGATTTTTAAAATTATATTCCAGTTTATTGATTTGTCCATATAATTCAGGATTAATGTTATTTTTGATATTGCAAAAACATAGGCTAAAACCTGTAAAAACTGCGGAATCGCTGGTATGATAAGAACAAGTATAAGCATTATTGAGATAAGTGCTTTCAGCCAGAATGTGTCTCCTTCAAAAACCTTGATAACCAGTCCGGAAACGGGGCTGTAAAGGTAATATACAATCAGACTGCTTATATAGGCAAAAATATTGTCATATATGAAATCAAGTATTATTTTTTCAGGAAGAAAATCATCTGAATATTCATTTATGAACAATTTTTTTATAAAGTACATATATGTAAAGAGTGCACAGGCTGAAATAAAAAACATCATTCCGTGTACTGAATCCATTGTACTATTTGAGCTTGCATAAAAAAGAAGTTCACATAGTTCATATATTCCGAAAAAGATTATATTAACGGGAACTTTATCCGTCACTATATTTGATGAATCAGAATCAAAATCGCTTATGGTTATATCTCCTATCTGCCATGGTGAAAGAAATTTGCTTACTATGAAAACGGTAATATAAAGAATAATGCCCACAGTAAGGAGTTTATGACCCAAAATAAAATTTTTCAAATATATTCCTCCCATAAATTTGCAAATTATACTTTAATTATATATGGTTTGTCCAAAAATGTCAATTAAAATTTTATTGACAAGTTCAAAGAAAAATGTTATAATTATAAAAATAAAAAATTTACAATTCAGGAGGATTTTTATGAACAATGAGATTTCAATAACGGAATTGGGAAATCCTGCAAAGCCAACAGGAAGTGCCGGAGCAGAAATGCTTGAACGTATGAGTGAATCACATAAAAGTGTTACAGAGTGGGCTTTTTCGCATTTGAATATAAATGGTTCTGAAAATGTTCTTGACATTGGTTGCGGTGGGGGTGCTGCACTGAAAAAAATGTCTTCAGTAATCAATACCGGACATCTTGTCGGAGCTGATTACTCACCGGTTTCAGTTGAACTGAGCAAGAAAAATAATTGTGATGATATTAACAGTGGAAAAATTGAGATTATTCAGGCTTCTGTAGAAAGTCTGCCGTTTCAGGATAATTCATTTAATGTTATTTATACTGTTGAAAGTTTTTATTTTTGGAGTAATCCATTGGAAAATTTAAAAGAGGTAAGACGTGTTCTTGCCGATAACGGAGTTTTTCTTATTGTTGCTGATATTTATGGTGATGCTGAACTTGCAGAGGAAGATATTATAAATATTAAAAAATATAATTTATTTAATCCGACTCTTGCTCAGTTTAGTGAACTTCTTGAAAGTGCAGGATTTTCAGATATTAAAATTCATACGGAAAAGGGTAAAAGCTGGGTGTGTGCTGAAGCTAAAAAATAATCGGATATATTTTTTTATTTTAACTAAAAATATTGATGGGAAAATTTATTATTTTTGCCTGTATATCGCCTAAAATGTTTTCTGAAAAATTTTTTGAAAAATTTTCAAAAAACACTTGACAAATTTAAAAAAGTGTGATATAATAAGTAAGTCATCAGGGGTAAGTTACTTGATGATAAATAATTGGTTCGGGGGTTTAGCTCAGCTGGGAGAGCATCTGCCTTACAAGCAGAGGGTCACAGGTT
>CAJTOG010000037.1 GCA_910577575.1 uncultured Ruminococcus sp. | reverse complement strand
ATACAGAGCATTTTTCAGGTGATGGTATATTTGTTATTGACAATGTGAACGAACTTGAGGGACGTGAAGACAAGGCTTTTAAACAGCTTACAGAAGAAAATATCGGTGGAGCTATACAATATCTTATGACTGATGAGAGTATTATTAAAGGAATGATTTCTTTTTGTTATATCGGAAGATTCAATAAATGGTCTGTCAGCGACATGAATTATTTTGCTGTACTTGGAAGAATTATTACAGCAGTTCTTAAGAAACAGGCATTTATTTGATTATAAAAAATTCCCCATACGGAAAAATCCTTATGGGGAAAAATTTTTAACCAAACATTTTCGCAAATACTTCAGGGAATCCATAGCATAGCGTACACATAATCGCAGATGCAAGGCAGAGACCCAGGAAAATAGCAGGTACAGCTTTTTTTAGCGGAATCTTACGAAGTGAGGCAATAAGCGAACCTGTCCATGCACCGGTACCTGGAAGAGGAATACCTACGAAAAACAGCAGGAAGAAAAATTCACCTTTTTCCATAGAACCGCTTTTATTCATGGCTTTGTTTTCAAGGAATATTATAACCTTGGTGAGAAGCGGAACTTTATGTTTTTTGAGAAAATCAAATATTTTATCAATAAACAGCAGTATGAAAGGTATTGGAAGAATATTTCCAATCATGCATACCCATATAGCTTTCCAAAGCTCCATGTCAAGAATACGTGCGGCAATAATACCGCCTCTCAGTTCGATAATCGGCAGAATTGATACAAAAAACGGGATAAGCCATTCAGGGATTCCGTGTTCCGCCAGCCATGTTGTCAAAGATTCTGTTAATTCACTCATTTTACAAATCCTTTCAAATCAGGTAAAATATAATATATTATCGCATATTTTGTCGTAACAGTCAATGTGTTTTTAAAAATTCGTATTTTATTACATAATTCACATGGATATAGCTGGTTCTTTGTTAAGAATGTCCATAAATTCTTCGCCTGTAATGGTTTCTTTTTCAAGCAGGAAATGAGCAAGTTCGTGGAGTTTGCTTATATTTTCAGTGAGTATGCTTACAGCTTTTTCATGTGATTTTTTAACGAGTGAATTGATTTCATCATCAATTTTATGAGCTGTTTCAGGCGAGCAGGCAAGCGAGGTATCTCCGCCGAGATACTGGTTAGTGACTGTTTCAAGAGCAATCATATCAAAACTGCTGCTCATGCCATAACGTGTTACCATGGCTCTTGCAATTTTTGTAGCCTGTTCAATATCGTTGGAAGCACCGCTTGTGCAAGTATTGAATATAAGTTCTTCAGCAGAACGTCCACCAGTAAGGGTTGCAATACGTGCGAGAGCTTCTTCCTTTGTCATCAGAAATTTTTCACCTTCATCGACCTGCATTGTATATCCCAAAGCACCGCTTGTACGTGGAATAATAGTTATTTTATGTACAGGAGCAGAATCTTTTTGCTTTGCAGCAACAAGTGCATGACCGATTTCATGATATGCAATAATTTCTTTTTCTTTCTGCGATATGACAGCATTTTTACGCTGATAGCCAGCAATAATTACTTCAACACTTTCTTCCAAATCAGACTGATTTACAAGTTTCCTGCCGTTCCTTACAGCTCTGAGTGCAGCTTCATTGATAATATTTGCAAGTTCTGCACCTGAAGCACCTGCCGTAGCTCTTGCAATTGCATTAAAGTCTATGTTTTCTTCTGTTTTTATCTTTTTTGCATGAACTTTTAAAATTGCTTCACGTCCTGCCAAATCAGGAAGTTCTGCGGGGATGCGTCTGTCGAAGCGTCCTGGACGCAGGAGTGCAGGGTCAAGCGATTCAGGACGGTTAGTAGCCGCAAGAATTACAACACCTTTCTGTCCGTCAAAACCGTCCATTTCAGTAAGGAGCTGATTGAGAGTCTGTTCACGTTCATCATTACCGCTGAAATTTCCGTCACGCTTTTTACCTATAGTATCAACCTCATCAATAAATACGATGCACGGAGCTTTTTCGTTGGCTTGTTTAAATAAGTCACGGACTTTTGCAGCACCCATACCTACAAACATTTCTACGAATTCTGAACCTGATATTGAGAAAAACGGTACTTCTGCCTCACCGGCAACAGCCTGGGCGAGTAAAGTTTTGCCTGTTCCGGGAGGACCTACGAGAAGTGCACCTTTTGGCAAATTTGCACCTATTTCAGCATATTTACCGGGATTATGAAGAAAATCAACTATTTCAACAAGTGCTTCTTTAGCTTCGTCCTGACCGGCGACATCGGCAAATGTTTTACCGGTCTGAGCTTTGACGTAAATTTTTGCATTGCTCTTTCCGAACTGCATTGCATTTCCTCCGCCCATACGCTTGCTCATGCTTTTTATTAAAACATTCCAGAGAATTATAAAAAAGATAATCGGCAGAACCCAGCTTACAAGAAATTCAAGCAGTAAATTGCTTTCTTCAAAGCTTTCAGTGAAAATAATGTCTTTGTCTTTATGAAGGCGGGTAACAAGGTCAGGGTCGTCCATGCGTCCCGTAGAATAAATCTGGGTTTTTCCGTCTTCGTTTTCTACTTCAAAGCGGATTTCCGAATCCTCAATTTTTACTTGGGTTATATTGCCTTCGTCAAGCTGATTAAGAAAGAAGCTATAGTTTGTATCCTTTACACTTCTTTTGCCGAACTGCGGCATTATAACAGCATTCAGCACAAGTATTGAAACAAGGCTGATAATTGTAAAGATAATAATTTGTTTGACAAAATTTTTTTCATTTTTCATTATTTAAAATCTCCTTTCAGATTCTGATAAAATTATAACATACTCTGCAGAAAAAAGCAACTGACAAATTGTGATATTTATGATAATCATGTGAAAAAAAAGAAAAAGGCTTCTGAAGTAATTCAAAAGCCTTTGCATATCAGAAAAATTAAATTGTATGGACAAGAATTTTTTATTTATTAATAGAAATAATTCTGGAAACCATCACCATAAAATCCGAAGTAATTATGTAAGAATGATGAAGGTTCATTGAAATAAAGGTTTACAGCTTCTTTGACTTCATCGGTAACATACTGTGAATAAGTACCGAGGTAAGCATAATTTTCACTTCCCGTGAACTGATTTACCTGAGTTATAACCTCAATGATTGTGTTCGGATAAAGCGGACTGTTTACACGGTTCATAATAACTTCAACAACGTTTCCTTTTTCATAGAGACCAATCCAGCTTGAACCTGCTTCATTTGCAACAGCGTTACATAAAAGTATGTATTCTGAATCAGTAATCGGGAGATATGTTTCAGGAGTTGTTACCGTAGTAGTTTCAGTCGCTATAGTAGTTTCAACTGTTGTAGTCTGAGTTTCTGTAGCCGTATAAGTTTCAGCCACAATAATAGTTTCTGCAGATGTTGCTTCAGTAATGGTTTCATATGCAGATTCTTCTGTGGTAGTTTCTACAACTGTAGTTGTTGTTTCTGTAACAATTTCTGATACAGCTTCTGTTGCAGTTGTTTCTGTAGATATGATTGCTGTTTCTTCTGTAGATTCGGTCTCCGAATAAAAATCATTGTGGAAGTAATCACTATAATAATAATCGTCGTAGTAGTCGGAATAGTAGTCGTAATATTCATTGTAGTAATCATTATAACAATCATCATAAGACAAGTCTGTAAAGTAAGTTTCAGCAACTGTAGTTGAATAATCCGTATTATATGTTTCTTCATAAGATGTAACAGGGGAAGTAACTATGTATTCATAAGCAGGAGCATAATATTCTTCCTCAAGATATTCATTTGCTGAGTCGACATATTCATTATATTCAGAAGTATCTGCTTCATTATAATCATCAGCAGGTGTTTCCCATGAATAATCTTCAATGGTTTCTTCTGAAATTTCATCAGAAGCTATAAAGCAATCTGAAAGGTTTTCTGCAGATATACCGAAATCAACGATGTTTTCTGAAATTTCTTCTTCAATGGCATTACACATTGCATCAGCCATTATAACTCTATCTGTATAAACAGGAACAGTAGTTTCAGCCGTTGTTGCCGTAATCGGGGAAGAAGATGTAACAGCCATTGTTGAATAAGTATCATAGGAACCTGCCGGAGCAGTTGTTTCAGTAGAAACAGTTGTTACAGCGTTGGCTTTAGTAAATTCTATGCTTGTTTTGGTGATTGTTGTGCCGATTGAAGTAAAAACAGCAGTGTTTGCCAATTCCTTGCTTTGAACGTTATAAATGCTTTGAGCATCACTTTCCGGAGCTGCGGAACTTACGACAGGTGCAGTAACATAAACACCTAAAAGTCCGCCGAATAAACAAGTGGAGACGCCTCCGAAAATAATTGCTGCAGTTTTAGCTTTTCTCATAACTCAAATCCTTTCCTTGAAAAGCATTCAAAATATTTGCACTCTTCGTCAAGTGCTGAAATAATACTACCATATTTTGCGGAAAAAGGCAATACCTTTGACGATTTTTCCATTTTACCGCCAAAAACCAATGTCACATTTACACGATTTTAGTGAAATTGCTACATATTAAATGTACGCAATATGTCCTGAATGTTAATAAATTAATGATTGATTTGAATAATAAACAATAAACAGTTACAATTTTGTAACAAAAGTTACTGAATTTGTATTTACAAACAGTATAATATATTGTTTTATTTATATATAATAAATTCATACTTTCTGCAAATGGCGTTGTTTCATTGTATAGATGTGGTTCGGAAATACAATTTGTAATATTTTTTAATATGAAAGTGATAAAGTTTGTTATCGAACTGTTACCAATGTTATTCACTTATGACATTAAACGACTGTTTTTGTTCGTCATTTTCCATAAATACAAATTAAGGCTGTAAATCGGTGTATTTAATAAAATAAGCTCAATATTTGATATATTTTGTAGAATTTGTGAATTATTAATATAGTTATGATTTGGAAATCTGCTTAACAAATAAAAAATGCAGTGTTCTTTCTGCACTGCATTTTTTATTTGTTTGGGACATTTCTATGTTTAATTTGCAGACGTACATCTTCACCTTTAAATTCCAGACAGGTATACATTGAAGTTAAACGCGAAACAACACGTTCATCATATCTTCTTTTAATTGCTTCAAAATTCATGTTTGTACTTATTATAGTAGGTTTGTTTTTGTTTAGGCGAGTATTTATTATATTGTATACAGTCGAACTGTAAAATTTTGTTTCGTATTCTGTACCCAAATCATCAATTATAAGTAAGTCCGTATCCATAACGAGGTCGGCTATTTCAGTTGTATATTCATGATTGAAATGTTCTTTTTCAATATTTCTGAGTATATTTATAGACGAATCATACAGAACACTATAGCCTTTTTGAATTACAACATTTGCAATTGCAAGTGATAAATGAGTTTTTCCGAGACCTGTTTCACCTAAAAAAAGTAGACTTTTTGAATCGGAAGAAAAATTTTCGATATATTCTATTGCATAGTTAAAAATTTTTTTCATTGTGATATAGTCGTTACCTTTATAATATCCAAGACTGAAAGTTTCAAAAGTTGAAAGATTTAACTTTGAATTGTTGTTTATTTCCCGAGCTCTAAGTGTTCCGCACAGTTTTTGAAAACATTCGCAGAATACATTACCGTTATAACCTGTATCATGGCATTTTTGACAATTAAAATGAATGTTTAGATAATCGGCAGGATATCCGTTTTTCCGCAGAAGATTTTCAGCCAGAACCTGTGCGTCAAGGTTGTTGCGTTTGGTCTGTTCAATCATTTTATTCTTGACTTCTTCACTTTCACGGGAACTCATAATTTTTATAAGTTCCTTGCTTGTGTTGAAAAGCATATTGTTAATTTCTTTTATCTGAGGAATTTTTGTATTTATTTCCTGAATACGCATCTCATTTTCAGAAATTGCTTTTGTTCTTCTTTGATTAAGTATTAAAAGAGCTTTTTCAAGTATTTTATTTTCCAAATTAATTACCTCTAAATATTATTTATTACAAATTTATATTTATCTATATCCGATTTTTCTTCATTATTACGCTGATTGCTTTTGTTCTTCATGAAGTCGGGTTCTTTGTCCTTAACTTCTTCAACAGTTTTGAAACCGCTGTCATACCATGAAACAAGAATTTTATTTATATAAGGAAAAGAAATCTTGTTTATATTTTCAAGAGTTTTTTCATAAGCATAGTTGACAAGCTCAAATGGTATTCCCATTTTTTGCCAGCTTTCAATAAGTTTAAGGTTTTTCTTTGCTATATCCTTTATCTTGAAAAGCCACATGATTCTTGATTTATATTCATTAAGAGCAGAAAGACGATTGACTTCTTCCTGAGACTTTTTAAGTGTATTAATATCACCGTCTGCCCAGTCAACTGCAATGGCATCAATATATTTCGGATATGTTTTTTCAATTGATTTGCAGTAATGTATAAGTGTTATTATTACTTCCTTTTTTAATCCCAGATAATCATAATACCATATAATTGAACTGTACATGGCGTTGTTTAAAGTTCCGAGAATGCTTTCGGCAACTTTGAAAAGGTCTGCAATGTCCTGAGACTGTTGCATTCTTTCAACTATTTCAGTATTCTTCAAATCTGGTCTTTTAATCTGAGAAAGGACTGAAAGATGGTCTGATGTTTTTTCAGAGTCCGTTTCATCTGTCCGAACATTCTGAACTGGTGGATTCGTTATATTTGAAGCAGCATTTATTTTGTTCAGCGAAGAATCAGAAGAAAGAACATTGACTTGCTGCCAAAAAATAATAGCGTTTTCTGTCTGTTGAGGAGAAACGCCTGTGTTGGAAGCGATTTCCTCTGATGTAATATTTCTGCCTGAATGTCTAAGAAGGTAAAGCAGAACTTTTATCTGTTCACCTGATGCAAGTTTCAGGAAATTGTCTGCAATTATACATGGAATTCCGAACATAGTCCCCCATATAGTATTATTTGCTTTAAAGTCCAAAAAATCCCCTCCAATGAAATTTTTTTAGTGTAAGAATAATTATATCATATTTTTCTGAATTTGTCACTATGTAATTTCTACAATCAGTACATCAAAAAATTATGAAAATTTCCGAAAACAAAAACGACTGATAAGAACAGCCGTTTTTGTTTAATGATTTATTAATAGCCTGTTGTATCATGGATATCGATTTGTGATTTGGCATTGGTTGAATCAAGAAAATTAAAAAGACATTTCAGAACATATTCATAACTTGAACCGGAAAGGTGCAGACCGTCACCGCCTGAGCTATCATAGTTCAAAGCAAGGGTATATGGGTCTGCCAGTACAGAATATGCATCAAAGAACAGAATCTGATTTGAACCGATACTTTCTATGCTTGTCTGCAATGCATAATTAAACTCACGGATTGAAGCATTGTCCGTATAATAATTGTATTCTGAAACAGGAGTTATAGCTCCAACAACTATTGTAGCAGTCGGAACACGTTCAAGAATCCGCTGAACAAGATTTACCATAGCGGAGGCATAATCATATGAAGTATATGCATAAATATCATTCATTCCTATTGAAACATAATAAAGAGGTGAATTAACGGCATCAACTGCATCAAGAAGTCCCATATAGTAACCGCCCACATCAAAAGTAAAGCTTTCCATATTCCAGAGTGAAAGTGAACTCTGAGCAATATTATGTTCATATGGTATATATCCGTAGGCATTGAAACCTGAAGCAATTGAATCGCCTATAACAGTGAGCCTGTCCTGATAGAAGGAACTATTCGGAGAATCTCCGGCAGAAATATAGCTGTAGTCATAGGAATGAGGAGTATTTGTTGTAGTGGTTTCTGAAGAAGATGTAGTTACAGTTTCCGTGTTTGTAGCAGTTGTTATTTCGGAAACGGAAGTACTTTCATGATATGTAATATTGAAATCGGAATTTCTATAAGTCTCTTTATTCAAATCTTCCGGAATAGACTGAACAGGAGAAGTTTCTGTAATTTCGTAATCCTTTAGGATTTCCGGAACGGAAGTTGTAATTGTTTGCGGTGAGGAAATGGCTGCAAGTCTTAATGCTGTCATTTTATCGGCAGCTTTTCGTTCAGGGCTTTTTGAAATTGTAATGACTGCAAGAGAAATGAGGCATACCAATCCTGCAATGGCAATGGTGGGAATAACAGGGGACTTATTGAATCTTCCATAAAAATCCTTAAAGATATTTTTCAAATTAATCACACTCCTAAAATCATAGAAAAATCC
Source organism: uncultured Ruminococcus sp. (assembly GCA_910577575.1). Lineage (GTDB taxonomy): Bacteria > Bacillota > Clostridia > Oscillospirales > Ruminococcaceae > Ruminococcus. The sequence continues at coordinate 10,635 of CAJTOG010000037.1, read as the reverse complement.
TGCAGGAATATTCCACCCGCAGGATTGGAGCTGATGATCGGACTTGAACCGACGACCTACGCCTTACCAAGGCGTTGCGCTACCGACTGTGCCACATCAGCGTTAACAATAAATATTATATACTATTTTACATGAAATGTCAAGGGGGCTGGATATATTTTTTTATATTAACTAAAAAAATGCTTGACAATTTTTGCCGTTTATGATATTATATTAAAAACAGTGAACGGATTAAATCTGGGAATAAGTCCGATTCAGAGAGCTTTCGGTTGGTGTGAGAAAGTGAGGATTCTCAGGGAATTACATTCGGGAGTTGCCGCATTGAAACAAAGTAGGTGCGGACGGGTCAGCCCGTTACAGCTTTTGAGGTCGGGATATTTATATGCCGATAAACTGAGGTGGTACCACGAAGTAATTTCGTCCTCGGACAGCAATATTTCTGTCCGGGGATTTTTTTATATGAATAAGAATCCGAATTTGAAAAGTCATATTACTACATTGGTAATTTTAATTCTTTTTATTTTACTGCTGATATTGTTTTATTGTAAAAGTATACCCATATTTATTGGATATATTGCGGTTGCAATTGTAATTGCCTGTCATGTTTCTACAATTTTAAAAGAAAGGAAATTTGACAGAAAAGCTGAAAAATTATGCCTGATGTGAAATCGCTTGAAACAGGATTGAATCAGTCTTATGACTGGTACAGAAATAACCGTGAACTGATAGTCCGCAAGGATTATCTTCAATATATAAAAAATAATTTAATATAAAGGAGAAAAAATTATGACTACTTTTGAAGAACTTAAAAGAAGAGGTCTGCTTGCACAGCTTACAGACGAAAAGGAAATTGAGGAGCTTGTAAATGCAGGCAAAGCTACTTTTTATATTGGTTTTGACCCTACGGCGGACAGTCTTCATGTCGGTCACTTTATGGCACTTTGTCTTATGAAGCGTTTGCAAATGGCTGGAAACAAGCCTATCGTTCTTATCGGCGGAGGTACAGCCATGATTGGTGACCCGTCAGGCAAAACTGATATGCGAAAGATGATGACTCCGGAAACGATACAGCACAATGTTGATTGTTTCAAGAAGCAGATGAGTAATTTTATTGATTTTTCTGATGATAAGGCAATTATTGTAAACAATGCCGACTGGCTTATGAAGCTTAATTATGTTGAAATTCTCCGTGAAGTTGGAGCTCATTTCAGTGTAAACAGAATGCTTTCACATGAATGCTATAAACAGCGTATGGAACGTGGACTTACTTTCCTTGAGTTCAATTACATGATTATGCAGAGTTATGATTTTCTTGAGCTTTTTGAGAAGTATGGTTGTAATATGCAGTTCGGTGGTGATGACCAGTGGGCAAATATGCTTGGCGGTACTGAGCTTATCCGCCGTAAGCTCGGCAAAGATGCTTATGCAATGACTATAACACTTCTTCTCAACTCCGAGGGCAAGAAAATGGGCAAGACCGAAAAAGGTGCAGTATGGCTTGACCCTGAAAAAACCAGTCCCTATGAGTTTTTCCAGTACTGGAGAAATGTAGCGGACACAGATGTAATAAAGTGTCTGAAAATGCTCACTTTTGTACCTGTTGAAGAAATTGAGGAAATGGAAAAGACTCTGGAGGGTGCAGAATATAATAAGGCAAAAGAGCTTCTTGCTTATGAACTTACTAAACTTGTTCATGGCGAGGCAGAAGCTTCCAAGGCAAAAGAAGCTTCCAAAGCTCTTTTCGGCGGTAACAGTTCAAATGAGAATATGCCGACTGTTGAAATTGATTCTGCTGATTTTAATGACAGTACAATCGGATTGCTTAATCTTGTTGTAAAAGCAGGACTTGCTACGTCAGTATCAGAGGCACGCCGTCTTGTTCAGCAGGGTGGAATTACTATAAACGATGAAAAAATGACAGACGCCAAGGCTCAGATTAAGCTTGAAGGTGAAATTATTATCCGTAAGGGCAAAAAGGTATTCAAGAAGGTTATTGTTAAATAAGATATTAAAATACCGTGTATTAATTCAAATACACGGTGTTTTTTGTTAATAAAGTGTTAACAGATTTTAATATGTTCCTGATTTGACTTTAATTATATGTTTATTTAAAGATATAAATTAAAATTATTGGTTAAAAAAGAGAACTGTTTTTATTCAACAACTTTTCGGATAACTGTACCTGACGGAAAATTAATATCACACTTAAATGAGAATTTCATCATCGCATGATTGGCCACAGTAATTTCTTCATTATTTTCGTCATAAAGATTACTTAAAGTCATAATAAAAGGTTTTGCAGACGGTGACAACAGCTCAACTTTATCACCTGCAAAAAATCTGTTTCTTTGAGTGCAGTAGACAATACCATTTTCACATTTTTCAACAACTGCAATTATATCATAATTGCGTATGTATCCGCTGTTTTCGTAGTACTGTGAGTTTTCGGGAGTACCAAAGAAGAATCCATTGCAGTATTTTCTGTGGCTTACTTTATAGACTTCATCACGAATCCAGTCGGGAAGCTTGAAATTGTAAGGATTTTTATAATATTCATCAACTGCCATTCTGTATGCATTTGTAACTACGGTTACATAGTATGCAGATTTTGCACGTCCTTCAATTTTAAGGCTTGTAACTCCTGCTTCAGCAAGCTTGTCAATATGTTCAATCATGCACATATCTTTAGCGTTAAGAATGTACGTTCCTTTTTCATCTTCAAAAATCGGAAAAAATTCATTCGGACGTTTTTCTTCGACAAGATGATAACCCCATCGGCATGGCTGTGCACATTCTCCTCTGTTTGCGTCACGGTTGACAAGATACTGCGAAAGCAGACAGCGTCCTGAGAATGATACACACATTGCACCATGCACAAAACATTCAATATCCATATCGGGATTTGTTTTTGCCCGTATTTCAGCAATCTCATCAAGAGACAATTCTCTTGCAAGCACAATTCTTTTTGCACCTAAATTATAAAGTTCACGGGCAGTAACATAATTTACAATTCCTGTCTGAGTTGAAATGTGTATTTCCATATCGGGAGCAAATTTCTTAATCATCATCAGTAAGCCAATATCAGCAACTATGAGTGCATCAACATCAGCTTCAACTGCTTCTTTTACGAACTTTTCAAAAAATGGAATTTCATTATTCCTTGGAAGAGTATTGCAGGTCAGGTATACTTTGACTCCTTTTGCATGAGCTGACTTTACTGCATTTATAAGCTGTTCAAAGTCGAAATTCATGGGAGACGCACGCATACCAAATTGCTGTCGTCCGAGATATACAGCGTCTGCCCCATAATTCAGTGCGGCATTCAGGCGTTCTTCATCTCCGGCAGGTGCAAGGACTTCAAGTTTATTATTCATTTTCAGCCTCCTCTGCATACTGCTGTTTTATGAGTTCTTCATAATTTTCATGTTCTTCAAGGGTTTCAGAGAAGTAAGTCTGTTTTGTATTTATATTTGCAATGAAATAGAAATAGTCGCTTTCATAGGCTTCAAGAACTGCATCAATTGCTTCAATTCCGGGATTGCATATCGGACCGGAAGGAAGTCCGGGACTTTTGTAAGTATCATATGCATCAATTTTTGTCTGGTCATAATATTCCATATTAGGACGGACTACATCATTTGCGTAATTTGAAGTGGGGTCGGACTGAAGAAGCGGAAAATCATCTGCATTATTAAGTCTGTTCCAGAAAACTGAAGCAACCATATTCATGGTATCGGTTGTAGCAGCTTCTTTCTGGACTATAGAAGCAAAAGTTATTAATTCATCAAGCGAAAGGTTAAGTTCTCTCATTCTTGCACGACGTTCATCAGTCATTTTTGAATCAAAATTATAGTAGATTTTCTGACATACCTGTTCAGGTGTACTGTTTTCATAGAAGAAATAAGTATCAGGGAACAGATAACCTTCCATACGCTGAAATTTAAGAGACGTATCAATCGGAAGCAAGTCTTCAAATGAAATACCGAAACCGCCTGAATTGAAGTAGAATATGAAGTCTTCGGCATCACATATATGAGAGCTTTCAAGTATGTCTGCAGCTTCAATAAGGGTTATGCCTTCGGGGAATGTCACTTCTACAGATTCGCCGAGTTCCTCTTCATGAATTTGGGTGAGTTCGTCAATAAGGGTTTCATACGGCATATTGGGACGGATAAAATGTTCACCTGAAATATATCCGAGTTCTTTGCTTCTGAGATTTGCAAACATTGTGAAAGCTTCTGATGATTTTATTATACCATCATTTTTAAGCATAAGTGCTATCTGTTCAGTAGTTGCATCTTCCGGAACGACTATTACATGAGTTTGTTCACTTTTTCCGATGCCGAGCATATCTTTGCCATATCCGATAATGACAAGTGAGGATATAACAGAAACACCGAAAATAAGAGTAACAAGAATAAGAACTCCCGGAAGACGACTGCGTTTACGTTTTTTCTTTTTCTTCTTCTTTTTCTTTCTGACCGGATTGGTATTCTGATTTTTCATATCGGAATTATAATTTTCAGATTCAGTCTGATGTTCTTCCTGATATGGTATAGTTTCATCATCTGGCAGGGGTTCGGGGTCAGGGAGAGTAAGGTCGGTTTCTTCTGTTATAATTATGTCATCTGAATCTTGAATATCATGGGTTTCAGTATCTCCGAATTTTTCAAGAAAACCGTTTAAAATTTTATCAGTATCAAAATTTTCGTCATGTTTGTCACTCATGGCAAATTATCGTCCTTTCTTCTGTTATAATTGATTTGACTTTTATATCATGCTTTTCCAGCGGAAGCGTTTCAGCTATACATTGTTCATATGCAAGACCTACCGTATAAATTTCAGGGTGTTTCAACAGAAACCTGTCATAATATCCGCCGCCGTAGCCAAGTCTTTCGCCGTTTACAGTGAAAGCGAGTCCGGGGACTATACAGACAGTTTGTTGTGTAATTTCAGGCTTGGGGAGTGAAATATCCGGTTCGCTTATACCATATTTTCCGTCATTAAGTTGACCGAGAGATTTTACTATATGAAAAGTCATAGTTCCATTTTTACCGCAAATCGGAAAAGCAGTCTGTATATTTTTATACATGAGAATTTCAGCAAGATTCCATGTATTCACTTCTGAACCAAATGAAGCATAAAGCAATACAGTATCGGCATTTACAATTTTTTCAAGTGTAAGTACTCTTGAAATTATTATATCATCACTGATATCATTTTTTGCAGTTTTGCGGATTCCAGAAAAGTAACTACGGATTTCTTTTTTAGTCATGTTCATATTATTCAAACATTACAGCTTTGGACTGTCTTTTACTTTCGGATTTGGATACAGCCTTTTCAACAAGTGCAAGCCCGAACTGTACAGCAACTCCTGCACCTCTTGCGGTAACTATATTGCCGTCGACAGCAACAGCTTCTGTGCCGATTTCTGCTCCTTCAAGCTGTGTTTCAAAGCCCTTATAACACACAGCTTTTTTACCCTTGAGAAGTCCTTTGTGACCGAGAATTGACGGTGCGGCACAGATTGCACCTATTGTTATATTTTTTTCCATACAGAAATCAATAGCTTTCTGAACATATTCAGATTTTTCAAGGTTAAGAGTTCCGGGCATACCACCGGGAAGGACAATCATTTCAAGTTCGTCAGTAAGCGGAGCTTCCTGAATAATTGTATCCGTTACAACAGGAATACCATGTGAGCTTACTATTATATTATCGCCCAAGCCTACAGTTATAACCTTTTTTTCTGCACGTCTCAGAAGGTCAATGGGAGTTATAGCTTCGGTTTCCTCAAATCCGTCAGCAAGATAAACGTAAATCATAATTCATAATCCTTTCTTTTTTTATTTAAAAGTTAAAATATATTTATCAAGAAGAAAAGCAGGGTGATAGGAAAGCTTTGATTTTCTTAGTCCTTCAATTCCTAAATCTTCTTCGCGGTTTACATATTCAAATCCATTCATGCAGGAACGTACAAAGCAATTGTTTATACCTGTATAAATTCCATTATACTGTCTGTCAGCCTTTTCAATATGGACACAGAAAGTATTTGAATTAAGCGGTTCGCCGATTGTTACAGCTGAAATTTTATCATCAATTTTTATAATACCGCCCATTAATCTGAGTTCACTGAAATAATTGAAATATGTGTTGACAGCGTATTGTTCAGCTATTGCAGAATGTTCAGTATCTGATTTTTTATTATAATTATCTGTTATAAAGCAGATACAGTCATCAAAATCTTTTTCTCTGATTAAGGAAAACTCATATTCAAGTTTATTGAATTTGGCTAAGTGATTTCTTTTCTGGTGATATTTCTTGCCTGATAATTCAGCTAAATCAGTTTGATTATAGATATAGTCAGAGCCGTCTCTGTCATATTGAATAGTAAAACTATCAGGGAAAAATGAGGAAATCATTTCGAGTGATTTTTCTGTGACGCCACTTACTTTTAAAGGAAATCCCATATTTTCACTGAACTTTTTCATTTCGCCAAAGAGTTCGACATAATCGCCATCGCCTGAAGGTAAAGTAAAAACGGGAATTCCGTCATCATTATTAAAAGCACAGATTATATAAAAGTCTTTATAGAAACAGATTTTTGAATCAGAAAGTCTGCACCATGCAAGATTATTTGCAAATGAGTATTCACAGCCCATAAAATCGGATTTTTTAAGTGCTGTATTAATTTTGTCTCTGTCTGTAATGGAAATATTTCTGAATTCAATCATTATATTCCTGCTTTTTGAAGTTACTGAAATACTCACGGACTTCATTTATTTTTCCGCAAGTCATTTTGCCTTCCGGACATTTTCCTTCTGCAACGCATGAAGGACCTGCATATCTGAAGATGTTAGGTGCAGTCTGTAAACACAGTTTAAGCATTTCGTTAGCTACTGCACGTATTTCCCATTGTGCACGATTACAGCATCTGTGACGGAAAAAATTAAAAAGCGAGCGGACATTCATAGTAACGACAATTTTGGTCTCACAGGCATTTGGAAGTATAAATCTTGCGTCCTCATTGGCAAGTTTACGTGCTTTTGAAAGTGCTGATTTTTCATCCATACCATCGGCGATAAATTTTTCCTTATGACTTTCAGTCAGAAGATTTACTATTCTTGAGTAGCTTTCAGTAATCTCATATATTACAGATTCAAATTCTTTTTTGGCTTCAATATTCTGCTCTATCTCAGGTGGAGTTATATACTCAAATTCATTTTCATTTACATAACGCTGACTTTTCTGTGAGTATGAAGCTATTCTGTGCCTTACAAGCTGATGGGAGCAGGCACGTGAAATGCCCTCAATTCCGAAAGTAAAGCTGACGTGTTCCATAACGCTTTCGTGACCGACAGAAACAAGCATATCAATAAAATTTCTGGTTTTTTCCTCTGTGAGATTGTCACGGATTGAGCCTATATCACTGCTTGAATAGCATAACTTTGCAGCAGATGCAGCGATTTTTTCGGGTTCGGGGGTATGAGCCAAAAGAGTTACATTCATAAAAATCTATCCTTCTTTTTTCATATTAAATACACATATACTATATTTTAACATTTTTTTGCGTTTCAGTCAAGTATAATTTCCTTAAAAAATAAATAATCATAAAACTATTGTAAATTACTTGGAAATATGATATAATAAAATGTATTATATTTTAAAAGGGGAAATATTTTTGAATAAGCTTCTTGTTATAATAGGAAAAATTATTATAAAGATTTTGCATTTGTTCAAACGCAATGCAGGAAATCTTCCCGGAATTATTCTCTGGCATCTTACAGGGGGAAAGTGCTGTAGGATGTTTAAAATTGACTGTCCGATTATAGCTGTTACAGGTACTAACGGCAAAACTTCTGTTACCAACTGTATTGCACAGCTTTTTGAACAAAACGGTAAAAAAATAATCATAAATAAAGAGGGGAATAATCTCGATACGGGAATATGTTCCCTGCTTCTGAGACATTGCAGTATATCGGGTAAAGTTGATGCTGATTATCTTATTCTTGAAACTGATGAAAGTCATGTTCCTGTAGTCTATTCACAGCAGAAACTTGAAACCCTTGTTGTGCTGAATTTTTTCCGTGACCAGCTTGACAGAAACGGTGAAATGGAGACTTTGATTCAGAAAATCAATCATTTCTGCAAAACGTTTGAGGGTAATTTGGTTCTAAATGGCGACGACCCCAATACCGCACGTCTGGGCAGAGCAAATCCGGATAATAAAAATGTCAGATATTTTCATGCAGAACCATATAAATTTGCAACCGAAAAAATATTTGAGGCTTCAGAGGGTCGATTTTGTCCGTTCTGTGGACAACCTCTGGAATATGATTATTATCAGTATTCGCATATAGGTAAATTTATATGCAGAAACTGCGGTTTCGGAGATTTTATACCTTTCATCACAGCAAGTAATATAGATTTGGAAAAACCGGTATTTACCGCTGACGGCAATAAGTATTCGCCTAAGCTGAACAGCATATATAATGTGTATAATATGACTGCTGTTGCAGGAATCGGCAAACTTTATAATATTGACAGAAATATAATAAATAAAGTAATTTCCAGATATACCGTAAAAAACGGACGAATGGAAAACTTTATGCTTGGCGACAGGAAAACTACTCTTAATCTTGCAAAGAATCCTGTCGGTGCAAATATGACTTTGCGGGTTATGAATGAGATGCAGGGTGAAAAGGAGCTTTTGTTTGTGCTTAACGACAATGTAGCGGACGGGCTTGACGTTTCATGGATATGGGATATAAATTTCAGTATCTTCAGAAATGTGACAAGAGTTGTAACGTCCGGAACAAGAGCATATGATATAGCTGTAAGAATTAAGTGTTCAGGCTATGATGCGTCCGATATAGTGGTAAAACCTGACCTTGATGAAGCAGTTGAAGAACTTGCAAGGACAGATGGACGAAAGTTTGTTATTGCAAATTATACGGCAGTACAGTCGACAAGAAATGCATTGAAACGCTATATTTCTAAGCATGGAGGTAAAAATGAGTAAGTTGAAAGTTCTTCATATGTACGCTGATATGCTTGACCTGTATGGTGACAGCGGAAATATGGAAATTCTTGAATATCGCTGTAAAATGCGTGGGATTGAATGTGATGTTGAAAAATATTCAATAGATTCTAAAATGCCTGATTTTTCTTCATATGATTTAATTTATATCGGAGGTGGTGCAGACCTTGAACAGCAGCATATTTCAACTGATTTACAAAAATGCCGTAAGGGGATTGAATCAGCATATAAAAAGGGTGTATTTCTTTTTCTTATTTGCGGAGGTTATCAGCTCATGGGAAAGTATTATAAAGATGCCGACGGAAATAAAATAAAAGGACTTGGTCTTTTTGATTACTATACGGTTGCCGAGCCTGACAGACGCAAGAGATGTATCGGTAATATTATAATACGCACTGATTTTATGGGAAAATCCGTTGATATAGTCGGATTTGAAAATCATGGCGGACAAACCAAAGGAGTAAAAACTCCGCTTGGCGATGTGCTGTGCGGTCATGGCAATTGCACAAAGAGTCAGCATGAGGGTTACTTTGAAAAAAACGTTATTGCGACATATATGCATGGCCCGTGTCTTGCCAAAAATCCTGAAATTTCAGACTATATTATTGAATATTGTATTAACAGGAATACAGAAAATAAGGTTAAACTTTTAAAACTTGACGATACGCTTGAAAAACAGTGCAGACAGGTTATGATTGACCGTTTAATTAAAAAATAAATATAATTTGAAGAAAGAAAAGAGACAGAACATGAAAAAATATTTGACAATTCTTATTATATTGTGTGTATTGACATCATGTGGACGGAATGTAGGAGTGGACAAAGACGCAATTTCAGACCAGTCAGTTACTTCAACCGATGTTTTATCAGCAAATTCAGATGTTTCGTCATCATCGGAAACAACAAAGGTTACAACTGCAACTGTATCTTTATCAGCTGAAAAAATTAATGAAAATCCGCCGGATTCAGTTATTCTAAAGTCACTGGACAGTCTGGAAGTTTACAGCAATATCAAAGTTTCGGAATTTATTATTGATACTAATACTGAAATTCTTAATATTGAAGAAATACTGGATACTTCTGAACTCGGACAGAAAAGTATAACTGTGATTTTCAGTTATGAAGATAAAACATATGAAAAGAATATTTTCTATGAAGTTGTTGATACTACAGAACCGCTTGTTTTAAATTCAGGCTGGAATCCATATGTACAGGTCGGTAAGCCGTTTGACTTAAATTCCATAGTTGGTTTTGCCGATAATTATGACCGTCAGCCTTTATTGAGCTATACAGGTGAAGTCGATACAGAAACAGTCGGAAACTATCCTATTACAGTAACAGTAACGGACAGCTCTGGAAACAGTACATCATGGGATATATCAGTACTTGTCCTGAATGAAATTCCGACTCCGGAAGATAACAATACCAGAATGAATTTCACTGATTTTATTGAATATTATAATTACGAAAATGTAAGTTATGGTATAGACGTATCGGCATGGCAGACCAATGTTGACTATGAGGCGGTAAAAGCTGACGGCTGTGAATTTGTGCTTATGCGTATCGGTTACTGCTATGATGAAATTCAGATGGAT
>CAJTOG010000036.1 GCA_910577575.1 uncultured Ruminococcus sp. | reverse complement strand
GATGCCATGCATAAAGTTAAAATAATTGCTTATTTTTTCATATCTACACCTCATCAAATTTGAATGTCTCAGGGTTAAACCGGAAGTATTTTCCAGCACTTTCACCCTCTTTTACATAAATGTCTTCATAGCCGTCGATATTTTTAAAAATGGCATTTTGTTTATGTGGTGAACAGTGAAAATATTGTGATTCATTTCCTGACTGATAATTTCCTTAGATAGTCTGGATTGTTTTATAATTGTTTCCATGTTTCCACCATATATCAATACAGTTTTCACTTACTGTGAAAGAACATTGATTTGGGTGAACAAAAATCTCTTTTGCTTTACCATCTTTAATTTTTTTCGTTCAATAAGCTGTTCTTTATTTATTGGAATTTTCAGACAATAAATAGGTATCTAAATAAATGAAACTGTTATTGCCAGTATAAGTAATTTCTTTGCCGGTATACTTCAGTCCTATGCCATTGCATTTATAAATAGTATTTTGATTATCGTCAATTTTAATTATATATGATGATTCACAGTCTGAATTGTTTATAAAATATTTTATGATTACACTATTTAATTCATTGAAAAAATTCCATTTCTCATATTGTGCGGTATCAAGGTCAAAATGATAATAAATAAATTTATCAGAACTTATATATGGTATGCAAAAATCTGTATATCCGTCATTGTCATAATCTTTGCGAATAAGGAAGATAACCACAGTATTTGAAAGAATCTCATATATTTATATCTTTAAGAAATTTCACCTCTCTGAATGACTTCAATGCCTTATAGCCTGTAATCATTGCAGCCAAAATCAGAGCTAAAGGAATTTTTTCATGTATTCACTTCATAGCCGAAATGGGCGACTGAAAACAAGCCGCCCGTTATATTGTCAGATTATTTTTCCTCTTTGAGTTTACAGCATTTTTTATACTTCTTTCCGCTTCCGCACGGACAAGGGTCATTATCTCCGATTTTGTCGGATGTTGCCTGTTCTGAAAAGCTTCCGTCACCTGTACCGGCATTCGGAGCGTCCGGTTTTGCAACCTGTTCTCTCTGTGGAGCCTGATTCTGACGGAGTTTTACGGTGAGCAATGCACGGACTGTATCTTCACGGATTGATTCAACCATAGCATCAAACATTTCAAATCCTTCATATCTGTATTCGATAACAGGATTTTTCTGACCGTATGAACGCAAACCTATACCCTTTTTGAGTTCTTCCATATCGTCAATATGCGACATCCATTTTGTATCAACAGTTTTGAGCAGGATTACACGTTCCAGTTCACGTATAATTTCACCGCCGTACTCTTCTTCTTTAGCCTGATATATTTCAGCACATTTTTCATCAAGTGCATTGATTATTTCTTCACGTGTAACAATCTTGAGTTCTTCATCTGTAAAATCAAGGTCTTCTTCAGTAATAAGCCATCCGAGGAAATATTCTTTTAGTCCGATTATATTCCAGTTGTCACGTTCATCCTCATCAACAAGATATGTATTGACTGTTGCGGCAATGAGTTCTTCCATCATCTTGAGAATATCTTTATGTAAATCTTCACCGTCAAGAACCTGTGAACGCTGTTTATAGATAATTTCACGCTGAGTATTCATAACATCATCATAATTGAGAACATTCTTTCTTATACTGAAGTTTCTGCCCTCGACCTTTTTCTGTGATGATTCAATAATCTTAGTAAGGGACCTGCTTTCAATAGGCATAGTTTCTTCAACATTGAGAGCCTTCATCATAACCTGTAATCTGTCACCGGCGAAAATACGCATTAAATCATCTTCAACAGAGAGGAAGAAACAACTTTCACCCTCATCGCCCTGACGGCCTGAACGTCCGCGGAGCTGATTGTCAATACGTCTGGATTCATGACGTTCTGTACCTAAAATATACAGACCGCCTGCTTCTCTTACTTCAACAGCCTTTTCCTTTACCTCTGCGTTAAATTTATTGTAAAGTTCCTGATAAAGATTTCTTGTCTGGAGTATAATCTCGTTGTCAGTATCAGCAAATCCGATAGCCTCGGAAATTACATCTTCCCGGATTTTACGTTTTCTGAGTTCTGCACGTGCAAGAAATTCAGCATTACCGCCGAGCATAATATCCGTACCACGTCCGGCCATGTTTGTTGCGATTGTAACCGCACCATATTTGCCTGCCTGTGCAACAATTTCAGCTTCTTTTTCATGATGCTTTGCATTGAGTACATTATGCTTCACGCCTTTTCTTTTGAGCATTGCGGAGAGAAGTTCTGATTTTTCAATTGAAACAGTACCAACAAGAATGGGCTGGCCCTTTTTGTTACATTCAATGATTTTTTCAATAATAGCGGCATACTTGCCCTTTTCTGTACTGTAAACCTGGTCATTGTGATCAATACGTATAACAGGTTTATTTGTTGGGATAGCGATAACATCAAGTTTATAAATTTCCTTGAATTCATCTTCTTCTGTCATGGCAGTACCAGTCATGCCGGAGAGTTTATTATAAAGACGGAAGAAATTCTGGAATGTGATAGTAGCAAGCGTTTTTGATTCACTCTTGATTTTAACGCCCTCTTTTGCTTCAATAGCCTGATGAAGTCCGTCGTTGAATCGGCGTCCGAGCATGAGACGACCAGTAAATTCGTCTACAATAACGATTTCACCGTCCTGGATAACGTAGTCAATTTCGTTTTTCATAACACCATTGGCTTTGATGGCCTGATTAATATGGTGAAGGAGAGTCATATTATCAGGGTCCATAAGGTTTTCAATACGGAAAGCTTCTTCAGCCTTTTTAACACCCCTTTGAGTAATAGTAGCTGTTTTGGCTTTTTCGTCAATAATATAATCAGCCGTTTCACTTATAGAATCTTGGTCTTCTTTATTGTCAACTTCAACAACGGTAGTCGGAACAAGCATTTTAGCGAATCTGTCGGCAATAGAATATAATTCTGTGGATTTATCGCCTTTTCCTGAAATAATAAGAGGAGTACGGGCTTCATCAATGAGAATTGAATCGACTTCATCGACAATGGCAAAATTGGGTTCACGCTGAACACGTTCTTCTTTATGTGTAACCATATTGTCACGGAGATAGTCGAAACCGAGTTCATTATTTGTAGCATATGTAACATCACAGTTATATGCCTTACGTCTCTGGTCATTGTTGAGACCATGCAGAATACATCCGACAGTAAGACCGAGCCAGCGTAAAACTTTGCCCATTTCCTCTGCCTGAGTTTTTGCAAGATAATCATTTACTGTTACAACATGAACTCCTTTGCCTGAAAGTGCATTAAGATAGGAGGCGACGCAGGCAACAAGAGTTTTACCTTCACCTGTTTTCATTTCGGCAATACGTCCCTGATGAAGAACGATTGCACCGATAATCTGAACCGGATACGGTTTTTTCTCAAGAACACGCCATGCTCCTTCACGGACTGTTGCAAGAGCTTCCGGAAGAATATCATCAAGAGTTTCACCTGATTCAAGCCTGTCCTTAAATTCAGAAGTTTTAGCCTTCAATTCGGCATCTGAAAGCTTCTGAAATTCTTCTTCAAGCTCCAGAACCTTATTTTTAATAGGCTCAATACGCTTCAGTTCTCTGTTGGAATAAGCATTTGCACCAAAGATATTTTTAAATAAACCCATTTGTCTGTATACCGCCTTTTCATGAATTATAATTAGATATATTATATTGTACAACAAAAATACAATTTTGTCAATAGTGAATATTCGGGATATTCAAATTATTATTTTGTGTAATTTTTTTTGAAATTCCTGTAATTCCTGTTGATATACCTGCTTATATTTCTGTAGTAAGTTTTGTTGAAAGGTACAAATAAATAAGCTTCGTCCTGAAATTCTTCACAGTTGTATTTTTCCTCACCAAAATAATCAAGAGCCATTTTATCAACGTCTTCGGGATAGCATGGTTCATCTTCATAATGATAGTGGTCGTAATAATATTTACAGAAAGCTTTTCCTTTATCATTGAAAAGTTCAGTAGTAAGTTCGCCATCAAGAGAATTGATTAAAAATTTTCTTATATCATATTCGCCGTCTACGATTTGCCGGAAATCTTCTGAAAAGTATTCAAGCATTTCATCATTAATCAGATTATGTTCGATACTCCAGAGAAGAAATGCTGCTATATGGTTTGCACCGTTTATTTCAAGGATATCAAGTTCTTTTTCTTCGACCTTGCGTGAATGTTCCTCGACCGTATCAAGAATATCCATGAAATTGTCAGGAATAACAGACTTTCGGTCATCGTCATAAACAGAGGGGATATTTTTACCGAAATGACTTATAAGTGCGGAAGCACCATTTTTGTTCTTGAAATCAAGTTCATTTCGATGAAGCAGGATAACCTGATAGAAATTTACTTCATCAGTATCAGAAAATTTGCATATTTGTGAATCCTCACCAGCCATTGAGTTTATCAGAGTAATGCCACTGAATCCGCATTCTTCTGTAAATCCTTCACCATAATCAACAGTATGCCCCCAGCCGAGCCATGCATTTTCTTCAATAGGAAGTCTGGAAAGCATACCTAAAAGTTGCAATGGCCATTTTTGTTCAGTTTTTTCGCTGTCAGGGTTCCAGTTTGGCGGAAGAAATAAAACAAGCTCAGCACGTTTGAGTTTTTCTTTGTTAAGTGATTCAGGAACATTCATAAGATGAGCCCCCATGCCAACAGTAACGAGAATATAATAAGGATTTTCCTTAGTCGGCGGAATTGCATATATTTTTATCTGTATATATTCTGATTCTTTTTCGTGAAAAAAACTGCTTGCTTCACCGAAATTGTTTTCAATATGTTCTTCAATAAGCTTTAACTGTTCATCTGTATAGAGTTCCAAAGTTTTTTTGCTGTCATTTTTTTTACTCATTTAAAATTACCTCCGTTGTTAAGGTTAATAAGTATTTTACTTATATTTTTAAGGTATTCATTTGTGGTTTTCTGTTCTCTGAGTATATTTTCAAGAAGTTCAGAAACAGAATTATAAGAATCTGACAGATTATTGTTTTTTTGGAGCGTTAAATTCTTTTTCAGAATTTTTTCTATCATGTTTCTGAAACTGAAAAGTTTGAAATCAATAGTTCTGTTATTTTTTAAATCCTTTAATGTTGTACTGTATTCGGAAAAATTGTACATGAAACAGTCGTAAGCATTTAGAAAATCAAGACATTCATCGGAATCAAACAAATTATTTCCGTTATTTTCAATTGTATACTTTTGTCTTATTGTATTAATCTGCTTTATAAAATTTTTTGTATTGTTTTTTATTTTGGCAGAAGTCATAACAAGGTCGTATGCATTTCTGTGGCAGTCATTTTCAGCGTTTGAACTATCCTCAAGAGCTGTTACAATAAGTGCAGAGCTGAATATATTACTAAGAAAAGGTATAATTACAGAATTGGGATTGGATTTGCTTGAATTGAAGTCAATATGTTCGATTATTGCTTCTGCACGTTCAGTCTGTTCAGCAATATTTTTAACAAGCTCTTCTTTTGATAAATACATCATGATTTATCACCTTAAAATAATTTCTGTTATTTCATCTGCTGATTCAATTATATAGTCAGCATCTTCAGATTCAAGTTCCTGTTTGCTGCGGAATCCCCATATACAGCCGATTGAAATCAAATCTGCATTTTTGGCTGTTTTGATATCTACATTGCTGTCTCCAATCATATAAACAGTATTATCTTTGGGTAAACCGTCAAGAATTTCATGTATTACAGCAGAATCAGGCTTTTTTGGACGTTCACTGCATCCGCCGAGTATTTTTATAAACTCAGTATCAGGGAGCAGTTTTGAAATAATTCTGCGTGCGAAGTCCTGTGGTTTATTGGTAGCAACAGCAAGAATTACTCCGTTTGCGGAAAGTCTTTCAATAGTACTTTTGATATTTGGATAAAGCTTTGTATTGTCAAGAAAATGCTCACTGTAATATTTACGGAAAAAACTGTGGAGTTTTTCGGAGTCTGATTTTCTGTCGTCAGGCAATGCACGGTAACAAAGTTTTTCAACACCATTTCCGACAAATTTTTTATAAGCTTTCAAATCATGTTCAGGATATCCGAGTTCATGTAAGCCATAATTTACAGCATTTGACAAATCCTGAATAGTATCGGCTATAGTACCATCCAAATCGAAAATTGCAGTAATCATAATATCACCTCATATTCTTGTTGCAAGAAGTGTTGAATATTTCTGACGGAAAGCGTCAAATCTGTCTTCATCAATAGCATCACGGATTTTTTCAGTAAGAGTGTTGTAAAAATAAAGATTATGCTGAACTGCCAGACGTCCGGCAAGCTGTTCGTTTGCTTTGAATAAATGTCGGATATATGCACGGCTGAAATTTTTGCAGGTAGGACAGTCGCACTGTTCATCAATCGGACGTGGGTCGGTTTCATAACATTTGTTTCCGAGATGCATTATTCCGCTCCATGTAAATACGGTTGCATGGCGTGCATTCCTGCTTGGCATAACACAATCAAACATATCTATTCCACGTGCAACAGCTTCAATAATATTTGAAGGCGTTCCTACCCCCATTAAATATCTTGGCTTATTTACAGGCATATGCGGTTCAACAGCATCAATAATTCTGTACATTTCTTCGGTTGACTCACCGACGGCAAGTCCGCCTATTGCATAGCCATCAAGGTCGAGTTTTGAAATTTCCTCCATATGACTTATACGTAAATCATCAAATGTTGCTCCCTGGTTTATACCGAAAAGCATTTGTTTTTTATTTATGGTATCATGTAGGCTGTTAAGTCGTTCCATTTCTTCTTTACAGCGGTAAAGCCAGCGGACAGTACGCTCAGTTGAGTTTTTTGTATATTCATAGGGAGCAGGATTTTCTATACATTCATCAAATGCCATGGCAATTGTTGAACCGAGATTTGACTGTATCTGCATACTTTCTTCAGGACCCATAAAAATTCTGTGTCCGTCGATATGTGATGCGAAATATACTCCCTCTTCTTTTATTTTACGGAGCTTTGCGAGTGAAAACACCTGAAATCCACCGCTGTCGGTAAGAATAGGCTTGTCCCAGTTCATGAATTTATGAAGTCCGCCCATTTCTCTTATAATTTTATCTCCCGGACGCAGATGCAGATGATATGTATTACAAAGTTCAACCTGAGTTTTAAGTTCTTTCAAGTCAACTGATGATATACCTCCTTTTATAGCAGCAGCAGTACCAACATTCATAAAGCATGGGGTTTGAAAAGTACCATGTACTGTTTCAACCTTTCCACGTCTTGCTTTGTTATTTTTTTTTATTAATGTATACATAAAATCTCCTTATTTGAATATTCCTGCAATAAACAGGTAAATTATTGTAAAAATTCCTAAAATGGAATATGAAAAAATCATTGTTATATGATAGCCGACTGTTTTCTGAATTTTGTTTTTCATGAAGCAGAGTACTGCAATACTTGAGAGAGAAAGTGCAATAATTCCGACAAACAGTGGTACATAGCCAAAAATACAGCGTATAATATCATTTGTTATTGATTTAAAAATATGCACTATACTTTTAAAACAATGTATCAGATCGTCTGTATTTTCAGAGTTTTCAAGCTTTTCACCATTGACATCAAGAAAATATTTTTTAATTGTTGTTGATAAGAGAACACACGAACCCCAAACGGAATAAATTCCCGATATAACTGCATTTATTATGTATTCTCTTAAGACTTTCTTATTCATTGTCGAATCCTCCGTAATTATTCAATGCAATAATTATAACATATTCCGAAAGATTTTCCAATAGGATTAAAGTAATTTTATTGATTACAAATGTCACTGTATGGTTCTGAATTTTCAGAATTTCTGTGTTCATGCTTTTCATAATATCCGATAAGACTGCCTGAATCATCTCGTAATGCAATCATATACACATCCTTGTTTTCTTTCTCATTTCTGAAAGTAAAAATTCTGTTGTTTTTTTCAGATTTTTCAAACCATGATACAACAGCCCTGATTTTTTCATTTGAGTCCGCATTATGACAATCCAGAAGAGAACGTCCGATAAGTTCAGTACCGTCTCTTTTAGCATACCTTTGGATTGCCGTTGGATTCATATAAATTATTTCATGACTGATATTGCATATTACAATAGGTGCAGTATCCGAATCAATAATGCTTTTGAAAAATAATGATAAATCCATAATTAATCACTCCTTATTTTAAATTTCATAAAAATCCCCCCTCAAAGAATACACATAGAATCGCCGAAGCTGAAAAATCTGTATTTTTCCTCAACAGCGGTTTTGTATGCATTCATTGTATTGTCATATCCCATAAAAGCAGAAACAAGCATAATCAGTGTACTTTCAGGAAGATGAAAATTGGTTATAAGTCCGTCAATACATTTGAATTTATATGACGGATATATAAATATATCAGTATATCCCTCATGCTCGGAAATATCACCATAAAAAGTTGCAACGCTTTCAAGGGTACGGCAGGTAGTTGTGCCGACTGCAATAACACGTCCTCCGTCTTTTTTTGTCTGATTGATTAAGTCGGCGGTTTCTTTTGGAAGATAATAATGTTCACTGTGCATTTTATGGTCAAGCACATTTTCTTCTTTTACAGGTCTGAAAGTGCCGAGACCGACATGAAGTGTTACAAATGCAGTATTTACACCCATTTGATGAAGTTCTTCAAGCATTTCAGATGTAAAGTGAAGTCCTGCCGTAGGTGCGGCTGCTGAACCAAGTTCATTTGAGTATACAGTCTGATAACGTTCTTTGTTTTCAAGTTTTTCCTTTATGTATGGCGGAAGCGGCATCTGACCAACGTCTTCGAGTGCAGTAAAGAAATTTCCATCACATGTGAATTTTACAATTCTGTTGCCGTCTTCCTTTACTTCAGTTACTTCGGCAATAAGTCTACCGTTTCCGAAAGAGAATTTAGTTCCTATTTTGGCTTTTTTCCCCGGACGACAGATAATCTCCCAGAGCTTGTCTCCTTTTTGTTCAAGCAGTAAGAACTCGATAAAAGTATCGTTATCAATTTTTTCACCATAAAGCCTTGCGGGAATAACTCTTGAATCATTCATAACAAGTAAGTCACCTTTTTTCAGATGTCTGCATAGATTATAGAAATAGTCATGAGTTATTTTGCCGGTTTTGCGGTCAACGCACATCATGCGTGAAGCATTCCGCGGTTCAATGGGAGTCTGTGCGATGAGTTCATCGGGCAGATTATAATAAAAATCAGATTTCAATAATTCCATAAAAGAATACAACTCCTTAAAAAAATTCAAAAAACTATTGACAGAATAAATATAAAGTGATATTATAGATATTAGGTAGAGGTGCGGCAAAGAAAAGTAATCCTGCGGAGGATAACCAATCTGTAGAAACAGGACGAAAGGCAATGCCGCCGAGGAATGGTTTCTGGTAAATTCCATTCCGGCTGTAGGTTTAACAGGTCTGCGGCTGTCATCATGATATGATGGAGAGCTATCGGCATAATATTGTAGTAATATGCCATACTTCTATTATACCTCATGATGAACCGGTTTGCAACCGGTTTTGTTATTTTTTCAAAAATTTTTTATAAGGAGTTTTTTTATGAAACAACAGTACAATGTCGGAATAATCGGTGCAACAGGTATGGTAGGTCAGAGATTTGCCATTCTGCTTGAAAATCACCCTTGGTTTAAAGTAAAGGTTCTTGCAGCTTCACCGAGAAGTGCAGGAAAAACTTATGAAGAAGTTGCAGAAGGCCGTTGGAAAATGACAGTGCCAATGCCGGAGTCTATGAAGAATATGGTACTTCTTGATGCAACTTCTGATATTGAGAAAATTGCGTCAATGGTAGATTTTTGTTTCTGTGCAGTTGACATGAAGAAAGACGAAATCAAGGCTTTGGAAGAAGCTTATGCAAAGGCTGAATGTCCGATAGTTTCAAACAATTCGGCTCACAGATTTACTTCCGATGTGCCTATGGTAATACCAGAAATCAATCCTGAGCATATTGAAATTATCAATTCACAGAGGAAACGTTTAGGCACAAAGCGTGGATTTATTGCAGTAAAGTCCAACTGTTCAATACAAAGTTATGTTCCTGCACTTCATCCGCTCAGAAAGTTCGGAATTAAGAATGTTCTTGCGTGTACTTATCAGGCTATCTCAGGAGCGGGAAAGAACTTTGAAACATGGCCGGAAATGATTGACAATCTTATTCCTTATATCGGCGGTGAGGAAGAAAAATCCGAGCAGGAACCGTTAAAGGTATGGGGCGAAATCAAGGAAAATGAGATTGTAAAGGCTGAAACTCCATCTATAACGACACAGTGTCTCAGAGTTCCTGTTTCTGACGGTCATACGGCAGCAGTATTTGTAAGTTTTGAAAATAAACCGTCAAAGGAAGAAATACTTCAGCTCTGGAATGATTTCAGGGGAGTACCGCAGGAGATTGAATTACCTTCTGCTCCTAAGCAGTTTATCCACTATTTTGAGGATGATAACCGTCCGCAGGCTAAGCTGGACAGAAATCTTGAAAACGGAATGGCAGTTTCAACAGGCCGTCTCCGTGAAGATACACAGTATGATTACAAGTTTGTATGTCTTTCACATAATACACTCAGAGGTGCAGCAGGCGGTGGACTGCTTCTTGCTGAACTTCTCGCAGCTAAGGGCTATTTTGATTAATCATTAGTATGGAGTCAGGAGTTATTTAAAAATATTTTATTAACCCTGGCTCCTGATTCACAATTCTTAATTTAAAGGAAGGAAAGTATTATGAAAAATACTATTTTTACAGGTGCTGCTATTGCTATTATCACTCCTATGAATGCTGACGGTTCTGTTAATTATAACGTTCTGGGGGAAATGATTGATAATCAGATTGAAAGCGGTACTGATGCAATTGTTATATGCGGTACGACCGGCGAGGCATCCACCATGACAGATGAAGAACATCTGGAGTGCATAAGATTCGCAGTTGAGCGTACAGCAAAGAGAGTACCTGTTATTGCAGGAACAGGAAGTAATGATACTGCATATGCAATAAATCTTTCAAAGGAAGCAGAAGCAGTCGGAGCAGATGCACTCCTTGTTGTTACTCCGTATTATAATAAGGCTACTCAGCGTGGACTTATTGCCCATTTTACTGCTATTGCCGACGCTGTGAATATTCCGATTGTGCTTTATAATATACCTGGAAGAACAGGAATGAATATAGAAATTTCTACAGTAAAGGAACTGGCAAAGCACAGAAATATCGTAGCTGTCAAGGAAGCAAGCGGAAATATAAGCTATGCGGCTAAGCTTATTGCTGAATGCGGTGACAATATCGACGTTTACAGCGGTAATGATGATATGATTGTGCCTCTTATGTCACTTGGTGCAAAGGGAGTAATATCCGTGCTTTCTCATGTTATTCCGAAAGAAACCCATGATATGGTACAACTTTGCCTTGAAAATAATTTTGCAGAGGCAACAAAGCTTCAGATTAAGTATCTTGATTTAATTAATAATCTGTTTATTGAAGTTAATCCGATACCGGTAAAGGAAGCAGTAAACATGATGGGAGTGAATGCAGGCTCGTGCAGACTTCCTCTTTGTGATATGACTGATGAACATAAAGCTGTTCTCCGTGATTCACTTGAAAAGCATGGATTGATTAAATAATGAATTGCTGAACGCATGAAATGAATTATTTTTTTACTTTTTTTATAAGAAAATAAAAATTATATTTGTGTTTGTAGGTAATTAAGGTTCATTTCATGCACATTCAGCATAAAAATAATAATAAATAGGAGCTGTAAAAATGACAAATATTGCTATATGCGGGGCTAACGGAAAAATGGGCAGAACAATTTACAACTGCGTCAAAGACCGTGATGACTGTAAGGTGATTGCAGGCATTGATTTATATACTGAACAGTATGCGGATTTTCCGATTGTGGATACTCCTTCAAGTCTTGCTGTAAAACCAGATGTTATAATAGACTTCTCAAATCCTGCCTCACTCGACGGACTTCTTGAATATTGTCTTTCAACCGGAGTACCGATTGTTGTGGCATCAACTGGATACAGTGATGAGCAGATTGCAAAAATAAAGTTGGCATCAGAACAAATTCCGGTATTTTTTACCTTTAATATGTCATTGGGAATCAATCTTTTGGTACAGCTTGCCAAAAAGGCATCTGAGGTTTTAGGGGACAGATTTGATATTGAAATCGTTGAAAAACATCATAATCAGAAACTTGACGCTCCGAGCGGTACTGCAATTATGCTTGCAAATGCACTGAATGAAACTATGGATAATTCAAAACACTATGTTTATGACCGTCATTCACGTCGTCAGAAGCGTGAAAAGGGCGAGATTGGTATGCATGCTATCCGTGGTGGTACTATAGTCGGTGAACATGATGTAATTTTTGCCGGAAACGATGAGGTTATTACGCTTTCGCACTCTGCAGCGTCAAAGACCGTTTTCGCCGAGGGTTCAGTAAAAGCAGCAATTTTTCTGAAAGATAAACCTGCTGGTCTTTATGATATGCAGATGCTCATATAAATATGAAAAGAATTATCGGATTAATTTGTGGAATTATTGGTATTTTTCTGACGCTTATATTAACTGCATCTAATGTTGAAATCATAAATTTATTATTTTTAAGTAAATCTGATATGACAGTTATCGGTGATGAAGATGGTTCCTATAGCTGTATTTCTTGCAAAAAAAGGTGGAATAACTCCCTTTTTAATTATAATCGGTCTTATTAGCGGATAATTTATACGAACAGAATCCAAAGGATATACGTGCAATAAATATTTATCATAACTGAGACACTTTTGAAAGAAATGTGTACCAAACGAATATTATGAGTATAATTGAAAATTACATGAAAAAATAATCAGGCATAATCACTTTCTTTCTGTGTATAATATTACTGAAAGGAAGTGATTTTTTGGTTGAACAGGATACAATAAGACTTCTGCGTGAATGTGATTCAGGCGTAAAAATGGGAATTTCTGCAATTGATGAAGTTATGGAGTATGCTCACAGTCCTGAAATGCGTGAATGCCTTATAGACAGTTCAAGAGAAAATGAAAAGCTGAAAAATGATTTACAGGAAGTTTTGGCAGATTATCATGACAATGGTAAAGAACCGAATCAGATTGCTAAAGGTATGTCATGGCTTAAAACGAATGTGAAGCTTAAAATGGATGAATCGGACAGTACTATTGCAGAGATTATGACTGACGGCTGTAATATGGGAATAAAATCCCTGAATCGTTATTTGAACCAATACAAAGCAGCTGACAGACGTTCAAAAAATATAGCTAAACGTCTGATAAGTGCAGAGGAAAAACTTTCATTCAATATGCGTCAGTTTTTATAATAAAAAAGCAGTCCAGGAAAGGACTGCTTTTAATTATCTTATTGGATTAAAGTGCGTTGTGGAAAGTACGTGAAATAACATCGTCCTGCTGTTCCTTGGTAAGTTTTACAAAGTTTACAGCATAACCTGAAACTCTTACAGTAAGCTGAGGATACTTTTCAGGATGAGCCTGAGCATCAAGGAGAGTTTCTTTTGTAAAAACATTTACATTGAGGTGATGACCGCCTTTTTCTACATAGCCGTCAAGGAGTTCAATAAGGTTGTCAACTTGTTTCTGATTATTCATAAAAAATTCCTCCTAATCTTCATCATCGTCAATGGCATTTTCTGTCGGTTGACAGCATGCACCTTTATTTCCGCAGAAATCAGTACTGTTATAAATGTCAACCTTAATATCAGAAGAATCATCAGCAATGATATTTACATGACCGCTTCCGCCTGCCATAAGCTGGTCAATCATTTCGGCAAGCTCCTGCGGATTCTGACTTTTTTCGGGATTCATAAATTATTCCTCATTCTTCAGTTTGTCAAGGTCAATATCTCCGACAAATACCTGCATATCCTTGCCAAGAGCGTCAGGAATAATTGAGAATGTGTTTGAGATACCGTCCTGAGCATGACGGAACGGGAGTTTAGCTACTGATGAAAGAGAAGCAGCTGCACCATGAGTATCTCTTCCATGCATCGGGTTGGCACCAGGTGCAAGCGGTACACCCATTTTACGTCCGTCAGGTGTGTTGCCTGTTTTCTTTCCGTAAACAACATTTGAAGTAATAGTAAGAATAGACATGGTAGGAACACCGTCACGGTATGTATGATGCTTTCTTACGCAATCCATGAACTTACGTACAACAGTAACAGCAATCTGGTCAACACGGTCATCGTTATTGCCGTATTTCGGGAAATCGCCTTCAACTTCATAGTCTGTAACAATACCATTTTCATCACGGATAACTTTGACTTTAGCATATTTGATAGCAGAAAGCGAATCGGCAACAACAGAAAGTCCTGCAATACCTGTTGCGAAATAGCGCTTTACATCTCTGTCATGAAGAGCCATCTGGATTCTTTCATAGCTGTATTTGTCATGCATATAGTGGATTACATTAAGAGTATTGACATAAAGACCGGCGAGCCATTCCATCATAGATTCATACTTGTCCCAAACGTCATCAAAGTCAAGATAATCTCCTTCAACAGGTCTGAACTTAGGACCTACCTGAACTTTCATTCTTTCATCAACACCACCGTTGATAGCATAAAGCAGACACTTTGCAAGGTTTGCTCTCGCACCGAAGAACTGCATTTCCTTGCCGACTCGCATTGAAGATACACAACATGCAATAGCATAGTCATCACCATGAATTACACGCATCATATCATCATTTTCATACTGTATAGAAGATGTCTTTATAGACATTTTAGCACAGTATTCCTTGAATTTACGCGGAAGTTTCTGTGACCAGAGTATAGTCATATTTGGTTCCGGAGCAGTACCCAGATTTTCGAGGGTATGTAAATAACGGAAACTGTTCTTTGTTACAAGGTGGTGACCGTCAACATCAACACCGCCGATTGATTCAGTAATCCATGTCGGGTCGCCAGAGAAGAGTTCGTTATATTCAGGAGTACGTGCAAATTTTACAATACGCAGTTTCATAATGAACTGGTCGATAAGTTCCTGTGCTTCTTTTTCTGTGATGAGACCATTGTCAAGGTCACGCTGAATATAGATATCAAGGAAAGTTGAAGTACGTCCGAGTGACATAGCAGCACCATTCTGCTCCTTAACAGCAGCAAGATAACCAAAATAGAGCCACTGTACAGCTTCCTTGGCATTTGCGGCAGGCTTGGAAATATCAAAACCGTAGATTGCACCGAGTTCTTTGAGTTCTTCCAAAGCACGTACCTGTTCAGCGAGTTCTTCACGGAGACGAATATTCTTGGAAGTCATACGTACAAGTGAAGTTTCAATCTGATGTTTTTTGTCAGCAACAAGAATATCAATACCATAAAGTGCAACACGTCTGTAGTCACCGATAATACGGCCTCTGCCATAAGCATCAGGAAGACCTGTAATAATTGCGGATTTTCTTGCAAGTCTCATTTCAGGTGTGTAAGCGTCAAAAACGCCCTGATTATGAGTTTTTCTGTATTTTGTGAATATTTTGACAATTTCAGGGTCAACTTCATAGCCATTTTGTGTGCAGGCATTCTGTGCCATTCTTATACCACCGAAAGGCTGTAAAGAACGTTTGAAAGGTTTATCTGTCTGTAAGCCTACAATCTTTTCCAAATTTTTGTTGAGATAGCCGGCATCATGGGAAGTAATAGTGGATACGATTTTTGTGTCCATATCAAGAACACCGCCTGCTTCACGTTCCTGACGGGTTAATTCCATAACCTGTTCCCAGAGTTTTGTAGTAGCCTCTGTGGGTTCAGCGAGAAAGCTTTCATCACCATCATATGGAGTATAATTCTTCTTGATGAAGTCACGAACGTTGACAGAAGTATTGCTCCAGCGTCCTTGTTCAAATCCATCCCACTCGGATGGATATTCGTTAATATAATGTAACATTATATCGCTCCTTTAAAAATTTTTTTCTCTAATTATAATAACACATTATTCAGGATTTGTCAATCTTTTGACAACCAAAGTTATTAAAAAAATTATTTATAAATAAAATGAGTTAATTATGTTGCGGTTTTCTGATATTTCTTTCTCTTTTTTCAAGATTTTCAAAACAGAGCTTATATATTGTTGCGGTGAGCGGTACTCCTATCAGCATTCCGGCGATTCCCCATAATCCGCCACCGACTGTTATTGCTGCAAGTACCCATATTCCCGGAAGACCTACGGTGTTTCCGACAACTTTGGGATATATTACATTGCCTTCAAGTTGTTGAAGTATTATAAGGAAAACAAGGAAAACAAATGCCTGCATTGGATTTTCCGTAAATATTATGAATGCACTTATTCCTGCTCCGAGAAATGCACCTACAATTGGAATAAGTGCGGTAACTCCTATTAAAGCACCACTCATTCCGGCGTACGGCAGGCGAAGTATCAGCATTCCTATAAAACACAGACAACCGAGCAGAATGGCTTCAATAAACTGTCCGACAAAGAAATTTCGGAAAGTTTCATTAGCTGTTGCGAATATTCTATTAATTTTTTTATTTAGTTCATTATTGCCATAGGTTTTCTGTATTCGGTTTATATCTTTCAGGAGTTTGTCCTTACGGGCAAGAAGATACACCGCAAAAATTACTGCAAGGACTATATTTGTAACAGTAACTGCAACAGTTCCGACGATTCCGACTGCTGATGATATAATTCCCATTATACCGCCCTGAATGACATCTGCTGCTTTCTGGGTTATTGTAGCCCAGTCAAGTGAAGTCATATCAAATTCGTTCAGGAGTTCTTTAGCCTCTTTCTGTATTTCGGGATATTCAGAAAGTTTGCGTAAAAATGAATCTTTCCAGTCATTTAAAACAGGCGGAATTTTATCGGTAAGAAGTTTGAATGCACTTATAATTTCCGGAATTACTATTGTCAGAACGATTACAATAATTACTATCGCACTGAGAAACGACAATACTATACATACCGGACGCCGTGAACGATTTATAAATTCGGTATTTTTTTTAGGAAAGTAGTGTTTTTCAAAAAAATTCAGTACTATATTGAATATATAAGCTATAACTGTACCCATAATCAATGGGAATACCGCACCCATGGCCACTGAAATCAGATTTTCAAAAAGTCTGAAATTCTGAACTATCCAGCATACTGCAACAGCCAAAATAGCGAAACTTATATATTTTTTTAATTCTTTTCTGTTCATGTAATATCACTCCTGAAATTGTATTAATGGGATTATATAATATGAATGTGATAATCATGCGAAAACTATTGTAAATTTTCAGTGAATTGATTAAAGAACACAAGCTTGATTTTATAATTAATAAATGGTATAATTGAAATAAAAAACGGGTGATTTGAATGAATGATATTTACAGAATAGGCAGAGTTACTGTTGACAGGAGTTTTCATACACAGAGTGCGGATGAGAAGTTTTTCAGATATTTCGGCAATGATGTTACTTATTCAATCAGACGGACTATTGATGACAGAGATTTTTGGCGACTTGATGAATGTCTGGAGAATATTCAGACAGGTATAATTTTGAGAACTGTTATACGTATGAAAGGCTTGAACGGACTTTTAAGGTGGGTTATGGCATCAGTAAAAAAATATGACCATTCAGAAGAACTGATATATGTTATCGAGTTCAATGATATATTTTCCCTTGAAAATATATCGGCAGAAAGTGAGCATCGTATTTCTGAATACAGGTATATTTTAAGTCTTTCATCTGATATTGCATTTGAATACAGCTTCGAGACAAGACACATTAAAATATACATTTTTGATTGTTGCCGTGAAATTATTCTTGCTGATGAAGAACTTGAAAAGTGGCAGGGCAGGGCAATAGAATCAGGGCAGGTACTTTCAAGGTATATCGAAACTTTTAATACGCTTTGTCGTGATATAAAGAATGGGGTTTACCGTTTTGACTATGAACTTGAAACATCTGTATTCACACAAGGAAAAAGCCGTGAAATGTGCCTTTTCAGGGGAATAACACGTTGGCAGGACCCTGTAACAAAAAAAGATTTCGGTAATAAATTCACGGCAGAAAACCAAAGATATCAATCTTGCACTTGAATCGAACAGAGATTCCCTTTCCGGACTTCTTAATAAACGTGCTGTAACTTCATTTGCAATGAATATTCTTGAATCAAAACCTATTTATAATGTTAATATTGTTATTCTTGATATTGATAATTTTACGGAAATAAATGCAAACTATGGACATCTTTTTGGAGATGAGATAATATATACTGTAGCAGGGATAGTAAAAAAAGAACTGGGAACACGTGGACTTGCCGGAAGAATAAGCGGCGGTGGATTTCTTATCATAATTGAGAATACCAGAGACGAAGAAGATTTGCGTGGAATACTGAGGGCATTTCGTACAAATACGGAAAATGCATTTGCTGACAGATTTGAAAATTTCCGTCTTACCTGTTCAATGGGTATTTCTACATATCCGAATGACAGCACCGATTATAATGAACTTTTCATGCAGGCGGATAAAGCTCTCTATATTGCACAGCAAAAAGGCAAGAACCGCTATGTCATATATAATATTGAAAAGCATGGTCTTGTTGAAAAGGATATTGAAAATAAAATAGCATATCTGAACAGTCAAAAAGATACCAACGATAAACTGGCATTTATGTCCAATCTCTCGGAAAATCTTGTTTTCGGATGTATTCCAGATATATCGGTGCTTTTGGAGCAGATTCGTTCCGAGTTTCAGATTGATGATATATGTGTATTTGCAGGGAATGATATGAACCTGATACTGAGCTGCGGTAATGCAGTATCGAAAAATGCGGCATATATTCTTGAAAATAGCTATACAGAGCATTTT
>CAJTOG010000035.1 GCA_910577575.1 uncultured Ruminococcus sp. | reverse complement strand
AGTCGTAAATCCGTTCATCAATACAAAAGCATCGTTTCAAGTCTTGCAAAGTTTAAAGATGTTCTCCATTCACTATCATACTTCCACCTCCTAAAAACAGAATACCATAGACGTTCAGATAAGTAAATACAAAACAGTTCCAAAATATTTTTTAAATTTCGGAACTGTTTTATCTTGGAATTCAGTTTTTAGAGGTATATCGCCATTCGGAGCATTTTTTCTTTCAACTTTTCTCCTACTTCGCTGTACATATTAAATTCATCTTCAGTCAGACTCTCATAATCTTCATAGCTTAAAATTTTAGGAAATGATTTCGGCATTACCATCAGGATTTTTCTATCTATAACCATTGGTATCTCTTCGTTCAGCTCACAATTCATGTAATACCATTCGCTCAGCGGTGAAAGATTTGCAAAGCAGTAATCACAGAAATCTATATCAGCATCCTCAAGATATGCTCTTCTCAAATGGTCGTACAATTCTAATTCAGACTGATATTGGTTGAAATTTTTACCATTATCTTTTAAAATATTATACTCCTGATATTGAAATATCACTTTCAGATTCGGTATGAAATGTGCCCTTTTCTGCATCATACCTGTTTTTCTCGCAAGCACCGCAAAGATGATATATGGCTTAATGGGTTTTAATTTTTCATCGCTGTTAACATGCATCAGCAAAGATTTCAGGTTATCTTTGTAGACCTCATTTTTTATACTATCATGTAAAAAGGTATGCTGTATGGTCAAATGGTACAAAAAATCCGATTCTTCCTCACATTCTGCATTTTTTATTTTTATCGGTTTTTTCAGATATTCAAATAATTGCTGATACTTCCTGACGCTCTCGGATTGTGACTCCAAAAATTCCGTCAGTTCCTGTATCAATTTATGCTGACGAAAATAATTTCTTATTTTCTGCTCTTCAGTACGGTCATGAGCGTTTATTTCATTCAATAATCCAAAATCCGTCATGATACATAAATACAAATACTGCAAATCAGGATTATCAGGATGCTGTTCCATACGTTCTATCAAGTCATAACAGGTTTCAACAAGATTCTGACTACCGATAGAATACTTTGAAAGCAGACTATAAAATTGTTCTTTGAACTGTTTTATTTTTTGTTTTACTTCATCAAAAGTAAGATGATTCTGTTTCAGCAATTCATCAAATTCTACATACTGGTCTGCCAACTCATTGATATACTTGTATATTTAATAATCAATATCATACATCACTAAATTCCTCTCAGCATCCTATCAAGGTTTCTTTTGATTCTTTCTCCGTCTTCGCTGTTCAGGATTCTCATGTCATCAAGATGCAGCATAACTAGTTCTTTCCACAATTCGTCATCTGATTTCTTTGCAAGTTCAAGTGATAACTTCATGATACGGAGTTCTTCATTTTCAGAAGTATCTTCAATCCTTCTTATTGTGCGTTTCGGAACAAGTTTATACATTTTCTATCGCCTACCTTTTTATCATTATACATTTTTCAGGTTGTAATTTCAAGTGCATCAATCACTCTGTTTCCTGCTCCATGATGCTTATCTCTTTTCAAAGATAAGGGGTCAATAAAGGGTCAAAACAGCTACAATAAAAAGTACAACCCACGTAATTGTACATATTACGTGGGTTTATGCACTTTATTTTTTTGATTTTTCTTTATTTCATCGGGTTATGAGGGTAAAAGTCAACTTATTGTATGCTTTAGTAATTGTTAGTAGTCGGCTGTAAATAGCTGTTTTATATAATATATCTTCTTGTATCTTACAGTTTATTCAATTGATTTTCAGTGTCTTTAGTGTCCTCATAGTGTCCTAAAAAATATTACTGTCGATGAAATGCTAACGCCCCTTTTTTATAGTGGGAAAGTATTCTATTCGGGAAGTAGGTCGAAAGAATCTAATCGCCTGCTTCTCTTTTTACAGTCGTCAATTTGACAACATCAATTTGGATGGCGTTATTTTGTAGTATTAGTATTTTTTAGTATTCCAAATCAACCAACGCAGAAATGAGCTGGTTAATCACTCAAAATCTAACATTCTCCAACATTTTCCCATATTTCCTATTGCCACTATAAGCTTAACTTTCATTTAGGGAATAATTTACTTACAAAACAGCTTGTTTTGGTGTATGTCAGGTTTTGTCAGGTTATTATTAAAGTATAAGGGGGGATATAATACCCCTACCTTACCTGAAATATATTTAGAAATCTGTAAAAGTACTGTTATATTGTTGGATAAGCGATATAAAGAACAAACATTCTTGCAATCCCCCTATATTACCAGTGAACTTCTCTCTATTTTTCTCTTTTTGTTCGCCGCTTCCTCACCGCTTCGATAAACATATATATAATTAAGGAGCCGCCGTTTTGGTGACCCCTTAGCCTTATTGTACTTCAAATCTATTATATTCAGCGAGAAATTCGAGCAGTGACCGCATGAAGTACCGCTTTACAGTCTCGAGGCTATTCCCCCCCGCAAGCTTGTTTCCCGCCTCATTCTGCCTGCAGTGAGCGCAGTTTTGCTCTTACCTGTGCCAAAGAATCACCGTGCCTGCTCCTCGATAATGTAAATAGATTCTATCAAGTATTTTATTCATAATTTTTCCTCCATTTTTGAAATAAGTCTTGACAAAAACAGAAGTACATGATACAATATTTATACAATCTGATTTTGTCGAGTTGGTTAACAGGGTGTTTCGTTATTCTCTTGGTTGAGGAAACGAAACACTTTTATTTTATATTGCTATCCTCCTTTCACTGTATATATTATAACACTAAATATTAGTGTGGTTAATATGTAATATTGCACAAGGTTTTAGTGTTAATTTTGTATGTTTTTGCACTTGAATTTAGTGTTAATTTGTGATATAATTATAATGGAAAATAGGGAGTGCTATAAAAATTTGCTCTCACCGGAAAGGATTTGATATAATGCCAATAAAGTATAAAATTGATGTATTAGCAGCATTAAAATCAAAAGGTTATACAACAACCAGATTAAGAAAAGAAAAAATAATAGGTGAAGCCACTATACAAAGGATAAGGCACAAGCAAAGCGTTTCTTTTGAAATTCTTTCTAAACTTTGTATCTTACTTGAATGTGATATAGGTGATATATTAACCAATGAGGAGGAACAGTAATGAATATAATAAAATATCCTGATGCTGAAAGCGTACACAAAGCAATAACAGAGGACGAGCCACTTCTTGCTGTAATATCTTTCGACGGCAAAACAGCAGTTGTAAGTCAGATTGATGAAGCTATGGAACATCATATTTTACTGATGAAAGCAGGATATAAAGATACTGACATTGACAAATTTTTCCGTATTGTTTTGGATAAAAGCGGTGCAGACTGGACTTTTATATGTCCGCCTGATTACAAGAATATTCCTTTTAAGGATAAACGCATTGAAGCTTTTTATAAGGACGGATTCAGTACTATTTCGCATTTTCTTCACTCTGTTGGCTATCTTGTTGGCATTAATATTCCTAAAAGATACAGTCGCCATTTTAATATAATGAACAGCGACAGTAATATTTTATGATAAAAGGGAGCAGGAAGTATAAGCCTGCTCCGATTTTATTATATTCAGTTCCTTAAAGGCTTTATAAGCTCTCTGTAGTTATGCCAATAGTAATAGAAGATATTCAGCATAAGAGTAGCTGTTCCGCCGTTTCCCTTTATATAGTGAACATTCAGGCGGTATCTGTTGGAACTGCTCCACGACTGCAATGTGATGTATATGTATCTGCCAATGTCCTCGACTTTGCGGTTTTGCATCTGCATAGTGTACTGATTGACCTTGAAATTCATCAAAAAATCACGGTCAGGACAGCATTCTATAATCAGGTTTGGAGAATGAGTAATATTTGACATAGCATTTATTTCTTTCTCAAACCGTTCACGCTCACGGCTTATATTATTCCAGAGTTCATTTACATTTGCTTTAAGCTCAATAACACACTGCATACTGAAATCTTTATCAGCTATTTTAAAAGAGTAGTCACCAAAGTCAAGTTTTCTGTTTTCATGCTTTATACTATGCGTATCAAGATAGCCGAGTATGTGTTTATTCTCCTGTTCCCTCGTATCACAGATTACAGTAACTTCCTTACAGAACTTTTCTTTGTCGTTCATAATATTCACCTCGTTATTTTATATAATTTTTCGGAGCAGGTTTTGTGCATGGTGCTGTTTTTGAGTTTTTCACTTGCTGAAAATGAATGACGAAAGTGACAAAAGTATGTTTTTGGCTATTTACTTGTGAAAACTCAATTTGATGAAAGAATGATAAAAGCAGTTTTGTCAATGATAAAAATCTTTTTATAATGATATAACAACATTCATCATTGATACAAGTATTTTCATCAATCTTCTGTCAAATCAAGAAAACGGCTATATTTAGGGGAGTATTAACTTTTATCACTTTTATCATGATTTTTTAAGTATTGAAAAATAAAAACTTTGTCTTCTGCTCCTATAATGTAATTTATTTATCGAAAAGCAATGGATTGACCTTAATTGTAATTTTCGGTCTGCCTGCTGTTTTTGTCTCTGCAATTCTCTGAGTACGCCCGAAATGTTTTGCACCCCATTCACGTATATCCTTAAGTATTCCGTTTGTAAGTTCACTTCGTATATGATAATAGTAATCAGTCAGCAGATGTACTGCGTTTTTATTGAACTGAATAACGGGAATATCCTGAGTTTTTGGCATATTTAGTAAATCGTTTATCAATTTTTCGTAATCTTTATTAATTCCCTCTGGAATATCAGGACTATTTATATCAGCCTTTTCAATGTGACTTTCGGGAAATGCAAACATAAACCGCTGAATAAATCCACGACCTGTAAACTCTGCATTTGAAACTGCTTTTGAAAACAGGCTTGGCTGTACCATAAGACCAATGGCAAGCAACGGATTTTCAAGGTGAAGTTGTCCCCTTGCCTGCCTGCTTAAATCATAGTTATTGCCGTCATAGCTTTCAAGGAACAGACTTATATTGCTTACTCCTCCTGAATATATCCCAGTGAGTATATCAATAATTGCACCCTCAGGGGCTAAAATACCCATTCTGTTTCCATTCCTATATTTCATTGGCGAGACTTTCAGGCGTTACATCGTCAAGAGAGAATGTAACAGGATATATAGGATTCTGCTTTAATGCAAGCAAATCCTTGTCACAGTCTTTCAGCGTAATTTCATCACCTTTTTTTATTGCAACAGACCTCCACTTTTCAAGAAGTTCAATTTTACTTGTGTATTCTGCAAAATCAAGTGCGTGTGCATTGTTATATGCTTTCTGAAATTTCTCAACAGGGCGTTTAAACTCTTTCAGAACACCACTTTTTTTCTCTCCAGGTGGTGCAATTGTAAGCGTATACAGGCATAACGGCTGTGTGTGGCTGTTTATTGGGTACTTTACAACCACTTTTCCCTGTACACACAGTGACAGTACTGACAGCAACGGAGCAGGTCAGGCAAACAACTGTCGGGGTTAAATTTCTGCATTTGGATTTGCTTTTCAAATGGTTTTGGAAGTTCCCAGAACACAAGCGAACCTTTATTCTCCATTTGTTCAACTGTTTCAAGCACAACATCTTCTGCTTTTGCAAGCCTTGCTGTATCCATTATATAAGTAAACATCTTTTCTCTTTCGGGACTGATTTCACTATCAATTTTATTCAGAACAGTACAATTGAGCAGTATTTTAATGAAATCATCTCTTGAATTTGTAAATGGTATATTTTTTTCATAAAGATTATCCAGAACATCATTATCAAACAAACTCATTTATTCACCGCCTTTACAGCTTAACAGGTATCGGCTTTATCCTATTGTAAGTCGAAGCAGGTTTATCCTCTGTCAGATAGGAACTGTTGAAATACTCTGCAACGCTTTCCTGATTGACAAGGATTTTTCCTCGTCCTGCACGTACCGCCTTTACTTTGCCCGATAATGCAAGCTGTCTTGCATGATATTTAGCTATTCCGAAGTTCTTTGCTGTTTCCTTTATTCCGCACATTGTCGGAATATTTGTTTTAATTTCAAAATTTTCTTTCAATTCTTTGTCCTTTTCCCTTGCAACATACTCACTATTATGATATAATAAGAGTAAGGCAAGTATAATAAATTTATATTCCTGTTCTATCAAGCCACGATTGGAGCAGGAATATAAATGTTGTTGGTTTTAAGTTGATTTGCCTTTGTTTTTCTTTTTGTTTTTTTATTAATGTCTGATGTTCGTACCATCAGGCATTATTTTTTTACCATTCTGTACACTCTTCCTCAAACTCGTCAATCAGATTTGAGAGTGCGTGAAGTTTATCGGCAGGCATATTGTCAACATCATCAAGAGTACGCTTTATCTGCTCTCTGATTTTTTAAAAGACCGCTGTACAGCTTTCACAGTAAACTTTGCTTGAATACGGGTCCAAGTCGGGATTATGTGCTATCTCATCAAAAAGCGAGATTTCTGTTTCCTTGTTACACTCAGGACAACGACAGGAAAAAGGCAAATCAATTGCCATAATCTCTCGTGCCTTGCCGTTCTTCTCTTTGATTTTAGTGTAGATTGTGTAATCCATTTTTAAATACCTCCGTAAAATTAATTGTTTGTGTTCTGGAATGAAAGTTCATCAATGATTTTGATAAGCTTCTGCTTCTTCTGCTCCGAAAGTTCATGACGTAAACGGCGAAAACCGTATTTTCATGAACTCTCAGTACATCAGCAACAGCATAAACAGGAATATTTTTAGCTTTCAGCTCTGCTCTGATGTCGGCGTTTGCTTTGGCCATTTTAATAATCTCCTTAAAAATTTTTTGTTGTGGTGTTGACTTTTTCAAATTGTTGCACTATAATATATATAGCAACAACTTTAACCACTAACATCAGTATATCACAACTTTTTGAATTTGTCAAGTATTTGTTGCAAAAAAAAATGAAAGCAACATATTCAAACAAAGGAGTTAAAAAATGAATTATAAGGAAACATTCGCCCAGCGGCTTATAGAACTCAGAGAACAAAAAAATATCACTCAGCAGGAACTTGCTGAAGAACTGGGTATAACAAGGCAAAGTCTCAGTCTTTACGAAAAAGCCGAAAGAACAATTAATATTGAACTGCTTGCCAAAATAGCAGACTTTTTCAATGTCTCTACTGATTACTTAATGGGACGTACCGACACAGCAACGCTTGATGAAAGTATTCAAACGGCTTGCAAAATTACTGGATTGACTGCAAGTTCAATACACAACTTGCAAAATTTAAAAAATTTTGAAGATATAAAAGTCTTTGATATTATGGACGCATTTATAACCTCTATTTCTTCGTCTCTTCTTTATGAGATAAGAGAAATGCTAATCTCTAAACAAAAAAAAGAAATTTTTGAAATAGAAACAATAAGGTTATACTGCCAAAAACATAATCTTCCTTTTTCAGAAAAAGAAATTGAAGAAAGAGGTAAATTTATATTTAAAAAACTCTCTAATTGTGGTATGGAACTAAAAAAATGGGAACTGGAATACGAAAAATATGTAGAATTTTTTATAGACCGTTGCAGAATAGTAGATGATGACTTTATTTTTGAAGATTTAGATTATAAAAGATTTATAATAAGCAATGAAATTATGAGATTAATTGATGATGAACTTGAAATGTATTTAGATGATACTATTTTTACTGAAGATTTTTTTAAAAAAAATAGTGAAAATTTTCGACGTTTTCTTAATGATATGGAGCAGGACGAATAAAACCTTATTTTACAAATACACAAGAAAAGACTATAAACAAGGGAGATGTTATAAAAATGGCTAATATATCGCCCCGAAAGAACAAGCATGGCGAAATAATCAGCTACAGAATAAGGGTTGCAAGAGGATATGACAGCAACGAAAAGAAAATCAAGCCTCATGAAATGACATGGAAACCTGCTCCGAACATGACCGCAAAGCAGATACAAAAGGAATTACAGAAACAGGCTGTATTATTCGAGGAACAGTGCAGACAGGGCTTGACAGGTGACGGACGGCAGAAATTTGATGCTTATGCAAAGTATGTCATTGAACTCAAAGAGAAATTGGCACAATCGGGACTGCGTAAAAATTCAGATAAAGCCGTACTCAAATCAGCCGAAAAACTTCTTGAATTAATGCTCTCAGACTATCGTGAATGCTTCATAAAGGAGCAGGCAGAGTATCCGTAACCACATACAGAAAAGCACTCAAAGGCGACAAAATAGCCTTTGAAAGTGCTGTAAAGTTATCTTCCGTATTGAATGTAAAGACCGAAAGTTTATTTGATATTGAATACGATAGCAGACCGCTTTCAAACAAGACAATCCGTGAACACCATGTTCTTATACACCTTGTACTTGAACAGGCTGTATGTGAAATGCTTATTCCGTACAATCCTGCCGACAGGACAAAACCGCCGAAAGTCGAGCAGAAAACCGCAAATTACTTTGAACAGGACGAAGTTGACAGAATACTTGAATGTTCCGAAAGCGAACCGCTGAAATGGAGAATGCTCCTGCATCTGCTCCTCGTTACAGGCGGACGGCGTGGGGAAGTTCTCGGCTTAACCTGGAACTGTATAGACTGGGAATATAATAAAATTCATATCGAAAAATGCGTTTACTATTCCGCCGATGTGGGAATATATATTGATAAGCCAAAGACAGAAAAATCAGTCTGCTATATCAAACTCCATCCTCTGAGTATGGAACTCCTGAATACTATACTGAATACTATCAGCCTTTAAAATCCGCTTACGGTAACAAATGGCATGATACAGGCTTTATATTCGTTAAGGACAACGGAGAACCGATGCACCCCGACAGTGTTACAAGCTACTGCAAACGCTTTTCAGAAAAGTACGGCTTGAAACATATCAATCCGCACGCTTTCAGGCATACCGCCGCCAGTCTCCTTTATTTTGCAGGTATGGACACAATAAGCATAAGCAGTCACTTAGGTCACGCAAAAGCAAGTACAACCCAGAATATCTATGCCCATGTTATCGCTAAATCAGAAAGCCGTATAGCTGAATGTATGGGCAGTATCATTCTTTCACATAGCAGTAATACCAAAACAGGCTAAAAATTAAGGAGCAGGATTTTATATTACCCTGCTCCGTTTTTATTGTATTCTCATGTAACTTACAGTATCTTTTTATATCGTTAGTGCCTTAATAGTGTCCTCAATCCACTCTTTCTGTATAAAATAAAAAACACGCAACATAGAATTTAACCTATATTACGTGCTTTTCAATTGTCTTGTTACTATAAAATAGATGACATCAGTTTATCCCGATTTTTCAGCTTTTTCAAGAATATTTTTATTTACATGATAATTTTTTTGATCTTACAAGTATGGCATTTATCGTTTTTATCATAGTTTATTCCGACAAGCAAAATTTCTCCTGAGTAATCCTTTAGGCAATCGGTATAATGTTTTTTTTTGATCTGTTCCAAAGCTCCCTCGGCGGATTTGTCATATTTGAGTTCTACGATAATTGCAGGATTACTGTTGTTTTTCCTCGGTCGGAAAACCAAGTCGGCATAACCTTTTCCGGCAGGAAGTTCACGCTCGATCGTATACGTTTTTCTTGCAGAATAATATGCAAGCGAGATCACACAGGTCAGTGAATTTTCATCGTTATATTTCAAAATTGAAGTATTATCACTGTGCACCTTGTCTATAAGCTCCGCAACTTTTTCTTCGTTATAGTTCAGCGTAGCTTTGAGTAGTTCATCGGACTACTTCAGTGAATCCGCAACTTCCGACCAGCCAATTACTTTTATTGTACTTGCAAACTGCTCCGAAATTTCGTGATTTGGAATTGAAACTTCTTTAGTATAAAAATCGTATGTCAGATATCCGAGATGAATCAAAAGCGTCAGAACATCATCTTTTGTTATAAATGTGACCATATCATTTGTAAACGTTGTTGTATCAATTACAACTTTTCCTCCCGCAAGAAGTTCAATTATTGTATCCTTTAAGCCATCAAAATTCATTTCAATGTAAATTTTCAACGCCTCATAAGTTTCAGTTGAAGTCCAGTAATTGTTGAACTGTCCACGGAGTATTGATTCCACAACCGACTTTGGATTATAAATCGAAATTCCGTTCAAATTGTATCCGTCGTACCAACGCTTCATTTCAGAAAACGACTTATCATATTTTATACAAAGCTCCTTAACTTCACTTTCAGTAAACCCTGTAAACTCTGAAATTGGTTCAGCGTCAGTCATCGAATATTCGTAGAATGCATTTATTGCCGAATGCTTTCCATATTTTTTAATCGGCAGAATTCCAGTCATGTAAGCAAGTGCAACATAACTCTGTCCTTTAAACAGGTCACATAAAAAATTCAGATACGTTTTCTGATCTTTGCTGCTGTTCTTTTTGTCCCTTAAAACGCAGTCCCATTCATCAATTATAAATACAAGCGGCTGCTGATATGCATCAAAAACTTCTTCAAGCACGAATGGAAGATCCGTTTCACCGCAGCTGATCTCAAATGTTTTTCTAAGTTCGTTGATTACTCTTTTTTGCAACAATTTCAGCATATCATCGACAGTTTCTGTTTTGTTTGCGAATTTCTGAATATCCAGTCTAATTACATTATACTTATTCAGATGCTTTTCAAATGATTCTGAATCTGCAATTTTCAGTTGGCTGAACATTTCTCTTGAATCACAGCCGCTGCTGTAGTAAGCTGTCAGCATATTCGCTGCCATTGATTTTCCAAATCTTCTTGGACGGCTGACACAAATGAATTTCTGCTCTCCAAATAGAACTTTATTTGTATATTTAATAAGTTCCGTTTTATCTACATAAATTTGTGAGTGATTCACAGCGTTGTAAAAATCCACATTACTTGGATTCAGATAAATTCCCATAAATCACACCTCCGATCTTTCTTTATAATAAGTATATCATGTTTCACACACAAAATCAAGCAGTTTACATAAATTTTCATGTAAGTTAAACCTCCTATTTATTCTGGCTATATCTCATCGAATAACTGTTATTATTTTTCTTGTTTTGTGCTGAATCCCATAGTTCATTAGTGATTATTTTGGGATAATCAATATTGCCAATGTAATTTTCATTTGACAAAACGTTATTTATTATTTGTCTACCCCACACTGGTTTATTACTGGGGGATGGAATGCGGTACATTTCCAAGTATTTTGATATATTTGACAGTGATTGATCAAATAAGTAAAGCTCAAATATGAGTTTTACTACTTCTGCCTGTTCCTTGTAAATTACAATTTCATTCATTTCGTTTCTTGTGTATCCAAATGATATTCGTTTTTGTTTTTCCATAATTAAAATTCCTCTCTAAACAAAAAGAATACAAAGTTCCACTCTGTATCCTTGACTATTTTGTCGATTTTTACTGATTTATATAAAACAAACCTGTACACATTTTTTTGTGAACAGGTTTGTCCAAATAACTGCCAAAGAACGCTTATTTTAATAAACTTTTGCTTGCGTTTTCTTTTGCATTTCACGTTTTCTTTTAGTATGTCAAATGCCATACCTTTCTCATTTTTATATTTCTGTTCGATCAATCTTACAGACATGATGAAAAGTAACCAAGCAAATGATACTATTTCGGGCTTGGGCAGGTTAGGGTTTGGTTAACACTTACAATCTTTCCAGATAAATATTACTTTTTGGGGGTGAAATTATCCGACATACTAATTAAATGTGAGCCTATGATATTACGAATATAATTTTCATTTGACAAAATGTTATTTATGATTTACCTGCCCCATAAAAGTTTATTGCTTGGCGATGGAATGCGGTACATTTCCAAGATATATTTGACAGTGACTGGTCGGACGAGTAAAGTTCAAATATAAGTTTTACTATCTCTGCCTGTTCCTCATGAATCACAATTTAATTCGTATTATTTATTGTGTATCAAAATGATATTCTCTTTTGTGTTTCCATTTTAGCCTACATAAATTAAATTTGTATCATTGATTTAATTATTAGTTTTTACTCATTTATATAAAATAAACCTGTACACATTTTTTTGTGAACAGGTTTGTCCAAATAGATTTTTCGGCTTGCTTTAGAGGAACAATTTCCAAGCCTTCAAATACCCAAACTGACAAACTCGAAAAATAATGTCACAACGTTTCTCAATATTGTGCGGATTCCCTATATTAATCGTACACTGAAATTTGGAGACCATTCTTTTTCGTTTTTGTTTCTGATTTTGAGATGTATTGATTTTGGTGTCCATTTTGAATTCCAGACAAATCTACCGTAAATCTCATTATAAAAGTAGGAGTTATAACAAATCAAAAGAATTTTCTGAATTGCACGTCCCTCATCTTCTTCCACAAGTTTTACATGCTTTTGAATATCTTTCAAGACAATTTCACAGATATTGTCATATGTAATATGGTGAGATGTACAGGCTTCTGCACCGTCTGCACGGTATTTTCCGCATGAATAGTACTTAGGGTGATTAGTTCTGTCATGATGAAGCATACTTCTTCCGCATTCTGCACAGTAAAACAGTTTTGAAAATATCTGCGGTTCGCCTGTTCTTTTGACAAAGCGTATTCTTCCGTCAAGTGCTTTTTGTACAGCGTCAAACAATTCCTGACTGACAATTGCCTGATGAGTATTTTCCACAATAATCCAGTCTTCACGTTTGTTTGGTACAATTTTCTTTGTGCGGTAAGACTGCACACGTTTTCTGCATTGCACGTTATGACCTGCATAAACGGGATTTCTCAAAATCTGTCTGACAACAGCTCCAGCCCATGAATATTTTTTTTGAAATCTTCCGTCTTTTGCATTGTGACTTCTGAAATTTCGATAGTCAAGCGGTGTCAAAATTCCGTCCTTTTCAAGAATTTTTGCAATTTTCTTTGTAGAAATTCCTGAAACACTCATTTCAAACATTCTTCTGATGTGAGGTGCGATTTCCTCATTGATTATCAGAATATGCTTATCTTCTGGACTTTTCAAAAATCCATACGGTGCATAGGGTGCAAGAAATTCGCCTTTTCTTGCTTTTGCGTGCAGTGAAGAACGGATTTTCACAGAAATATCCTTTGCATACATATCATTTAAGATATTTTTGAACGGTGCAATATCATTGTTTGAATAAAGTGTGTCAATCCCGTCATTCAGTGCAATAAATCGCACATTTTTTTCAGGAAAATATATCTCTGTGTACTGTCCGCACATAATGTAATTTCTTCCCAGTCTTGATAAATCCTTGACAATGACAAGATTAATTCTGCCCTGTTCAATATCATGTATCATTCTTTGAAATGCAGGACGTTCAAAATTCACACCGCTGTAACCGTCATCAACATAAATTTCAACCAGTTTCCAGCCTTGTTTTTTTACGTATTCTGTAAGCATTGTTTTCTGACTTGCAATGCTCATGCTTTCCGAGTCAGTTCCGTCATCAACCGATAAACGGCAGTAAACAGCGACGGAATAAAATTGTTGTATTCCCATTTGTGACCTCCTCTGAATACAACAAAAACCAACCGGACAAATATAATTTTCTGTACTTATTATAACATGTACAAACAGCATTTTCCAGTTGATTTTGTTACTATTTTAAAATTTTAAATTATTGCAGTATCTTCATACAGAATACGTTTTACCGCTAAATCATAAATTATTTTGCCTGCTGTTTCTGTTCCCTGAAATTTACTGATTACATGAAATACATTTTTATCAATTTCAACCGTATATGTATTATCCTTTTTTTCTGCTGGCATTGTGTTTTCTTTCATAAACATAACCTCCCATACCATTTTTATGTATGAAAAATCTGTCTATGCAAGTCCCATTTTGAAAATTTACCTGTTCTACCAACCCATGACAAAAGTGTTCCAATCACATCAGACACTGAATAAAAATAAAACATAACTAAAAAGTCTGTAACTGTGCTGAATTTCAATTGCCGATGTTACAGTGGGGTCTCCTATTTCATACGAGACCCCACTGTAACATCGTGCAATACATATAATAAATTATATTTGCAATACAGCACAGTTACTAATTAA
The DNA here is from genome assembly GCA_910577575.1 of uncultured Ruminococcus sp. Taxonomy (GTDB): domain Bacteria; phylum Bacillota; class Clostridia; order Oscillospirales; family Ruminococcaceae; genus Ruminococcus. The sequence continues at coordinate 5,458 of CAJTOG010000035.1, read as the reverse complement.
GTTATATTATTTATTTATATTTATATTTTTAATTTTTATTATTATTTAATTATATATTAATAGGTGGTGGAACAGTTGAGAGTGACCGAGAGAGACGAGTTAATTTTAAGAGAGATAGACGGCACATAAGATTTTTAGCAGGGTTTTTAGGACAGGGAGCAACAGACAAAAGATTTAAAATTTTAACAGAAGCCGAGTATATAGAACGCAGAAAATTCTTATATGGAGTACCATATATTTATTTTCTGACGGCTAAGGGAAAATCATTGATACACGTTGGAACAGGTAAAGAAAAAATCAAGACTGAAAAAATTTCTTTGGGTGACAACAGCTCAATAATTCAGAAAATGACAGCAAGCCACCAAAGAATTACCCTAAGAATCAAGCATCTTGAAGAATTTGACGAACTTGTGAAGTAAAGTTTTCCTTAACCCCTTAGTGACCTACAGTTAAAAAAATTTCCGTTATGTTTTAAAAGAACATAACGGGGACTTTTTTAATATTCTGTTTTCGGGGGATTAAGATTACTTATATTTTAAGTAATTGCTGTTTCTGTAATTTACATATACTGAAATATTTTATTTCAGATATTCTCTGTCACTTCCAGAGCCTATATACGGGTCGCCGTTATCATCTCTATTTACTTTTTGCCAATTACCTTTTTTATCTTGAACATATTCACCAGAACGCCCTACTTTATATTCATTTCCTGCATTATCACGAACTTTTCCACGTTCATTATACCAATGGTCTGAATCTTCTGAATCTATTGTTAAATCTTCGGGTGAAATATCAATTTGCCAACTCAACATTTTAGGAATTAAAATTAATGTACAGAATAATGCAATTTTAAAAGCAATCCGCAAACCTAACCAATAAGCACGAATCCAAGTTCCGACACGTTCACCTTTTGGCGTTCTGCTGTTTATGTACAATGTCAGTAAAATAGTTGGAAGTATACTTATAATACCTGCCATAACAAGCTCGCTTCCGATAGCCTTTTGTTCTGTGAATAGCATTATTAAGCCAACTGGCAGTAATAAAACAAGCGTTGAAAAGTTCGTAAGCGAATATGCTATTAATTTGTTATACCGTTTTTTCTTTTTCATTTTTTAACACTCCTATTTAATATATTAAATTATTTCAATTTCGGAAATACAAGTATCATCATATTTATTTCCATTATATGTTGATAATATTGTAATCTTTATAAAACTTGTATTGATTGGTGTTTTAAAAACTAAATTATTAATACAGTTTTCCCATTCACCATTTAATTCATATTCAAGTTTTTGATTATTAGAAAATTCTAAAGAACATTTTTTTACTCTTGAATTTTTATAAAACAAATCGCTGTTAGTTTGTAATCCATTATATATCTTAATTCCATTTATTGTATATAATTTATTTAATTCAAGGTATAAATATTCGTTTTCGCCTTTTCCATAAATACCCTCAGACCAACAGGTAGATACATCATCATCAACTACATTCCAAGGGTTATAGTTATACGTTGTATTTGCTATAGTGACGTCTTGTAATTGGCTGCTACAAGTTAAATTATTTATAACATCTTTCGTACTTATTATAGAATTAGATGTGTTTAAATTAACTTTTATATAATCCTTTGAAACGTAACCAATACCGCCATTGTATTCAATTTCACACCAGCCGTCAGTCTCAGAATATACTGTTACTGTACTTCCCTTATCAAGCCTGCCAATAATTTCAGCTTCTGTTGACGGCGATTTTCTTACATTCAACGGGTCTTTTTCCGTGTTGACTATGCCTGTGAATAATGGTTCTTTTGGAGTTTCAATATTCAGCAATACCGAATTTATTGTTGCTTCATCAAGTTTATATTTTCTTCCTACTTCTATATAGTCATCAGCTTCATATTTTGATACTTCTTTATTATATTCTTCAACTGTAATAATTTCATCATTAATTTTATAAGTTGTATTTTTTGAATCGAAATCAAAAATATTATACGCCTTAAGTGTATGAATAAATTTATTGTCTTGAATTTTATAATAATCTGCAAAATAACATCCCATACCAGACCATGAACTAAAAATAGTTTGAATAGACGAACTGCAATTTATTGTTCCAAATCCTCCATAAGTGAATCCGTCATATCTTTCAAGTTTTTGCAATGTTCCATTCAAAACTGTATATATCAAGCAATCATTAGCATGAGAAATACCAGTTGATATAAATAATTCGGGAATATTATCGTTATTAATGTCATATAAATCAAACATTGCATCATTATTATATTTATCAGAAGCCATATATCTTTTTAATTCATCTGCATAGAGCTGTCGCCAGTTTTCATTTTCAGATGTGTTGTTATTACCTGTGTCTGTTTCTGCTTTTCTGATAACAACATTTTTTAATTTAGGGTTATAAAATTCCATTTGTTCTGATGAAACAGAATGGATTTTACCCAAGCTTAAATCTTTATATATTTCATCTGGTATATTAAAATGCAATATAACTTTTGCATTATTATCATTATAATCATACAATATAGAACTTACATCACCACTTAAATAGCCACCAGGACCACCGATACAATTAAAATCTCCTAATACTTTACTGCATGATTTATAATCCATATCGGCTTGAACAGTTTCGCTTACTTTTCCTGAATTATTGACTTGTATTCCGTTTAAGGTTAGTTCTCCTGTTTCTAATTTCGCTTTTAATGTATTACTACGAATTTCTTCTCCAGTGTTTGCCGCTGATACAATATCATCACCAGAAACAGAAACATAAAATTCCATTCCGTGGAATGCTGATTGATTCTGAATGTAAATATATACGTCACTTTCCGTTTTAATAATCTGATATTCTCCATTCATAAGCGATATTATTTCGGGTATGGTTTTGTCTATTAAATTTACTGCTGTATGGTTGACTGTTGGTTCAATTGGTTGCTTACTAAAGAAATTATTAAAAACGTCACAATTTTTATTATTCAATTCTTCTTTAGTAGGTAAATTATATTCGCAATATTCAAGTTTGTAAACATTCTGACAAAGTTCATTTATATACTGTTGACTATTTGCTATTAAATCTTTTTCACGTTTTGTAGTTGTCGGAAGCTGGTAACTATCAGCAAGAGTTTTAATCATAACTGCTGAAACTCTATTGTAAAAATCGAAATTGCTAACAAGATTTGCCATATCTTCGCTATTTAAACTTTCTTCAGCTTTTTTACTGATTTTTTCAAGAGTTAATACAGTAGTATATTGCATTTCAGCTAACCAAAAATATTTAGCAGAATTATTGATTTTCTCTATTGGTTTAAATGAACTATTTGATTCCTGCAATTTTTCAGCGGTTAAAACAGTTTCATATGTTTCAAAGATTTCTTGTGATTTTCCAGCAGTTGTTACAGAAAATAAACCCTTTATAATCATCTCTGAAAATTTATTTATACTTTCATCAAATGTAACTTCTTTAATAATTTCATCAAATGAGCCACAGGAATTATAATAATCTCTTGCACACTGAAAAAAGAATTGACCCGTTTCATTAAAAGAAATATTGTATTTATTTACTGTATTTTCTGAATATAATGTTTTAAACATTTCCAAAACTTTTCTATCGTATGAATTTCGTTTTACATATTCTAAAGCTGAATTAAAAAGAATATTAGTTAATACATCTTTTCCCGATTGATTTAAATAGGAATTTAGCTTTTCATTTATTCTTCCGTTTGTTGTCAAGTCTCTTATTGTATCATTAAATACAGACAATGAATTATTATCTTTTAATCTTTTTTTTGCATAAGAGTCAATATAAGAGCTAATATAAAAGTCTGTAAAAGGTGTATCGCTTACATCTCTGCCTTGTGTTTTTTCCAAAAATGAACCTAAGTCGTTTATTTTTTCATAAATTTTAGTTTCTTCTTCTGTAACTGATTCATTGGAATATATATCATATCCTAAAACTTCGTTAAATATCTCATAATAATATTGTCTCTTAGCATTATCTCTTGCAAAAATACCATAATTTAACTTTAAAATATTATCTGATGAAAAAGAAACCCATAATCTTTGTACAACTAATCCCCATTTAAACAGTCCCATAGCCATATTATCATTTTCATCCATTCCAAATGAAAGAAGAACATCTGATTGGTATTTAGAATAATCAAAATTTGCTGCTTCATATACTGTATATTGTGGCAAATCAATTAAAAGGGTGTTACCATAATATTTACAGTCAGCAAATAACAGACTCATAAGCGGTTCAGGTTCACAATACACTTTATTATTTTCCGTAACTGTTTGTATGTTAAAATCTCCGTAAAAAGATTTTAATTTAGAATTTCCATTATCTTCAATTAAAACAGTAATTTCTTGCAGCCCTTGTCTTAATATATATTTATTGTCAGTTTTTTCTTTATTGGTTCTTGTAAATTCGCATATGTCATCTAATGACATATAAATCTTATTATCTTTTTTAATTAATGTAGTTTTCTTTTCTTTTTTTGTTTTTATATCTGCTCCAGTTTCAGCACCTTCCACAATTTTTTCTGATGTATTATTGGTTATTACCTTTACTGTAGCATATTCTGATGTATTATCTTCTGCTGATGAATTTATCCGTATAATATCCGTATTTACAATGTTTACTAATAAAAACATTGATAAAAAGAAACAGAGTATTTTTTTCATAATTAAACATTCCTTTCTATCCATATAAATCCTCTAATTGATTTTCAAAAAAGATTCTTACATTTCCTGTTAATGCGTCATTTAGCTTTGAATCCACATTAATAATCCATTGATTATTTTCTTTATAAATTGTAATAGGCAATTCTGTTTTAAGTGGTTCATATTTATTACTGTTTATTAATTCAATTGAATAATCATTCGCCCAGTTATTAAATTTTTCCTGTAAATTTTCTCCATTATAGTTTGATATTATTTCTTGATTTTCTGTAGCAAACTTTACTCCGTCAGATAATATTTTTTCCATATCAGGAGAATACACTGTAATATCAGCCGTTCCTTTGCCGTCTTCTCCATATTCAGCATTTTTAAATTCACATCTTGTATTGCTCATCATAGTTTTAACTATATCCATTCGACTGTCAAATCTATCTTCCATTTTAAACTGTGCCAAATTATCTGTTACATAACCGTCTTGTAATTTCTTTTCATCAGATGTATTGTTATTGTCGTTAGAATTACCGTTATTGTTTTCTGATAAGCTGTAGGAAACAATAATTTTATGGATATAATCAGAATTATCAATCCTGTAAGTGTATTCATAAGTAAAGTTATTAATATTTTCAGATGAAGCATGAATTATACCAGTTATCCCAAAGACATTTATAACGCCAAGACATATAAGCACAGATAAAAACTTAGAGTATTTTTTTCTATCCTTTAACAAGAAACATATAATCATAACCAAAATTGATACCAACATAACAATC
>CAJTOG010000034.1 GCA_910577575.1 uncultured Ruminococcus sp. | reverse complement strand
GTACCCTTCAAACCTCCAAAGATTTGACTGCCTGTCCTCTCCGAGACAGCTTATTTATTATATCACATCTTTCTTCTTTTGTCAAGTACTTTTTTCAACTTTTTTAAAAAAATTTTTCAGCACTTTACAATATCTCTTCCCGTGATACCTTTTCCCGCTCTCCCACGACAGCTTCTCTATTATATCATACTCCTTTTACTTTGTCAAGTAGACATTTTTAAACTTTTTACGAGTAATTTTGTCAAAATTATATACCGCCGTCAAAATCCGACATGATTATTTACAATTCTCGTCAAAAATTTTCCCTGCTATTGATTTTTATATTATAATATGGTATAATTAATATAAAATTATCTGAAAGGAGTCTGTTATGATAATCATTTTTCCATCTTCATATAAGCTTAATAATCTTATAAAGAAATATAATGGTAGAAAATCCAGATGTGTACATACTACTCTCCTTCTGCGCACACTGAATATTCTGAAAAATTTAAATCCTGATACAGAACTTTTTTTTGCACCCTTTACAAAAACCCTTGCTGTTTATGCAAAGCGTCCTGATAAAAAAGGTGACTATGAAAATGGTATAGGTCGTCACTATTACTGTGCTGTAAATATTTTTGGAAAAGAACTTTATCCGGTAAATACATATTTAAGAAACGGCTTGAAAAAATTCTATAAAAGTGCAAGGGTTATGCTTGAAGAAGATTATACAATGGCTTTGACTATGTATCATGCAGGATATTTAAATCAGAGCATGGAATTTCTTGGGAGGGCTATTCATATGCTTTCTGATATATGTTGTCTGCCGCATTCTTCTTCCATGACCTATTTTTCAACCAGAAGAAACTTTCACAAATTATACGAACAGCTTGCCGAACTGATTTATCCTGATTTAGTTCCTGAACAAAAAAATCCGCAAATTCCACATATTTTCACATCACGAAACAGTTTTGCAGATGATATAAACAAAATCTCCCTTGAAACTGCCAGATATTTTTCGGATATAAAAAAATCACCGTTTGAAGCACTGCAAAAACAGCTTCTCCGTACCGAATGTATACTTGCGGCATTTCTAATGAGATTTATAAGGGATATTACAACTCCTGAACGCGAAGCACATTATATTACAAAAAATTCAGGCTGTCGTCTTTTAAGGGGCACAGATAAGCTTTCAGTAAAAATAACAAAAAGAGGCATAAGGTTTCACGGAGTAAATCCTTCGCCGGAATCTGACATAAATGTTACGGGTACAGTTTTCTATGCTGCCCACCGTCACGACGGACTTTTTACCCTTTCACCAGAAAAAAGCAAAGAGGGACTTGTTTTAGAAGTATCAGATGGAAAATTTGTATGGAAAAAGTTTGACCCTGTTCACGGAGAACAGCTTTTCAAGCTATAATATTTGTAAAAGAGTGTTTCATTATGGTAATGTTAGATGAATTAAAACGAATAATGTAGGAAAATAAAATGATTGCCGTATATACAGATACAAATGATTATGACTATCATTTTGTCTGTTACATTCAAATATTATATTATCTATGAAAACAAGTATAATTAAATAAGATACAAAAAAGTCCCCTGCTTCGGGGACTTCTTATTTATTACACACCGCTTTGTCCATAATTTGAAAGAACACGGGCAGACGGGTCATTTACATTACAGCCTTCCCATTCTTTGTTAGGCATCCAGAAATCTATAACCATTTCGCTGTTTCCGGAATAATATTTCTCGAAAATCTCACGATAAAGCAAAGATTCTTTGGTAAACGGCGTTGCATGACTATATTTCACAGACTTTTCTTCAAACTCAGCATTTGTATATTGTGTTTCTGCATATTCTTTAAGATAATCCACCATAGAATGACCGACGGCATCAGAAAATGCAGCCTTTTCACGGTAAAGAATATCATGCGGAAGATAATTGCCTTCAAAAGCATGGCGTAATAAGTATTTGCCTTTATTATATTTATTTAATTTTATTTCAGGGTCAACAGCCATAACGTACCTGACAAAATCCAAATCACCGAAAGGCACTCTTGCCTCAAGTGAATTTACAGAAATACAGCGGTCTGCACGAAGTACATCATACATATGAAGTTCATGGACACGTTTGACCGATTCTTTCTGAAATTCCTCGGCGGACGGAGCAAAATCGGTATATTTATATCCAAAAAGTTCATCTGAAATTTCACCGGTAAGAAGTACACGTATATCACTCTGTTCGTGAATAGCTTTACAAAGAAGATACATTCCCATACTTGCACGAATTGTAGTAATATCATAAGTTCCGAGCAAATAAATCACTGTTTCAAGAGCATCAATAACATCATCTTTGGTAATAATGACTTCTGTGTGGTTACTTCCTATGTAGTCAGCCACCTGTCTGGCATATTTCAAGTCAATTGCATCAGTATTCATTCCGACAGCAAAAGTTTCAATAGGCTTGTCACTTTTCTGCTGTGCAATTGCACAGACAAGAGACGAATCAAGTCCACCGGAAAGAAGAAAACCTACTTTTGCATCAGCAGCAAGACGTTTTTCAACGCCTGCAACAAGCTTATTATGAATATTTCTACATACTGTTTCAATATCATCTCTAATAACCTTATCAATGGCAGTAATATCACAATAACAGATAAACTCGCCGTTTTTATAATAATGACCCGGAGGAAAAGGCATTATTTTATCACAGATTCCGGTCAAGTTTTTTGCTTCGCTTGCGAACACCATTGTACCGTCAGAAGATTTACCATAATAAAGCGGACGTATTCCGATAGGGTCACGAGCAGCTATAAATTCATGGGAAAAAGCGTCATAAATAATACAAGCAAATTCTGCATCAAGTTTTACAAACATTTCTGTTCCGTATTCCTTGTACATAGGGAGAAGTATTTCACAGTCGCTGTCGCTTTTAAAGTTATAGCCTCTTTTTTTAAGTTCTTCACGCTGTTTTAGAAATCCATAAATCTCACCATTACATACAGCATAAGTTCCATCAAGTTCAAAGGGCTGCATTCCTTCCAGAGTAAGCCCCATAATCGAAAGACGCTGAAAACCTAAAACACCATCATGCAAATCAATAATTCTGCAATCATCAGGACCCCTTGAAACAGTAGCTTCAAGACCTCTTGAAACATTTTCCATACCGTCGCTTCCACCGCAATAGCCCATAATTGTACACATCTATATTTCCTCCCACAGATTCACTTATGAATCTTTTCATCAAATTTATTCTTACTGCTTGCACCGGAAACATCAAGCGGATAATTTCCGGTGAAACATCCTTTACAGAAATTATCCCTATCTGTAAGAATGCAAAGCTTGTCAACGGGAAGATATGCAAGTGTATCTGCCCCGATTGCTTCTGCAATTTCCTTTTCAGAAATACAGTGACTTGCTATCAGATTTTCCTCACTGCCAATATCAGTACCAAAATAGCATGAGTGTATAAACGGCGGTGAGGATATTCTTACATGGACTTCCTTTGCACCGGCTTCACGGAGAAGTTTTACAATCCTTGCACTTGTCGTTCCACGGACAATGGAATCATCAATCATGACAACACGTTTTCCCTCAACGCTTTCACGCACTGAATTAAGTTTGATTTTTACAGCATTTTCACGCTGATTCTGCTGTGGCTGAATAAAGCTTCTGCCGATATACTTATTTTTTATGAATCCCATTCCATATGGAATACCACTTATTTCCGCATACCCCAAAGCAGCATCCAATCCAGAATCAGGTACACCTATAACAATGTCAGCATCAACAGGACTGCACTGAGCAAGTATTTCTCCTGCCTTTACCCTTGCACGATGTACTGATAAGCCTTCTATCACCGAGTCAGGACGGGCAAAATAAATATACTCAAAAACACAGATATTACTTTTTTTCCTTGCATGAGTTCCAATAGACTTCAATCCGTCTTCATTTATTAAAACAATTTCTCCTGCTTCAACATCACGTATAAACTTTGCCCCGACAGTTTCAAGTGCACACGATTCAGACGCAACAACATAAGCTCCATCATCGGTTATTCCTATACACAAAGGTCGGAATCCATCGGGGTCACGGAAAGCAATAAGCTTTGTTGCGGTCATCAGTATACATGAATACGCACCCCTGATTTTCGGCATTGCTCTTTCAACTGCTTCTTCTGTAGAATGACATTTCAGCCGTTCACGCACAATAGCATAAGTTATAGCTTCCGTATCGGAAGTGCCGTGAAAAATAGCTCCTGACATTTCAAAGTCACGTCTCAGTTCTGCCGCATTGATTAAATTTCCATTGTGGACAAGTGCCAGATTTCCCTTTACATGACGGATTACAAGCGGTTGTATATTATTGGGATTATTTCCGCCGAATGTCGAATATCTCACATGACCGATTGCCATATTTCCCTTGCCCAGACATTCAATCTCCTCACGCCTGAAAACATCTGAAACAAGACCGTCAGCTTTTCTATGCCTGATAATTCCGTCATCACAAACTGCTATTCCGCAGCTTTCCTGTCCTCTGTGCTGAAGTGAATAAAGCCCGAAATATACACTCGATGCAACATCAGTCGTTTTATTTTCATAAATTCCAAAAACTCCGCATTCCTCATGAACAGATTCAAACATACCACACCTTCTTATAAGTATTGTTCATTGATTTTATCAATTATTTCGGAGGCAGCAATCGTTTTCTTCTTGCGGTTTTTCATGGCATACTGTTCAAGATAGGAATGAGCCTCTTCCTCCGTCATATTTCTGTACTGCATAAGCCTGAATTTTGCTTTGTCAATTAACTTTATCTCATCAATTTTACGTTCAAGCCTCACATTTTCCTCATATAGCATATAAGAACGTTTTATTGCTGAATTTACAGTTTTTATTACTTGATATAGGAAATGTTTTGAAAATGGTTTTGCAACAAGTATAATATCGCTCTTATCAGCATGGGGACTTATTTTTTCATAGTTTTCGCTCTTTACAAGTACTACACAGCTTGCGGCTGTAACTTCTGCCACATATTCAGCCAATTCAATACCTGCTTCATCAGCAAGGGGACTATTTATAATTACCAGTTCAAATGAACGGCATCTGCTGATTATCCCTCTTGCATGACGTGCAGATTCAGCTATTGTAACCTGACAGTCAAAAGATTCCTTTATAAAATCTGAAAGTGTATCTGCCGCAGAGCTGCTGCTTGAAATTACAATAACGTTTTCCAAAGTGAACCTCCGTTAAAGACTATAAAAATACTTCTTTTCTTCATAAAGTTCCTTATCATATTCAGACGAATATTCCTTCCATTCTTCTTTAGCATCTGCAATAACAAGTTCAAGTAATTTATCCGGAATATATTTTCTGAGAAACTCTGAATTTTCGGCTGCTTCTGCCGCTATAAACAGACTTTCAGGAAGTTTTTCATAATTTTTATTTTCAGAACTGTATTTTTCAGGCATTTCAAGTCTGTTTTCAATACCATCCAGTGCAGCATAAATCAGAAGTCCAAAAACAAAATAAGGATTACATACACAATCAGGTGCACGAAGGATAATGGGAGCTTCTCCCCCAGTTTCAGTGTTTAACTTCAGAACCTGCTCCTCTTCTGTATCAGACCATGTTATATATCTTGGAACAGAAAATTCTCCGAAACGATTATATGAATTTACCGTTGAATTAGTAAACAAAGCATATTCATGTATAAACTTCATAATTCCCGCAGCTGCCATATTTACTTCATCTGGATTTTCAGAAATCTGATTATCATTGAAAAAATCACTGTCACGGAAAACATTGACTCCTATGTGCATACCGTTTCCGAAATCATTTCCTACAGGCTTCGGCATAAAGCTTGCATGTATCCCATGCTGTTCAGCAATCGACTTTACCGCTGATTTAAAACTCAGAAATGTATCAGCAGCTTTAAGTGCAGATGAGGCATTGAAGTCTATTTCATGTTGTCCTCTGCCGGCTTCATGTCGTGAAGAAATGGGATGTATATTCATCTGTTCAAGTGTAAGACATACATCACGCCTGAAGTTTTCACCCTTGTCATCAGGTGCGGTATCGCAATATCCTGCATAATCATGCGGAATTTTTGTCGGCAGACCGCTTTCGTCATTCCGGAAAAGCATAAATTCACTGGAAGTTCCGAAACGGAAACACCAGCCCATACTGAGTGCCTTTTTTGATGCCTTCTTTAAAAAGTATCTGCCATCACCCTCAAAAGGAGTACCGTCGCCGTATCTTATATAGCAGAACATTCGTATAACTCTGCCATGCTGTGGTCTCCATGGAAGAACGCTCATAGTCTGTGCATCAGGAACAAGATATAAATCCCTTCCGCCAGCAATTGAAAATCCATAGATTTTTTTAGCTGTAATTCTTACCCCGCGTTCAAAGGCTGCTGACATCTCAGAAGAAAGAACAGATATATTCTTTAAAATTCCCTTTATATCGCAGAACGTAAGCTTAATAAATTTCACATCATTTTCTTCAATATATTGTAATATTTCACTTTCAGTATAAACCATAACAGACTCTCCTCAAAGATTTGTATATCCCATAAGATATTTATCAACTTCCTTTGCAGCATCTCTGCCCTCACGGATTGCACGTACAACAAGCGACTGTCCTATATGCATATCGCCGGCAGTGAAAACCTTATCAACATTTGTCTTGAATTTTCCTGATTCTGTATTAACACTGTTCCTTGCGTTAAGCTCAACTCCGAAAGCTTCTGCGATATAACTTTGCACACCTAAGAATCCTGCCGCAATAAGACAAAGTTCGCAAGGAATAATTTCTTCACTTTCCTCTATCTCCTTAGGAATCATTCTGCCCGATTCCATATCCTTTATAAATTCCAGCCTGATAGTCTTAACAGCAGAAAGCCTGTTATCTTTATCTTTAATAAATTCTTTAACAGTTGTACAGTAACGTCTCGGGTCACTACCAAAAACTGCCGCAGCCTCTTCCTGACCATAATCAGTCTTACATACCCTTGGATATTCTGGCCAAGGATTATTTTCAGCTCTTTCATCAGGAAGTTTCGGCATCATTTCAAGCTGTACAACTGATGCACATCCATGTCTTACGGAAGTAGCCACACAGTCATTTCCAGTATCGCCGCCGCCTATAATTATAACGTTTTTTCCCTCGGCAGAAATATATTTATCATCAGCAAGTGCAGAATCAAGCAGACTTTTTGTAGTGGACTTCAGAAAATCGACTGCAAAATATATTCCTTCTGCATCACGTCCCTCCGCCTTTATGTCACGCGGATTTGATGAACCGCAGGCAAGTATCACTGCATCAGATTTGCTTAGAATTTCATCAGACGAAACATTATAACCAACATCAGCATTTGTGATAAATTGCACTCCTTCCGCATTCATAATTTCAATGCGTCGGTCAATAACTGACTTCTCAAGCTTCATGTTAGGTATACCATACATGAGAAGTCCACCCACTCTGTCCTCTCTCTCATAAACAGTAACAAGATGCCCCCTTTTGTTAAGTGTATCGGCTGCCGCAAGACCTGCTGGCCCTGAACCTATAACGGCAATATGTTTTCCACTTCTTACCTTTGGTATTTCCGGCTTGATAAATCCGTTTTCAAATCCGTATTCAATAATTGTATTTTCATTTTCCTTTACAGTTACAGGGTTGCCGTTGAGTCCGCAGGTACAGGCTTTTTCACAGAGTGCGGGGCACACTCTTGATGTAAATTCCGGAAAATTATTTGTCATAAGTAGACGCTGAAGTGCCTGCTCCATGTGGTCATGATAAAGCAAATCATTCCATTCAGGAATCAGATTATTCAACGGACAGCCTGAAATCATGCCTCCGAGCATTTTTCCGTTATGACAGAACGGTACACCACAGTCCATACAGCGTGCAGCCTGTGCCCTTCTCTGTTTATCGCTTAACGGTTCATGAAATTCGTTATAATTCTTAATTCTTTCCAATGGCTGACAAGCGATATTTTCATTTCTTTCAAAATCAAGAAATCCTGTAGGCTTTCCCATGAATCACGCCTCCTTCTTAGTAATATAGAATGCTTCAATTTCAGCCTGTTCACTACTCATTCCCTTTTCTTCAAGTGCAACGACAGTACTCTGAATCTTAGCATAATCATGCGGTAAAATCTTTTTGAAACTTCCGATATACTCTGCAAAATTATCAAGTATTCTTTTAGCCTTTTCTGAACCTGTAGCTTCATAGTGTTCCTGAATGATATTTTTCAGTTCAATAATATCATATTTGTTTGTAACTGCTTCAAGAGATACAAGAGTCTTATTAACTTTCATATACAAATCTCTGTCTTCATCAAGAACATAAGCAATACCGCCTGACATACCGGCAGCAAAGTTCTTTCCTGTAGTACCGAGAATTACAGCACAGCCACCTGTCATATATTCGCATCCGTGGTCTCCTACACCTTCGCAGACTGCCACAGCTCCTGAATTTCTTACACAGAAACGCTCTCCTGCAACACCGTTTATAAATGCCTTTCCGCTTGTTGCACCATATAAAGCAACATTTCCGGCAATAATATTTTCCTCGGCTTTAAAGCCCGAATTTTTCGGCGGATAAAGTATCAGACGACCGCCTGAAAGTCCCTTTCCGAAATAATCATTACTATCACCGATTAGTTCAAGAGTAAGACCTTTCGGAATAAATGCACCAAAACTCTGTCCGCCGCTTCCATTGCATTTAACTGTAAATATATTGTCAGGAAGAGTATTGTCTCCCCATTTTTTAGTAATCTCCGCACCAAACAATGTTCCAAGTGTACGGTCAGTGTTTTTAACATTAATTTCAATAGTTTTCTTCGTTTTGTTTTTAAGAGCAGAACCCATCTTTTTCATGATAACAGTTTCATCAACAGTCTTTTCAAGTTCAAAGTTATAAACATCATCCGGTCTGAAATAATGTTGTCCTTCGTCGTTCTGAATACTACTGCAAAGAATTTCAGAGAAATCAATATTTCCGCTCTCGGATTTTTTATAAAGCAGGTCTGTACGTCCGATAAGTTCATTGACCGTGCGTATGCCTAATTTTGCCATATACTCTCTTAATTCCTGAGCAATAAAACGCATGAAATTGATGATATATTCCGGCTTGCCCTGAAAACGTTTTCTGAGCTCAGGATTCTGTGTAGCTATACCCATAGGACAGGTATCAAGATTGCAGACTCTCATCATAACACAGCCCATTGTCACAAGAGGAGCAGTTGCAAAACCATACTCTTCCGCACCAAGCAGAGCCGCAACAAGTACATCCCTGCCTGTCATAAGTTTACCGTCGGTTTCAATCATAACTCTTGTACGCAGACCGTTCATTATAAGTGACTGATGAGCTTCTGCAAGTCCGATTTCCCAAGGAAGTCCGGCATTATAAATTGAACTTCTCGGAGCTGCACCCGTACCGCCGTCATAACCTGAAATCAGTATAACCTGTGCACCCGCCTTTGCTACACCAGCTGCAACTGTTCCTACTCCCGCTTCTGATACAAGCTTGACTGAAATACGTGCATCTTTATTGGCATTTTTAAGGTCATATATAAGCTGTGCCAAATCTTCTATTGAATAAATGTCATGGTGCGGAGGAGGTGAAATAAGTCCAACTCCTGCTGTTGAATGGCGTGTTTTGGCAATCCAAGGATAAACTTTCCCGCTCGGAAGATGTCCGCCTTCACCGGGTTTTGCACCCTGAGCCATTTTAATCTGTATTTCTTTAGCCGATACAAGATATTCGCTTGTTACGCCGAAACGTCCGGAAGCAACCTGTTTAATGGCGGAACATCTGTTGGATTTAAGTCTTTCAGGCGATTCACCGCCCTCTCCGGAATTTGACTTACCGCCGATTTTATTCATCGCAACTGCCATACACTCATGAGCTTCCTGTGAAATTGAACCATAAGACATAGCGCCCGTTTTGAATCTGTGACATATACTCTCAACTGATTCTACCTCATCAATAGGAATACCACCGTCTTCGTCAAATTTGAAATCAAGCAAGCTTCTGAGGGTAAGTTCATTATCCTCTCTGTTTACAGCTTCAGAATATTCCTTAAATTTATTGTAATCACCTGTACGTGCCGCTTCCTGAAGAAGATGGATTGTTTCAGGAGTATATAAATGGTCTGACTTTCCTGAACGGAGCTTATGACTGCCACGGCTTACAAGTTCCCTGTTTACATTAAGCCCGAGCGGGTCAAAAGCCATATTATGAAGTTTCTCAGTTCTTCGGCTTATGTCATCAAGAGTAATTCCTCCGATTCTGCTGACTGTCCCTCTGAAATACCTGTCAATTACAGATTCTGAAATTCCTACGGCCTCAAACAATTTTGAACCCTGATATGACTGAATTGTGGAAATACCCATTTTAGAGGCAATTTTAACAATACCGTGAAGAACGGCATTATTATAATCTGCTTCTGCCGCATAGAAATCCTTGTCAAGCATACCCGTATCAATCAAATCACGTATTGTAGCCTGTGCAAGATACGGATTTACCGCACAGGCACCATACCCCAGAAGGGCGGCAAAATGATGTACTTCACGGGGTTCGGCACTTTCAAGTATAATAGCGACAGCAGTACGCTTTTTAGTGGATACAAGATGCTGCTGGAGTGCTGCAACTGCAAGAAGCGACGGAATAGCCGCACGGTATTCATCAACATCCCTGTCAGAAAGAATAAGAATATTAGCACCGTCACGGTAAGCCTTGTCAGCATCAATAAACAGTCGTTCAATAGCCCTTTCAAGTGATGTACCTATATAATAGGTAATCGGAATAATAGCAGTTTTCAGACCGTTGACTTTCATGCTCTTGATTTTAAGCATATCAGTACTTGTAAGAATCGGATTCTCAACTTTCAATACATGACAGTTTTCAGGCTTTTCCTCGAGAATATTGCCGTCCGAACCTATATATGTGCTTGTATCGGTGACAATCTCTTCACGGATAGCATCAAATGGCGGATTTGTTACCTGTGCAAAAAGCTGACGGAAATAATTGAACAACGGAGGATTTTCATTATCCAGAGGCGGAAGCGGTATATCCGAACCCATAGAAGCTATAGGTTCTGCACCATTTTCAGCCATGGGAAGAATGCTTCCCATTATATCTTCATAACTGTAGCCGAAAGCCTTATGAAGTTTTTCGAGCTCCTCATGTGAATATCTCTGCACGCTCTTATTAGGAATATGAAGCTCATGAAGCTTTACAAGGCTGCTGTCCAGCCATTCGCCATATGGCTGACGTGAAGCATAGTAATTTTTGATTTCATCATCATCAATAAGACGTTTCTGCTTGGTATCGGCAAGAAGCATCTTTCCAGGACGAAGTCTGTCTTTTTTAACAATCTTTTCAGGAGGAATATCAATACAGCCTGTTTCCGATGAAAGAATCAGAAAACCGTCAGAAGTCAGGCAGTATCTTGATGGACGCAGACCGTTTCTGTCAAGTACCGCACCCATAATGTCACCGTCCGAAAACAGAATTGATGCAGGACCGTCCCATGGTTCCATCATAGTTGCATAGTACTGATAAAAATCATATTTTTCCTGAGAAATAGTACGGTTATTCTTCCATGGTTCAGGAATTGTAATCATTACAGCCAAAGGCAAAGGCATTCCTGACATTGTCATAAATTCAAGTGCATTGTCAAGTCTTGCGGAATCTGAACCGCTTGCACTTATAGCAGGAAGAATTTTATTCATATCCTCGCCGAAAGCTTCACAATATACAGTTTCTTCACGTGCAAGCATCTTATCAGCATTACCTGTTATAGTATTTATTTCTCCGTTGTGTACAATAAGTCTGTTGGGGTGGGCTTTCTGCCAGCTTGGCTGAGTATTTGTGGAAAAACGGCTGTGAACCATAGCAATAGCAGATATAAATGAACTTTTCTGTAAATCGCAGTAGAATTTTCTCAATTCATTAACAAGAAACATACCTTTATACACAACAGTACGGCTTGAAAGAGAACAGACATATGTATTTTCATTAGCCTGTTCAAATATACGTCTTGCAATATATAACCTGCGGTCAAATTCGAGACCCTTTTCACAGTCTGTTGGACGTTTTACAAATCCCTGCATGATAAAAGGCATATTGTCGACAGCTTTCTGACCGAGTACATCAGGATTTGACGGAACTTTTCTCCATCCGATAAATTCCATTCCCTGTTTTCTGAGTATAATCTCAAACATTTTCTTGGTCTGATTGCGTTTAAGCTCACTCTGCGGAAAAAAGAACATACCGATTCCGAAATCGCCCTCATCTCCTACATCAAAACCGAGATTCTCCACCTCCGTTTTAAAGAAATCATATGGAATCTGGGATAGGATACCGACACCATCACCGGTTTTTCCCTCTGCATCCTTTCCTGCACGATGTTCCAGTTTTTCAACTATGGTAAGAGCATCTTCAACAACTCTTCTTGATTTTTCTCCGTTGATATTAACTACTGCACCGATACCGCAGTTATCATGTTCAAACTGAGGATGGTAAAGTCCCTGTCTTTTAAAAGGAGCATCTTTTCTGAAATCGTCCATCATTGCCACAACCTTTCAATTTATTCTGCACTTTAATTCATATCGCATTTATGGTATTCCCCCCGAATCAATACAGCCCCGTTGCTGTACCCGATACGAACAGGCAAAAAATAAAAAGACGTCCTCAACAGACAAAAAGCCTGTTGGGAACGTCCTTGTTCTTTAATTATCTTATCATATTTATCCGCAATTGTCAAGAGGAGAATTGAAAACTGTGATTTTGCACTTATTTTTCAGTTAATTCAAATATAAAATGTACATAACATAAAATTTCTAAAAAGCTATTGACAAATTACAGTCAACGGAGTATAATGATAATATAAACAGCAAGGGCGCTGCGGATTTTTGATAAATCTGTAGCTCCCTCTTTTTGTTTTTAAGTACTTAATTTCTATACACAATGGGGTGTATGATTTGCCGGAAATTACCGGTGAATCATATACCCTTTTGTATTTGCTGTTAGATAATCCTGTAACAGCAGGATAGCGGGAGGTATTTATTATGACAGTTTTGGCAAAATCTCTGATTGGCGGTATAATAGCAGTATCAGAGTTATCTCAGGAGCTTATGGATGTTCTGGAAAGCATAACTGATAAAAAAGTTTTCGGTGTTTGGTTTCTTATCGCCGTTTCACTTGTATTCTTTATGCAGGCAGGCTTTGCAATGGTGGAAACAGGATTCACACGTGCAAAAAATGCAGGAAATATTATTATGAAAAACCTCATGGACTTCTGCATAGGTACAGTAATGTTCATAATTATAGGATTCGGACTTCTTCTCGGTGAAGATTTTGCAGGTCTTATCGGAAAACCCGGTTTTGATATCTTCACATCATATGATAATTTTGATTTCTCAAACTTTATATTCAATCTGGTATTCTGTGCAACAACTGCTACAATAGTTTCCGGTGCCATGGCAGAAAGAACAAAGTTTATTTCATATTGTATTTACTCAGGCATAATAAGTGCATTGATTTATCCTATTGAAGCACACTGGATATGGAATTCTGACGGCTGGCTCTATCAAATGGGCTTCCACGACATATCAGGCTCATGTGCAATTCATATGGTTGGCGGTATTTCCGCACTCGTAGGTGCATCAATCCTTGGACCAAGAATCGGAAAATTTACCAAAGGTTCGGACGGCAAAGTAAAAGTAAACGCTATTCCCGGTCACAACCTTACAATCGGTGCACTCGGAGTATTCATTCTCTGGTTCGGCTGGTACGGATTCAATCCTGCCGCTTCACAGTCAGTTGAAATGCTTGGTTCTATCTTCCTTACAACAACAATCGCACCCGCAATTGCAACAGTAGTCTGCATGGTATTTACATGGCTCAAATACGGCAAGCCCGATGTTTCAATGTGTCTCAATGCTTCACTTGCGGGACTTGTCGGAATAACGGCAGGCTGTGATGTAATGGACGCCTTCGGTGCGATAATGGTAGGTATAATCTCAGGACTTCTTGTATGCTTCGGCGTATGGTTTCTGGATTATGTCCTTCATGTTGACGACCCTGTAGGTGCAGTGGCAGTACACATGATGAACGGTCTCTGGGGAACAATTGCAGTCGGACTTTTTGCAACAGACAAAGCCCCAGGATTTGCAGTAGCTCAGGCAGGCGGTGCAAGCGGTATTGCCGGAAACGGTTTATTCTATGGCGGCGGTTTTGAACTCCTCGGAAAACAGCTTCTCGGTATATTTGCAGTAGGTTCGTGGACAGCTGTCACAATGACAATAGTATTTCTTGTAATCAAACATACAATCGGTCTCCGTGCATCAGAACAGGAAGAAATTCTCGGTCTCGATGTTACAGAACACGGACTTATAAGCTCCTATGCGGATTTTGCCCCGTCAATGGGCGATATATCAATGCACGGATATACCAAGAACGATGCAAAGAGTGTTGTAAAAGTACCGTCAGTTCCTGTAAACGAAGCTGTAGAAGTTAAAAACTATTCTGTTCCATATGTTGACGGCAAACCGAAGATGACAAAGGTTGTTGCAATATTCAAACAGCAGAAACTTCAGGATTTCATTCAGGCAATGGAAGCTATTCAGATTACAGGTATAACAGTAACGAATGTTCTCGGTTGTGGTATGCAGAAAGGACAGCAGCAGAAATACTACCGTGGAGCAAAAATTGAAATGAACCTGCTTCCGAAAATCAAGGCTGAAATTGCATTATGTGCAGTTCCTGTCGACAAGGTTATAGACTCCGCAAGAGCTGCTCTTTATACAGGCAACTATGGCGACGGCAAACTTTTTATTTATGACATTGAAAACGTTATTAAAATCCGCACAGGTGAAGAGGATTATGACGCTTTGCAGGATACAGAAGAAGAGAACAAGGCTCTTATGGGGACAATTTCCAGATAATTAATGCAATTAACTGAGATACAGCAGAACTGCAAACAAAAATTTCAATAAATTCTCCCGCAGCCTGCTGTATATTCAGTTAATATATATTTAAAAACAGGAGAAAATGCAGATGTCAGCAAAGTATATTTTTGTGACGGGCGGAGTCGTTTCAGGACTCGGCAAAGGTATTACGGCGGCTTCACTCGGAAGACTGCTGAAGCAGCGTGGCTACAAAGTAACCATTCAGAAATTTGACCCTTATATCAATGTTGACCCCGGTACTATGTCGCCTTATCAGCACGGTGAAGTATTTGTAACAGATGACGGAGCGGAAACAGATTTGGATTTGGGTCACTATGAAAGATTCGTTGATGAAAATCTTACGGTTAATTCAAATGTAACGACAGGCAAAATTTACTGGAACGTCATTAACAAAGAAAGACGTGGAGATTATCTCGGCGGTACTGTACAGGTCATTCCGCACATTACCAATGAAATAAAGAATAAGGTTTACAGTGCGGAAAAGGACGTAAATGCAGATATTGTAATTACAGAAATCGGCGGAACAGTCGGTGATATTGAGTCAACGCCGTTCCTTGAAGCTATAAGACAGGTAGGTACGGAACAGGGAAGAAATAATGTTGCCTACATACACGTTACACTTGTCCCATATATTGCAGGTTCGGAGGAACTGAAATCCAAACCGACCCAGCACTCAACAAAAGAACTTCTGTCAATCGGTATACAGCCAGATATTATCGTATGCAGGAGTGAAATGCCTATTCCGAAAGATATGCAGGAAAAAATAGCTCTTTTCTGTAATATCCGAAAGGAAGATGTTATACAGAACCTTACTGCACCATCGCTTTATGAAGTACCGTTATGGCTTGAAAAAGAAGGACTGGCAGAATCAGTATGTCATCATCTTGGGCTTGAAAACCGTGTTCCCGATTTGAATGAATGGACTGAAATGGTTCACAGAGCTGAAAACGCACGTAAAAAAGTAACAATCGGACTTATCGGAAAATATGTTGAACTTCATGATGCTTACTTATCGGTTGCGGAAGCCCTGCATCACGGCGGTATAGTAAATGATACATCTGTTGATATACAGTGGATTGATTCAGAAAACATAACATCGGAAAATGTTGCTGATACACTTAAAGACTGCAATGGAATAATAGTCCCCGGGGGATTCGGAAAACGCGGCATTCAAGGCATGATTGAGTCAATATGTTATGCAAGGGAAAATAAAGTGCCATTTTTCGGAATATGTTTGGGTATGCAGATGGCTGTCGTGGAATTTGCAAGAAATTTGGCAGGATTTAATGATGCAAATTCAGCGGAGTTCAGCAACACGCCTAATCCAGTAATTCATATAATGGAAGAACAGAAAGAAATTTCACAAAAGGGCGGTACAATGCGACTCGGACTTTATCCGTGCAGGCTTACATCTGATTCAATATGCCATAAAATTTATGGAAGAGAACTCATTTATGAACGTCACCGTCACCGTTACGAATTCAATAATGCTTACAGAAAACCGCTTACTAAGGCCGGCTTGAAAATTTCAGGTCTTTCCCCTGACGAAAGACTTGTTGAAATAATAGAAATTCCGGAACATCCATGGTTTGTAGGAGTACAGTTCCATCCCGAATTTAAATCACGCCCGAATAAACCGCATAAGCTCTTTGCTGATTTCATAAAAGCTTCAATTGAAAATGTCAGATAAATCATTTCAAATATATTTTAGGAGGATTTTTACAATGGAAAAAATTACAGATTACTTTGGTTCAATGGTATTCGATGACAGAGTTATGAAAGCTAAATTGCCCGAAAAAATTTACAAGAGCCTTAAGGAAACTATTGATAAGGGGACTCCGCTTGATTCAACTGTTGCAAATTCTGTAGCCGCTGCTATGAAAGACTGGGCTATTGAACACGGTGCAACTCACTATACTCACTGGTTTCAGCCTTTGACAGGTCTTACTGCTGAAAAGCATGACAGCTTTATCACCCCTGCTCCCGACGGACGTGTTATAATGGAGTTTTCAGGCAAGGAACTTGTAAAGGGCGAACCTGACGCATCTTCTTTCCCGTCCGGCGGACTCCGTGCTACATTTGAAGCACGTGGATATACAGCATGGGACCCTACTTCCTATGCTTTCATTAAAGACGGCACACTTTATATTCCGACTGCTTTCTGTTCTTATACAGGTGAAGCACTGGATAAAAAAGTACCGCTTCTCCGTTCCATGGACGCTATCAATCGTCAGGCACTCCGTATCCTGAAACTTTTCGGCAATGATAATATAAAAGTTGTCAAGACTTCTGTAGGTCCTGAGCAGGAATATTTCCTTGTACCTGCCGAACTCT
Source organism: uncultured Ruminococcus sp. (assembly GCA_910577575.1). Lineage (GTDB taxonomy): Bacteria > Bacillota > Clostridia > Oscillospirales > Ruminococcaceae > Ruminococcus. Next base: position 2,833 of record CAJTOG010000034.1, on the reverse strand, counting down.
ATGCACAGAGAAAAGATTTAATTATGAGCGGAAGAACTCTTTTCGGTGCAATGCCTCCAAAGGGTCAGGAACTTGAAGACCATTATTTCGGTTCAATCAAACAGAAAGTTTCTGAATATATGGCTGATTTGGACAAGGAACTCTGGAAACTCGGCATACTTGCAAAAACAAAACATAATGAAGTTGCTCCGGCACAGCACGAGCTTGCTCCTATCTACAGCACTACCAATATTGCCGCCGACCACAATCAGCTTACCATGGAAGTAATGCAGAAAATTGCCAAGAAACATGGTCTTGTATGCTTACTACACGAAAAACCGTTCGCAGGTGTAAACGGTTCAGGTAAACATAATAACTGGTCAATCTCAACCGATACAGGAATAAATCTTCTTTCACCCGGTGAAACTCCTCATGAAAATGCACAATTTCTGCTTTTTCTCGCAGCAGTAATAAAGGCAGTCGACGATTATCAGGATTTGCTCCGTCTTTCAGTTGCAACAGCAGGCAACGACCACAGACTTGGTGCAAATGAAGCACCGCCTGCTGTTATTTCAATCTTCCTCGGCGATGAACTTACATCTGTACTTGATTCTATCGAAAATGATACTCCATATGATGGAACAAAGAAAGAAAGAATGCAACTTGGCGTTGATGTGCTTCCTAAATTCAGAAAAGATACTACAGACAGAAACAGAACATCTCCTTTTGCTTTTACGGGTAACAAGTTTGAATTCCGTATGCTCGGTTCATCCAACAGTATTTCATGTGCCAATATTCATCTTAATGCAGCCGTTGCCGAAGTACTCAGACAGTTTTCAGACGAACTTGAACAATCTGAAGATTTCAACTCTGCACTCCATGAGCTTATCCGCCGTACCATCAAGAATCATAAACGCATTATCTTCAACGGAAACGGATATGATAAAGCATGGATTGTCGAAGCTGAAAAACGTGGTCTTCTCAATCTTAAAACCACTGCTGACGCTATGCCTAAAATCTGTGACAAGAAAAATATTGATATGCTTACATCTCACGGCATATTTACAGAAACTGAAATTTATTCACGCCGTGACATCATGCTCGACAATTATGTAAAAGCTGTAAATATTGAAGCTCTTACCATGATTGATATGGCACGTAAGGAGATTATCCCCGCTGTTACAAAGTTCACTGCTGATACTGCCTCAGCTGTTGCAGCAAAAACAGGTGTGGTTTCTGTAGCCTGCAAATATGAAAAAAGACTTATTACAACTCTTTCTGACCTTACAGACGAAATGGATGAGGATACTTCTGCTCTTGAAGGTGCAGTTGCTGAACTCAGAAACATTGAGGATATTATAAAAGCATCTGAATTTGTACGTGATAATATCCTTCCGAAAATGGATACTCTGCGTGTAGCTGCTGATAAGGTTGAAACTGTTACTTCAGAAGATTACTGGCCATTCCCGACATATGACAAACTTCTTTTCGGAGTTAAATAATTAAAACATCTACTTTTCTCCCCATATATACCCTTCCTGAAAATCCAGGGAGGGTATTGTTATATTTTCATACCAAATAACCTCTACCTGACAAATCTTGACAAAAATTTTTGTAAAAAACAGAGAAAAAAATACAAATAAACGAAAATTAACAAACAGAGAAATATAGCTTGAAATATTTGTTTAATTGTGCTATAATTCTTAATTGGCAAATATTTTATTATGGAGGTATGTTTATATGTTAGCAGCACAAATCTTTGCCGTTATTATATTTATTGCAATGTTTTTGATGATTGTAATTGATAAAATCGAACGGCATATTGTAACACTGGGCTGCGGTCTGCTTACTTTGATTATCGTTTTCGGTATATGTATGAGAAGCGGTACGGCAATCTGGGAAACTATCGCTGTCAGGGATTTTATAAAGCCTGAATTTTGGTATCAGGTAACCGAAAGCGAAAGCAAGGGCATCAACTGGTCAACTATTATTTTCATTGCCGGAATGATGGTCATGGTTGAAGGTATGGCAAAAGCCGGATTTTTCCGATGGCTCTGCATGAAAATTGCTTTTCTTGTAAAATGCAAGACTATTCCTGTATTTATCACATTCATGATTATGTCCGCTGTGTTATCCATGTTTATTGACAGTATAACTGTTATCATGTTCCTTGCGGCAGTAACGATTGAGCTTGCACAGCTCCTGAAATTCAATCCGATACCCATGATTCTTTCAGAAATTTTCTGTGCAAATTTAGGCGGTTCAGCTACAATGTGCGGAGACCCGCCGAATATTATTGTAGGTACATCTCTTGGTTTCTCATTCTTTGATTTTCTTACGAATACGGGTATATGTGCAGGCATCTGCCTTATTTTCACAATTGTATTCTTCTATTTTGCTTTCAGAAAAGAACTTGTTTCCAAAAACAGTGAAACAGTTGACCTTTCAAAACTTCCTGAACCGTCATCAGCCATCACAAATAAAAAGGATTTCATAATCAGCAGTGTTATTTTCGGACTTGCTGTTATCCTGCTCGTTTCTCACTCCGCAACACACTTAACTGTTGCTTCTATCGGCTTATTTATCGCAGTAATTACTCTTATATTCGCAGGAAAAGATGCACTCGGGTTACTTAAAAAAATTGATTATAAAACAGTCGTATTCTTTATAGGACTGTTTATTGTTGTCGGCGGACTTGAAGAAACAGGAATCCTGAAGTATATTGCTGATTTTATAGGAAATATAAGCGGAGGAAATGCTTATATCATGGTTGCAATCATTCTTTGGGTATCAGCTTTGGCAAGTGCATTTGTTGACAATATTCCATTTGCCGCAACTATGGTTCCTGTTATCC
>CAJTOG010000033.1 GCA_910577575.1 uncultured Ruminococcus sp. | reverse complement strand
TGGTGATTCTTTTAATTTTGAGGAAAAGTCTTTAGTTGGTGTAGCAAAAGAAAGGATTAAGGCAGGAAAAAAGGTTAGTGAAATTTTAGGAAAGGAAAACGCTGCTAATTTGTATTTAAGTTTGCGGATTGAATTATAGATATGACATTTTATATCGAAAAATTAGTACTGTGGTTAAAGAGTGGAAATGTACGAACATTAGAATTCAAAAATGATAAGATAAACGTAATCACAGGAAACAGTAAAACAGGAAAAACTGCAATTCTTGAAATAATTGATTATTGTTTCTTGGGGAGTAAAAGCATAATTTCCGAAGAAAAAATAGGTACAAATGTATTGTGGTATGGTCTAAAGTTTAATATAAATGATAAAAAATACACCATAGCTCGTGGAGAATACAAAAATAGTAAAGAATTATCTTCAGAATATTTTTTCTCAGCAACTGGTGATATTCCATTAAAACCTACTGCAACAATCAGCGAAAAGAGTTTAAAAGAAATAATAGAAAAAGAATTTTCAATAAATGATAGTGTTTCATTTCCTTTTGGTGGTAAAAAAATAAAGAAAGATTCCCGAATATCATTTAGATATTTTTTGCTTTTTAATACACAATCTGGAGATGTTATAAATCATAGTAAAGATTATTTTGATAAGATGTATGATTTACGATATCAAGAAGCACTACATAGAATTTTTGATTTAGCTTTAAGTATTTCTACTGTTGAAAACATAATACTAAAAGGAAAGATTGAAGAATTAGAAAAGAAGATAAAAAGACTTGAAAAGGAAAAAGAAAAAATCGAATCTTCTATTGAAAATTACGATTTTCAACTTAAATGTATAGTAAAAAAAGCTAAAGAAAGCAAAATAATATCTGACACATTAACAGATGACAATGCATGTATTGAATTATTACAAGACATCATTAGAACTGGAAAGATTCCTACTTTGGAAATTATTGAAAATGATAAATTTCAAAATCTTCAAGATGAAAAACAAAGAATAGAAATTAAGATAAGAAAATTAGAACAATATAAAAAAAGTTTAGGACAGTATAGAGAGATTTTAAAAATGTCAGCAAATTCTTTATCTCCTGTAAACTATGTTCTTCAGAATTTTTCTTCCAATATTTCTAACGAAGAGTATTTGCAATTTTTGAATATTTTGGTAGACGAATTAGAAATTATTAAACAAAATATACGATGTAAGCAACCATTTGAATATGATGTGGATGATAAAATAAAAGAATTAAAGTTAGAATTGAAATCAATTTGTCATGAGATTGATATAACTCCAAATATTGATGATAAAGAATGGGATGCACCAAAACGTTTTATAGCTGTTGGTGAATTAAAAAGTGAATTAAGATTATTGTTAAATCAAAATTTTGATACTACCGAAATAGAGGCAAAAATACAAAAAGCAAATGATTCATTATATGAAATGACGTCTAAATATATTGATATAAGCGAAAAACGTAAAAACACTATAAAGGTCTTAAATGAGTATATACAAGTTTATATTGCAATTTCTGAAAGGGCATTAGGTGAATATGGACATTATAAATCCGATTTTGATTATGATGAAAAAGTGTTGAGATTACGTAAACCTAAGGCAACTGCTCCTGCAAATATTACGAGTAGTTCAGACCATTTATTTATGCATTTATGCTTGTTTTTGGGAATGCACCAATTAATAATGGATAATAATAGTCCATATATTCTTCCCTTTTTAATTTTAGACCAGCCAAGCAGACCATATTTTAATAATAAAAAATCGGACTTTGACTATAGAGAAAGTCAAAATAATCTTGATGATATAAACGATTGGGCAAAGGTAGAAGTTATATTTACTCTTTTAAATAAATTTATGTGTAATGTCTTGAGTGATAACAAGCATTTTCAAATCATTCTTTTAGAACATGTATCACAAGATGTGTGGACAAATTGTGAACATATTCATTTAGTGGATATTTTTGATGGCAGTAATAGTGCATTAATTCCTTTAGATGAAATAGAATCATAATTTGTGAATGCATAAATTTATTGGGAGAACCTTTGATGTGACCCCAATCTTGACCCCAAAAAACTTGCTCACAGTTCGTAAGCTGACGAATGACAAAAATTAAGAAATGACGTAATATAGCCATAATTGAACGCTATAGGTAAGCTAAGAAATGATAAAAATCATCTTGTAAATCTCTCATAACCCTAAAGTCACCGATTTAAATTCAATTGACATAATTAAACGTAAAACAGGCATTTTTATTGATTGAAAAGTGCCTGTTTTTTGATATTTTTTGAATATTTCAGAAATATTTGCTTTAAAGTATTTGCATACTTGATTTTAAGGCGGAAAAACTGTTTTGTGTGCCGTTTGTGTGCCATTAATAAAAAAATATGGAGCAGGTTTTTGTCCTGCTCCATTTATGTATTATGCTTTTTTCAGAATAATATCAGATATACAGTTTACAACCTGTTCCCGTCCTTGTTCAAGGATATGCTCATAGATATTCATAGTTGTGGTTATGCTCTTATGTCCTAACCATTTGCTTATGGTAGTTATATCAATACCATTCAGACAGAGAACGGAAGCGAGAGTGTGGCGGAATGCATGGGGATTGATGTGGGGAAGATTATTTTTTTTAGAAAATCTGTCAAGCCAGTCTGTAATACTGTCGGGGTGCATGGGATAGCCTATATTGTTGCCTGAATCCTTTACAAATAAAAATTCAGCTCTTTCCGTGTGCTTTATGCCTTTTCCGTCAGGAATATCAATAAAGCAGTTCCATTCTGTACCTGCTCCGTGTCTGACTTCTTCCCAGTATGTGCGGTAATCTTTCAGAAGTTCCATTGTTTCAGCGGTAAGTTTTATTATGCGGTCTGATGTGTCTGTCTTGGTACTGTCCTGATAAACGCCGAAGTCTTTGGAGTAAAGCAGATTATTATTTATTTTTATCTGATTATTTTCAAAGTCAACTGCATTCCATTTCAAGCCCATGATTTCGCCACGTCTGCAACCTGTAACGATAAGCAGGTGTGTTATTACCTGCCATTTCAAAGGGGCTTTGTCAAGGCATTCCCTTATCCTGTCGAGTGTTTCAGGTTCAAAGTAGTTTACATCATGTTTGCGGTCTGTTTTTGGCTTGTTTATGACTTTTTCCGCTGAATTGTATGGGATAATCATTTCTTTTTCAGCGTATGAAAGTATAAGGTGGATAAGTCTGTGATGCTCCTGAATGGTCTTGTCTGAAAGCGGTGTGTTATCCTGCTCCACTCTGAAAATCCTATTTACAGGGATTTTTAAAGCCTTACAGATTGCTTCCGCCTTTTTTGCTGATATTGTTTTGCCACGTTTTACCGCATTAATCGTTGTCGGTGATACTCCTGACAGCTCTGAAAGTCTTTTTTGTGTAATTCCAAAAGATTTTAAAAGCTCCTTTAAATCACTTATCGGCATGGCTTTAATTCTTTTTCTTATTCCATTTTGTCGGAGTTTGGAATATAACTCGGTAAGGTGCTGCGGTCTGATGTCAACCAACCTTATATGCCCTATTTTATTATTGATACGTCCTAAAAGTTCCCTGTAGCGTGTTATAGTGGTGTGCTTTGTTCCTGCCTGCTCCTTTATGCCAAGAACATACTCGGCATATTGTGCAAATGTCTGCTTGCTGTCAGGCATATATCCCAGTCTGCATTTTTCTTCAAATAACAAAGCCTGTCTTTTGGCTTCCTTTTCAGCCTGTTTAACTGTCATATTCGGAGCAGGCTTATAATTTGTGGTATATGATTTAAGTCGCTTTCCGTTGCTGTCATAGCCGTGATATACCCTTATTGTATAGCTTGTAATTATGCCCTTTTTGTTTTTTCTTGGTGAAATACTTGCCATAATAAAAATACCCCCTTGACTTTAGTATGAGGATATGTTATAATAAAAATGTAAATCATTCATAACATACCGTTTTGAATTACTTTTCAAAAAATGCCGTCCGTCGCTCAATTTGGACGGTATTTTTTTATTGATTAAGTTTTATAAGCGGATTGACTTTAATGCGTTCCTTTGGCTTTCCACGTTCTCCGTTTTTAATTATTTCAATCCTGATACAATTCATATCTTCTAAAAGGTCTAACGGTTCATCACATTCAGCCGATTTAAGTGGACGACATAAAATAAGTAATTCATGCTTTGAAATTATATCCTTGTCTGATTTTTTCAGCTTATTCAATATATGTTTTGCGTTTTTTATTTCCTGCGGTTCTGATGCACTGCCTGACAATGCATTCAAAGCCTGATTTTCTGCCCACATTGCTATTTCTATAGAGTTCATGGCGGTCTGACCTGTAAGTATTTCAGTTGGTGAGTGTTCGCAAACGTGAAGTATTCCGGCAATTCTCAATGCCCTTGCAAAATGCTTTGAAACCCATTCTTTTAGATTCTCAAATATACCGCCGTCCCTGATTTCTTTCTGCAGGTGTTCATGATAATCAGAAAACAACAGCTCCGCTTCTTTACCGCATTGAATAACCGGCAATGAATCTGATTCAGGCATACGGAGCAGGTGAAAAATTAAGTCCCTGTATTGCTTTTGAAGTGTTTCAGGAATATCGGGACTGCTCATTTTCAAATATCCGGCTTTACTTTCAGGGAATGAGAATAAAAAGCGGTGTATAAATCCACGTCCCGAAAACTGTTTATTGTTCATAGCTTCTTGAAAGTGGTCAGGCTGTACCATAAGCCCCATAGTGAGCAGAGGTTTTTTAAGTTCAATATTATCCTTGGTACGTCGGAGAATCGTATAATTTGAGCCGTCATAGGCTTTAAGAAATATGTTTATATTAGCCTGACCGCTTGAATATATACCGCTCAGAACGTCAAATATACTGCCTTCATCGTCAATAATTCCAATTTTACCGCCCTGCGTATACATTTCCATTGCAAGAGCTTCCGGCGTTGCATCACTCACATTCAATACAAGTCTGTGTTTTTCTTCCAGCTCCGCTATTTGCTTTGTAATGGCTTTAGCCGTATGTAAATCAGCGTTTTTTCCTCTCATGGCATTGCTTTTCTGATTCTCTAAAAAGGCTCTTTCCGTCCTGTATTCCTCAATTTCTACAGCATGAACCCTGTTGTAATTCTCCTGAAATTCTTCTACAGGTCGCATAAACTCTTTTAAACTGCCCGACTTTCGTTCACCCGGTGAAGCTACTGTAATAGTGTATAGATTAAGCGGTTCTGTGTGACTGTTGCCCGTGTGCTTTATTACTGCCTTGCCCTGCACACATAAAGCAAGTACTGACAGTAAAGGTAAAACCGCCATTTCCGGTACAACCTGCACATAATCCGCAACAGCTTGTAAATAGTCACGGAGCAGGGGCGGTAAACTCTGCATCGGGAACGGCTGAATTAAACTGCACCTGTCAAAACTTTCAGGCACTTCCCACAATTCAGGTTCGCCACGTTCAAGGGCAGTTGTTTGTAACGTCTGTTCTGCTTCATATTCATAGCCTACCGCCCTTGCATTGTCCATTACATTGGTATAGATTTCCGCACGTTCCCGAATATTTTCAGTCTCAAAAATCAGCTCTGAAATTCTGCTGAAATTTTTCAGAAACGCTTCACGGTTCAAAGGTGCGTCAAGCTGTTCAAATGCTTTATTGAATGTATATTCTTTCATTGTTTACATCTCCTAAAATTGAGGAGCAGGTTATTTTTTTCCTGCTCCTCATATTTATTTGTTCTGGTTCTGCTGTATCTGTCTTATAAAAGTTTCCTGTATGCTTTGAAAAAGTGAAAAGTGCATTTTAATGATTGAATCAATAGCCATTTTTTCACTTAATGTTAAGCTGTCATATAACTTTTGAAAGTCATTCGGCACATTATTTTCTGATTTTGCCATTTTCTCACCACCTTTCAAATTACGCTTGCTTATTTGCGTATGTGATATTATTATTATACCGCTTATTTGCGTATAAAGTCAATAGTTTAAATACACAAAGTTGCAGACAATATTCCAGTTAATATACACAAAAATGCATAAAAGCAAATAATATTGTTATAAATGTAATTGACAATATACACAAAAAAGCGTATAATATTAATGGAGGTGAACGGAATGCTAAAAGATAATTTAAAGCAAATAAGAGAAGCAAACGGACTTACTAAAAGAGAATTATGTGAAAAAACTGGCATTTCTGAACGTGCATATTTAACATATGAGTACGGAGAAAGAGAACCTAAAATAAGTGTTATTGAAAAGTTAGCCGATTTTTATGGAGTAACTACAGATTATATTTTAGGGCGTGACAATGTTTTAAGTCCATTTGAAGAAATTATTAGCAGGATAAACGAAAATACAAAAACAATGGACGTTATTGAGATGTATGGACAGCTTCCCGAAAATGTTCAGCAGGCTATTATTAACTTTATGTCAAGTTTGTTAGAGAAAAGAGAAACTAAAGAAAAACCAGTAAAGCAACGCCATGTTGAACGCTTGGGCGACATTGAAGACGAGCTGGAGCAGGAACGCCAAGCCAAAGCTAAAGACGGAACATCTTGTGCATAACATACCGCTGATAACAAAAAAACTCCGTCCGATACAAGTCGGGCGGAATTTTTTTCATTCTTGTTTACTGATTTCGTGGGATAAAAAGGATAATAATAGGAAAAACGGCTGTATACAGGCAAAAAAGCAATGTTTTTAAAATGGGATATTAATGGGATATTAATAAATCAAAGTGGGATATTAATATTTTTATCCCATAAATTATAATATTATCCTATTAATATCCCATTGCAGAAATCCCATAGAATAGCCAATTAAGTATTATTATCCTTTTTATCCCATAATTTTCAGAAATTAAAAATAAAAAATCACTTTGGAGCAGGCGAATTGTTGAAAGTTGAATAATTGTTAATGCGTGCAGACTGAATAAAATATAAACTGGGAGGGTTTGAATAATGTATAAATATGAAATTGTAATCCACTGGAGCAGTGAGGATAATTGTTTTATTGCAACAGTTCCGGAGCTGGCGGGATGTATGGCGGACGGTGAAACTCAGGAGGAAGTACTCAGAAATATTAATATTGTAATTTCAGAGTGGCTTGAAACTGCCCGTCTGCTTGGTCGTGATATTCCAAAGCCTAAAGAAAACTCAATATATGCATAACACACCGCTGATAAAAAACTCCGTCCGATATAAGTCGGGCGGAATTTTTTCAAATTTTATTTTCTGATTTCGTGGGATAAATGGGATAAAAAGGATAATAATAAGAAAATCAGCTATATACAGGCAAAAAAGCAATATTTTTAAAATGGGATATTAATGGGATATAAATAAATCAGAATGGGATATTAATATTTTTATCCCATAAATTATAATATTATCCTATTAATATCCCATTGCAAAAACCCCTTAGAATAGCCAGTTAATTATTATTATCCTTTTTATCCCATAATTTTCAAAAATTAAAAATTAAAAATCACTTTGGAGCAGGTGAATTGTTGAAAAGTTGAATAATTGTTAATGCGTGCAGACTGATTTGACACCGTTTTGACTTGAAAAATACTCTGAACATGGTAAAATTAAAATAAAAAAGGTGCGTGAGCATATGACAGATAATGAAATCAAAATGGCTGAATGGTTAAAACGTGGATTTTATGCAAAAAAGAAGCTTGAAACTATTGAATTGCTTTTGAAACAATGTAAGGAAAACGCCGAAGGGCTTACACGCAGTCAGAGCTTCAATGATTCAGGGCAGTCTGATACACGTATAAACACAGCTGAAAACAAACTGCTGAAGCTTGCGGAAACAGAACAGCAATACACAAACGAAAAAAACAGACTGCTTAAAATATCCGCTGAAATTTCAGACGCTATTTCACAATTGCACAATGACGATTTGGAAGCAGTTTTAATTCATAGATATTTGCTGTTCCATACGGTTGAGCAGACAGCAGAATTACTTAATTATTCAGACGGTACTATTAAACGCAAGCACAAAAAAGCAATAAAAAAGCTGTGTGAACAGTTTGCGGAGCAGGGGGAAAAACTGTAATTTTCTGTTCAATCTTTCATTTAGGGAAAAATTTACTTACAAAATGGATTGCTTAGGTGTATGTCAAGTTTTATCAGGTTTTTACAGAGTATAGGGGGTGGCTAAATCCTACTATATCTATATGAATAATAGGTAAAGACTATCCGAAATATATTTAGAAATTTGTAAAAGTACTGCTATACCATTGGATAACTGATAAAAGAATGAAGTTTCTTTATATCCCCTGTTATATTACCAAAGAATCGCTTTTGCCTGCTCTTTTCAGATGTTTGAAGCGGCGAGGAAGCGGCGAAAAGAAAAGGCGATATAGTATTTTTCTATACCGCAAAGCCTAAGTTAATCAAACGTTTCAGCGAGAAATTCGAGCAGTGACCGCTTGAAGTACTGCTTTACAGTCTCGAAGGTACTCAGCCCCTATGCTTCTATTTACAGTTGTCCTGCTCCGCTATGTATGTAATAATCATGGATTTTTGCATATTATTATGTACTTTATTTTTTAAAAAATGACAATGAACTATAAACTTAGTTTATGATATATCGGAAAATTTTTAAGAATGAAACTGCATTTTTACATTTTTTCACACTGGCAGTGTGGGGGTCAGGGGTTCGAATCCCCTATGCTCCACCAGAAACCGCATGATTTTCATGCAGTTTTTATATTATTTCAAAGATTTATTTAATATAAATTGTTTGTTTTTACTATTGTATTATAAATAATAATGTGATATAATAAAACATTATATAATTATGAAAGGATTTTTATGGATAATTCAAACATAGGTAAAATAGTGCTTGTTGTTGTCATGATGATTTTTTCTGCACTTTTTTCAGGAACAGAAACAGCCTATTCAAGCGTTAACAAGCTGAGGCTGAAAAATTATGAAGCACAGGGAAATAAAAAAGCTGCGAAAGCATTAATGCTTGCAAACCGCTTTGACGATGTACTTACGGCTGTACTTATAGGAAACAATATAGTAAATATTGCAACTTCATCAGTAAGTACGCTCATTTTTGTAGATATTTTCGGAAGCAGCGGTGCAGGTATTTCAACCGCTGTCATTACAGTTATTGTACTGGTTTTCTGTGAGGTTCTCCCTAAATCATATGCAAAAAGAAATGCTGAAAAACTTTCTCTTCTTTTTGCAGCTCCCCTTTCAGTACTGGTTACCATACTGAAACCGTTTGTATGGATACTTAATAAAATGTCATCAATTTTTAAAGGAGCTGATTCTCCTACTGTAACAGAAGATGAACTTAAATATATGATTGATGAAATAGAAGAAGAAGGAATAATTGAAGAACAGGAAAGCGAACTTGTTAAAAGTGCTCTTGATTTTGATGAAATTACTGTCAATAAGATTCTGATTCCGAGAGTCAAAATTATTGGAATTGAAATAAATGAATCTATTGATGAAATCAAAAAACTCTTTAATCAGGAAATGTATTCCCGTATGCCTGTTTATGAAAAAAGCCTTGATAATATAACAGGAATAATAACAAACAAGGCATTTTTCAAAATGCTTGTTGAGGGAAAAAGTGATATACGTGAAATTATTCAGGAAGTTCCGCATATTGCTGATACTAATCTGATAAGTGAGGCTATGAAACTAATGCAGCGTTCAAAAGTCCATCTTGCTGTTGTAACAGACGAATATGGTGGTACTGAAGGTATTGTTACACTTGAGGATATAATAGAAGAGCTTGTTGGTGAAATATATGATGAATATGACGAAATTATTACAAATATTGTAAAGCTTTCTGAAAACAGATACGAAGCGGCAGGCGATACAAATATCAGTGATTTGTTTGAAATGCTGGAACTTGACGAAGCGATTACGGAAACTGACTGTACAACAGTCGGCGGATGGATTACAGATATTATGGGACATATCCCTGAAGCAGGCGAAACAGTTGAAACCGGTATTTTTATACTTACTGCAACTGAAGTCAATGAAAATAAGGTTGAAAAGATTATCATAGAGATTCTACCTGAAAAATAATAAAAACGGACGTTTTTAAGCGTCCGTTTTTTTTCTGATTTTATACAGAACAAGTATAATTCCAATAACAAGAACAGCAGTTGTTATAATACTCCCTTCAATTCCGAAATTTCCGCCCGTAAGTATAACGGAAGAACCTACAGCAGTGGTTCTGAAAACCGATTCTGTATTTCCTGTACCGCTGACGCTTATTCCATAAAGATTCCCCTGAGTAAAATTCCAGATTGAATGAATCGCACATACTCCCCATATATCATCAAAAGCAATCATATAAAATGATGCAAAAGTTCCGAACAGTACAAGATTAATAAACACAAGAACATTGTACCCCGGATTTGTGATATGAGCGAGACTGAAAGCTACAGCACTGATTCCGACGGCAACAATTGTATGATGACGACTTCCGAGAGTATTCATAAAATAACCCCTGAATATAAATTCCTCACTCATTCCCTGAACCAGAAACCCAGCAAAATAAAGTGATATAAGTCCGAAATTTATATTACTGCAAAGTGATATGTTGTTAATTCCGAAAACAACCGAAAGCAGTACAACAGCAGTCATAATTATAATTCCGACAGCAAATCCCTGAAAATAGTGAATGCCCGCTTTTTTTCTGCGTATACCCATGGATGACAGATAACGTGCTTCAATAAAACGACAGTAAATAATGCTTATAAAAATTCCGAATCCGGTACAGAAAAGAGTGGGAATGAAATATTTCGGATTCATACTTACTTCAGCAGAAATTTCCATCATTCTTTCAAAATCCGTATTTTCAATAAGACCCTCTTCCAGAAATCTCTGCTGCAACTCCGGATTTGAGAGAATAGTCGGTATTATTGATTCGGAAAGCATAATAATTAAAAATATAACTATAAACACAATAATATTTATAATCAGGTTTTCAGAAGCTGTTGATTTTTTTGATTCTTCAAACATTTTAGATTTAATATTCAACATAATTTTCTCCTCAGAATATATATATAAATTAATTTTACTGTAATTTTTTGGATTTGTCAAGAAAAATTTTTCCATGCCCTTTACCTTTCAATAAAAATATGATATAATCTAATCAGAAATAAAGAACGGAGGAATTAAAATGATTTACATTACCGGAGACACCCATGGAGATATTAACCGATTTAAAGACCCGCAGATAAAAAAACTCGGAAAGGGTGATATTCTCATCATCTGCGGAGATTTCGGATTTATATGGGATAATTCCAAAAGAGAAAAAGCAGATTTAAAAAAACTCCTGAACAATGAATTTACCGTTGCATTCATTGACGGCTGTCATGAAAATTTTGATTTACTCGAATCATTTCCCGAAACTACATGGAATGGCGGTATGGCAAGAATAATTGCCCCGAATCTTATCCATCTTATGCGTGGACAGATTTATACTATCGAAAATAAAAGAATTTTCACATTCGGAGGCGGTCACAGTCAGGATATTGATTTCCGACGTGACGGAAGCTGGTGGAAACGTGAACAACCCACACATGACGAAATTATGGAAGCTCTTAAAAACCTTGACAAATATGGAAACAATATTGATTTTGTTGTCACTCACGAACCTCCTGCATCAGTCAAAGACTGTCTCGGAGTTGATGTTTTTCAGCGTATAGAAGTCCATGCACTTTTTGAAGAAATAATAAAAACCTGTCACTATAAAAAATGGTTTTTTGGGAAATGTCATATAGACAAGCATATACCTGTAAAATTCTACGCTGTATTCAATAACGTAACACCTCTTAAATAGACATAATCTTCAATATTCTGACATAGAATTTACCATAAATCATGAATTGAGGTAATTCTATGAAAAAATTCAGTTTAACAGATTTACTTATTTTTATTGTATCCACAGAACTTGTGGGAGCTTTTTCCGCACTGATTTCCGGTGACTTCAACAGTATTTATACTGAAATTATAAAACCGCCTTTATCGCCTCCTGCATGGCTTTTTCCTGTGGTTTGGGCAGTTCTTTATGCAATTATGGGAATATCCGCATATATGATTTACAGAAGCAATAATCATTTATCTGAAAAAGCATTTAAGATTTATATAATTCAGCTTGCAGTAAATTTTTCGTGGAGCATAATTTTTTTCAAATTCAGACTGATGACCGTTGCAGCTGTTGTTGCAGTTCTGCTTGCATTACTGGTAGGACTTATGATATATATATTCGGAAAAATAAAAAAATCTGCGGGATTAATCAATATTCCTTATCTACTGTGGAGTATATTCGCATCATATCTTGCAATAGGTACTGCTATCCTTAATTAAACAGAATTTCTTCCATAATCTTTGCATTGATTTTATAAATAAACTATGCTATAATAAGATTATCCCAAGAGAGGGGAAATAAAAAAACGGAGGTACATAACAATGTGCAATATTTGGCAGATGATTTGCGACTTATTCAAGTGCTGCAAATAATTAAATAATAAAAACAACACCGGTAAAAATATTTTTACCGGTGTTGTTTTTTTAATGAATTGCCTTCACAGGACAAACAGACTTGCAAACTCCGCAACCCGTACATTTTTCATAGTCAACAGAAGCATGATTATTTTCAACTTTTATGGCATCATTCGGACATTTTTTCTCACATATCTTACATCCGATACAGCCGTTTGAACAAGCAAGTTTAGTTGCCTTACCATTCGCCGAAGATGAACACAAAACATCAGTATTTTTTGATTTAGGTCTGATTGAAATCAGATAATTAGGACACACTCCCACACACTGTCCGCAAGCCTGACATTTAACTGAATTAATCTTGGCAAGCTTATTATCAATTTCAATTGCATCATATTCACAAACAGAAGCACAGTCACCAAGTCCGATACAACCATATTTGCACATTCCATTTCCACCATAAAAACGTTTTACAGCCTTGCATGACTGCACACCATCAAAATCAAACTGCGGTTTAGTTGAATTGCAGTCGCCGTTGCAATGAACCACGGCAATCATTGGAATTACATCAGAAACAGAAGTACCAAGTATTTCAGCAATCTTTGTTGCCGCATTTGTTCCGCCCGGACGGCATAAATTAGTCGGTGCATTATTATTGACAACAGCATCTGCATAATCCGCACAGCCTGCAAATCCGCAGGCACCACAGTTAGCCTGTGGAAGTGATTCGCTGATTTTTTCTATACGCTCGTCAACTTCAACATAAAATACCTTTGATGCAACAGTAAGCAGGATTCCGGCAAGTATTCCGCACGCACCCAAAATTACAGCAGGGATAATATAAATCATAAATACACCCCCTTAACTGAAAAGCCCGGAAAATCCCATGAAACTTACTGAAACTATAGAGGCTGCTATAAGAGTTGCAGGTACTCCCTTAAAAGTTTCAGGAATATCAGCATATTCAAGTTTTTTACGAACTCCGGAAAATATCACAAGTGCAATCATAAAGCCAAGACCCGCACCAAGTGAATTGACAATTGACTGAAAAAAGCTGTAGTTATTATCAATATTCAGCACAGTTGCACCAAGAACAGCACAATTTGTAGTAATCAGCGGAAGATACACGCCAAGCGACTTATATAAAGGCGGAATCATTTTCTTAAGAATTATTTCCACCAACTGAACAAACAGAGCTATTACTAAAATAAATACAACAGTATCAAAATATTCAAGTCCGTTCGGAACAAGTATACAATAATGAATGGGATATGTAACAACAGTTGCACATATCATTACAAAAGTTACGGCAATGCCCATTCCTGACGCACTGTCAAGTTTCTTTGATACCCCCAGAAACGGACATATACCCATAAATTTAGAAAGTACAAAATTATCAGTAAGCATAGCTGAAAGAAGAATTATACCTAAAGTTTTCATTTCTGCTCCTCCTTATCACATTTCCCCGACATAGAACAGTTTTCACAGTTTCCGCATTCAATTTCCTGAGGAGGTTTTCTGTCTGCAATCTTATTAACTATGGCAATAATAACTCCGAGGGTAAAAAAACCGCCGGCAGGCATGATAAACAGCAGCATCGGATTATCATGAAGCACAGGAAGATTTATACCAAACCACTGCCCTGCTCCGATAATTTCACGCACCGAGCCCATAAGAAACAATGCAAGAGTAAATCCGATTCCCATTCCAAGAGCGTCGCAAACCGATGCTATTATTCCGTTCTTGCTTGCAAACATTTCAGCACGTCCGAAAATTATACAGTTCACTGTTATAAGAGTAAGATAAATTCCGAGACTTTCATAAAGAGACGGCATAAAACCTTCCAGAAGAAAACCTATAAGGGTCACAAAGCTTGCAATAATTACTATAAATGCCGGTATTCTTATCTTATCGGGAATAACTTTTCTGAGTGCTGAAATAACTATATTGGAACCCAGAAGTACGAATGTTGTAGCCAGCCCCATGCCCAAGCCATTCATAGCCTGAGTTGTAACAGCAAGCGTAGGACACATTCCAAGAAGCATAACAAGAGTAGGATTTTCTTTTATAATGCCCTTTGTTATTTCTTTTCCAAGATTATTTGCCATTTAAAATCTCCTCCTTGTTTTCAGTGTAAACTTTCAGTGCAGTATCAACAGCAGATTTCATACCCTTTGATGAAAAAGTTGCACCGCTTATTGAATCAAGCTGAACACCCGTTTCTGATGCACCGTAAAATTGTTCACGGAAATCAGTAATGTCACGTACTTTAGAACCAAGTCCGGGGGTTTCGCCCAGTGACACAAATTCAATACCGGATACAGAACCCTTTTCATCTATGCCAACAAGAATATTTATTCCATCTTTTGAATATCCGTCAGCAATTACTTGTACAGCAGTCTTTCCGTCAGGTGTTACTGCAATTGCCTGAACTGAATCTTCACCGAAATTATCATCCAGCAGTCTACTTTCTGTTTTTCCAAAAAGTGACTCCACACTTGAATTAAACCGAATCCGTTTCTGTTCAGCTATATTTTCTTTGGTAAGCTCATGGACAAATACAAGAAGCAGAGATGCAGCAATACAAATAACAGTCAGAACAATTGATGGCATAACATTATTTTTCATTTTTTTCAGCCTCCCTTGCACCAAATACCTTTGTACGTGTAATCTGTTCGATATACGTAGTAAGAATATTCATAAGCAGAATTGAAAATGATACACCTTCGGGAAATGAACCGAAATGCCTTATAATAAAAGTAATAATTCCACAGCCCAAACCGAATACAATTTTTCCCTTTGTGGTAATCGGAGTTGTAGCGTAATCTGTAGCCATAAAAAACGCTCCAAGAAAAACTCCACCAGCTAAAATCTGATATAAAGGGTCATCACCTGCAATAAATGAAAACAATGCCAGACTTCCTATGAAAGAAACAGGAGCAGCAAGATTTATTATTTTTCTTGCACCAAGATAAATTCCGCCTATGAGAAGAGCCAAAGCACAAGTTTCACCCATACAGCCCCCAACATTTCCCAAGAATAAATCAAGGTATAACGGCAATTCATCACCTTCGCCAAGAGCAAGCGGTGTTGCACTCGTTACTGCATCAGGATTACGCCAGTAAAAAGGACTGACCCAGTGAGTCATCGCTGACGGAAAACTTATCATAAGTACAATTCTTGCGGTTACGGCAGGATTTGCAAAATTCTGACCCAATCCGCCGAAAAGTTGTTTGACTATCACTATCGCAACAAAGCTTCCTATCACAGCTATCCACAATGGCAGAGTTACAGGCAGATTCAGTGCAAGTATAAATCCGGTTACAACAGCAGATAAGTCACCTATAGTATTCTCACGCTTCATTACTTTGCGACAAAGAAATTCAAATAACACACAACTTCCGATACATACAGCAGTAAGCAGAAGTGAACGCCAACCGAATATATAACAACCAACAGCAAATGCCGGAATAAGTGCCATACAAACATTGAACATTATTTCTGGTGTTTTCATATGGTTTTTATCATGCGGAGACGGTGAAACGATAAGTCTGTTCATATATTTTACCTCACTTTCTTGGAATCAGAGATTTAGCAAGCTGATTTGTTTCCGCAAGTTTTCTGTTTGCAGGACAAACATATGTACAACTTCCGCAATTCATGCAAAGGTTAACTTTCAGTGCTTTTAAATCATCAATATTTTTGATTTTATATGCCTTATCAATTTCAGCCGGCATAAGTCCGAGAGGGCAGACATTTACACATCGTCCGCATCGTATACAGGCAGAAATTCTGTGTTCATGATACGCCTTAAATGCAAGCAGGGCATTTGTTGTCTTTGTTATCGGCATTTTCAAATCAGGAATGGACATACCCATCATAGGACCGCCCGATATAATCTTTTTTACTGCGTCAATATCAGTTTTGCAGAAATCAAGAACGTCAATAACAGGTGTGCCAATAACAGCAAAAATATTTTTTGGTTTGTCAACTGCATTTCCATCAACTGTTATCCGCCTTGTCATAAGAGGCATACCTGTCTGAATATATCTGTAAATAAATGCAACAGTTGAAATATTAAGTACTATAACTCCGACATCGGAAGGGAGCTGACCTTCTTTTACAATGCGTCCTGTTGAATTATAAATTATAACTTTTTCTGCACCCTGCGGATAAGATGGAGGCAAAGTCACTGTTTCAACAGTATTGTCATCTTTTACAAGTTCGTCAAATTTCCTTATAGCTTCCGGCTTATTAGCCTCCACTGCTATTTTTACATTTTTGATGTCCAGCCGATTTTTTACAAGTTCAATGCCATTTAAAACGTCTTCTGTATTCTCCAACATTTCACGGTAATCAGCAGTTATGTAAGGTTCACACTCGGCCGCATTGATAATCAGCGTATCAACAGGAGTTTTCGGATTAAGCTTTATATGTGTCGGAAATCCTGCTCCGCCAAGTCCACACAAACCACTTTCACGGATTGCTTTTATAAAACTCTGTTTATCAGCGACAAATGGCTTTTTTACTTCCTCGCTTATCTCACCTTTGCCATCAGATTCAATCTCAACAGCTTTGCATACTGTACCCATAGCCGTCTGATAGTCGCTTACTGCTATAACTTTTCCGGAAATACCCGAATGAATCGGAACACTGAATGATGCGTCAGAATCACCTATTTTCTGTCCGACTTTTACCATGTCCCCTGTTTTTACAAGCGGAATACACGGAGCACCCATATGCATTGACATAGGAAGCTTTATCTTTGCCGGAACCGGCATTGATACAGTTTCAGAATTTTCTGTATTCTTGCGGTGTTTAAGCTTTATGCCGTTTAATTTTTTCATTTGAATCCCCTTTCATATAAAAAATATTACATGGTATTATTATATAACATTTTTTATTTTACTGCAATAGTTTTGTGAGTTTTAAAAAATTTTTTCAAAAAAGTCTTTTATTTTTAAAATAAATATGATATAATAAAATATATATATGTGTTTGAGGAAGGTTTTTATATATGATAAAAAATAAAATATTTGCACTTCTGTCAGTAATGGCAATTATTATTCCGTTTGCCAAACCTGTAAAATCAGAAGCAATTAATTTCACTCTTAAAGATACTATTCACAGCGATTCAGCTATACTTATAAATCTTGACAGTGATACTGTAATACACGAAAAAAATGCTGATGATAAGCAAATGCCGGGACCGCTTGTAAATATAATGACTGCTATTGTCTGTATTGAACAATGTACAGATTTAAATCAGGAAATAATAATTGACGAATCCATATACACTGATTTATATGTGACAGAATATCCCGATGATATAAGAACAGCGGAAATCTACAATGAAGATATACTCACTTATACTGATTTGCTTTATGCAATGATGCTTACATCTTCAATAGAAGCATCACAAACTATAGCATATAATATAGGCGGAAGAAGTGTGTCTTCGTTTGTTGACAAAATGAATGAAAAAGCTTCGGAACTGGGACTTAAATCAACTCATTTTACAAATCCTACAGGCATGTATGATGAAAACCAGTATACATCGGCAAGAGATATGACCATTTTAACTGAATATGCCCTCAGTATACCAAATTTCGAAAAAATATGTTCAACCTACAGTTATAATCCGTCTGTTCCCAATCTTGAACGCCATGAAGACAGAAGCGAATGGATATGGTATCATTCAAACAGCATGATGGATTCCGAAAGCGATTACTACTATCCAGGAGCAAGAGGCGTAAAAACAGGAAATCTTGAAAAAGGTGGACGGAATATAATTGCACTTGCAAGCAAAGACGGTAATAATTATCTCGCTGTTGCAATGCGTTCACCTCTCAGTGACGCAAACGGTAATACACAATTTTATCATCTGGAAGATGCAAGAGACCTGTTCAATTGGGCATTCAATCATTTTTCATATCAGATAATACTTGCTGAAACAGCAGAACTTGGTGAAATTCCTGTAAGTCTTGCAGATGGAAACGACTATGTTCTTGCACGTCCGAAAGAAGAAATTTCACTCCTCTGGTATGATGATATTGATGTTTCATTAATAAACAGAGACAATATAATATGGTATAAAAAATCACTTCAGGCTCCCGTAAAAAAAGGAGAACTTTTAGGAGAAGTAACACTTGAGTATTCAGGCGAAGCACTGGCTACTGTTGAACTTATAGCAGTTTCCAATGTTGAGCGTTCAACGGCCAAATATAACCTTTATGCTGCAAAGATGTTCCCGAAATCAAACTGGTTCAAAAAAGCAATTATTATTTCATGCGTACTTTGTGGAATATATATTCTAATCTGCATCTATTCATTTATCTTATTCAAAAACAATTCAAAACCTATAAAACCAAAATATGCAGTACCAAATATTAAAGACAAAAATAAAAGAAAATAAAATTGAACTCACCAAAGATAATTTTAAAAAAAATGCCCCCACCTTAAAGGTGAGGGTAAATTTTTTTAAATTAAAATATAATCGCTGTCTGCATATCCTACTATGTTATTATAGCTTACAACATACCAGCCATTGACTTCTCCATTTATGAGCACGGCTGCATTATCAGGAATCTTGCCTATAATTTCACCTTCCATAGACGGATAATTTCTTATATTCAGATTTGAGCCATCAGTTGTAACCATACCAAATTGAATAGCAGACGGCATTACAAATGGTATGCCAAAATAATCGCATAGTGAGCGTACAAGATTTTTTGCAATCAGTTCAAGATTATTTTTCAACCATGCTTCATCAGCAAAATTATCATGATATCCAAGTTCACAAAGCACGGCAACTGCTTTTGTCTGTAAAACTTCCCCTAAACTGTATGTTGGCACTGCTCTCACCTTATCCGGCAGAGGATATATAATTTTCATGTTATTTGCAATAATATTCGCAAGCCGTTCACTGTCAATACTGTTGGGAGCAAAATAAATATCAATTCCCCTTAATTTACCGGCAAACTGTTCAGGTCCTGCATTGGTATGCAGGGCAAGATGAACATCATAATCGCCTGCATTTGAATCTTTTATAGCACCCTGTACATTTTTGTCGGGGTCGTTTCTTACAAAAGCAATACCGCTGGAACGAAGATAAGGCTCCATTCTGTCGGCGAGAAGATTCATATAAAGCTCCTCGTTGCCTTCAGTGGCATATTTATTCCACTCCTGCGTGGAAGGACTTAAAAACACCTTTGGCATAAAAACATTCCTTTCGGTTTACTGTTTGGACTTTCGTCCTTATAACATTATATGCCGGAAAGAATATTTTTGTTTATTCATGTTTTCGGATAGTCAATTTTTACTGTTTTATTGTACGGACTCAATTCAAAGCCAAATAAGAATTTATCTTTCCGAAAAGTTTAACTGACTGATAAAAAAATATCTCCTCTGTTTTTGCAGAGGAGATTTAATAAATTTATTCTGTTCTGAGAGCTTCAACAGGGTCTTTCTTTGAAGCAACTCTTGACGGTATAAGTCCGGCAATGAACGTCAGGAACATACTTATGAAGACAAGTATTACTGCACCGACTATCGGCAGACTTGAATAAAGCGTATCAAGACTCGTTACAGAATGGATAATAAGATTTATCGGTATGTTTATCAATATAGTACAACCTATTCCTATAAGTCCGGCAGTAAGTCCGACAAGAAGTGTTTCTGCATTGAACACTGTTGAAACATCGTGCTTAGATGCACCGATTGCACGTAAGATTCCGATTTCTCTTGTTCTTTCCAGCACGGAGATATAAGTAATAATGCCAATCATAATAGATGATACAACAAGCGAAATTCCGACAAATGCAATAAGAAGATAAGAAATACCGCTTATGATGCTTGTTATAGATGACATCAGAAGTGCTACAAAATCAGTATAATGGATTACATCAGCGTCCTTTTTATCCTTATTGTAATCGGCGATTGCATCAGAGATTAAATCTTTATCCTTAAAAGTCTTGGCAAATATCCTGATTGACGAAGGGTCTGACAAATCAGCTTTTCCTAAAAGTTTCAGGTTATCTTCATAAGTTGAATCAGAAATTTCCTGCGGGGTGAATTCATCAAAAACAAGTGCATACATATCATCAGTAATTTTAGCACCATTAAGAGCCTTTGCAAGTTCCGCATTAGTTTTTGATGCAAGTTGCTGCAAAGCTGTTTCCGCATACTGTTCAGCAATCTGAGCCTTTGCAGCCTCTGAAGCAAAAGCTTTTATATCTTCATCACTCATAGAAGCAACATATGAATCAACCTGCTCAGCACTTATGCCAAGTTCTTCAGAATAATTTGATTTAACCTGTTCAATAAAAGTATTTCTGTCAAAATCCTTAAGCATTTCAGTAATCTGAGCTTCAACCTGTACAGGGTCCGGCTGGGACATTATAAATCTATATATTTCAGCCTTTTTGTCATCATTGGAATTTTTAATAAAATCCTTGGCATCAGCAGCTTTTTCTTCAATGCTCGGTTCAACATAATCATCAGTCATGAATTTAGTACCTGTAATCAAATCATTTTCCTTATCTTCAACCTGAGCCTTTACAAGTTCACTGTCATTTGTCTTATTAATAGCATATTCGGTAAGTTCAGCAGTATATCCGATATAGCTGCCAATCATTGCAGATTTTGTATCTTCATTCGGACGGATAAAACCAACTATCTTAACTTCTGTACCAACATCATCAGCATTAAAAAGAAAATCAAGACCGGTCTCAGTAGCAGTCAAATCCGTACAGCCATTC
>CAJTOG010000032.1:3522-21527 GCA_910577575.1 uncultured Ruminococcus sp. | reverse complement strand
AACTACAGCAACTACAGAAAAGACTACAACAACTACATCAACTTCTGGAACTAAAACAACAGAAACAACTGTAACTACAACAGAACCTAAAACTACGGCAACTACAGAAAAGACTACAACAACTACATCAACTTCTGGAACTAAAGCAACAGAAACAACTATAACTACAACAGGACTAAAAACTACAACAATCACAGAACCAATTACAACAACTGTAACACCTTCTGTTAATGAAACATATGATAAGGTAAAAATTGATGATTCAGGAAAAATCATATTAATATCTCATCACGCAGCAGATAACAGAATTACTACACTCCAATTAAGTTTGAATGTTGATACTGATGAAGACGCTGATGTTTCTTTTACATTCAATGATGAAGATAACATAAAGATTTCTGAATACCGTTATAATTCAGATACAAAACAACTTAATATTTATCTTTCCGGAACAGACCCGCTTTTTGAAGACAGTTTATTGGATATAGGCATTATATCTGTAAAGGACAAATCTGGAAATAATGTTTCCTTTAAGATTACTGCACCTGAAAAAGCTTTGAAATACGTTTATCAAGATCAATTTGTGGAAAGCAATAATATTAATATTGATATTGTGACAAATACAACCACAACAGAACCAACTACAACTACAACTTATACAACTACAGAAACAGAACCTGTCACATCAAATTCTTCCACCGAAACAACAGCAGAAACTAATGAGAACACTAAACCCGAAACAACAACAGCTACTACTGAAAATACTAAACCTGAAACAACAACAGCTACTACTGAAGAAACTAAACCCGATACAACAACAGTTACTACTGAAGAAACTAAACCTGAAACAACAACAGTTACTACTGAAGAAACTAAACCCGATACAACTGCAACTACTACAGAAAAAACTAAGCCTATTACAGAAACTACAACTTCTACTGCTTCAACAACAACCAATAATGTTAAAAATATTTCTGTTACTGTAAATATTAAAGATGACATCAATGAAAACGGTGAACTTGAAATATTATCAGATGGCTTTAAATTTTTATTCGATTCCAATGCGGTAAATGTTATAAATGAAAAATCAGACAATGGAAAGATTAAATTCAATTACAAGGAATTAAGTGATACAGATTCAATGACGATAACAAATATTTCTGATGAACAGAAATTAGTTGTTAAAGAAATCCTTAATAACGGCGGAAAAGTATTTGACCTTTCATTTATAGATGATAATGGCGAATCAGTTATCTTCTCTAACGAAGCAAAAGGTTCTGTTACTATCACAGTTCCATATAACGCATTAAATGCAGCAACAGACATTAATATTTACTACATTGCTGACAACGGCGAAAAATTAAACATGAACGGTACTTATGATGCCGAAAATCATACTGTTACCTTTACTACAACACATTTTTCACTGTACTCTATAGAAGAAAATCTTCCACAGACCGGAAATAATTCATTAAAGAATATTTTGACTGCTGTAAGTGCATTCATGATGATTTTATTCGGTGTATATTCTGTAAAATTTTCTGGTATAATCATTCATAAAAAAGATGAAAAGTAAGTTACTGATTAAAGATACCGAAAACAAAAAAACGAGAAAACAATGGGTCCTGTTTATAACAGGACTCATTGCTATAATAATTGGTATAAATGTTTTAGGATTTTTTGGTATAAGGAAAATTTATCGAGAAATTCAAAGGCAAAAAATGTTCAGGGAAAATGTTGTTTTAGAAATACCAGAAATTAAAATAAAAGCTCCCGTTTTAGAAGGAACAGATAAAGAAACCCTTTCAAAAGCTACGGGACATTTTAACGGAACAGGAAGTGCTGGCAAGGGAAATTATTGTATTGCCGGTCACAGTAGCAATATTTATAAAGAATATTTAAACAATCTTAAAAATATAGAAATCGGAATGAAAATTAAATTATATGATACAAATAAAAATTGTTATATATATACAGTAACTGAAAAATTCATTACAGAACCTGATGAAACCTGGATATTGAACGATTTTGAAGATGACAGAATTACTATTATTACCTGTACCGATGACGGTACACAACGACAGGTTGTTGTTGGAAATAAAAAAGATTAAGTTTGATAAACAGTAAATAATATTCAGATAATAAAATCTGTTCTTACAAACATATTATTAAAATAAAAAATACATCCGAAGAATTTATAAAGGTTCTTCGGATGCACTTTTTATTTATTTTTCTATTAATGTTCCCGTGTAGGTTATACCGTCAACAATGATAGCAAAATCTTTTGATTTTTTAGCACATGCAGGATAAACATCTGATTTTGATAATCCATAATATTTATAAAAATCATCTGTAACAGAATAAGCTGTTGTTTTGACCTCATCACCTTTCCAGAAATTAGCCGTACGTGTATCAACGTGAGTTGCAGTATATGTAGAATCAATATTGGCAATACCTCCGAAACCAATATCCTGAGCGATACAACACACTTTTTTGGAACTGATTTTGTTGCCTTTCTGGTCATAGCATACAATATCAGCAGCACAGCCATTTACGTGCTGACCACTTCCCGAACCGCTTACATTTTTGTCGTGTGATGAACAACGATAACCCGAATTGATGATAATCTTAGAGCAGTTCAGAACCTTGTGGAGCTGTTCAAGCTTGTCCGCAAGGTCAACATCAAGTTTTATGTCGTGGTTTCCTCCGCATTTACATCGGAACTCTGAAACATTAAAGTGCGTTGTGAGCTGTGTTCTGTCAGTTGATTTAAAAGTTTTAATCATTTAATTTTCCTCCATATTTGTGTTGTTTTCCACCTTTACAGGCGTGAATTTATACCAATCACTCCAAGTAAAATCAGGAGCAGAAGAAGAACCGCCCGAACATGAACGGATATACATTACAGGTGGTCTTGTAGCTGTATAAGCACAATGAGTCAGCCTCTGAATATAGTTGTAACTGCCATTTTTCCATGTTTCAAGTGTGAATCTGTTGTCATTTACATCAACAGGTCTATTTAGGATTGTCTGTGTTATGGCCTGAGAATTTGTGCTATAAACCTGAAAATTATCAGAAATATAGTCATTTAAATCCGCACCTGACGGAATACTCTGCTCATCAAGATACTTTTTTTCTGAAAGTTCTGAAAGTTTAATTTTTTCAGAATCTGTAAAATTATTTTCAGAAAGTCTCATACCGGAAATTTTGTCAACCTTACCAAAAATAAGACTGTCAGACTGTGACTTTGTATAATAGTCTGATAAATCTACATTTTCATTACTGTTTTTGTCTGAAATTTGAGTCGCTAAATAAACTTCATGTAAACTCATTTAATCATCTCCCCATTTATGTACCAATGTCCATCTCCTGAAAGCATTGCTATTCTGCCTTCCTTGATGATGAGAGCCGTTGAACCCTGATGCAGGATTTTTCCTGATATACTATCTGCTTCAGGAAGTTCATCCGCTGTATCAATATCAATTTCTGCTCTTATTATCAATGTTCCCATATCAAACTCATTTGCAAATCTAATAAAATGTTCATTTCTCAATGTTAACATTTTCTTCACTCCTTTGAAATCTTTTCTGAATTTTTTCATGCTGAGTACCAAAATAAAATGCTATGACGGTTGTAAAAATCATTTGAAACTGTTCTGATGATATTTTGTTCTTTAATGATAAAATGCTAAAAACAAAAGTTAAAATCAGTGTAACAATTGACTTCACATCAATCAGTTTTTTAAATTTTTTCTTCATATTCCAACTCCTTTATACGTTGATTCAACATATCAATTTTAGTTTTTAAAATTGGAATTTTCTCAGCAAAGTTATTATGCTTGTCCACTTTTTTTTCAAGTTGTTCTATGCGATAATTTGTAAGTTTTGAACTCACCAAAATTCCGCCAAGCGACCCCATAATCGTCCCAACAAGAGAAATAAGAGCAACTATTATTGTACTGTTCATTTTTTCACCTCCCACTAATGAGCGGTTTTTTTTGATTTTTAAACTTTATAGGGTTGTTTTTCATAAAAAATTTACATATTATTCATTTTTTATACACTATATATCCAAGTTGGTAGAAAATCACAAAAATTTTATTATAATATTCAAAAGATTAGTATAATTTAAGCTGAAATTGTTTATTGAAAACATATTAAACCTATGTTATAATAGTAATATGAATAATCCGAAAGGAAAAGAAGGTCGAAACAAAGCAACCAGAGGATAAAAATTATCTGTAGAATAAAAATTGCCTCATTCATAAGAATTTCACGATAAACAAAAAACTTGTCATATTGGAAATAAAGTTCTATATTATATGGTTTATTTTTTATTGTGACTACGTAGCATTTTTTCCAAATAAATTGGAATCCAGCATAAAAATTTGATTCAGCAGATGGCTGTTTTCACTCGTATTCTGTAGTGTATCTTGTTTCCTTAAAGTCTATCATATTATTTTTATATCGCTGTGTCAAAGTTATTTATTTCCTTTAATTTTGTGATTATTGGCTCAGCAGAAAGGAGTGTTCATAAAAATGAAAATTTCTACAAAAGGAAGATATGCTCTGAGAATGCTTACTGAACTTGCTATACACCAAAATGAATCATTTATTTCATTAAAGGATATTTCAGAACGTCAGAACATATCAAAAAAATATCTTGAGCAGATTGTACCTATGCTGAACGGTATTCTGCGAACAAACAGAGGCAATAAAGGCGGATATATGCTTGCAAGAACAGCTTGTGAAATATCTGTGGGTGATGTTCTGAGAGCAACTGAAGGAACACTTTCTCCTGTTTCATGTCTTGAATATCTGCCAAATGACTGTCCACGTTCAGATTCCTGCTCCACGCTTTTTTTATGGGAAGGACTTTACAAAGCAGTTACTGATTACCTTGATGGAATAACTTTGCAGGATATAGTTGACCATATTAACAGCACTGACGGAGACAATTATTGTATATAGTTTTTTAATATTTTTGCATTTGAAAATAATTTAATGCAATAACCAAAAATTCCCCTTTTAACAAAAGAGGGATTTAATATTTTTAATTATTCAGTCACTGCAGCGTCAAGCTGTACTTTTTTCATAGGAAAATCTGTCTGTTTAACAAAAACTGCACTAATTGCCTCAATAGCATTGTATTGCGTTTCTGATATAAAACACATTTCGGAATATATAATCAAAAGTTATTACAATACAAAATCCCATAAAATTACTTGTTTTTAAAGTAATTTAAAAAATATTTTCTGATGTTACATTTCTTACATATCAGTAATATTAAAAGAAACTATTGACAAATCCCAAATATTGTGATATAATGTATATATTACAGAAACATTTTGCCCATAACATCTCGGAGGTGCTATGAAATTAAAAGAAATCGCTATAGTAAAAACCGGACTTATCCTTTCAAGAAAAATGTCTGCCAATTATGAAAAAAGCTGTAAATATCATCAGCTTACACTCAAGGCAGTTGATAACAGCGGTCTGATTGATATAAATAATCTTAATTGTTATTATGCCCGTGAAGAATTAAGTTCTAATTACATCACGCAGAAAGATGATGTTATAATGAAGCTTGTTGAACCTTATACAGCTTTCTGCATTCAGGAGAAAAACGCAGGACTTGTTATCCCCTCTCATTTTGTTATAATCAGGATTGATAAAAATAAGGCTATACCTGAATACATTGCATGGTATCTTAACAGAGAAAATATTAAGAAATATTTTAGAATGAGCTGTGCCGGTACACTTATGCAGATAAAGCCTACAATTGTTGCAAATGCTGACATAAAACTTCCTGATATTAAAAAGCAGATGGAAGTTGTAAGGATATGCAAATCATCAGAAAAAGAGCTTATGCTTTATGAAAAATTAATAAATGAAAAAAAAGCATACTATACAATGATGTTGAATAAAATCAATGAAATGAGGTAAATAATTATGACTACAAGAAGTGATATTGAAAAGGTTCTTTGGAATGCGTGTGACAGTTTCAGAAATAAGATTGACAGCTCACGCTATAAGGACTATATTCTTGCCATGCTTTTTGTAAAGTATCTTAATGATGTTTACAATGAAACAAAAGAAAAGTATATCAAGGAATATAACGGAAATATGATAAGGGTTGAACGTGCGATGGCTAATGAACGCTTTACGCTTTCGGACAATGCAACTTTTGATTATCTTTATGAACACAGAAACGATAGTGAAATAGGGCAGAAAATCAATACTGCTCTTGCAGATATTGAAGATAAGAATAGCGAAAAACTAAGAAATGTTTTCCGTGCAATTGATTTCAATTCTACTGTTGATTTGGGTGAAGCAAGAAGTAAAAATGCAATTCTGAAAAATCTGCTTGAAGATTTTCATGCTCTTGATTTAAGTCCCTCACAGCTTGACAGTACTGATATTATCGGCGATTCATATGAATATATGATAGCAAACTTTGCATCAGATGCCGGAAAAAAAGGCGGAGAATTTTTTACTCCCAGCAATGTTTCAAAACTTGTTGCGGAACTTGTTCAACCATGTGAAAATGACAGGATTTATGACCCGACCTGCGGAAGCGGAGGTCTGCTTCTTAAAGCATACAGTAAAATACCGTCTCATAAAGCCGCAATTTACGGTCAGGAAGTAAATGCTCAGACATGGTCGTTGTGCATTATGAATATGTTCCTGCACGGCGTTGATGATGCAAAGATATGGCGTGGCGATACACTTTCAAATCCAAAAAATATCAGGGATGACAAGCTTATGAAATTCCAGTGCATCGTAGCAAATCCCCCTTTTTCACTTGATAAATGGGACAGCGGTTTTCTTTCAGGAATCTCAGGCGACAGCAAGAAAAAAGAGAAAATGTCCGCATCCCTCGATAAATTCAATCGATTTGCATGGGGAGTGCCTCCTGCTTCAAAAGGTGATTATGCATTTGTACTTCATATGCTTCACTGCCTTGATGATGAATGCGGACGTATGGCAGTTGTACTTCCTCATGGTGTACTTTTCAGAGGTGCAAGCGAAGGAAAAATCAGAAAAGAAATTATTAAATTTAATCTGCTTGATGCTGTAATCGGACTGCCTGCAAATCTGTTCTATGGTACAGGAATACCTGCATGTATTCTTGTTTTCAAAAAGAACAGAGTAAATCATGATGTTCTGTTTATTGATGCAAGTACTGAAGGAAATTTTGAAAAAGGCAAGAATCAGAATACACTCCGTGAATGTGACATTGAAAAAATTGTAAAAACTTATAAAGAACGCAAAGTAATTGATAAATATAGCTATATTGCATCTCAGGAAGAAATAACTGAGAATGACTGTAATCTAAATATTCCACGTTATGTGGATACCTTCGAGGAAGAAAAGCCTGTTGACATAAATGAAGTAAGAGCAAATATTGCAGGAATTGAAACAGAACTTGCTGAAGTTCAGGCAAAAATGGAGGAATATCTCAGAGAACTGGGGTTATAAAATTAATAATAAAAAATAAAAAGATTATTATTTTCGGAATACTTCTTACTCTTTTATGTACAGTTGCAAGGAGATAATTTTATGTCATTGATAAATATATCAAATCTTACATTTTACTATGAAGGAAATTCTGAAAATGTAAATATTCAGCTTGATACTGATTGAAAACTTGATTTTGTCATACGAAACGGAAGAGGAAAAACCACTCTTATGAAACTGATTGCAAGTGAACTCCAAGGAATCGGTACTATCCTGTCAAATGTTAATTTTGAATATTTTCCGTATAGCATTTCAAATCCGGAAATATTTATAATTGATATAATAATGGAAATTGCTATCAATGCAGAAGATTGGGAAATTTATCGTGAAATGTCTCTTCCGAAGATTAACAAAGATATTGATTACAAATAATTCTGCAATCTTTCAGGTGGAGAACAAGCTAAAATTATGTTTGCAGGATTATTTCTGAAAAAAATTTCTTTTTGCTTGTATATAAACCAACATCACTGACTTAACATAGATTGTCTTCAAAACGGAACAATAATAAACTTTATAAAACAATAAAAAATCTGTCTTTTAAATAATAATTAGTTAAAAGACAGATTATTAATTTTATTAACAGAAATAAAAAACCTGCTGCACCAATCCGTAGAAAACGGAATATTTCATTACAGCAGGTTTATTATTATAATTATTCAGATAAATTTATCCAAATAAAAATTCTGTATATTTATTTTACTTCATAGCCTCTTCAACAGCAACTGCACAGGCAACTGTTGCACCAACCATCGGATTATTACCCATACCGATAAGACCCATCATCTCAACATGAGCAGGAACAGAAGATGAACCGGCAAACTGAGCATCTGAATGCATACGTCCCATAGTATCAGTCATACCATATGAAGCAGGACCAGCTGCCATATTGTCAGGGTGAAGAGTACGACCTGTACCGCCACCTGAAGCAACTGAGAAGTACTTCTTGCCTGCATCAGTGCGTTCTTTCTTGTAAGTACCTGCAACAGGATGCTGGAAACGAGTTGGATTAGTTGAGTTGCCTGTAATAGAAACATCAACACTTTCCTTCCACATGATAGCAACGCCTTCTGTTACGTCGTTTGCACCATAGCAGTTAACTTTTGCACGAAGACCCTCTGAATAAGGTTTACGGAATATTTCCTTAACTTCGCCGGTATGATAATCCATTTCAGTTTCAACATATGTAAAACCGTTAATACGTGCAATAATCTGAGCTGCGTCTTTACCGAGACCGTTAAGAATAACACGGAGAGGTTTCTGACGAACCTTGTTAGCCTTTTCGGCAATACCGATTGCACCTTCAGCAGCTGCGAATGACTCATGACCTGCGAGGAATGCAAAACACTCTGTTTCTTCCTCAAGAAGCATTTTTCCGAGATTTCCGTGACCAAGACCAACTTTTCTCTGGTCAGCAACTGAACCGGGAATACAGAAAGCCTGAAGTCCTTCACCAATAGCAGCAGCAGCGTCAGCGGCTCTTGTACAACCTTTCTTGATAGCGATAGCACAGCCTACAGTATAAGCCCACTTAGCATTTTCAAAACAGATAGGCTGAATGCCCTCAACGAGTTTATAAATATCAAGACCCTTTTCTTTGCAGATGTCAGCACATTCCTCAATAGAATTGATGCCATAAGCTTTGATTACATCAAGAATCTGCTTTTCACGTCTCTCATATGATTCAAATAAAGCCATTTTAGAAATCCTCCTTATTCTTTTCTCGGGTCAACAATCTTAACAGCGTCAGCAACTCTGCCATACTGTCCCTGAGCCTTTTCAAATGCAGTGTTAGCATCATCGCCTGCTTTGATGAAATCCATCATCTTGCCGAAATTAACAAACTTATATCCGATAATTTCATCATCTTCATTAAGAGCAAGACCTGTAACATAACCGTCAGTCATTTCAAGATAACGAGGACCTTTTGCAAGAGTACCATACATAGTACCAACCTGTGAACGGAGACCCTTACCTAAATCTTCAAGACCGGCACCCACAACAAGACCGCCTTCAGAAAATGCAGACTGTGAACGGCCATAGACAATCTGGAGGAAAAGTTCTCTCATGGCAGTATTGATAGCATCACATACAAGGTCAGTATTCAGAGCTTCAAGAATTGTTCTGCCCGGGAGAATTTCAGCAGCCATAGCAGCTGAATGAGTCATGCCTGAACAGCCGATTGTTTCAACAAGAGCTTCCTGAATAACACCTTCTTTAACGTTAAGAGTAAGTTTACAAGTACCCTGCTGAGGAGCACACCAGCCAATGCCGTGAGTAAAGCCGGAAATATCCTTGATTTCCTTAGCCTTTACCCATTTTGCTTCCTCCGGAATCGGAGCTGCACCATGAGCAACGCCCTGTGCTATAGGGCACATTGTTTCAACTTCGTGAGAATAAATCATTTTTAATACTCCTTTCAGATATTAGGACGGTTAACCATCCCGCATACAATAACATTATACAACATTTCTGAAATTTAATCAAGTGTTTTTGACAAAAGAATGTCAAACTATGTTATATCAAGCTAACCATATTCAGATTTTAATAACCAAGTTCTTCACCAACGATTATTACTTTTATTCTGCCTTTATGTCTCTGATGTGCTGAAATAAGATAATTACAGCAGATACGTCCGTCTCCTTTACAGCCATCGGTTATCTGCCTGTCTGCCTTTGAAAGTGATATGCACTCCCCTGTTTCAGCACAGTATGTTTTGCAGTCCAGACGCACGCAATTGGGCGGTGCAGCCTGTGCTTTAACACGGATTTCAGCCTGCTCCAGATTTTCTACTATTTTATTATATCCTGCAATAATAATTACTGATTCCGGACCGTATGCAATAGCCGCAATTCTGTTGCTGTTGCCGTCAACGTTATATAATACGCCGTCTTCGGTTATTGCATTAGAACTTGAAATATATACATCAGCAGAAAATGCTTTTCTGTAAAGCTCCGGAATTTCCTCCGGAGCATATTTTGAGCGGTCAAGATATTTATAATCAGGTGATTCAAGGAGCTCTTTAAGACCGCATTCTGCCATTGTCATAGTTCCGCCATTGGTAATTACATCACCTTTACAAAGCAGAGATTTTACAATATCCTTTACATCTTCCCTTGTCGGAGCATAATAGAACTCCATATTATTTTTTCTGAGATTTTCACCTGTTCTGTTGATTCTTTTTTCAATTACTGTCTTTTTGTTTATATCCATAAAAATCTCCCCGAATCAGGTTACAGCGACTAAAATACGTCCCGTACCCCTGTAAACATTAACAAAACCTTCTTTAGATATAGCAGAATCTATAAATCCCTTCATTGAACGCTCAACAGTAAACTGAAGACTTCCTGACCACGCAATAGCCATATTGCCGTCAATTTTAACTGTATCGTTCTGAAGTTCAATGCATATAAGTTCATTTCTCGGCATTTTCGATTCAAGTGCAACAGTACCCTTGCCGATAAGCATTGTATTGAACAATCCTTCTCCGCCTGCGATTGCACTGCTGAGATTCTGACGTGCAACAACTTTCATTTCAACTGTAGATTCACAGCTGAGGAACAAACCGTCATCAATAACCATGCTTCCTCCCCAGTCTGCCAAATCTTCAAGCAGAATAAAATTCCATGTAGGCTCAAGAATAAGAACACCATCACCTGAATATTTAGGCTTGACCACTGATTCACCGGTAGCTTTTGCACCAAAAAAATTCTTTACTACTCCCCCGACTCCTCCGGTATTTGCGTCACTTACAATATTGCCAAGCATCATCTGCATAGCACCTGCCTGTAAAATTACACTTTTTCCGTTTTCAATCTGAGCAATAACCTGTCTTTTCTTTATTCCCTGCTTTGCACGGAAAAACGATTCAGCAGGATTTGCCGCACTGTAACCCGAGAGCTTATTGTATTCAAGAATACTGTAACAGCCTTTTGTCTCAACAACTTGTCTGCCGGATATAACATCCGTTGAGCAGATATCTGTATCAATCATAAATCAAAGCCTTTCCTTATTCACTGTCAGGTGATAACAAAGCATAGTCTCCGTCTTCACGCTTATACACAACATTGATTTCACCAGTCTGTGCATTAAGGAACATAAAGAATTTATGGCTGAGAAGATTCATCTGAAGAATAGCTTCTTCAACATCCATGGGACGAAGCTTGAATTTCTTTTCCTTTATAACTGTATAGTCAGCAATTTCTTCAACAGGTTCGGAAAAAGTCTCTCTGAAAGCTGAATCCTTTAGTTTCTTTTCAACTTTTGTCTTGTTTTTTCGGATTTGTCTGATAATTTTATCTATAGCAGAATCAAGAGCATCATTCTTATCAGCTGCTGTGCGTTCAGCACGGAAAATAATGCTGTTGTATCTGACAGTAAGTTCAATTACAATCTGATTCTTTATTTCAGATATAACGATTTTTGCCTCAGCATCTTCACCGAAGAACTTATTGAGTTTTGCATCAAGTTTAGCTTCTGCATACTCTGTAAAATTCTGCGGAACGGACATTTTTTTAGCTGTGATAGTTGTTTTCATAATGGATTTCCTCCTTAATAAGCTTCCTTTGGTGAAAGCTAAATTTTATGGTTATATTATACCATAATATTTTGAATTTTACAAGAGGATTTTGTTAAATTTGTATAAACTGCATATTAACAACATAATATTTTGTAGATTTTCAACAAGTATAAATTAAATAAATAACTCTCACTGTCCAGAACAGCGAGAGTTGAAAAATATATTTAACTAAGAACAAAGTGAGTTGAGCATGGTTATAACTATTTGTTCAGCAGTGACCGGTGTGCTGTATTTGTTTTCGAGCAGAACACAGAATGCAATAGGGTTGGCAGAATCATCAACAAATCCGACCAGAAGTGCATTTTCTTCCGCTCCGTCTTTAACTTGTGCCGTACCGCTTTTGATACCTATTGTATAATTCGGAATTGAATATGCGTAATGATTTACACCGTTTGTAAGTAAAATCTGTTTTACTGTTGAAGCAGTATTCTGTGTAAAAATCTGATTGCTGAATTTAGTCCCCATAATTTCGGTATCTTCACCATAAACGTCAGTAACTTTACTTATAAGATGAGGCATAGTCATTTTTCCCGTACCGTTTGCAATTGCACTCTGCCACATCATAAGCTGAATCGGACTTACAAGAGTCTCGCTTTGTCCGATGCAACTCCACTGAGTATTGAAATCTGTTGAATCAGTAAGTTTTGCCGAAGCCTTTTCACACTGTATACCATCAATATCAAAATATTCAATTTCTTTTTTGGTTTTCTCATCACTTACAGAATATCCAAGTTTTTCATACATGGATTTTACTCTTTCAAGTGGCATATCAGAATCCTCTATAAGCTGTGCAAAAAACGGATTACAGCTGTTTTCTACAGCCTGCTGTATATTCTGTTCACCGTGACCGTAAGTATTATGGCAGTCAATAACATTTCCTGATTTGTTTGTATAATGTCCCGTGCAATTAAAACTTTTAGAAAACAGTCTGTCACTTCCCATGATTTCAAGAGCAGAAATAACAGTAGAAACCTTCTGAGTTGAACCGGGAACAGTAGCATACATAGCTTTTGAAATAAGAGTCCCCGATTCCATACTGTCAATATTTCCATAGCCTTTTGCAGGGTCAATTGACGGCAGACTTGTACATACAAGCATCTCCCCTGTTTTATAGTTATATGCTACTGCACAACCTTTTGCTCCCATATATGCGTCATATACCGCACGGTTTGCCTTATGGTCAAGAGTAGTATAGATAGCAGCTTTTCCTCCCTCTTTTACTATTCCTGCCGAGAAACTGTAATTATTAAGCTTGTCTATGTTTCTTGAAACAAGAGTATTTGACATCTGACCTTTATCATCACCGATAAGATTTCCAATATCTATGAAATAGTTGTCGGGATAAGTATCTTTTCCCATACCGTCAAAAAGAACATCTCCGTTCCTGTCATAAACCATGCCAAGTTCATAGTTTTCAGAATATGTCATATAAAAAGGTGCATTTCTGTTAATTTTTATAACGAGTACTGCAATTCCCATAATGAAAATAATCAGGAAAACTGTCATGACAAACTGACATCTTTTTATACTTTTCATGCAGAAATCCTCCTTTGCACAGGCTGCGGATTCCTGTTTTTCTTTGGTTTCGGATTTTTGAATACAGGCGACTGTGCCGCAACAATCATGCCTATCATCAGTCCACTTGTTACCATTGAACTTCCACCCGCTGAAATAAACGGCAGAGTTACTCCCGTAAATGGAATCATATTGCATGAACCGAATATATTCAAAGCCATCTGCACAGTAAATGCCGCACATACTCCTGAACACATAGTAGCATGATAATAGGAACGAGGGGGATTTACCAACGGCATAGCTATGATGATAAGAAGCATAAGGACAGTCATCAATGCATAAAGCAGTCCCCATTCTTCACTTATTGTAGAAAATACAATATCACTTTCATATGCAAATAAATTGTGAAGTGAACCATGTCCCGGACCTTTTCCAAACCAACCGCCTTCTGCAATACCTATAAGAGCCTTTGTCTGCTGATAGCCCTCTCCGTTCGGATTATTCCATATATCCACAAACAGACGTTCCTTAACATAAGGAGGTGCAAGAACCATTGCGGCAGCTCCTGCAACCGCAACACATGTACCTGCAATTATAAGGGTTTTTCTTGAAAATTTTGCTTTGGGATAACAGATGCGGAGCAGGAATCCGGATGCATATATTGCCCCGAATGTCGGAATACTTCCCAAATCCCTGCACCACCATTGAAAAAGAATAACAGCAGCAGTAATTGCAAAAAGTATAAAATTTTCGTATACAATATTAAAATTCAACACTTTATGCTTTTTCTGCTGTTCCGATATTGAAGCGGCACAGGCAAGCACAAGGAGAGGTTTTATAAATTCGGACGGCTGAATAGTCATAAATCCTAAATCAATCCACATACTTCTATTGCCTGTAAACAACAAAATTATAACCATGAGTACGCCTATTCCGAGCCAGACAAATTTTTTCTGACTCTGAATCCAGCGATGATTACGACAGAGAACAAATCCGAGCCGGCATGAAGCAAGTGCCGCTATACAGGTGATGAAATGTTTAAAATCAAAATGTACTCCTCCGAAACACGACTGAAAAATCAGACTCATGTTTATTATAAGCAGAAGCATGAAATCAACTGCATATGTACGTTGTTTGAAAAACGGCATCGCAATGAAATATGCTATATCAAGTCCGATAACAGCAGCAGCAAGAAGTATTACATTACTCGTGTTTTCATAACTTCCATTGCTGAACACATTATAAAGCATCGTACCATGTGCAAATAAAACAAATATACATGATACTGCATAGGAAATTGGGTTACTCATTCTGTATCCTCCTTTTTCTGAAAATAAGCCGGCGTTCTCCAAGAATTATTATGTCATTCTCCCTAAGACGTGTATGCTTTATAAGAATACCATTGACATAAATGCCCGATTTAGAACCCAAATCAGTTATAGTCCATTTGCCGTCAGTTACATTAAGCATGGCATGATAGCGTGATACTGACATATCAAGCAATCTTATGTCAGCAGAAGCATGACGACCTATTAAAATTTCATCACATTCAAGAACATAGGCTTTTCCTTGTTCTATAAGCTCCATATCTGCTGAGATTTTGCTCCAGTTCTTTCTGCCTGACCTTTTTTCTACGTACGATGTGATAATCAGTACAAGTGCACAGATGTCAAGAGCTGCCGCTGATACAGCACACAGCACAAGATTTACAGAATCCAAAAAAACACCTCCAATACAATTCACTTTTTATTCTTTTCAGAATATGTTTATTATATCACAAAATTTTTATTAATGCAACTGATGATACTTTTTTGTAATGCAAATTTAATGTAAACTTAAGATTTGGACTTGCAAAAAAAATTGTTTTATGATATAATGCATAAGAACGTATTTTTTGTTTTTTATACAGAGAGGTTATATATATGGCTAAAAAGAAAGATTATGGCAATGACAGTATTACTATGCTCAAGGGTGCGGATAAAGTAAGAAAGCGTCCGGCAGTTATTTTCGGTTCGGATGGTCTTGACGGCTGTGAGCATTCAGTATTTGAGATTATCTCAAATTCCATTGACGAAGCACGTGCAGGCTACGGAAACAAAATTATTATAACTCACTACCTAAACAATAATATAGAAGTTGAAGATTTTGGCAGAGGCTGTCCCGTGGATTTTAATAATAACGAACAGCGTTTCAACTGGGAACTCGTTTATTGTGAACTTTATGCAGGCGGAAAATATGACGACAGTGCCGATTCCTATGAATTTTCTCTTGGATTGAATGGTCTTGGACTCTGTGCAACTCAGTTTGCATCCGAGTTTATGGACGTTGAAGTTATCCGTGATGGATATAAATATAACCTTCATTTTGAAAAGGGCGAAAATATCGGCGGACTTCACAAAGAACCATGCCAAAAAAAACAGACCGGTACTAAAACACTCTGGCGGCCTGATTTGGATGTTTTCACTGATATAAATATATCAGATGAATTTTTCTTTGATATTCTGAAACGTCAGGCCGTTGTAAATCCTGATATACTGTTTCTGTTCCGTTCAGAAAATGAAGAAGGCGGATTTGATGAAACTGAATTTATATACGAAAACGGCATAACTGACTATGTATCTGAAATTTCAGGAGAAAACTCTCTTACTTCAATTCAGTACTGGACTGCTGAAAAATACGGAAAGGACCGTGAGGATAAACCTGAATATAAAGTTAAATTCAATGTTGCGGTTACTTTCTCAAATAAAGTCAAGCTTACTGAATACTATCATAATTCAAGCTTTCTGGAACACGGCGGTTCACCTGCCGATGCAGTAAAACGTGCATTTACTGCACAAATTGACAATTTTATCAAACAGAATAACGGTTATCAGAAAAATGAAAACAAAATTAAATATGAAGACGTTGAAGAATGTCTTATACTGGTTTCATCGTCGTTTTCAACACAGACTTCTTACGAAAATCAAACCAAAAAGGCAATTACAAATAAATTCATCCGTGAATCAATGACGGAATTTCTGAAACATCAGTTAGAAGTTTATTTTATTGAAAATCCCGATGAGGCACGTAAAATCTCCGAACAGATTCTATTGAACAAGAGAAGCCGTGAGAATGCAGAAAAAACACGTCTCAACATGAAAAAGAAACTTTCCGGTACTATTGACTTGACTAACATGGTCGAGAAATTTGTTGACTGCCGTACAAAAGACGTTTCTAAACGTGAAGTTTATATAGTTGAGGGCGATTCTGCACTCGGTTCGGTAAAACTTGCCCGTGACCCTGAATTTCAGGCAGTTATACCGGTAAGAGGAAAAATTCTTAATTGTCTTAAAGCAGAATATGCAAAGATTTTTAAAAGTGAAATTATAACTGATTTAATTAAAGTACTCGGCTGCGGTGTTGAAGTCACTGCAAAAGCAAACAAGGAACTTTCAACTTTCGATATAAACAACTTCCGTTGGAATAAAATTGTAATCTGTACTGATGCCGATGTTGACGGTTTTCAGATTCGCACTCTTATTCTTACTATGCTCTACAGACTTACTCCAACACTCATTGAACAAGGTTACGTGTTCATTGCAGAATCTCCGCTATTTGAAATCAACACAAAAGACAAAACCTATTTTGCTTATACAGAACAGGAAAAACAGCATATCATCAAGAAAATCGGCAATAAGAAGTATACGATACAACGTTCAAAGGGACTCGGTGAAAACGAACCTGATATGATGAATCTGACCACCATGAATCCCGATACACGCCGTCTTATAAAAGTAACTGCTGATGATATACGTGAATCAGCCGAGATTTTTGAAATGCTTCTCGGTGATGATTTACAGGGACGTAAAAATTATATATCTGAGTACGGAGCTGATTACCTTGAACTTGCTGATATAAGTTAAGGAGAAAATCATGGAATTGATTATAATACTTTCAGTTTATACGATTATGATGACAGGACTGAATATTGCAAATTTTTTTATTAGACAGAAAATACATGAACTTTTCTTTGATGTTTTCGGTTCAGCTACCGGATTTTTCATGGCACTTGTAGTATTTGCCGTTTTCAGCGATATAGCAGATGCAGACTATGACGAAGCTGTTTATTCTCATCAGCTGCATCTTGCTTTGCACAGCGAATATGGTATTACTGTTATAACTGTTATACTTCTGGGTTATCTCGGGCTTTTGATTCTCGGAAGTTTCAAGCCCGAAAAACTGTCCCCCATAATTTCAGCAGTATCTGTTGCCTGTACAATACTTGGATTTATTGCAGGGATTTTTGTATATATTCAGCTTGCAGAACATTTTCAGCCCATACATCTGTATTGCTGGCTTTACCTTGCAAATATGATTCTGCTTGCGGTAAGGCGGATAAGATTCCAGATAAAAGA
>CAJTOG010000032.1:0-3512 GCA_910577575.1 uncultured Ruminococcus sp. | reverse complement strand
GACTTGTTAATGAGCGTAAAACGGTTTTCAGAAATAAATTTGGAACATGGCTCGGAAAAATCATGTCAAGGGTTTCAACCATGACTCTGTTCAGTTTTGCACTTATATTACCGGTTGCAGCAATTCTTGAAATCCTGTTCATAATATTCGGTCAGGGTCCTGACGGATTTATAAAAGCATTTACAATGACAGCCGACTGGACTTTCTCAACTCAAACTCCGCCCCCGCCGCTTGAATATGAAGGACATTATCTCTGTACTGTTGCGGCAGGCGGTCATAAAAATATTGTAAGACCACTCAGATACGGCAAACGTCTCGGAAGTAAAATTGTGGTAAACAGGCAGCTTATGACAGCTAATGCTTTTGAAGATTTAATCATGGAAAGACTTCCCATATTCCATAAGGCTGTACGTGGATTCTATGACAGGTACGGATATCCTATTTCACGTCATATCACTTCGCCGATACATGCCGATATTGTATATATTCTTATGAAACCGCTTGAATATATATTTGTTTTTGTACTCTATCTGTTCGACAGTCAACCAGAAAACCGTATTGCCGTACAGTATTCCAATTATAAAAGGAGAAATTCAAATGCCAAAAAAGAAAACTGCTCCGCAGAAAAAAGCTGTATATAAACATGAAGCCTATATAGAGGGTTCAGGAAGTATTGTTGATGAAAGAATTACTGATACACTGAAAAAAAATTATATGCCTTATGCAATGAGTGTTATAATATCACGTGCATTGCCTGAAATCGACGGTTTTAAGCCCTCGCACAGAAAAATTCTTTATATGATGTACAAAAGAGGTCTTCTGAATCCCGATAAGGAACGTTCAAAGTCTGCAAATGTTGTAGGTGAGACAATGAAACTGAATCCTCACGGCGACCAGTCGATTTATGAAACACTGGTCCGCCTTACCCGTGGAAACGAGTCGCTTCTGCATCCGTATATCGACTCAAAGGGCAATTTCGGCAAACAGTATTCAAGCAGTATGAAAGCTGCCGCTTCACGTTATACAGAAGTAAAGCTGGAAAAAATATGTGCAGAACTTTTCCGTGATATTGATAGGGATACTGTTGATTTCGTTCCGAACTATGACAATACCATGCAGGAACCTACACTTCTTCCTGCAACTTTTCCGACTGTTTTGGTAAATTCAAATACTGGTATTGCCGTATCTATGGCAAGCAATGTATGTCCGTTCAATCTTTCAGAAATCTGTGAAACGACTATCGCACTTATGAAAAATCCGAATCATGATATTATAAGTACTCTTAAAGGACCCGACTTTCCTAACGGAGGATTTATGCTCTATGATGAAAACGAACTGAATAAAGTCTATGAAACCGGCAGAGGAAGTATAAAACTCCGCTGTAAGTATAATTATGACAAATCATCAAACTGCATTGAAGTCACAGAAATTCCCTATACTACAACCATTGAAGCAATTATAAACAAAGTGGTTGATTTGGTCAAATCAGGAAAACTCCGTGAGGTATCATATATAAGAGATGAAACAGGTATTGAAGGTCTTAAGATTGCCATAGATTTAAAACGTGGAACTGACCCTGAAAAACTTATGCAGAAACTATACAGACTTACTCCACTTCAGGACAGTTATCCATGCAATTTCAATATCCTTATTGCAGGTACTCCAAAAGTTATGGGAATACGTGAAATTCTGAGTGAATGGACGGCTTTCCGTGAAGAATGTGTACAGAGACGCACCTTTTTCGATTTAAAGAAAAAGAAAGAAAAGCTTCATCTTTTAGAAGCTTTGTCAAAAATTTTACTTGATATTGACAAAGCTGTTAAAATCATACGTGAAACCGAAAACGAAGATGACGTTGTTCCTAATCTGATGATTGGATTCGGAATTGATAAAATTCA
The DNA here is from genome assembly GCA_910577575.1 of uncultured Ruminococcus sp. Classification (GTDB taxonomy): domain Bacteria; phylum Bacillota; class Clostridia; order Oscillospirales; family Ruminococcaceae; genus Ruminococcus. The sequence goes on along the minus strand of CAJTOG010000032.1, from coordinate 1,614 downwards.
GGCTGAATATGTAGCAGAAATCAAGCTCAGAAATATCAATGCACAATATATTATGCGACGTCTTGAAGAAGTTCAAAATCTCCGCAAGGATATTGCTGAAATGGAAGAAATTCTGAACGATAAGAATAAAATCCGTAAAATTATAATGAAAGAACTGAAAGATGTAATCAAAAATTACGGAAAACCCCGAAAAACTTCATTTTATTATCAATCTGACATTGAGGAAGAAACCATTATTGATGACATTCCTGATTATCCTGTCCACATCTTCGTTTCAGACAGTGGATATTTCAAAAAAATTACTCCCCAGTCACTGCGTATGAGCGGTGAACAGAAACTTAAAGAGGGAGATTTTATCAGTCAGACTTTTGAAGCCACCAATAAAACAGAACTGATTTTCTTTTCTGATAAAGCTCAGGTATATAAATCAAAAGCAAGTTTATTTGATGATTCAAAAGCAAGTCTTATGGGCGAATATATTCCGGCAAAATTGAATTTTGATGAAAATGAAAACCTTAAAACCCTTGTTCCTACAACAGACTACAGCGGATATATGATTTTCTTTTTTGAAAACGGCAAAGCTTCAAAGATACCGATGAAATCATATGAAACAAAAACCAATCGTAAAAAACTTACAAAGGCTTATTCTGACAAATCACCACTTGCTGCTGCAATTTTTATTTCGGAAGATTCAGATATTTTGCTGAGGAGTTCAAACGGAAATACTCTTGTTTTCAATACAGCAATGCTTCTTCCAAAATCAACAAGGGATTCTCAGGGAGTTCAGGTAATAACACTGAAAAAAAATTCATTTCTTGCATATACTGAAATCATATCGGATGAAAATTCAGAAAAATTAAAAAAATATCATGTAAAAACACTTCCATCACCCGGAAAATCTGCAAAAGAACTTGGTGATACAAATCAATTAAGTTTATAATCAAAAACTATGTTATGTGCATGTTGTTCTTAATGAAGAAACAATAAAAGCCGATGCTTACGACTCTATGTAAACATCGGCTTTATTTTTGCAATCTAACTATTGATATTGTAATCTTTTCAGCAAAATACAAAAATGAAAATTTAAGTAAAAAACAATCAAATGAATATATAATTTTAAATATAAAAAAATGTTGTTTGAGGAATTATTTTTTTAGTTTCCGTGTTGTTTTCTGATAAGAAATTCACCGGTTTTCTTTTATTCCTTGGGAATATCTGCAATCAGTTCATTAGCAGATTCGGTCAAGATGGTCAATATTCAGACCGACTCATTGGTCATATTATTATTATTACCTTTAGCGTTAATCATTGCTTCAAAAAGCTGGTCTATCTTAATTCCAGAATCAAGATATCCGTTAAATATGCAGTTAAAATATGATTTACACAGAGCTATCAGTGCAGGGATTAATGATGTTCGATATGCCTTCGTCAAATGTTGTATGGGGTGCATATTTGAAAAATAAAAGATTTACACGCCATACAATCCCGAACAATTATCCAGATTGCTATACTGTTGCAGACTTTGCAAAGGATAACCCTAATGGAAAATATATTGTTGCAACAATTTCACACGTTATAGCGGTTGTGAACGGAAATTATTATGATACATGGGAT
>CAJTOG010000031.1 GCA_910577575.1 uncultured Ruminococcus sp. | reverse complement strand
ATTTTATGCTTTCTTTTTTAGCATCTTGATTCGTTCCAGCCATCTGATAATGCCATAATGACATTGGCATAATTCCTTGTTGAATATCACTAAGAAAATTTTTCTTTGCAGGTACTTTGTTTAATCCATTTTTTCCCCACCATAAACGATTTTCTCTCACATTCTTTTCATGTTCTTCTTTTGAATTTGCCCATACTCTTGTTTCTTTAGGATAAATTTCCTCACCAGTTGCAGGCTGAATAATAGGATAGTACAAGTTGGGACGTTGTTCGGCAGTAAACCGACAAGTATAGTCCATTGCTTTCCATGCTCCACGAGGGTCATTATCAGGATTTTTATATCTTCCTGTCTGTTCTTCTGTAGGAGGCAATAAATTTCTTTGAAATAACTTTGTTTTTCTATATACTAAAATATGGTCATGAATATAACCAAAGTCTTTTGTATCAGGCGGAGGAGAGTATCTTTTTTCCCACGAAATATCACACAAAAAATTATTTCTTCCAAAAATTTCGTCCATTAAAATTTTACAATAATGTACTTCGTTATCATCTAAATTAACCCATATACTTCCGTTATCAGAAAGAAGATTTTTTAATATTTCTAATCTTGCCTGTATTAAGTTCAGCCACATTGAATGTTCCAAATTATCATCATAGTGTTCAAACGCACTTCCCGTATTATACGGCGGGTCTATGTAGATACACTTAACCTTTCCTGCATATTTAGCCTCCAACGCTTTCAGTGCAAGCAGATTGTCGCCGTGTATCAGCATATTCTCCGTGTCGGGTTCACTGTCCGTGTTGGACAAGTCCGTTCTCTCTATCAAAAGGCGTGGCTCAACAGAGATTTCCTGTTCCTTGCCGTACCACGTCAGCTCCAATTTATTTGACATTTTTTTCCTCCGCTATGTTAATTAATAATTTAATTATACCACAACGCAAACGAACTTTCAAGTACGAATTTACTCCGACCGCTGATAACGCACAGCCTTTTCAAAATTGATGATACCGTTTATGCGTTTCACTTCGTCGGTACACATCATGCGGAGTTTGAACAAAGTTTCGTCGTCGATTTCATTCAACGCCGCAAGCATATGAGTGACCGCACCAAGCTCCACCGCTATCTTGAACATCGCACGGGACAACCTTTGCTCACTACCTTTTACGATTCCCTCCGTCATCGTAGCAAGCTGAGGTGCAATAAATTCCGTTGCTGTATTCTCTTTGTTAAGCAAGTAACCGCAGTAAAAACGCACCGCCTTTTCAATAAACTCTGTTTTGGATTTGCAGTTGTCCGCTTCATACAGCATATCAACTTTTTCCATTGTATCAGGAAAAATATACAATGGAAATTTCACCTTGACATCATCGGAAACTGTCCGTTTTTCGGCAGTTTCCCTTTCTTTTTCGCTTTTTGACTTCATAATTTTCCGAAACCTCCATCTCTGACTCCATAAGTTTATTTTTCTGAAACTCCTGCAAAATCGGCGGGCTTTGCCCGTCCGATGTGAATGTTTTGGCGGCTGTGACGCCAAAACTTTAACCAGCAAACCAAAAAAATCACCGATTCCCATCAGAACCGGGCAGAATCAGTACCTTCAGACCCGTCCGAAAACGGCTCTTATTCCGCCCGATACTCTCAGGGGTATACTTTCCCGACCTCTCTCCCGAAAACGCCACACGTGGCATCGTGGGGCGAACGACGGGGTTATACGTCTGAATTGGAAACGGGAGTTTCAGACTTTGTACGGCGATTTTCCTTTCTATCGGACTTCTGCGAAGACATCAGGTCAATATAGTCCCTGACATTCTGCGGAACGTGCTTCATATAAAGCTGTTCCGTGAATTTTTCAAGTTCCGCAACAAGCGTTGTATTCTTCTGTACAAGGTACATTTCCAGTGCTGACAACTTTTCACCACTGACCGTAATACTTACATTTTTCTTCATAAACTCATCCCCATTTCACAATTTTCATCTTCGTCAGGTTCATCAGACAGCTCCTGACCTCTGCCCGATATTGCTCCGTAGGAAGTGATTCCGCCCTGTTTTCGTTCCGGAATCACCTGTTCGAAGTCGCTTGAATCAGATATTTTCCTGTCCAGTTGATACTCTGAAAGCCTGCCGATACAGTCAAGCGTGTCTGAAATTTCACAAATATTTTCCGATTCCATTACCGCTTTCAGCTTCACAAAATCGTTATGTGAAAGCTGTGAAATCTGCTCCGCAAGTTTGTTTAACTTATCAATTTTACTCGTGTCATCAAATGTCAAATTCGGCAGTGACGACTGAAAATCAAGACAGATTCCATTACATAAATCAGTAGTAATTTCCGTTTCGCACGGCAGGGAAATCCATTGTGCCTGTTTTGTTTTTTCCTCCTCCGGCACGATAAGCAGACGAAAAAAACAGTTATCAGATCTGCCGATTTCGATGCTGATATCTGGCTTTTCATACCCCGAAGTCAAACAATAACAGCCATCAACAAATTGACCGCCCTCACGCTCACACATAAGTTTCCCGACTTTTTCACGGTCAAGAAGCTCCAGAATCTCATCGGAACAGCTTTCAAGTTCGGGAATCATTTCGTTCTCAATGACCGTTTCGCCCAGTTCATAGCAGTTTCCGCACGGGTAAACCATCACGGAATCAAGCCCATAAGTCATCAGGAGCATATCTTCAAAACTGCTTTCAGGATTCTCGACAAGCAGACTTTTGAACGCCGCCATCTCCGTAAATTCGAGATTTTCCAGACGTTCAGCGAACAGATTCAGCCTGTAGATGTCCGCAGAAAAGTCCTTTTCATACAGCTCCGACGGCAGGTTCATATTTTTAAATTCATAGATTCGGAACGTAACTTCGCTGTTTCCGGCAGGATATTTCAGCCTGTCAAGAGCGTCCTGCATTTCAAACGCCGTCATCGGAAACTCCACCGACAATGCATATCCGTTGTTTTTCAAATGTACTTTCATAAAAAATCACTCTCCATTTTCTTCTTCTGTATTTTCTTCCGTGGGATTCTGAATTTCGTTGATTTTATCCACAACTTCCTGCGGATATTCCACGCCCTCAAAGGTACACCAGCTTATCCAGTTTCCCTCTGAAACAGGCAATTTAACGACATTTCCGCTTTCAGCAGATGCGAAAATCACATTGCCGTTACCAACATAAATTCCGAAATTATTTCCGTCAAAAAGTCCGATTCCTGCGATGTCGGGCATAGTATCAAGTCCACCGATTTCATTATAAATCAGCGTGTCAATGTCCGTATCAAAGTCTTTTTCGGACGGTATATACCTCAAATAACCCATAATCAAACCGACGTTATCCGCACATCGATACCGCAGATTTTCGTCCATTTCACCGAAACAATTTTCCTGAAATCCCCAGCCTGAAATATAAGTGTTCCTTGCCCAAGCCGCCATATCAGCACAGTTTTTCGTGCCTAAATCCGCAAACATATATTCGTTTATTGTAGCGTTCATCACCATGACATAGCTCCGCATAAAGTTCTCGTAACTGATTTCAAGTCCATAAAAACTGTTGATATCCGAAATCAGAGCTTCATTGTTTTCATTCCTGAACATCTCCGCATAGCCCGAAAAATCAACAATCTGACCGCTTTCAAAGTACGAAAAATATATAAGCTGTGCCTTGATAATCTGCTCCCGAAGTCCGATTGCGTACATTGTGTTGGCGATTGCCTGACCGTCCGCCGTTATTGAATTCATCGTTTCCTGACGTTCCGGAGACATTCCGGACATGAAATCATTTTCATCAAAATTTACCGATATATCGGGACTTTCAATCTGTCCCATACCCGAAAGAACAGCTATCGGTGCAAACAATAAAAACAGCAATCCGACTGCTATGCTGCCAATTATCAGCAGAATTTTATTCCGCTTTTCCTTGTCAAGTGCAGTATCTACCGCAAGCTTTTTCAGCAGTGCCTTTGCGGCTGCGGCTATCGCTTCGGTCATCGTCCGCCCGCCTTTCCGAACAATTTTTCCTTGTAAGACGGAGCGATAACCTGCAACAGATAGCGTTCATTTCCGCATCGGTACAGACAGATTCCACGCTCGGGGTACTGAATCAGGCAGTATTCCGAATGTTCCACCTGAAGCGTATCCATGAAATCCACGGGTGAGATATTTCCCGGATTGAACAGAAAATGGTGGCTCGGAATGCTGAACAACGGCTTGGTAAACTCCTTTATTTCAGGCAGAAGGAAGTCCTCGATGTTCTGACTTGCCAGAATAAACGACGATTCTTTTTTGCGGACACGCTTCATTCCGTTGCGGATATATTCGATTGCAGTCATATTTGCTAAAAATAAATACAATTCATCTATGGCTGCAACGGTATTTCCACGTCCCAGAAGCTGATTGCTCATGTAGCTAAGAATGTTGAAAAGCAGCGTATCTTTGAGCCTTTTATTGGTGTCCATGAGACCTTTCACGCCGAAGCAGATAAACTCACCGTCACGGATATTCGTGTGACCATTGAAATATTTCGACTCAGCTCCCTTGCACATTGAGTGCAGTCCAAGACAGATATTCTGCAGGATTTCCTCGGTATACAGGTGTTTTTTCTCGCTGTCAAACGCCATGAACTCCTTTTCCACAAGGCTGTACAAGTCCTCGGCGGTCGGATAATCAGTTGGTTTCAGAGTGCTGAAATCCGTGAAATCATCGATTCCGAAACGTGCATACAGCTTCATCAGCATGATTTCTATGGTGTCAATTTCGCCGTCGGTGAAGTCTTTGTAGGCTCTGAAAAAGTCCTTTAAATACGATATATGCTGCGATAATCTTGTGACTTTTCTGAACGTTTCGGGACTGTCATCAGAGTCTTTTTGACCGTCCGACCATACTTTCGGTTCAAGCGGATTTATCATAAATTCGCCCGACATCATGTCGATATACGTGCCGCCGAGATTTTCGCACAACTCCTCGTATTCATGCTCAGGGTCTAAAACCAGCACACTTTTGCCTGCCTCACGTTGATTGCAAAGCAGCAGCTTCATCAGATACGACTTGCCCTGACCGCTGTTGCCGAGAATCAAAATATTTGAATTTGTCTTGTCCTCAGTACGCCTAAGTCCACAAGCACGTAGCTGCCGTACTTGTCACGACCGATATAGAAGCCGTTTTCGTCGGTTTTTCCGGAGTAATTCAGCGGATACAGATTCGCCGCACTCGATGCAGGAAGCACCCTCTCAAACTGATTTCCGAACACGTTATTTCCCGTCGGAAGTACGGACAAAAATCCCTCTTTTTGACGGAGCAGAAGCCTGTCAACGCTGATCTTTGAACGTGTTAATTCCATTGAAATATCCGCCTGCAATTCACGGAGTTTATCCTCGGAAACCGCCTTTAATTCGATAAAAACAGCCGTATGCAGCAGCGGTTCTTTATTGCGGCGAAGCTCCGAAATCAGCTCCACAACGTCGTTGATGTTGTCCTGCGCCCTGATGCTCTCGTTTACGTCGTTTGTCGTGGTCATCATGTGATTCTTCCGCATTGCCTGCTGAACTATTTTTCGCTGCTCCTGAGCCGTTACCAGTCGGTTGTAAATCCGCAGTGTTACGCCGTTTCTGTCCGCTAAATGTGCCAAAATGGCGGTTTCTTCGGTGGTCGGAGGATACTCCGTGACCGCCCATACTGACTTGTAAAAATTTCCGCAGATGTAGTGGTCGGTGAAAAATCGAACCGCCGACGGTACAATACGGTCAAAAAAGTCCTTTATTTTCACAGTTTCAAGCTGTTCTGCGGACAGCTTTTTTCTCTTTTGTTTATTGATTTTCATTCGCTTCACTCTCCAAAACAAACTCGTTTTCTCCCTCAATATCGGGAATTTCCTCGCCTGCAATGCTCGTGCCGAAGTACAGTGCAAGCATTCGCTTGATGTCGGATTTTGCCATTCTTTTGGCAATAAATCCGTACTCTGCAATGAATTTTTCGATTCGGTTCACGGACTTGAAAATCTGCTCATCGTTCTCCCTGCGGAATCTCACGCAGAACACAAACTGCCTTGCCGACGACATTTCCGTCTGTATTTCGTCCAGAAAATCAAAATCCGCCTGCAATAATCTGCGGACGGATTCATTCTTTTCTTCGTTAAGTCTTTTACGTATATACGATTTGTTGGCATCGAAACACTCGACACTGTCCAGAGCAGTTATCTCAAGGTCGGGAATCATGCTCAGCAGCATCGTGAGATGATGGATTTTTGCCTCGATATTCGCCGCCGAAAGCACCGAAATATTTGTCGGTTCTATGCCGAAAAATGCAAATTCATACCTGTCCGTCCGAACACCGTATTTCGTAAAACATTCAAAGCCGATGAGCCTCTGAACGCTGTTTTTCTTACTTCTCATTTTTGACCTCCCATAAAAATAACTGCTGTGAGGTCACAAAAAACTTCACAGCGTTGACGATATAGTCCATAATCGAGCTGTCGTCCGCCCTCAGACTCAGAAATGCGTAGCAGACCGTAACCGCCAGCGGAATCACAGTCCACAGCTTCGCAAGCAGCGCCACCGACAGAATTATTCCGCCGCAGATTATCAGAAAATCACGCACATTCCAGAACCACAGCTTGACCGTGGCACGCAAATTTTCGGGATAAATATATGTTTTCAATTCCGTTCACCTCACTTTTTCGTCATCATTTTCACAGCCTTCGAACCCATGCTCACCGTGTGACTTACGCTCATCATATTGACTCTGGTGCTTGTATCAAGTCCGAACATCTGTGCTATTCTCGGAACTTCGTTCGCCGAAAGGCATATTCCGACTGCCAGCAAAGCGTGCTGAGTGTATGTCAGAAGTCCAAGATACAGGATTGTAGTCTGCAAAAAAGCGGTCAAACATGTAGCGATTACCTGCTTGCACCAGCTGAAAAATCCGTCCGTATAGCCTCTTGGAACTCCGAACAGGTACAGACTTCCCACCGCTATCTGACACAGCAGGATTCCCCCTCTTTTGATGTTCGCAAACACCACTTTTATCGTACAATAGCCGAAAAGTATGATAAAAAACAGGCTGAACAGCGACACATCTGATGCAAGTGCTACCACCACGCTGAGTGCCGTTCCTGATACCGTATCGGTCGTTGAACCTATGAAATTTCCCAGTAAATCGTGGGTAAACGTCCCCTGAAGCGACGTACAGAAGCTGTACAGCCTCTGCGGAACTACCGTGACCAGATTCACCGCAATAAAGCCTTTCAGCACGTTCAGACAGGTTGTCTTGATGTTGTTTTGCCCCGATTCATAGGCAATTGCCGTATCGAACACCGCCACAATAAATCCGCAGACAAACAGCATCCACGCCAGATGGTGAAACAGTTCGATAAAAGTCTGCACCCATGAAAGTGCAAAAATATCGCTTGTCGTTTCGTTGATAAACTCGAATAAGTCCGCAATACCGCCGTAAATCAGGTTGAACAGCCACGTAAACATGACATCCCATATCTTATCCGTGATGGAATCGACCGCCGACCCCACCGTGTTGTTCCACATCGACGAAATTCCGTCGCCAATCCAGTCAATCGCATCGCCGATCCAGTCAAACATGGCACACCACCTCCTCAAATTTTAATTTTGTACAGCGAAGAACTCCTTCCTCCGTGAACACGCCTGCGTGCTGTTCTCGTCAGGAGTCCCGCACGTTCAAGGTCTGAAATTGCCCGAAATACCGTCCTTTTGCTGATATGCAAATCCTCCGCAACAGTTCTGACCGACGGAAAACATTCGCCTTTTTTATTCGCACGTCCGCACAGATAGCAGTACACGCTGACGGCTCTGTGTGGCAGATTTTCATCGTAAATTCGTTCGGGAACAATCAATTTCACATCCCTCCCGTTTTTAGTAATCGCCTTGATTTCGGCGATTTTTCGTCATATTCTTCCTCCGGTTCAGGCAGAAGACTTTTCTTTTTCTGCGGATATTTCAGCTCTACTTCCCGAATCAGCCCATCACGTTCCATGTAGCTGACTGCCCTTGCACCTCTGTCCGCAATTTGAAACGGCTTACCGAACTCTATGCCCCATTTGAAGTACAGTTTCAGTTTTGAAATCATCGGATAAGTACCTGTTTTCATGACGATAAACTGACCTTTCGGCATAGATTTCAGCTCGTCTACGGTCATTAGAGGTCTGCCGATCATCTGCAGTGACTGTGATTTTTCCTTTCCGCACGACACTGACCCCGACTGCACAGTCTGCTCGCCCAACGCTTTCGACAGCACCTCTGCGGACTGAGAATTAGGCGCAAAACCGCCGAATATCGTCAACTGCGTGTTGTCCGTAATTATTTCCATACCCTGTTTTCCGTAATTCTGTTCAAGCTGTGCGAAGGACTGAATTATTGCAACAATACTAATTTTTCGGCTTCGTCCTGCGGAGAACATCGCCTCCATACCGTCTATTTTAGGAAAAGTGCCCAGCTCATCACAGTAAAACATCACCCTGTTTTTCAGCGTACCGCCGTTCTCGTCGGCGATAACCAGAATTTCTCTGTACAACTGCTGAATCAGCAGACTTACCATGAAATATTTGCTGTTATCTTCTTCGGGCAGAATAATGAAAATCGCCGATTTTTCGGAACAAAACCGTTCAGCGTCTATTGCCGTTCCAAAACACAGAATCTGCTCCATTTCGGAGTCCAGAAAGCTGTTCAATCGTGACAGTGCCGTACTCATGACCGACATCATCGCCTGATCTGCCGAGTTCAGAGCCGCTCCCGCCAGCCACTTTGCCTTATGTTCCGACGGCAATTTTTCCATTAATTTCGTGAAATACATCTTCTGCCCCTTGCCGTCAGGCTTGGAAATCAGGTCCTGAATCAGCTTGAAAACCGACACGATATGGCGTTCATTCCTGTCGCCGAACTCCGCAAGAAGCAGAATCACAGAAGCGAGAAGACCTTCCGCTGCGTCGTAAAAGAACGCATTCTGACCGTAATTTCCGTCGCCGCCGCCGATATTGATAATCGTTTTTGCCGTGATTTTTGCATATTTCTCGGCTTTTGCCTTTGCCGAAAGATTGGTGTTGTCCTGAAGATACAAGTCCATATACTTATTCACAAGATGCAGAATATTGTTCTCGTCGGAACGAGTCGGGTTACGCAAATCAAGCACAGAAACGTTGTAGTCATAGCAGTTTTTGGCTATATTTCCGTAATTTCTGGCAACGTCGCCCTTTGTATCAGTTTGCAGAAACGACATTCCCGATGCACAGGCAAACTCGATATTCGGGTATAGAAAAAACGCCGTTTTTCCCACTCCCGCAGCGCCGATCATCAGCGTGTGAACGTCGCCCGTGTCCACCAGTGCAACCGTTTTCTGCCGTCCTCTGCACCCCACCACAGTACCCTGAACCGTCGGCAAATCTTCGCCCTTACGCCATTTTTCAGGCTCAAACGGCACGGAAACAAAAGTATTTTTTATCTCCGATTTCGTTGCCCAGCGAGCCGTGCCGTGCTGCCCGTCACCCACGATTTTTGCCTTTATTCCGTCAATACTCCTGTTATCAAGCAAGTTTACAATTACAAGAAAAACTATAAATAATACAACCAGTATAATTATAATTGTTATCTGCTTTTCTTCCAATCCACATCCCTCCAAATATTCTTCTTTCTGCTATATACTGTAAATTTCAGTTGATATATTAATATCTGATGACTTCATGACGCTCCCCCGCTGACATCTCCGAAGCCTCCGACTCCGTTTCACCATTTTCCTGAACCTCGCACAGCTTTTCTTCAGTACAGATTTTCACGGCACAGTCCGCCAGGATAAACAGCTTCTTTGCCGTCTGAACCGACTGCTCACGAGTATGTGCAGGCATTTTCAAATCCCGATATACAGCTGAATACGCAGACTTCAGACTGTCAATTTTTGCTGATATTCTGCCTTTATCGCTGTACGCACGGTACTCGTTTACAAGCTTGGATTTCAGCTTTTCAAACATCGCTTCTTCATCTTTCGCACCGATAAAAAATGCCGAGCCTGCAAGTGCATACTCGGCAAGATATTTGTACTGTCTGTTTCTGAAAGCAGCGGAAATCTGTGATATCAGGCGTTCCGGATGGCATCTGAGGTACTGAAGACCGCCTGCGGTTTCATGATATTTTTCCAGCCGTCTGTGAGGAACAGCCTTCAGAAATTCAACGCCGTTAAGCTGTTTCAAATCTTCATTGAAGTCTTTGTTATGCGGCAGAATCCGCTTGATATCAGCATATCCGCTGTCTGACAGTATATCTTTCAGCCTGTCCGCAGCATCGATTCCGCCCCCGTCGTTGTCGGTGCAGATCATAATTTCCGACAGATTTGAATGTCCTTTTAACGCCGTTAAAACAGCGTTTTCATACACGCCGTTCATGGCGATATAGCTGTGTTTCTGCCAGTTTTCGGGATTCAATGTGAGATAACTCAGCATATCTATCGGAGCTTCAAAAATAAACAATTTTCCCGAATCTCCGAAGTACGCAAAGCTGTATTTTGTGTCCGAACCCTCGACGGTCTGCCGAAAAGATTTCCCGAAAGTTGACGTTGATCTCTTGTGAGCCTGACGTGGTACGCCGTTTTCGTCAACTCCCACGAACACTATATTGTGATGTTCCTTATCCTCATACAACGTGCGATTTTTCGCAAAATATCCGATAATTTCGGGATTTATGAACCGCTGTTTAATCAGGTAAGCATATACCCTGTGCATATTTTCATTGGTTTCGGGAAGTCGGAAATTCCTTGGTTTTTCCGCCTGTACAGCCATTTTCGGAGGACTTCGCTGCAACGGTTCAACCGAGTATCCAAGAAGTTCCTGAACTGCCGTCGGGAAGTCCATATTGTAAAAATACTGCATGAATTTTATTGTACCGCCGCCGACCTGATTTTTGTGGTCAAACCACCTTGAACCCGACATTGTTATGCTGTCATGCCTGCCCGAACTGTCGCTGTAAATCAGCTTGTATTCACGCCCTGCACGTTCAAGTCTTTCGCCCCGCATACGTAGAAAATCTGCCAGTTCTACGCTGTTTGCCGTTATTTTTTGTTCTTCTGTAAATGGGATATACGGCACTTTTATCACCCCTTTTTAATTAAAAATCCGCCTCTGATAAAGCATCAGAAACGGACTTTCAAGTATATTTAAAAGCAAATATTAAACGGTGCTTTTCGTATTCTTATTGCACTTATCTGCGGAGGAATACTTCTTGTCATTGCACCATTGTAAACAATTATTACCCTGTCTCCAACACGGAAATTGCAGTTACAGCGTGTATTTACGGCAATCTCCTGATCTGTTTTGCTGTCACGGACAAGAAGTCTCCTATCGCTGATTTCCAGAATCACTGCACACATTGTCATCATAGTTATCACCTCATGATTTTGATTCCTATGAACATGATATGCAGCAGCTGATTTTTAGTGAACGTCAGATGTTCACCACGCTCCAGATGTACAGCGGAGCGGTCAGCGTGAAGATAAGACAGCCGAACAAAATCGCCGGTGCAGTCCATTCAAGCTGACCATGCTTTTTATACTCCAAGTACATTGTACCTATCTTGACAAACAGCAAAATGACCAGTATTACGTCGATTACGGGAAATACCACGTTGTCCACAACGCTCTTAATCTGACTTTTTGCGGACGACCAGGTGCTTGTGACAGCACCCGCAACGTCGCCCTCCGCAAAAGCGGTCATGGTCATCATATTTGCGACCGCCAACGCTCCGAAAAGTGTTGAAATCGCCTTATTTCTGAGATTTTTCATATATCGTCCCCCATTCTCACAAGCTTTCCCGTCAGCACCGTTCTCGCATTTTCAAACTCATACGAACAGGTCGAAAGAAGCACCAGACGGTCTTGCTCACTGATTTCCGTCGGCTCATAAATCGCCGATATATCGTAAATATGACTGAGACGGTCGGCAGTATTTTCAAATCCGCTGTAAATTTCATCGTCGCAGTCCGTAACTGCCGCAGAAAAAAAGTCAATCCTATAAACATCGTCCGCAGTAACCAGCCAGCCGTACTTATGTGCCTGAAAATAGCCATAATCCTTGAAATTGCACACTCCCGCAAACATACTTCCGTTGTTCATATGATGACCATACAGCACGTTCAGATTGTTCATGAAACGGCTTTCACAGCGGAAATCAAGGAACACCGAACCCGACGACAGCCAGCTTCCGTCGTAGGCATGATGCAGATAAAAGTCGTTGTCGCCGCCCTGCATAATCGGATAATTTACCGAAGTATCGGGGATATACAGCCATCCGACTGTATCGGGATACGCTGTCTGCATTTCACGGACAGTTTCCCTGAGTTCGTTCTGAATATTTTCAGACGGTGCTTCCGAAACAGGAGTTTCCGGCGTAATATCGGAAAAATTCTGAATATTTTCAGACTTGACATATTCTGTTTCTGCCTGAATTTCTTTCGTCGGAACTTCCGGAACAGCTTCATCAAGTTCGGCAAGTATGATTGGTGCAGGCATATACGGAATCAGTTCTTTTTCCTTGATTTTCTGCGATATATCGTCCTTTGTGAGCATTACAGCTCCTCCGGCGAGGAGGGCGGCTGCAAGAACAGCCAGCCCGATTCGGATTATTTTTTTCTTTGTCATATACGGTTTCCTTTCTCATTTTTGTGCTTTTTTCTGCCGATTCCAAGCGAAACAAGCAGAATCAGACCGCCTGCAAGCATAAGGTATGCCAGCGGATTTCTGCCAGCGTCGCCCGTCGGAACGCTCGGTGTTACGGGAATTTTCGGGATTTCAGGAGTTTTTTCGGGAATCTTTTCAGCCTCGTCAATCATCACAATCATCGGATTTCCGTCCTCAGAAATCGCCGTAGAATCGACATTTTCGACCTTTACTGTACCGTCTGTATAAACAGTAAATTCAATGTCGGTCGCAATCACATAGCCGTCGGGAGCAGCAACTTCCTTCAGCATATATTTTCCTGCGGAAAGTCCCGATATTACGTGGTTTGTGCCGTCTGATGTCCACTTTTTAACAACTTCTCCGTCACTATTGACAAGCTCCATTTCAGCTCCTTCAAGTTCATTTCCGTGAACGTCACGCTTGCTGATTTCGACGGTAACAGGCTTGTTTATTGCCGTAATTTCGACGATTTCGCCGTCCTCTGAAATTGTAACAGGATATTTTTTGTCGCTCAGAACATATCCGTCGGGAGCTGCAATCTCACGGACAATATACTCGCCGTAAACTACTTCCGCAAACTCAAATTTTCCCTGCTTATCGGACTTTGCAGTCACTATTGCGTTTTCCGCCGTGAACTCTGTACAGTCAGTATTAAACAGTCCGAAAAGTGCGTTTTCAAGCGGTTCTTCAGATTCGTTCACCTTGATACCCTTGACAGTTCCACGCTTGAGTAAATTATCAAACTGTACGCCATTCACGTACACTGTAGTCATTTCCTGACCCATATACTCGAAATTTACAAGGTACTTTTCACCGTTGAGGACATAATGCTCGTCTGTGGCGATTTCCTGAACGTAATAGCGTGAAAACGGCAGTTTTTCGGCAAATACGGCTTTCATATCCTCGCCGAGTGAAACCTCTGCAATCAATCCGTTTTCGGGAATTGATGTTCCGTCGGCAGCAATAATTTCCTCATCTGCAAACAGTCCGAAGCGAACATTTTTATAGCTGTTTTCCGCCGATATTCCGTACATTTCATCGCTTTCCATGAACTTTTCAAGGCTGATTTCAATGCCCTGATAATCGTTCACAAACAACGTATTCATCGTATCTCTCACTGTGACCTCCTGTCCTGCGTAAGTCAGTTCAATTGCCTGTATTTCGGGATTTTTTACATATCCATAAGGTGCAGAAACTTCCATAATTCCGTATTTTCCGAGGTAGAGCAGATCAGTTTCCGCATAACCGTTTTCATCGGTCACAAGCTCTGCCACAACGTCGCCTGCATTGGCGCTGACAGTGCCGTCCGCCGTAATGATATCCTCGGATGCAATCACCTGAAATACGGCGTTTTCAAGCCATTTCTCCTCAAAAATCGGAGTATATTTTTCTTCATTTTCGCTTACAGAATTAAAGATTTCGCCCGTTTTCTGCACGGAAATTCTGCCCTTCTGAGCAACGTCGGATTTCTCAACTCTGACGATATTCACAGCATTTTCTTCCTCAGAATTCGCCGCAGTCACGCTGAACGGAACAGGAGTTTTGTCCAGTATATAGCCAAAAGGTGCCTGTACTTCAACGAGCGTATAGTCGCCGTAAGGGAGCGTTTCGGGCGTAATCAGGAAGCCTTCGGAGTTGGTGTAGAACGTGTCCACGTCCATATTTACAAGTTGATTTTCGGAATCAAAAATCTGAAATCCCGCACCTTCGTAAGCAATTGTTTTGCCCGATTCTGCGTCGATTTTTGTGACATGGATATACGATTTGAACGAAGCGTCGTTGAGGATATATTCGTAAGTTTTTTCGTGTTCCGAAATGAAAACATCGAAATCGGTAACGAATTCCGCATCGTTGACTGTCTTCGTTTGACGGACAGTATACACGCCGTAGGGCATGAATTTTGACTCCGCAAAGCCGTTTTCGTCGGTTATGAGGTAGTCTTTTTCGGAATCCTTGGCATTTTCAAAACTGCCTGCGGACTTGAGGAAAATTTCAAATTCAGCACCCGGTTCAAGATTTTCAACGACATTTTCGTCATCATCCGAGTGCTTTATTATCGAAATACAGCCTTTTTTCACGTCCTCTGTGACATCAAGTGAAACAGGATTCATCTCAATTACATAATTCTCAGGTTCTGTACCGAGAGTATAAATTTCATCGTTCAGAAGATAACCTTCGGACGGTGACAGCTCCTGAAGCGTGTAATTTCCGCACACAAACTCGTCTGTTATGAAGTGACCGTTTTCGTCAGTCGTATAAGTCGCCACACGTTCACCGTTATTATACAGTCCGTAAACTGCTCCTGCAAGCGTCGCATTTCCCTGTGAATCGCCGTTTTCAGAGTCTCTCTTGACGACTTCGGCAGTGAACTTTTTCAGCCTGTTTTCAAAAGTAACCTCAACAGTTTCGTCCGCCTCAAGCGTTGTTGATTGCTCTGCCGGAACGACATATCTTACCGGAACATCGTTCTCGCTGATGGTGTAAACAATAGGCTCATTACTTCCGTCAAACACAGGAATATCGGCAAGAATAGCTGTTCCGTCCGCATCTGTAACGAGCGTGTAAGTCTGACCGCCGCCCGAAATTGTGAAAGTTCTGTCGCCGTTCTGACCGTCCTCGGACTGCTTGTTTATGCGGATACTGCCCTTTTTCAGCACGTTTTCAAAGTCCACAGCGACCGTCAAATCCGCATTTCCGCCTGTAAGAGTCACGTCCTGAGCCTTCGGAGTTTCGTATCTTGTATCGGGATTTATCTCCGAAATATTGTACGAAATCGCACTTTTGCTGCCGAAATCGTAAACGTGAAGACCATTAATTTCGGCGATTCCGTTGGCGTTCGTAACCGCATTTTGGCTGTATTCTACGCCGTTTTCCGTCCACGAAACCACAAATTCACGGTCAGAAACCACACCGTCCTCAGCGGTCTTGTTGATTCTGATTATACCACTTGTAATATTTTCGCCGACGTTGACGTTGGAATCAGCTTTCAGAGCCACAACGTCCGTTGACAAATCATAGCCCGTTGGAGCGGAAATTTCCCTGACATAGTACTGCTTATCAGGCAGCGTTATCGAACCTGTTCCGTCGTCGCCGATTGTGATTTCTCCGACTTTCTGAGTACAGTCTGAATCAGTATACACACCGTATATTGCCTTTGTGCCATCAATCGGACTTGTACCGCTGATTTTTACCGAATTATCGCTGTTCAAGACCTTTGTTATAGTGAATTCCGCCTCGGTTTTCGTGATTCTGAACGCCGACATATTCATTGCCGTCGCTTTTTTACCGTCTGTATTATTATTGATGACAACGCCCTGCGAGCCGTTGGATTCGATTCGCCAGTGAGTGCCGCCGTCACCGTTTCCGCTGCCGATGGTTGACGTATTGATATACGACTCATTTACGCCGATATTTCTCAGATATTCCACAACTTCGTCACGGCTGTCAAACTCGCCCATATATATCCACGAATGGTCCTCGCCCGCAAGATTATCGGCAATTACCACCGAGCCGGGAGCGATTGTCGAGCCGTCGGGACACTCCCAATAAGGCTTATCTTCGGTCTTTATGCCGTTTTTCTCAACGTCGATTTTTGAAGTCACTCCGCCGTATGAAATCGTACAGTTTTCGTTCACAGACAGCCAGTGTGGAGTGTCCACGGGAACGGGATTATTCCACGAAAAACCGCTTGTTTTGTAGCCAAGCTGCGTCATCGTGTAGTAAATCAGACCTGAACAGTCAAGTCCCTGCTGCCTGATGTACTCCTCTGTCAGCGGACTGTAGCCGCCCTGATAATAAACGCCCGTATATCCCTTAAAACCGAAGCCGTATGGCGCTCCGAGCAGCGTTGCCGCCTGTGCGATAACCTCATCAACAGACGGAAAAACATCATTTTCAGTTGCAGAAACGCTCTCCGCATGGCTCTGAATCGCTCCGTTCATGCCCGTTCCGAGCATTGAAAAGGCACAGAGTCCAGCCATGAACCCTGCGCCGATTTTCTTCATGATTTTATTTTTTAACATAATTTTCTCCTTTTTTGTTATTATTTTACATTGACATTTCCGGCTCTTCATCCAAGTCCTCATCATCGTCCAAAACGCCGATTTCACGCAGAATACCGCACAAATCTTCCGGCAGTACATACATCGGGGATTCAAATTTTTCCGAGTATTTTTCAATCTGCTCGTCGGTCAGCGAAACACTGATTTCCTCGCCGTATTCGTTAAACGCATTTCCGACCACGAAAAACGTCCCATGCACCATCACGCCGCCAACCAAGCGATTCGGACGTGAGCCGTTGAAGAGGAATTCCTCATTACAGAACGCAATAGCGTCGTTTTCAGGCTCAAAACGTATCGGCTCAATCAGACCGTCAACAACTTCCTGCATTTCGTGAATGTCGTCCGAAATCTCCCTTGCATACGGCTTTTTTTCGGGTTCAACCACAAGAATTTTCATGCTTTGCACCTCCTTTCACTTCATGTAAATCGATGACGGGGTAAAATGCTCACTCATCACCAGATTAAACATGATTATTCATCTGCAAGTTCCTCACCACAGTAATCGTTCAGCGGACAATCCCCGCAGTCCTCATGCTCGTTGCAGCAACGCATGATTTCTTCGTCGGAAATTCCGCAGTCTTTCGGCATTTCTGACTTATCCGACGGCATCACGGCGACCTCGAATCTGCCGGACTCCACCGCAATTGCAAGTTCCACTTCAGCACCGTCCTCAAGAAAAACTCCCGGAACTTCAATGCAGCCGTCGTCGTTGACAAAGCCTTTTGTGTAAACTGTATTTTTTCTCATATTATACCTCCTGTATATTCATAATCCAAAAATGAAAGCTGCCTGTTCATCTGCGAACGCTCCGAAGTGTCGTAATTTGATATGAAAAGCTCGGCATACTGACAACCGCCTTCGTACCGCTGTGCAAGGTTATTCAGCCTGCTGATTTCCTCGATATAGACATTCGGCTTGTCCCAGATTTCCCGAATTTCAGGGCAGTCATTGTAGGATACCAGAAATTTCCCAGAACATTTCAGCAGTGAATCACGCAGTCTTATGTGGTCTTTTTCCGTGAAACTTACGTCCTTGTAATAACTTTCCGTTGCAAAATACGGCGGATCGCAGTAAAAAAAGCTCACCGGACGGTCGTACTGCCGGATGAGTTTTTCAAAATCCTTATTCTCAATTATTACTCTCTGTAAACGTCGTGCAGCCATATCAATCTGCGGAAAATCGCTCCACATCGAGTGCGGCTGACTCGCAAAACTTTCCAGTCCCGATGCGTAGCTGTACCGTATCAGCTGATAGAACTTCGCCGCACGGTCAATATCCCGAAATTTCGGGAAAAGACTGCGTTTGTGCAGACTTGAAATCAGGTCGAAATCCTCACGTGAATTAAGCACATACCGCAGTTTTTTCTTCAGTTTTCCGGGCTTGTCACGGACGCAGCGGTACAGATTCACAAGATTGCTGTTAAAATCGTTGAACACCTCGAAGTCACCGGGCGGTTTGTGGAACAGCACCCACCCCGCACCGCCGAAAACCTCGATATACCGCTCATAATAGGGCGGCAGACGTGCAAGAACTGCGTCCCTTAAAGACTTCTTGCCGCCTACCCATGACATGAAACTGTTCATTTTTCTCCTTTCCGCCAATGCCGTTGCCAGCAAAAAAAGCCGTCCTGCCGACGATTTTCTGCTGTCGGCAAAACGGCTTTTAAATTACTTTCGTAAGTTGATTTCCCTGTTAATACGGCGGATTTCCGTTCTCAGAAACTGCACGGCGATTCCAAGACTTCCCACCGCAAGTCCGATTATCATGCCACTGAGCATTCCGATTAACAAATACGTCACCACGATACCTCCATTCCAAAATCTTCGGATTCATCATACATTTCCGCCTCTGAACAAGGCTCGACGTACTCCATAATGATTCCGAGAGCCTCCTCATAGCTGCCCGATGAAGTCACACGGCTGCACATTTCCTTTGATTCTTCCGTCATACCGTTGTGTTTCAGCGTTTTTGAAGCTGTTCCCATGATGCTGAAAATGTTGCCGTCAGCCCCTATTATCGGGCTTTTCGGACGTTTGTTTTCCTGCATTTCATGTCACCCCCATTCCCATAATTTCGGACTGTTCTTCCTCATTTGTAAAAAAATCCTCCATGAGCGTTGTTTCGCCTGTGAAATTCGGAGCATTCTCGCTGTTCAGCGATATACAGCCATTTTCACCGAGTTCCATAGGCTCTCTGACGATTACTGAGCCTGCATGATTTACAGTAACATTCTTTTCAAGCGTACAAAAATCACCGTCATCGCCATACCTGAGATGATAGCAGTGCAGACCTTTCGGAATGTCAGCGTCGGTCATTCTGCTGTTTGTGAACAACGCAGTTTTTCCCTCTATTTCGATAATTTCAAACTCTTCGTCGGGAAAATTCACATAATCTGTTTCGCTTGCATTCAGAAGCAGTCCCCACTCCGACGGCTCACAATCCATTACATGGGCAGCGAACTCAATCCGCTCCCTGCTGCTTTCGGGATAGTATTCCTCTGTTCTTTCGCCGTCAAAATAGACATATCTGCCACAGTTCATGCCGATATCCTCGTCCGCCCACTCATGCTCAAATTTTATGTCAGGATACATTTCCGACAGCTTTTCAAGAATTGGATGCGGGGCAGACCACGCCGTAAGAAATGTCAGTTTTCCGTCCTTAAAGCCTGTATCCGCAGTATATCCGTAAGAATTCCACTTCGTACCCCAGTTGGCGATGCACCAGTAATGGCTGTCCACATCGTCAGGCATTGGAATTATCTTATTGAAATCCACCGAACCTACGCCGTATTCGTAGGTCTGAATCTCTTTCAGCATGGACTGTATACGGCTCTCATCGCCCGAAACAGCGACGATATTCGTAATATGATTTGGCATTATTTCACCTCCCCGAACTCATTTTTCAGCCTGCCGATAATAAAACGCTGACCTCTGCCTGTGACAAATGTCTGCTGATAGGTCTTGGTCATTGAACCTGCTTCAAAAACTGACTCTTTTACCGCAAAATATCCACGGTCGATGAACTTCTGATACGGAAGATTATCCGACATGAAAATCCCGTTTTCACGAAGCCAGCGGAACAGCCTGTTCCTGCCAATCGGGATATTTTCTTCCGCCGCAAGCTTTGCCATAGCGTTCATATCGATGAGGTTGGTTGTATCGGAAACCTGATTTGCGAACTCCACCAGCGGCTGGTCATGGCGGATACGCTCGTTAAGCTGATTTATCGCCATCATCTGCAGACGGAAAAGACCTTTATACGGCTCTTCAAGAAACGGGAGGTAGTTTTCGATGAACATATCCTCGTTGGCTACGTAACCGCCTGTTTTGCGAATCGTGGGGAGGACATTGTCAAAAATCCAGCTTTCAAATTTTTCTGCTGACGGTAATCTTGAGTGCGAGATTAATCTATACAGATTTCCCTCTGAAATGAACTTTGCAGCTTGCTTTCTGCCCATAGAATCGATGAGGTGGTGAATCACCACCCCATCTTCCTTGCAGTGTGCTTTTAACGCATTCACAGTATCTCTGTATCCCAAAGCTGTTGCTGCATCTTTGCCACAAAAGAAAACCTTATCGCCTTTCTCCAAGGTTCTCATCGAACCAAACTCCTCATTTTCAAAAATTTTGATTTTATTTTCCATAAGCACTTTTCTCCTCATTGAATTTTATTAAATTTTTTGCGATAGCCTCCACAACTGCCACCGTGATTGAATTTCCTGCCTGCTTGTAGAGCTGTGCGTCGGACATTCCTGTGGCGGCAACTTTCTCAAACTGAGCCTTTTCAAAACCCTGCAAACGCCAGCACTCAACAGGCATAAGACGACGGATTCTTCCCCTGTGAACAACTCCATGCCTGTCCGTGACGGTTATCGTAAACATCGGTTCATCGGGATTTTTTACACGTCTGCCGTTCTGTCGTGTGGTCTCTTTAAACGGATTCAGAATCGCTCTCGGAGCTTCCTCAAGCACTCCCGAACGCTCGCCTTTGTGAGTGCCATTGGTAACTCCCAAGTCCATTCTCGTATGCAGACAACGGGCATTTTCCGTAATCTGCGGATTCTCGTTCAGATCCACAAAAACAGCGGAATGTTCGCCCTTATGATGTGACATTCCGCTGTTCTGACGTGCCGTTATGCACCTTGCCATGTCGGTAAATATGGGACTTGCGTTGTAGTCAATCAGGTACAGACCTGTTTTTCCGCCTCGTCCGCCGCTTCCGCTGCACTGCGTAACTGCCGTACCGTTCGTGGAATACACCCTCGACCCCTGACTTCCGCCGATCAGCTGTTCAGGTTTTCTTTCTCTGCCATTTTCTGCATCGCCTCGTCCGAAAGAAAGTATTTCGGCGGGACATCTTCCTCCAAGATATCCGACAAGGAACAGCCTCCGTCGGGACTGCGGTATTCCGAAGCCGGCAGAGTTAAGCACACGCCAGCACATACTGTACCCCAGTTCTGAAATTTTTTCAAGGATGATTCGGAAGCACTCTCCCTGCGATATACCCAGCAGATTGGGTACGTTTTCAGCAATAAAGTAGTGGGGTCGCTTGACTTCAAGAATTCTGATATAGTCGAAAAACAGGTTTCCTTTGTCATCCTCAAAAGCGAGTCTGCGCCCCGCCACACTGAACGACTGGTAACATGGTCCGCCAACGAGCAGATCAAAATCCGGCATACTTCCGTAATCGATTTTCGTGATGTCCTCATAAAACGCTTCACCTCCCGTATCGTACAATGCCCGATAAGCCTTCTGGGCAAATTTATCGATTTCGCACCACCCAACGCACTCAAAGCCTCCAACTTTTTCAAAAGCGGAGCGGAATGCACCGATGCCTGCGAACGCTTCAAAATATCTTATCATCTATCACCAGTCCTTTCCTACAATAAAAAAGGCTGAATCTCCGCAAAAATTCAGCCTTTACATCGTCATATTCATTTCGGTTTCCTCTGATAAATCTTCGTTTACCGAATCCGTTTCCACCTTTATGTCAGGCTGAAGATGTTTCTCCACAAGTTCCTTTGCTCCCGGAATGTATTGGGAGTATCGTGCGTAAGCTGCACCCTCGGACTCAATCAGCAGACCATCGCCCTGTTCTTCATCATAAATCAGAAGACAGTGATAATTGTCATCGTTGTCGCAGTACATTATATCAACGTTTTTGGCTATCAGCCTATTGTCACGCAGCGGATGTCTTTTCAGATTTTCAAACTCAGCATTGGAGACTGCTATCGCTTTCTCAACCACACAGGACTTTGTTCTGAACTCAGATTCTTTACGAAGCAGATT
>CAJTOG010000030.1 GCA_910577575.1 uncultured Ruminococcus sp. | reverse complement strand
TTCCGACAGCAAAAATAATTCCGAGTATGAAATATCCTATTGTATGAAGCTTAAAAAGTCTCGCAAAAGCAAGTCCTGTAAAAAAACCGATGAAATTCGGGATGGCTATTTTAAAAAAGCCATATCCTTCGCCGCTTCTTCGGCTATATCTTCCTGTATCTTCCGAAAACTGCTTCATTCTTTTATTTTCAATATCAACATCATCAAAAATATCCTTTGTGATTTCCTTTATAGTTTCCCATAAGCCCATAAATTCCCCCTATTTCATAAGCGGGACAATCAGTGAAATGAGTAACCCCGCCAGCATAATTGTTCCAGCTGTGTCAATCACTTTTTGCAATTTTGTCCAGCCGGAACGTATATGCCTGTAAATATTCAATCCCCAGAAAAACAGTAATAAAACTGTTATAAATATAAGTATTTTAACTACAGCAGTCATATCGGATAATTACCCCTTAACTGCGTCATAAACAAGAAATGCCATAAACGCCAATGCACAAATCATTCCACCGGTAATTACAGATGCTTCAATCATTTTTGATTTTTTCTCACTTTCAAGAATAACTCCATGTTTTTGTAAAAACTTCAAAATAAAGAAAATCACTATTGAAGCAGCTATAATTATTCCATAAACTTTCAGCAAATCAAGATTTTCCTTCTTTGAATTATACATGATTTCTTTCAAGCCATTCAAAAAATTCTTTACCTTGTCAATTATACCCAATACTGCAAGAATCATCAACATGATGAACATTATTACAATAAGAATAATGCCGATAATGCCATGTTTTTTTGGCGGTCTGTCATTTTCGTTATTCATAAATATTATAATATTATTTCATGCTTTCTCTTGTGTAGTCAAGAAGTCCACCAGCAAGAATAATATCCTTTGTACGTCCTGAAAGTTCACAAAGTACAGGAATTTCAGCACCGTTTGTCTTATCAATAATTGTAAGTTCAGTTTTTCCATCTGCTACTGCATTTCTTACATCAGCAAGAAGAAGTTCGTCTCCCTCGTTGATTCTGTCATAATCAGCTTCATTTACAAATGTAAGCGGAAGAATACCTGCATTTATAAGGTTTGCACGATGGATTCTTGCAAATGATTTTACAAGTACAGCTTTAACTCCGAGATAAAGCGGTGCAAGTGCAGCGTGTTCACGTGATGAACCCTGACCATAGTTTGAACCGCCGACAATAATACTCTTTCCGAGTCTTTCTGCTCTCTTCGGGAAACTTTCATCACATACGGCAAAACAGTACTGTGAAATTTTCGGTACGTTTGAACGAAGCGGAAGTATTTTTGCACCGGCAGGCATAATATGGTCTGTAGTTATATTGTCTCCGACTTTAAGTGATACAGGAGCATCAATTGTATCAAGAAGCGGAGCTGTTTCAGGATATGGCTTGATGTTTGGTCCACGGAGAATTTCTACGCTGTCCATTTCTTCAACAGGTGCAGGAGGCACAATCATATTGTCATTGATTGTAAATTCTTCCGGAAGTTTGAATTCAGGCATTTCACCTATTTCTCTCGGGTCGGTAAGATAACCGTTTATAGCTGAAATTGCAGCCATTTCAGGTGATACAAGATAAATCTGACCATCTTTTGTTCCGGAACGTCCCTCAAAGTTTCTGTTGAATGTACGGAGAGAAATGCCCTTTGAATTCGGTGACTGTCCCATGCCTATACACGGACCGCACGCACTTTCAAGTATTCTTGCACCTGCATCAATCAGAGTTGACAATGCACCGTTTTCAGCCATCATATTGAGAACCTGTTTTGAACCCGGAGCAATGGCAAGTGAAACATCAGGATGAACAGTCTTTCCTTTGAGAATATAAGCAACTTTCAGCATATCAAGAAGTGATGAATTGGTGCATGAACCGATACATACCTGGTCAATTTTCAGACTGCCGATTTCCTCAACACTTTTTACATTGTCAGGTGAATGAGGACAAGCTGCCAGTGGTACAAGCTCACTGAGATTGATATTCAGCTCTTCATCATAAACAGCATCTTCATCAGCAGAAAGAGGTGTCCATACTTCTTCACGCTTCTGAGCTTTGAGAAACTGCCTTGTAATTTCATCAGACGGAAAAATTGAAGTAGTAGCACCAAGCTCTGCACCCATATTTGTAATAGTTGCACGCTCCGGAACTGAAAGCGTCTCAACGCCTTCACCAACATATTCAATAACCTTGCCCACTCCGCCTTTTACTGACATTTTTCTTAAAACTTCAAGAATGACATCTTTAGCGGAAACCCACGGACGAAGTTTGCCGGTAAGATTGACTTTCACTACCTTCGGACAGGTTATGTAATAAGCACCGCCGCCCATTGCTACAGCTACATCAAGTCCGCCTGCACCAATGGCAATCATGCCGATGCCGCCTCCTGTAGGAGTATGACTGTCTGAACCTATAAGCGTTTTTCCGGGGATTCCGAATCTTTCAAGATGAACCTGATGACAAATTCCGTTGCCCGGACGTGAGAAATAAATTCCGTGTTTCTTGGCTGCACTGCCGATAAAACGATGGTCATCAGCGTTTTCAAATCCGCTCTGAAGAGTATTATGGTCAATATAGGCAACTGAACGCTCTGTTTTTACCCTAGGAACTCCCATGGCTTCAAATTCAAGATATGCCATAGTACCTGTAGCATCCTGAGTAAGAGTCTGGTCAATTTTAATGCCAATCTCCTGACCCTTGATATACTCACCGTCAACGAGGTGAGCCTTTAAGATTTTCTCTGTAAGTGTTAAACCCATTTTAATCATTCCTTTCGGTATTGATAATTATATTTTACACTATTTCAGAAAGTTTGTCAATAAATAAACAATGTAAAAATCATTCAGGATTTTTATATTTGTTAGTATAATAAAACAATCCCGATTTCTCAGGACTGCTTCTTATCAGTTATTCAATAAACATAATCAGGATTTTTAAGCTTTTTATTCAGACGGCAGAAAAATATAAGTACACTAATTGTAATAACTGAAGATACAGATAAAAATATAATCACCTGTACATCGAATAAATCATGAAGCTCACCTGCAAAGCTACTCCAGAAATTACTCGTTGGTTCTGCAAAAATGCCAAAAAATGCAAGCACCCATAATGTAAGTGTAGGAATATTAAGAACAGAAGAAAAAACAATATAACCTATACAATTTCTGTCACGTTGACAATACCGGCACTCATATATAATAGGCAATATGATAGATATTAACACAGAACAGATTTCACATATGGAAGCAAGAAAAGCACATAACAAAGGAATAAAATATCCGTCATCATATGAATCACCGACTCCGCTGCCCACTCCCATAAGCATAGAAGTCATTACTGTAAACAAAATTATTAATAAGATTTTAATTGATTTTGTCATAAAATCACCTTCCTTTATTTATATTTTACATAGTTTTCCTATAAATTTCAATTAACATATTATTACAAATAATAACAAAACAGCCCTGAAAAAATCAGGACTGTTTTGTAAAATCATTCAATTTCACACATCAATTTCAGTCTTTGGGCTTCATTTGCAGAAAATCCCTGTTTTTCATAAAAAGGTATTTTATCAGGCATTGCACATAGCTCAACAAAAACGCCTGTTCCTTTAATGCCATTGTTTCTGACAAATTTCATAAGTTCATCAATAAGCATTTTTCCAATTCCCTTATGCTGATATTCAGGTTTTACCACAACATCTTTAATATAATAATTCAGACCCATATCACCAATCATTCTTGTCATTGCTATAATTTTCTGTCCGTCAAAAACTGATATTCTAAATAATGTATTTCTCATTGCAAGTTCAGTCTGTTTCAAAGAGGGAGCATCATCCCATACACTTTTTCAAAGACAAATAAATTCTTCCGCACTTAGCTCATTATATCTGATAGTCAGATTATCCATAATCCTATATTTCTTATGTTATATATCATTGCGGATAATATCATCGAGAGTTTCACGCTTTACAGCAATCCTTGATTCACCGTTATTTACAAACACAACAGCGGGTTTCTGAAGTCTGTTGTAATTTGAGGACATGGAGTAATTATATGCACCTGTAGCACATACTGCGATAATATCCCCTGCTTCAGCGTGCTGTAAAAGCATATTTTCACCGATTAAGTCACCGCTTTCACAGCATCTTCCTGCAATGGTCACACATTCAGTACGTTTCTCATCAGCTTTATTTGCAACAATTGCCTCATACTCTGATTTATAAAGAATATATCTCGGACTGTCAGCCATACTTCCGTCAACTGATATGTAAGTTCTGATATCGGGAATTTCCTTTCTTGCACCGACTGTATAAAGAGTAATTCCTGCGGGTGCAGCAATTGAACGTCCCGGTTCGATATAAATAAACGGACGGGAAATATTCAGTTTCTCACATTCGGACATAACTATCTTTGAAACCCGCTCCATAAATACTTCAAATGGCTGAGGGTCGTGTTCGTTAAGATATTTTATGCCGAATCCACCGCCGAGATTAAGCCCCTGAATTTCATAATTCAGTTCATTTTTAATCTTGGAAATAAATTCAAGCATAACTTTTGCAGCTTCTTCAAACGGGTCAATATCGAAAATCTGTGAACCTATATGGCAATGCAAACCATAAAGCTCAACATTTTCACAAGTTATAGCCTCTTTTACCGCTTCATATGCTTCACCTGTTTCCAGTGCAAAACCAAATTTACTGTCAATCTGACCTGTCTTGACAAAATCATGAGTATGAGCGTCAATACCGGGTTTGATTCTGAACATTATATGTGGTCTTTTACCCTTTTCCGAGGCAATTTTTTCAAGCCGATGAAGTTCGCTGATATTATCTACAATAATATGTCCAACTCCTATTTCCACAGCGTATCTAAGTTCTTCATCAGTTTTATTGTTTCCATGAAATCCGATTTTAGACACATCGAATCCGGATTTTACAGCAGTATAAAGTTCACCGATTGAAACAGCATCAAGACCAAGCCCCTCGCTTCCGATAATTCTACACATCTCCATACAGGAAAATGCTTTACCTGCATAGTGAACACGTCCTTTATCGCCATAAAATTTATGAATGCTTTCATTGAAGCGACGACAGTTCTTTCTTATAAGCTGTTCATCCATTACATAAAGCGGAGTGCCATATTTTTCAGCAAGCTCAACTGTATCAGTTCCGCCGATAGTCAGATTTCCTTTTCCATTTACATTAAGATTTTCAGATACAAACATTTTCAGCAATCCTTTCTTTTTGAATCTTTATTGATTATACCAGATTTTTGTATGAAAGTCAATATAAATTTATGCTTTATCAGAATTAAATATTTTAATTTTTATATTTCTATTGCCTTTTCAATACACAGATGCTATAATATAAATATAAAAATCAAAAAGAAGGTGTTTAAAATTAAAATCGATTGGAACTCAAAATATACCACTGTTTCAGTATATACTGTTCTGACATTTGCTGCGTGCATTATAGTATATGCTGTCCTTATCAATTTCACGGCTATCGGCAATATACTAAAAAGCTTTTTTTCTGCCATTGCACCTATCATATGGGGTATGATAATTGCCTATGTCATGAATCCTGTTATGATGTGGTCCGAAAAATATATAAAAAAAGTTACGGAAAAAAAGAAGCCTATGCCTAAACTTACACGTATTGTCTCAACTTTTTTTGCAATGGTTGTCTTTGTTGCCATGATTTCTGCACTCTGTGCAATTATTCTTCCGCAAGTTATTGACAGCATTACAAAAATCTTCAACAATATGGGAACATACATCAATAATCTTGAAAAATGGATTAATTCCCTGCTTGTTGAACATCCCGACCTTATTAAAGAAATAGATAATCAATTCAAAAATATTGAAGCCGATGTTACAGAATTTATAAATAATATCGTTCCTAAAATCGGTGATGTCATGGTCAAAATCACTGACAGTGCATTGAGTTTTTTAATGGCAATAAAAGATTTTCTTATCGGAATAATAGTTGCCGTTTATTTCCTGTTTGATAAGGAACATTTTCAGGCTCAGATTAAAAAAATAATAAATGCAGTTATGCCTGAAAAACTTGCATCCGGATTATTAAGAATATGCACTCAGACAAACAACTCAATAAGCGGATTTATTTCAGGAAAAATAATAGACTCCATTATTATAGGCTGTCTCTGCTTTGTCTGTATGACAGTAATGAAACTTGATTTTGCACTTCTTATTTCCGTTATAGTAGGCGTAACAAATGTTATACCGTTTTTTGGTCCGATTATAGGTGCCGTTCCGAGTGCATTGCTCCTTCTTATGTCATCTTCAAAACAGGTTATACCTTTTATAATACTTATACTTATAATACAGCAGCTTGACGGAAATATCATTGGTCCTAAAATTCTTGGACAGTCTACAGGAGTATCTGCTTTCTGGGTACTGTTTTCAATACTTGTCGGCGGAGGACTTTTCGGATTTGCAGGAATGATTTTAGGTGTTCCGATATTTGCAGTTATATATTCTCTTATAAATCAATTTGTAAATTATCTTCTGGAATCCAAAAATATGTCTGCTGTTACCAAAGATTATTCCCCTGTCATTTCCGAATTGCCGGAACCAATAAAAAAACAGAAACCCCCAAAAAAGAAAAAATAACTTTACAAAAACCGCATTTTTCAGTGCGGTTTTTTATATGTTATAATTTACAGCCCATTTAGGCAACATCAGCTATTGACAAACTCCAATAATCAGTATATAATTAAATAAACAAAATCTGCATCGGGAGTTTCGGATTATGAATTTTATAAAAAAAAGATATTTAATACCACTGATTATTACAGCATTTTCAGCATTGATTACAACTCTCGGAAGAACGTCCGAAAGTTTTGCTGATTTCTATGCAGAA
The DNA here is from genome assembly GCA_910577575.1 of uncultured Ruminococcus sp. Lineage (GTDB taxonomy): Bacteria > Bacillota > Clostridia > Oscillospirales > Ruminococcaceae > Ruminococcus. The sequence goes on along the minus strand of CAJTOG010000030.1, from coordinate 15,165 downwards.
TATATTTTCCCCTGTATATCAACTCCGTTTGCATTTATAAGCGGACTTCTGCCGGTATCACTCGGAGAAATTATGATAATAACTACAATTGTAATTTTTGCTGCTGGTATACCTGCTATGATAATCTTTCTGATTTTCGGAAAAAAATTCCGCTCTAAAACATTAACGTTTTCTCTTTCAGCAGCTTTATGGATTCTTGCATTTGTATGTTGTACCGAATCTCTCAACTGTTTTACCCTGTATGGCTGTACAAAATTTTCCGAACGTTTTTTTGAAGAAAAAGAACATACAAATGATGAACTTAAACAGCTTTATTCACTTCTGATTGATGAATCCAACAAACTGGCAAAACAAGTACCCAGAGATGAAAATAACCGCTTTGTCATTACAATTGATACAATTGAAGAGTGCAGAAAAGCAATGAAAAAAGCTTCAAAGCAGTATCCACAGTTAAAAGGATACTACCCGAAGCCAAAACCTATCATGTTTTCATATTTTATGAGCCAGACAGGAACTTCCGGAATGTATTTCCCGTTTTCTATGGAAGCTACATACAATAATGATATGATTCCGGAAATCATGCCGGAAGTCATATGTCACGAATATGCTCACCTCAAAGGCTTCATGCAGGAAGATGAGGCAAACTTCATATCATTTATTGCAACGCTCGGAAGTGACAGTCCGGAAATGAGATACAGCGGGTATCTTGACGCACTGGAATATGTACATAATCAGATTTATAAAAATCAAATTGTTTCAGGCTATGAACTTACAGAAAAAATCTCTCTGGAAGTAAAAAATGACTGGTTCAGATTCCTGCCTGATAATTATTGGGAAGAAAATGAAGAAAAAGAAATAATCCCGACTGAAACCGTTGAAACAATTTCTGATACAGCTTCAGATACAAGCATGAAACTGAACGGAATTGAAGATGGCATGGCAAGTTATTCACGTATGGTCAATCTGCTCCTTGACTACTACTTCCCGCCCGAAAATTAAAATATTTCACTCGACAGCTACTGTGGTTTCGGTTTCAGCGGCTGTCGTTGTTATTTCAGAGGTTTCCTGCAATACCGTTGTTTCAGCAGATTCCTGTGTAGAAACCGGAGCACCTGCAACAGGCTGTAAATCACTGAATGACATTTCAAGCAGATTGTTTGGCATATCAAAAGCTGCTATATAACCATTGCTGTCAACAGTGAGAACATAATCTCCGCCCTCAAGGGAACCGCTGATTTCAAGCATACCTTCATCATTTTCACTGCCCTTCAGCTCGTCTGCACGTGCATTGGTATCTACGGCTTCAATTAAATTTGTAAGCATTGCCTTAACGGGAAGTGCAGATTTCGGAACTGAAAAGCTTAATCCCTTATAGCTTGCATCAACAGTTCCTTCATTGAACGCAAGATTTACTCCGCTTAAAGTATTGGGCGATTCAAATTCGATTTCCCACTTATTATCTCCTAAACGTTTTATTGTTCCCTCTGCTGTAAGCTTATCAAGAGTAATGGTAACATTTGAATTAAATGCACTGTTGAGATTATTCTGCCGTTTTTCGGTAGTTTTCATAGGTGAGGAACAGGCGGTAAGAAAAAGACTGAATAAAACAATAACGGACGAAAAAAGTTTCTTCATAATAAAATCTCCTTTGGATTATTTATTCTGACTTTAAACGTCCGTTTTATTTTATATTCTTAATTCAATTAACTTCCTTGTTTTTCTTTCAGTATTCTGAATGCGTCAGACAGACAGCTTATAATATCCCTTGGAAGCATTGCTTCCTGTCCTAATTTTTCAGCAGCGGCATCTCCCGCAAGACCATGCATATAAACTCCTGCACACGCCGCATCATAAGGCGGTATGCCCTGTGCCACAGCAGAGCCTATTATTCCCGAAAGAATATCACCGCTTCCTCCCTTGCTCATTCCTGCATTTCCCGTATGATTTGCAGAAGTCCTGCAACGGTCGGAAATAATAGTGCCTGCACCTTTCAAAACTACTGTTATTCCATACTGTTCAGCATATTTTTCAGCAACCATAATTCTGTTTTCATTTATCATTTCAGAATTACATTTAAGCAGTCTTGCCATTTCTCCGGGATGAGGCGTGATAATTACTTCTGATTTTTTGTCCATTAATATTTCTATGTCCTTTGATATACAGTTTATGCCGTCTGCATCAATAATTACCGGAGTTTCAGCATTCTGCACAACAAACCGTAATATTTCCATTGTATCATCTGTAACTCCCATTCCTGAACCGATAACAACAGAATCAGCTTTTTTTACTGCATCATAAAGAATTTCTTTAGTCTTTCCGCCACATCGCATAAAACCATTATCATCGCTTTCGAGTTCGATAAAGGTTGCTTCCGGAGCAAGAATTGAAACAGTATCAATACATTTTCCTACTGATGCAAGCCTTACAACACCTGCTCCGCTTTTAAGAGCACCAAGAACAGCAAATACTGCCGCCCCTCTCATTGATGAACTTCCTGAAATAATAAGAACCGTGCCGAAAGTTCCCTTATGGGCATCACGTTCTCTTTTCGGCGGAAAACCTGCCAGACTATTTCTTTCAATTCTATAGTATTCACGTTTTCCCTCAATGACATTGTATGCATTCTTCGGTATACCTATGTCAGCAACAGTAATTTTTCCACAGAATTTCTTCAGCGGATACTGAGTCATTCCAAATTTAAGACACCCCAGACAGACAGTTTCATCAGCCTTGAAAATTCCGGTTGAAACAGTTCCCTTAGAGCCGTCTCCTCCGCTTGGAATATCAACCGCTACTCTATATGCTCCTGTTCCGATAGCGAAAACTGACATAATATCCTTATCAAGCTGTCCGTGAAAACCCGTACCGAAAACACCGTCTACAAGAATATCAGCAGAAACAACAGCATTCCTGATATCTGTAATACGATTCTTTTCGCTTAAAATAAGTTTCTCAACAGCAGTAAGTTCTTTTTTTTGAGTGAGTACTGAAATATCTGTATTCCAGATAGTTGTGTAATCCAGTTTTGCTGCTTCAATAGCTGCCGAAACATCTTCGCTACGCCATCCGGTAACTATTTTTACCCTTTCAGGCAAAATCTCAAAGCATTCTCTTGCAAGTTCAGTTGACGGCAAATTGACAAGATTGACAACCGTCACATTATAACCCCTGTAAATAAGAATATAAGCTGCTGCAAAACAATCTCCGCCGTTATTTCCGCTTCCGGTAAGAAATACAACATTAGTGTTTTCAGGAACTGAAAATTCTTCTTTGGAACTTATCTCCATAATTCTTTCAGCAAGTTTTCTGCCTGCATTCTGCATAAGAATTTTTTTACTGACACCTAATTTTTCAGCCATATTTTCAACTTTTGCCATCTGTTTTGTCGTTACGACTCTCATATTCTCACTCCTTTATATAAAATTTTCAAATAATCAGCAAAGTCTGTTTTTAAGTATATTCGGAAGAGCCTTTGTGATATTCTCCATCATTCTTTCATCCGGACAGAAAACAAGCCTTGTCTTTCCGTACTCCTCATGCTGAAAATCAGCATAATACTCCTGTGAGACTATATTGTTCGTAGCAAAAACAACAGTCATATCATCAGGTTCTTCCGGTGCATTTTCATTATATCTTCCAAAATCCGTAAATTTTCCGACCTGAACAGTCAGCATTTCCTTACGCTTTTTCTGAGCAATAATTTTATCAATATCAAGTTCGCCGTTCGTGAAAGTATACTCATATTCAACTTTAGTATTCTGAAGCTTTGAAAATGTCAGAAATCCAAAAGCAAGGGCAAGAATTACCCCTATAAATGCAAATAATCCCCCTCTTCCTATCGTAAGAACCGATGTTAAAAGAAAAAACAATACCATAAATATTCCGAGAATAAGAATAATAATATTATGTGTTTTATCGCTTTTAGTCAATTCTTTTTTTACAAGCTGTTCCGCAAAATTATCCATTCTATAAACTCCAATCATTCTGTCATTTTTTAATTTCAATTCACAATCTGTTCCCGATAAAGACGTTTATCAAATTCCTCAGCAGGAATAGGCTTTGAATAATAAAATCCCTGTACAATATCACATCCGCATTTGCTGAGGAATTGTGCCTGTTCATTTGTTTCAACGCCCTCTGCTATAATATCAAGTCCGATATCTTGCGTCATTGAAATGGTATGTGCAATAATCTTTCTTCCCTTATCACTTTCCATAAATTCGGAAAGAAAATTCCTGTCAATTTTAAGAACATCAAATGGTGTGGTTTTAAGCATATTAAGTGATGAATAACCCGAACCGAAATCGTCCATAAGCATTGTAAATCCGATTTTCTTCATGTTATTCACTACACCTGATGTATCTTCTGCATCAATAGATTCGGTTATTTCCGCTTCAAGCAGATGCACAGGAATATTATATTTCTTAATAAGTTCCGCAAAATATTCAACAACATTGAAATTATTTATATATTCTCTTGAAATATTGACTGAAACAGGTACCGGTTTAATACCGTTTTCAATCCATTCGTGTATCTTTTTGCAGGCACATTCCCAGATATGCTGGTCAAGTCTGAGAATAAAGCCGTTTTTTTCAAAAATAGGGATAAAATCAACAGGTGCAATCATCCCTTTTTCGGGATGAATCCATCTTGTAAGAGCTTCCGCACCAATAATTTTACCTGTAGAAATGCTATACTTCGGTTGCAGATACATAACAAATTCATTGTTTTCCATAGCTCTTACCATGTCATCTTCAATAGTCTGTTGATGATACAGGGCCATTTTCAGACTTCCATTATAGAAGCCGATATTATTAAGTGCATTGCCTTTTACCGACTTTCGTGCAAGGGTGGCATTATCACCATGCTTGCGTGTGTGAAGTGTTCTGTCCTCAGCTATAGCAACTCCAAAAATAAGACGATATTCAATATTCTTATATCCACTTACCGAATCTTCAAGTTTATGAATAAATTCAATTATTTCATCTTCATCATCAAATGCTGTTACAATCATAAAAACATCAGCAGTAAGACGTGAATAAGGCTGGTCATCCGTACATATAACAGAAAGAGAATCATTAATGAATTTAATAATTTCGTCACCGATTTCCACGCCGTAAGAATCATTTATAAGCTTGAAACGTTCAACATCAAACTGTACAAATGCAATATTTTTATCAGCATATTTGCTCATCATCTTTGAAATACGTCTGCTGAAAATCTGCGGAGCCTTTTCAGAAGTGAATGAATCAAGAATTCTGCGGTCAGATTCTTCCTTTTCAGTATATTTGCGGATATTAATATGAGTACAGATAATTTTTTTATCCTTGTCACGCAGAAACAAAACATCGAGGCGATAAAGTCTGTATATATCAAATTCAAAGAATTTCATAGGAATATCAATGCCCATACTGTTTGAATTAATTCCGTTTATAACTCCTTCATTTATTTTTAAACAGAAAACATCAAAAGCTGATTCAGATGAACTTTCAATCCAACCTGATTTTTTCATATATTCAAAAGGGTTTTCAATATTATCAGGAAAAATATTTCCACAAAGCTGTACAGTATGATTTTTAATGCAGTTCCAGAAAATATGAATACTGTCTGAATCGTCGGCAAGCATTTCAACTATCATATTGCGGACATCATCTGAAATAAAACTATTATTCATATATAACACCAACTTTTTACTATTTATACTATTATATCACAATTCACTTCCGATTGCAAGCTAATTTATACAGAGTGCTTAAAAATATCAGCTCTTTACCTTTCCTGAAATACCCGCTTTATGAAGTTCATCAAAAATCTTTTTTACATCAATAGGCTTTGCAACGTGACCATTCATACCTGCTTCAAGACATGACTGAATATCTTCAGCAAAAGCGTCAGCAGTCATAGCGATAACAGGAATATTCCTGAGCTTTTCATCTTCAAGCTTTCTGATAGCTCTTGTGGCCTCTCGACCATTCATAACGGGCATCTGAACGTCCATAAGAACAGCATCATAATTACGGTTTTCCGAAAGCATTTCAACGGCAATCTTTCCGTTTTCCGCACGTTCACAGGTAATATCAAAACCATCAAGAATTTCTTCAATGATTTCCCAGTTAAGGTCGTTATCCTCTGCAACAAGTAGATGTATTCCCGAAAGTTCGTCTGATGAATTTTCAACATTGATTTCAGATTTATCTTTAAGGTTTAAAATATCAGTCATTGCAGAATAAACAGATGAACGGAAAAACGGTTTATTAATAAATCCGTTTGCACCTGCCCTTATTGCCTCTTCTTCAATTTCAGTCCAGTCGTATGCACTTACAACAATAATAGGAGTCTCATTTCCGATTGCTGCACGCATCTGCCGTATAGTCTCAACACCGTTCATTTCCGGCATTTTCCAGTCAATAACTACAATAGGATAATCCTTTGCCTGTTCATGTTTTTTTACTGCCATTTCAACAGCAGTTTTTCCATTCTTCGCAATATCCGCACTAACTCCAAGAGATTCAAGTGTTTCAACAGCAGTTTCAAGAAATACATCGTCATCATCCACGATAAGAAGTCTCATAGTTGGAAGCATGAGTTCATCAGTAACTTTTTCACCTATCGGCAGTTCAACATTAACCGTGAATGTAGTTCCTTTGCCCAGTTCACTTTTACATTCAATAGTACCGTTCATAAGCTCAACCATTTGTTTGGTAATTGCAAGTCCGAGACCTGAACCCTGAATTTTATTGGTTCTGCTGTCCGTAGCCCGTGAAAAATTTTCATACATGGTCTTCTGAAATTCTTCACTCATTCCCATACCATTATCAGAAACTATATAAGTTAAAATTACTGTCTTTCCGCTTTCATCAGCCAGTTTTTCACCAAGTTCAAGATTAATTCTGCCTCCGTTAGGAGTATATTTGACAGCATTAGTAAGAAGATTTATAAATATCTGATTAAGCCTAAGTTCATCAGCAAAAAGATATTCATGTATAATTTTATCGATACGTATATTGAACTCCTGTCCTTTTTCTTTAATCTGAGGGCGGACAATATTGACAAGATTTGTAACAAATTCCGCAATTGAGAAAATAGTAGGATTAAGGCTTAATTTCCCGCTTTCAACTTTGGAAATATCCAGAATATCATTAATCAGTGTAAGAAGATGATTACTTGCAAGAGTAATTTTTTTAAGGCTTTCGTGTATATAGTCAGGGTCATTTATATGTTTTAAAGAAAGTGTGGTCATTCCGATAATCGCATTCATGGGGGTACGTATGTCATGACTCATTGACGATAAGAACTGAGTTTTTGCCTGATTTGCACGTCTTGTTTCCTCTGCACTTTCACGGAGCTGTTTATTTATCAATGTGAAATATATTGCGTTAACAATAATAAGCAGAATAAATCCGAGTGATATCATAAATACAAGTGTAAAGTCAACCAAATTTGTGGTAACAGAAGTTTTCGGAACATATCCGACATAATACCAGTTTCCCTCTCTTATTGAAGGCATGGAAACAATGTAACTTTCTTCGTTTTCATTGTTAATAAGCTCACTGAAATATACCGAATTCAGAGATACTGATTCTTTCATTTCTTTAATTTCAGAATCATTAAGATTATTATGAATTTTAATAAATTCCCAGAAATTTTTAGTTACCATAGAATCTGAACGAATAATATAATTACCGTCATTGTCAATCAGCGAAATCTCTGCATTGGTGTAATCAGAAGGAAACACCCACTGGTCAGTTATATACGACAACGGAACTATTCTCATAAGCATATAATTGTTTTTTGAATCAAGTTCAACATTATTGCAAAAACCAACAACAGGAATATCATTTATAGGGTTATTGTAGGCATGAGTAATATATGTTCCGTTAGGGTCATTTTTCATGTCATTAACCAGTTTTAAAAATTCTTCTTCATGGTAGGAGTAATCAATTTCATAATTGCCATTACTGTCTGAAACAGTTGAATATCCTATCATCGTATCATAATCAACAAGATGAGCCATAACTCCGTCTGTAGTATTGATATCATCAAGAAATTTCATTGCTTCATCAAGAGCCATATCCTTGGAATTTATATATGTCATCCAGTCATTGCAGAACTGCATCTGATAAATCAAATATTCACCGGCAGTTTTTCTTATTGAACTTACCATATTTACAAAATTATTCTTTGTATTATTTTCATATGTTTTTTGGACATTCACAGTGTATAAAGAACAAGCGACGACAATCATGGAAATAATAATAATATTCATAAATTTAATCAACAAACTCCATCTTTTTTTCCTCTTGCTCATCATATTATCAGCTGACATTGTATCGTCTCCTTTATGTATAATTTTTTTATTATTTATGGTACTATGCCCATTTAATTATATCATAACTTTCAGATTATTTCAAGTTAATTTTTCATAAATTTCTATAAATAATTTTATGCAAATAACCAAAAAATCATTTCTCGGAAATATAAATTTTTAATATTGACTAAACTGTAAATAATATATATAATCTGTTTTCATAAAAGCAAATTATTCTTAAACTAACAATGACTTGATTTTCACAAAACTTTTATTATATATGCTTGAATTTTCACAAATAATATGATATAATTTTAAACAAGAGTAATCTGCTGCTCTTGACATAATTTTAAAAATTTATAAAAAGGTAGGATTTTTATGCGTTCTGATACAAAAGAATTAGTAACTACAATTGCTTATATGATTGGTGTCCGAAAAAATATTATTGAACAGTGTTTTAATGAAGACTGTCATGATTTGATTCTAAAGCTTTATTCAGATAAAAATGCAACAATAATAAGATATTTATGTAAGCTCAGGACAACACTGATGCAAAAATTCAAAAAGACTGATGATGAAATGCGTTTCAATCTTAAAAACATAAATAAACTTGATTATTATGATCAGGATAATATCAGACAACTTGAAGAATGGGGCATCAGTATTATTCACCCCAATTATCGTTCTGAAAAATATATGCTTGATTTCAATACCCATATTAATGAAAACATTGATAAATGTGCCTCTCTTTTTCCAGATTGGGTAAATTGGGAATATATAAGGGATATATTTGTTATACCATATTATAAAAAATCAAATGTTTTAATAAAAGAATTTGACACATATATGAGTAAGATTGATTATTATCCTTTCCAGCTCTATATACACTGGATTCCGGAAGATTGCGGAAACCTCCTTTTTAACGATGGCAAGTTTTTAAATATAATCTACAAACAGCATGATGATGTATTTACAGATTTAAGTAAGTACAAGGATGCTCACAGTGAAACTAAAAATAATATTTATAATTTTATAGAAAAAAGTTATAAAGTTGCAATTGCTGTTGACTGCGAAAATTCAGATGTCTATAAGCTTTACAGTGTTCTGAAAAATCTTAATCAGGACGAACTTGAAAAAATTGAAAAAATTGTACTTTACGACGATTATCATACAAACTGCGGATGGGATTGGCTCGGTAAATTTACTCATATCCCTGTTGAACACGTTGAAGTTGAACGTGTTACAGACCAGAAATCTCTTGTTGATATAAAAATGACCGCCGGAGTATGCAGAGATTATTTCGAAAACAACATAACTTCTTTTATTATCGTTTCAAGCGATTCGGATTACTGGGGGCTTATTTCATCTCTTCCGAAAGCAGATTTTCTCGTTATGTATGAATATTCAAAATGCGGTCAGGCTATCAAAAAGGCTCTTTCAGACCATGACATTTATTACTGTTCAATCGATGACTTTTGTTCCGGAAATATTGAAGAACTTAAAAAAGCGGTTCTTTTTGATACTCTTGAAAAATATCTTCCTGAAATTCTGTATCTCAACGGAAAGGACCTTGTTCAGCATATCTATACGGAAACCCGTATAACTGCCAGCGAAAAAGAAATAGAAAATTTTTACAACAGATATGTTAAAACGCTGCGCCTTAAAATTAATGCTGATGGTAATTTTTCCATTGAAATTCAGAAATAAAATAATTCCTGTCATTCCCTCTTGCAATTTGCCGTATTATGTTGTATAATATATATATTACATGGCTTAATGCCGGATTGGAGATTTTTATGTCTGAAATGAACGAATACACACCCGAACTTTTTGAACTGGTTGACAGCGAGGGAAACAAGAAAAATTTTGAATTGATTGACTGTGCAGAGATTCATGGCGAGCAGTACTACGCTATGATTCCTGCAATCGAAGATGAGGACTTCCTTAATGCGGATTGTGAACTTGTTATTCTTAAAACAATTTACGAAAATGATGAAGAAGTTCTCGCTTCAATTGATGATGACCATGAATTTGAAGAAGTTTCTTCTTTCTTCCTTCACCGTATGGAAGAAGCCATGTCGGAAGATTTTGACTTTGACGATGAAGAATAAGCTTATACATAGCAAAATAACAGTTTAAAAAATTTTTTCTGCATTTTTTAAAAAAACTATTGATTTTTTTGTAACTATATGTTATACTATATATAGTAAATAAAATTTCTGCCTTGTTCGGTTTAGTATAGTTTTTATAATCCAACACATCTTATAAGGGAATTCAGCTCCGGCTGTGGATTGCAGACCTCCTGAGAAATTCTTGAATCCTCCTAGGTACTTGAACAAATATTCTCGGAAGAAGGGAGCGTGAAGCATTCGGGCGTTTACCCACCTGCTTCGTGCGGGTTTTATGCACTATATGCGGCAAGGCGGATTTATTTTTTTAGATAAAAAATACAATAGAATAATAAAGAATCTTATTTTTATTATTATAAAAATTATCAAAAATCATTATATTACTGCAAAAAAGCCTACATAAGCAAACAAACCGGAGAAAATAATTCTCCGGTTTTTATTTTATGGCTCAACTTCTACTGCTCTGCCTTTTTTCAGACTTGCCTGACAATCAATATAACGCTGATTCCTGCTTCCACGAAATTTTACATTCCAATCTTTTTCAGCAATAATAAATTTTCCATCTACTAAAAAATCTGTAACGGCAAGAAGTTCATCCCAGTGTTTTTTTTCACGGTTTTCATAAAGTTCTTCAAAAGTATAACCCGTATAAGTTAATATATTCAAATCAATCTCTTTTATTTTCTGTCCTAATTCTGCAAGTAATCCCGCCTGACAGAACGGTTCTCCACCGCTGAACGTTACACCGTCCAGCAGAGGATTTGACTTTATTTTATTAAAAATTTCACTTATATCAACAAGCTCTCCGCTGTTGAAGTCATGCGTCTGAGGATTTTGACAGCCTTCACAATGATGCGGACAACCCTGTGTAAAAACAGTAAATCTTATCCCCGGACCATCTACAATTGAATCATTGACAGTTCCGGCAATTTTCAATAAATCAGACATGATGCTTAACACGTTCGCTTTCTTCAGACCGTTTACCGTCATTGAAACGGTCGAGAGTACCAACAAGATAACCTGTGATACGTCGGATTCTGTCAAAGGCTGTTCCGCCATCATGTTCTTTTCTTCCGCAGTATGGACAGGTTTCACCGATTATTCCAGTATATCCGCAGCATGGGTCACGGTCTACGGGGTGATTTATTGCACCGTATCCAATTCCCGACTCTTTCATACAGCGTACAATTTTCTCAAATGCAGAGAGATTTTCAAGCGGGTCACCGTCAAGTTCGATATAGCTTATATGACCAGCATTTGTAAGCTCATGATAAGGAGCTTCAATTTTAATTTTCTCGAATGCACTTATAGGATAATAAACGGGAACATGGAAAGAGTTTGTATAATAATCACGGTCCGTAACTCCCTTTATGATACCATATTTTTTAGCGTCCATGCGTACAAACCGTCCTGAAAGTCCTTCTGCCGGAGTTGCAAGAAGTGAAAAATTAAGACCTGTTCTCTTGGATTCCTCATCAAGACGTGTACGCATTGCAGTAATAATTTCAAGACCAAGTTCACGTGCTTCCTCATCTTCACCATGATGCTTGCCTATGAGTGCTTTAAGTGTTTCAGCAAGCCCAATAAATCCGACTGACAGAGTACCGTGTTTCAATATCTCACCTATAGTGTCATCAGGAGAAAGCTTGTCGGAATCCATCCAGATTCCTTGACCCATAAGGAATGGGAAATTTCTTACACGTTTCTGAGCCTGAATATTATAACGGTGCATAAGCTGTTCTATAGCCAAATCCATCATTTCATCAAGTTTATCAAAGAAAAGTCCTACATTATGGTTTGATTCAATGGCAAGCCGTGGGAGGTTTATTGAAGTAAAGCTTAAATTTCCTCTACCCGTTACAATTTCTCTTGATTGGTCATAATTGTTTCCTATAACACGGGTTCTGCATCCCATATATGCAATTTCAGTATCGGGATTACCTTCTTTATAGTATTGCAGGTTAAACGGAGCATCAATAAATGAGAAATTCGGGAAAAGTCTTTTTGCAGAAACACGGCAGGCAAGTTTGAATAAATCATAGTTCGGGTCTGTCGGATTATAGTTTATACCATCCTTGATTTTAAAAATGTGAATTGGAAAAATAGGCGTTTCGCCGTTTCCGAGACCTGCTTCCTGAGCAAGCAGAACGTTCTTGATTACCATTCTACCTTCCGGAGATGTGTCTGTACCATAGTTTATTGAACTGAACGGGGTCTGTGCACCTGCTCTGCTGTTCATCGTGTTAAGATTGTGGATAAGTGCTTCCATAGCCTGATATGTTGCCCTGTCTGTTTCCCTGACAGCATTTTTTACAGCGAATTTCTGAATTTTTTCAGCAATATCATCACTTGCATAATTTCTGAGAAGTTCAAATTCCTTTTCCTGATAACCGTTGTCATTTGCAAGAACCGGCTTCAAATCATATTTTTCAAGTATTTCTTTTTTTATTGAACCAGCAATTTCAAATTCATTTTCAATTCCGCCGATAAGATTCAAAGCTCTTGCAATATTCTGTGAATACTTTGAAGCATATGTTTTCTTTACACCATCTGACATTGCATAATCAAACGTCGGAATACTCTGTCCGCCGTGCTGGTCATTCTGATTGGACTGTATAGCAATACAGGCAAGTGCAGAATAACTTGAAATATCGTTAGGCTCTCTCAAAAATCCATGACCTGTGGAGAAACCATCTGTAAAAAGTTTTTTAAGGTCAATCTGAGTGCAGGTTGTAGTTAGAGTATAGAAATCAAGGTCATGTATATGTATATCGCCGTTTCTGTGTGCTTTTGAATGCTTGGGTTCAAGAACGTACATTCCATAATATTCTTTTGCCGAAACCGAACCATATTTCAGCATTGTACCCATAGCTGTATCGCCGTCAATATTTGCATTCTCACGCTTTATATCGCTGTCCTTTGCATCACTGAAAGTCAATTCATGAAGTACACACATAAGATTTGTCTTCATTTCACGGGAACGGGTACGTTCATAGCGATAAAGAATATATGCTTTGGCAGTTTTTGCGTGACCTTTTTCAATAAGAGTTTTTTCAACAAGGTCCTGAATTTCCTCAACAGTCGGGATTTTATCAGGATTCTGTTTTTCATACAGACTGCAAACATCCGCAGCAACTTCCATAGCCATATTCATATCAGTTCCGCCGCATGACTGTGCAGCTTTGAATATAGCATTGGCAATTTTTTCGACATTAAATGGTACTTTTCTCCGGTCTCTTTTGATTATATGAATTATCATATCTATAGCCTCCGACACAATATATTGTATTCTGTTTAAGAATCATATATTATAGTATAATCTAAAATCGCTTACTTGTCAATTGTATTAATCGACGAGTTGAGACGTTTAAAACAGCGTATTTTTGTATATTTTCAATAATAAAATTGTTTAAATATTAGTTTTCGGCTATAACACGTGATTTTCGGAATTTATAAAAACAAAAAACCAAAACACAATATATTGTGTTTTGGTTTATAAAAACAGCTGCAGTTTATACGGTATGAGTAAGGATATACCCGCATATTTCACTGTATCCCTCAGCAGATAAAGCAAGAGTTTCGTAAGAATAAAATTTCTCTGCCAATACACCGCTTTCAGATTTCAATGCTGTATTTGTGTCAATACAGTACACTCCTATAGCATTCGCCATAGCAAGAAGTTTATTATTATAATTGTTAATCATTTCATTTGTTATCGATTCTGTATCATAAATAATGGGCGGAAGTTGCATTACATAGATTTTCATATCGTTCAAAGCAGAATGAAGATTATTGACCAATGTCGTGTAACTCGCTATCATTTCATCGGAATCAGACGTTCCGAGGTCGCTTCCGAGCATTATATAAAGAACATCAGGCTTTTTATTCTTTATTATATCATACACGTTGACTGTTCCGAAATTGCTTGAAACTTTCATAGTATTACAATCAACAGCATTAAGTTCAGTACTTGAAAAAATATTTGCCGGACTGAATTTCCCATAATCTGACATCTGGATAAGCGTTGAATCCGTTATAAGACAAGCATTGTCAAAATAACTTGCATCAACAGCTGCAGACTGTGGCACAGGATTTGTTATTGATACGGAATTGCTGTTTTCCGCAGAATTACTCTTGTCCGAAGCATCGGTAGTCTGCTGTATATCAGGAACTGAAACCTGTTCGTCAATTATGTTACTGTCAAATTCATCTTTAAAAAAATCGCCGTTTAAATTAGCGGCAAGCATATACAGTACAAAGCAAACAACAAACGAAAATACAAAAATAATAAACATCATCCAAAAATTAAAGCGTACTTTCGGTTTTCCTTTTCTTTTACCCTGTCTGTACTTTACTGTTCTGTTTCTTTCCATATAATCTCCCTAACGTTTAAACAAATTGATAATAAATATATTATACAACCTTTTCTTTAAATTTGCAAGTGTTTTTTTATGTTTTATTATTTTATTATTTCACAGAATCAAATTAAACTTGCATTCTTATTAAAATTATGTTATAATTGATAGAAAATGGAAAATTGGGAGTGAAAAAATGGTTGAAAAAAATTTAAGAAGATACTTGATACCTAATATATTTGCCATGATAGGCATATCATGTTATATATTGGCTGATACTTTTTTTATATCATCTGCTGCAGGTGCAGACGGAATAACAGCATTGAATCTTGCTCTGCCAATATTCGGACTTATGTTCGCATTCGGTTCTATG
>CAJTOG010000029.1 GCA_910577575.1 uncultured Ruminococcus sp. | reverse complement strand
ACTAAGACCTATAATTTATAATAAATAATATTTTATTTTTGAAAAGCCTGTTTTGATGAAATGATATTATGTATCAATTTCACTTATATCAGGCTTTTTCAATTCTTGCTGTATTTTTTAGAAATTTTTCGTAAGATATTATAATTTATCAGTTAAATTACATAATAATTCGCTTTTGTAAAATACAAATCTGTGTAATCATCTGAAAATTTTTAAATTTTGCAAATAAGACTTGATTTTATAGAAAAAAGTGGTAAAATATAATTAGCACTCAAACAGACAGAGTGCTAAAAAGAGAGATTTTATTTTTTAGGAGGTATATATTATGACTATCAAGCCTTTACAGGACAGAGTTGTTGTAAAAATGGCAGAAGCAGAGGAAACCACCAAAAGCGGTATAATTCTTTCAGGTTCAGCAAAAGAAAAGCCTGAATTTGCAGAGGTTATCGAAGTAGGCCCGGGAACTTCAGATGTAAAAATGGAAGTCAAAAAGGGTGACAAGATTCTCATTTCAAAATATTCAGGTACTAATGTTAAGCTTGACGGTGAGGAATATATCATTGTAAAGATGGAAGATATTCTCGCAGTTGTTGACTGATTAAAAGAAAAATTCAGATAAGGAGATTGATTATCATGGCTAAGGATATTAAATACGGTGAAGACGCAAGAAAATCTTTACAGGCTGGCATTGACAAGCTTGCTGATACTGTAAGAATCACTATGGGACCAAAGGGCAGAAATGTTGTTCTTGATAAGAAATTCGGTGCTCCGCTCATTACTAATGACGGTGTGACAATTGCCAAGGATATTGAGCTTGAAGATGCTTTTGAAAATATGGGTGCACAGCTTGTAAAGGAAGTTGCCACAAAGACTAATGATGCTGCTGGTGATGGTACGACTACAGCTACTCTCCTTGCACAGACAATTGTCCGTGAAGGTATGAAGAATATTGCTGCCGGTGCAAATCCTATGGTACTTAAAAAGGGCATCGCAAAGGCTGTTGACGTTGCTGTAAAATCTATCGTTGATAACTCAAAGGCTGTTACAGGTTCAGAGGATATCGCAAGAGTTGGCACTGTTTCGTCTGCTGATGAAAATGTAGGTAAGCTTATTGCTGAAGCTATGGAAAAGGTAACTGCTGATGGCGTTATCACTATCGAAGAAAGCAAGACTGCTGAAACATACAGTGAAGTTGTTGAGGGTATGCAGTTTGACAGAGGTTACATTTCACCTTATATGGTTACTGATACTGATAAAATGGAAGCTGTTTATGATGATGCTTTCATACTTATCACAGACAAGAAGATTTCTTCAATTCAGGAGATTCTTCCGCTCCTTGAGCAGATTGTAAAAATGGGCAAGAAGCTTGTTATCATTGCTGAGGACGTTGAAGGTGAAGCTCTTACAACTATCATACTCAATAATCTCCGCGGAACTTTCAAGGTAGCAGCTGTCAAAGCTCCCGGATTCGGCGACAGACGCAAGGAAATGCTTAAGGATATCGCTGTTCTTACAGGCGGTGAGGTTATCACAAGTGAACTTGGTCTTGAACTTTCAGAAACAACTATTGACCAGCTTGGTACAGCTAAACAGGTTGTTATCCAGAAGGAAAATACCATTATTGTTGACGGTGCAGGAGATAAGGACGCTATCAGGTCAAGAGTTGCACAGATTCGTGCTTCCATTGAAACAACTACTTCTGATTTTGACCGTGAAAAGCTTCAGGAAAGACTTGCAAAGCTTGCAGGCGGTGTTGCAGTAATCAAGGTAGGAGCTGCAACTGAAATTGAAATGAAGGAAAAGAAGCTCCGTATTGAGGATGCTCTTGCTGCTACAAAGGCTGCTGTTGAAGAAGGTATTGTAGCAGGCGGTGGTACTGCATATATCAATGCAATTCCTGCTGTTGACAAAATGCTTCCGAGCCTTGACGGTGATGAGAAAACAGGTGCAAAGATTATTCTTAAGGCACTTGAAGCTCCTGTACGTCAGATTGCTGAGAATGCAGGTCTTGAGGGAAGTGTGATTGTTGACAAAATCAGACGTTCACGCAAGCAGGGTTATGGATTTGATGCTTATAATGAAGTTTATACTGATATGCTTCCTGCCGGCATCGTTGACCCGACTAAGGTTACACGTTCAGCACTTCAGAATGCAGCTTCTGTTGCAGCAATGGTACTCACAACAGAGAGCCTTGTTGCTGATATTCCGGAAGAAACTCCTGCTGCTGCAATGCCTGCCGGCGGAATGGGCGGAATGTATTAATAATTTGAAATATAATAATAAAAGCGAACCTGATTTTTCAGATTCGCTTTTTATTGTTATGAATGATTATTTATTGAAACATCAAGAGCAGTTTTGGTTATCGGTAAATCTGTCTGTTTGATAAAACCGGCTTCAATTGCTTGAATTGCATTTGCATCAGCACCTGTTACACCGTCACCGTTATCAACAACATCGGCATTTACTGCACCCTGTTCAGAAAGTTCATATTCATCTGCATTGCCGAGAGCTTGAATTATAGCGGTTGCATCGGCAATTGTTACCTTGTCGTCACAGTTTGCGTCGCCCCAGAGAGTAACCTCAGTATTTCCGCCGGAAGCTGTTGTTTTATCCGGTTCAGATGTAGAAGGCTTTGTGGCAGGTTCTGTGGTAGGATTTTCAATAGGATTATCAGAAAGTTTTCCACATACTATACCAGCTCCGACTGTTGACATGAATACAGTACCGAATTCGTTCATATCGCCGACAAGGAAATTGCCGTTTCCAGTTCCGCCGTATAGTTTATCGGTATTTATGCAGTCCCATGATTTTCCACCGTCAGTTGAACGATAGATACCTTCAACATCAGTTTCAGCAGGTTTGCCATACATAAAGAGCGTATTTACACCGCCTTCTTTTTCGGGTGCACCGTATCCGATAGTTTTGCAGTAACTTACATCTGTTTTTTCAACTTTACTTCCGCTGTCAGTGATTATATATAAACCATTCCAGCCTGTAGCCATAGCAATTGTATCATCAGTAATATAAGCAAGGTCGCCCGTATGGTCACATTCATCATATTTGCAGATAATATTTTTCTTGAATGTTGCACCATAATCTGTGCTTATATAAAAATCGTACTGTGCATCATCAAGAGTCGGTTCTTTTTTGCTTGTGTCAGATGACCAGTATGAGTTGTATTTTATACCGGAACCGTAAACGATAGCAGGATTATTTGGGTCAACAAGCGGATAAGTTGTTTTTGAACCTTCAAGACCTGTAGCTTCTTTCCATGTTGCACCAAAATCATCAGTATAGCTTATAGAAGCATTGTCCTTGCTTGCCTTAATGAATCTGTAAGAGCCGTCTTTAAGTTCGGTGATGGCTATTTTGCCTCCGCCGTTCGGAACTTTAAGGTCAGTCCATGTTTCACCGCCGTCAAGAGAATAGAAACCCTTGGCTTCATTTTCACCGACACGTGCCATAACTTTGGTATTTGACGGACAGTATGCGATAGCGGAAGTAGAACCTATATTAGGCTGATACTGTTTGGGATTCTGAGTAATATCAGTATGAATAAATCCGTCATAATCACCAATAGCAGAATAATTATCTCCGCCTGGTACACTTACAAAATCAAGAGCGACAACTTCTTCAACACCGTCAGGCTGGAAATAGAACTGTACTCCCTTTTCGTCCCATACATTATCACAGGCATAAACGCCGTTACCTGAAGTCATAAGAATTCTGTCAGGATTTCTCGGGTCGATAAGAATACCGCTTCCCCAATGACAAGCCTTGCCATAAATCCAGTCATATCCATTGGTATCAATAGGAAGAGAGACAAATTCCTTATGAGAACCTCCTTCGTCATAAATAGTTTCGCCCTGACCCGGAGTAATGTTCTGCCATGTTTCACCACCGTCAGTTGAACGGAAGAAATGGTCACCCCATGCGATACTGCCATCGGTCCATTCTTCTTCAAACCACTGGTCAGACCACATACCGCAGGTTCTTGCCACCATTTTGTTAGGGTCATTTTTATCAACTTCAATCATACCGACAGCATTGTCAGTAACAGAAAGTTTTGTAACTTTACCGGATTCGGTATTGTATTTATAAGCTCCGCCGGCTGAACCTGAAAAAGCAAGACCAGCAATGTAAGTAAAGAAAATATTTCCTTGACCGTCATTGGTTATGGAGCAGGGGTAGTTATCATTTGGCAAATCTTTGGAAAGTTCTGTAAATTTATCGTTTTTTACATCAGCAACATGGATGTTTGCCTGACCCGTGACAGAAGTGCCGACATAAACCTTTCCATCTTCAATAAGGATACAGCCTATACCGTTCTGCTGATTGTATTCCTTATCTTCTGTACCTCTTACCATATGGTCGGTCCACATAGGATATTTAAGGCTTGTTTTGAAAAGACCAAGGTCATCATATCCCATTACAGGATTCCATGTCTTACCACCGTCAGTTGACTTGATAAGGGCAGATTTTCCGGAAGTTACGTCTCCGCCGGCATAAATAGTATCAGTGTTGTCAGGGTCAATGGCAATCGGTTCAATACATTCACGTCCATCGCCATTTCCATGAACCTGAATAAGCTCGGTAACATCAGTCTGTGTAAATGTTTTACCGCCGTCAGTAGTTTTGAATATTACTGTTCTTGCATCTGAAAAGTAAGCACATCCGCAGAGAAAATAAACAGTGTTGTCATCTGTCGGGTCAATAGCTATGCCTTTTACAGAAAGCATGCCTTTGTCTGCATCATTAATGAATGAAAACATTTGTTCCCACTGGTTTGTTTCATAGTTCCATTTGTATGCACCGCCGACATCTGTACGCAGATACATTTCCTTTTCGCCCGTAACAATACCTGAAACGAATCCAGCACCGCCTATTTTAACAGAATCCCAGACCATGTTATCTGTTAAATCAGCAGCTGAAACCTCAATGGGTTTGTCCAGATTAATTGGTGTAATGCAAACAACACTCATACAGAAAGCAAGTGCACCTGCTGCTGTTTTCTGAAAAAAATTCATTTTGGAAACCTCCTTGTTAAAAATAATTTTATAGCTATATTATAGCATATTATTATATTTTTGTCAATAAGAAATTCGAATTGGATTATTTTAAGACAATTTTTTCACCGTCATGACTTATTATAGTATTTTCAAAGATTTTCCTGATACTTTCAGAATATTCATTCGGATTTTTAAGTGCCGGACTGTAATGAGTAAGCCATAGCATTTTGGATTTTGAATTTTTTGCCAGTTCTGCACTCTGCGAAAATACCATGTGACCTTTTTCAGCCATTTTTCCTATATATTCATCGTCTCCGTACATGCCCTCGCTTATAAGTAAATCTGAATTTTCAGCAAAATCCGTCATTTTACTGAAATATCTGCTGTCTGTTATATAAGTGATTTTTATTGGTTTTCTCTTTCTGTCCGTCACCATTTCAGATGTTATCTGTCTGTTGTTTATTGTTATTGTCTTTCCTGAATGCAGTTCTTTCCAATATTTTACATCTATTTTCAGTGATTTGGCTTTCTGCGGGTTGAATACAGGTTTTCTGTTTAAAATGAATGAATATCCCAGACAGTCAATGCTATGTTCAAGAGGCATTGAACTGACTGATATTTCATTCCAGTCAAATTCTGATTTGTCATATGTGGATAATTCGTTTATTTCAATTTCAAAAGGTAATGCCGGACATATACAGCATAATTTTTTGATAGTGTCTGTTATTCCGGTAATACCATAGATTTTTAATACTCCGGTTTTTCCGCAGTTTCCGAGTGAAAGCAAAAGCCCTGGGAGTCCGGATATGTGGTCTGCATGAACATGGGTTATAAGCAGTATATCCAGATGACTTAATTTAATCCCATGCTTATTTATTGCTATCTGCGTTCCTTCTCCACAGTCAATCAGACAGGCTTTTCCTTTGTATTCAAGCCACAGACTTGTCAGCCACCTTTCCGGTAACGGAAGCATTCCACCTGTGCCTATAAGATTTACTTCTATCATTTTTTATCACCGCCTTTATTAATTATTGTTATATCATAAAATGGTTGTATTGTCAATAGATTTTTAATTGTTTTACACACTACTGCATAATATTGACTTTTTTTTTACTTGGTGGTATAATTATAATTAATTATTTATAAGTCTGATAAAACGTTTTTTTTAGAATCGAGGAATAATTTTATGTCTAACCGTTTTACTTATGATGACAGCTTTACAGGAAAAGCAGATAAAAATATAATGAAAATTCTTGGCGAAAAACAGAATGAATCGGATATGAAACCGCTGAAAAAAATCCTATATGCTGTTATTGAAAATGAACTGACTGATAAACAGAAACAGGTTGTTATGCTTTATTATTTTAAGAATATGAACAGTACAGAAATAGCTTCAAAGCTTTCAGTAACTCCTCAGGCAGTTCTTAGAACGCTTTCAAGGGCAAGGGTTAAAATATACAGTATTCTTAAATATTATCTTATGCTCAGAGGCTGAAAAATGAAGAACTGTATTTATGATTTTTTGAAAAACTATGCTGAATCTGATGTTCTGCGTTGTCATATGCCGGGGCATAAAGGCAGAGGAGACAAATTGCCATATGGTCTTGACATTACCGAAATCAAAGGAGCAGACAGCCTTTTTGAAGCAGACGGAATTATTCTTGAAAGTGAGAAAAATATGTCTGCTCTTTATAACACTGCCGCTTCTTTTTATTCAGCATCTGGTTCATCTTTGTGTATTCAGGCAATGTTGTTTGCTATGAAGCTTGAAAAAAGAAAAATTATTGCAGTCCGGAATGTTCACAGGTCTTTTATCAATGCTGTTGCACTTCTTTCACTTGATGTCAAGTGGATTCTTCCTGATTATAAAACAGGTATTCTTTCAGGTGAAATAAATCATTCTGAAGTTGAAAAAATTCTAAGGGAAAACAATAATTCATGTTTTTATGTTACTTCACCGGATTATACCGGAAGAATGGCAGATATTTCAGGTCTTTCGGAGATATGCAGAAAATATAATACTCCTCTACTTGTTGACAATGCACATGGAGCACATCTTAATTTTTTTGAAAGAAGTCTGCATCCCATTGCTCTTGGTGCTGATATATGCTGTGATTCAGCACATAAAATGCTTCCTGCCCTTACCGGTGCTGCAATTCTTCATACATCACAGAAAAGATATTCTAAAATTCTGCGTCACTGTATGAGCATATTTGCATCAACAAGTCCATCTTATCTGATACTTGCTTCACTTGACTTATGCGGAAATTATATTAATGAAAACATAAGAAATGACATTGCAGAAAATTTAAAATATATAAATGATTTCAGAGAAAGGTTCAGCCGTAAACTTGTTTTTACAAACGGTGAACCATTTCATATTACTGTCAATACTTCGGAAAGCTTTATAAATGGAAATGATTTTGCATCATTTCTCCGTGAAAACGGTGTAGAATGTGAATATGCTGACGATAATATAGTGATACTTCTTATGTCGCCTATGAATAAATCAGATGATTATAGGCGGCTTTCTGATGCCTTTGAAAATTCCCTGAAGGTTGTCAGAAAAAAATATATTCCTTGTAAGCCATTTTTGAAAAAACTTCCTGAAAAGGCATTGAGTATAAGCGAAGCAGCTTTTGCACAGAGTACTGAAATACCTGTTGAAATGTCAGAGGGCAGGATATGTGCGTCAATAAAAGTTCCATGTCCTCCGGCAATACCTGTAGCAGTAAGCGGAGAGATAATAAACAGCGATTGTATAAATATATTTCAGAGTTATGGCATAAGGAAAGTGTTATTGATTGATGAAAGTTTTAAGAAATGAGATTTGATTATATGAAAAAATTTTATGGGAATAAATATACTGTCGGTATTTTAAATAATATGATAAAAAATAAATGTGCTGCACATTCGGTAATTTTTTACGGCGAAAATGGCTGCGGTAAAAAAATGGCTGCAAATTATTATACATCTCAACTTCTTTGCGAGAATAATATAGAAGGCAAATCATGCGGTGTATGTAAATCTTGCAGAAATACAGCCGATATGACACATCCGGATGTTACTTATGTTCAGACAGAAGGGAAACTGAAAGGCTATTCTGTTAAAACTATTCATGCAGTTATCAGAGATTCTTTTATCAAACCCAATAATAATACAGGAAAAAAGATATATATTTTCAGAGACTGTTCCAATATGAGTATTCAGTCACAGAATATGCTTCTTAAACTTATTGAAGAACCACCTGATTATGCTTATTTTATTTTTACTGCTGAATCAAAATATGAATTTCTTCCGACTATTATTTCTCGCTGTATATGCCTTGCGGTCAATATTTGTACTATACCGGAAGCAGAAACGGCATTAACTGAAATCGGTTATAAATCTTCTGATATATCTGCTGCAACAGAGTGTTTTCAGGGAAATATCGGCAGATGTATTGAATATATAGAAAACAAGGATTTTCGTCAGAAAGTTGAACTGACAAAAAATATCGCAGAAAGTATATTGAATTGTGATGAATACAAACTTAATTTTCTGCTTACTTCAGCAGGCAGTGAAAAAAATGAATTTAAAGTTGTTCTTTCAATGTTGGATAATATAATTGGTGATTCGGCAGTATTTTCATCGGACAAATATTCAGTAAGCAGATGCTGTTCACGTGATTTAGCTGTTATGCTTTCAGAAATTCTTACAATGCGTCAAATTTTAATAATTCATGAAAAAATTGAAGGAGCTGTAAGAGCTGTTGAATCTAATGTCAGTATATCGCTTTCGGCGGCGTCTTTATGTGCTGAGATAATGAGAGTTTTGACATGATTTATTTAATTACTTTTTGTATAAGTTAATCTTTTAAGTAACATTTTGTTCATCTCTATTTTTTTATTTACAATAAGGTGCCAAAATGTATTACTTGCTTGACAAATGACAAAATATCTGCTATAATGCAGATAATATAAGATAGTTATAGTATGAGAGGATTGTTCTATGAAGGAAATAGTTGGTATAAGATTTAAAAAAGGCGGAAAGGTTTATTATTTTTCACCTGATAATCTTGATTTTGAAATTGGTGACTTTGCTGTTGTTGAAACTGTAAGGGGAATTGAATGCGGAGAAGTGGTTATTGCAAACAGAGAAATGGCAGATATTGAAATTCCGTCTGCACTCAAGTCTGTAATGAGAAAGGCATCTGAAGAAGATTTATCTATACTTGAAAAAAATAGACAAAAAGAAAAAGAAGCTTTTAAGGTGTGTCAGGAAAAAATTGCTCTGCGTAATCTTAAAATGAATCTGATTGATGTTGAATGCACATTTGACAATAATAAGCTTCTTTTTTATTTTACTGCTGAAACAAGAATAGATTTCAGGGAACTTGTGAAGGATTTGGCTGCAATTTTTCGTACCCGCATTGAATTAAGACAAATCGGTGTGCGTGATGAAGCAAAGGTTTTGGGCGGACTTGGAATATGCGGAAGAGAATTTTGTTGTAAATCATATATGGGAGACTTCAATCCTGTTTCAATAAAAATGGCTAAGGAGCAGGGGCTTTCATTGAATCCGACTAAAATTTCAGGGACTTGCGGAAGGCTTATGTGCTGTCTTAAAAATGAACAGCCTGCTTATGAGAGCCTTTTGAAAATCACTCCCAAGGTTGGTGCAATTATCGTTACTCCGAATGGCGAAAAGGGCAAAGTGATTGATTCAAATCTTATTACAGGCAAGCTGAGGGTCAAAACTGAAAAGTCTGAAGTTCCCGTAGTTTTGGACAGAGTGGAAGTAAAGCTTCTCAGGGACGCTGAGATAAAAATGAGCAAAGATGAAATACGTGCATTGAAAAAGCTTGAGGGAAAGTAATGCAGAAAATAAATTATGGCCGTATTCTTGATGAAAAACTGAAAGAAATTGAAAAATCAGGTAAGAAGTCAGATTTACTGCTCCATGCCTGCTGTGCTCCCTGTTCCAGTCATACTATTCTTTATCTGTATGATTATTTTAATATTACTCTTTATTTCTGTAATCCGAATATAGCACCCGAGGAAGAATATGAATACCGCAAAAATGAACTTAAAAGACTTGTATCTGAAATGAAGCTGTCAGTAAATATAATTGATGAGGATTATAATTCTGAGCCTTTTTATAAGCTTGCAAGGGGCTTTGAAAATCTTCCGGAGCGTGGAGAGAGATGTCGGCGGTGTATTGAGTATCGTCTCAGGAAAACAGGGGAGCTTGCAAAGAAAATGAGTTCAGATTATTTTACTACAACGCTTACCATAAGTCCGCATAAAGACTGTGATTTTATAAATCAGTGCGGTGAAAGAATTTCTGACGAACTGAATATAAAATATCTTTTTTCAGATTTCAAAAAGCATGATGGTTATAAGCATTCCATAGAACTTTCAAGAGAATATAATCTGTACAGACAGAATTACTGCGGATGTATCTATAGTAAAAGGATGAGTGAAAATGGCTAAGGAACTGAAAACAAATGCTATGCGGTTTCTGGATAAATGCAGAATAGAGTATACTGTTCATACTTATAAGTGCGATGAATTTATTGATGGTATTGATGTTGCTGAAAAGCTGAATCAGCCGCTTGATGAAACTTTTAAGACCCTTGTTGTATATGGCAAATCAGGCAATTATTATTGTTTTCTGCTTCCGGTTGCAATGGAGCTTGATTTGAAAAAGGCAGCAAAAAGCGTCGGGGAAAAATCGATTGAAATGATTCATGTAAAAGATATAACCAAAGTTACAGGATATGTACGTGGCGGATGTACTCCGATAGGTATGAAAAAGCAGTTTATGACTGTAATCCATAATTCTGCCGAAAAACTTGAACTTTTTTATATAAGCGGAGGACGTATCGGTACACAGATAAGACTTTCTCCTGAGAAACTTATTAATGCGGTAAACGGTAAATTTGATGATATAGTTCATCAATGAAAAAAGCAGTCCTGAAAAATGGGCTGCTTTAATTTATGTGTTTGTTTATTTGATTTCAAGACTTCTTGAAACGGGTTCTTCCGGTTTCTTTTTGGGAAGACTGATTGTGAGAATACCGTTTTTGTATTCAGCAGAAATTTCTTCTGAATTTACATCGGAAATTCCGAAACTGCGTTTATATGTGCCATAGGTGCGTTCACGGCGGATATATTTACCGTTTTCATCGCTATCGTCCTTTTCGGTTTTGCGTTCAGCAGAGATTACAAGGTAATCACCGTTGATATCAAGCTTGATGTCTTCTTTTTCAAAGCCCGGAAGTTCTGACTCCATAATATATTTATCGCCTGCATCTTTAATATCAGTTCTGCAAGTATTAACAGTCATGCTTCCGCTGAAAAAATCCTTGTCAAGTTCATCGAGAGCATTAAAAAGACTGAAAGCGTTTCTTGTAAAGGGTGTCATACCATACATCATAATAAATTCCTCCTGAAAATAAAAAGTTATGTGATTTTAGTTTATGTATTTTTATGAATAATATACATGACCCATCGGAATCATCCCTTTCGTTTTTCTGATTATTATATTACCCCTCATTTATGACAGGAAAATTATGATTCTGTGAAAACCGGATGAAATTAGCACTCTCTTTGTTAGAGTGCTAACACTGATAGAGACGGAGTGCTAATCATAAAGCAAAAAATATACATTCATTTTTTAGAATGTTTTTATTAATTGACAAAATATATAATTTTATATATATTTTATTGTAATTCATAATAAATTGGTAAAAATATAGTGACAAACCGGTTTTTTTATGATATAATATATTTAATATACATTTTTATAAAGGATGTGTTTTTTATGTCTATGAATTATGATGTTATTATTGCCGGCTGTGGTGCTGCGGGTCTTTATGCTGCAATCAATCTTCCGGCTGATTTGAAAATACTTATACTTTGCAAGCGTGAGCTTTCTCTCTGTAATTCCATGCTTGCTCAGGGCGGTATTGCAGGAGTATATAATTCTCCGTCTGATAGTATACAGTTCCACCAGAATGATACTCTTGTTGCAGGAAGTTTCAAAAATAATGTTGAAGCTGTTCATACCCTTGTAAGTGAAGCCGCTCGGGATTTGGAACGTATTATTGAACTTGGCGTAGAATTTGACAAAAATTCCGACGGTTCATATCATCGTACTCTTGAAGGTGGACACAGCCATCACAGAATTTTCCACCGTGCAGATTCCACAGGAAAGGAAATTACCGCAACTCTGCTTGAAAATGTGCGTCAGCTTTCAAACGTGACAATAATGGAAAATACTATCATGTGTGCTTCCAGAAAAACTTCTACAGGCTATTCCGCATTTCTTAAGGATGCTGACAACAATTATATGACAGCAAACTGTCACTTTATGATTCTTGCAACAGGTGGTATAGGACGAGTTTATCAGTTTACTACAAATTCAGCTATTGCCACTGGTGACGGAGTTACCTTTGCTTATGAAATGGGTGCAAAAATCAAGAATTTGAGCTATGTTCAGTTTCATCCCACAGCTTTCAACAACAGGGCAACAAGAGAGTGTTTCCTGATTTCAGAAGCTGTAAGAGGAGAAGGAGCATATTTGCTCAATTGCCACAAGGAACGCTTTATGCATAATTATGATAAGCGTTTGGAACTTGCTCCCCGTGATGTTGTGTCTCATGCAATTGTACTTGAATCACGCAAGCAGAATTCTACTGATTTTTATCTTGATATAAGTTATAAAGACAGTGAATTTCTGAAAAGTCGTTTTCCTATGATTTATAGAAATCTTATGGAACAGGGATATGACCTTACAAAAGAGCCGGTGCCTATTTTTCCGTGCCAGCATTATCTTATGGGCGGTATTGATGTTGACCAGAATTCTGAAACAACTCTCCCGAATCTTTATGCATGCGGAGAATGCTCTCATACCGGAGTTCATGGCAGCAATAGACTTGCAAGCAATTCTCTTCTTGAAGCTCTTGTGTTCTCACGCCGTGCTGCTGAAAATATAATTTCAAGGCTTGAAAGTGTTCCGGATGGTTTTGAGGATACTGAATTTGATGCTCATATTGATGCTGAACATATTCCTGCCGGAATACGTACAGAAACAAGAAAAATCATGCAGAACAGCTATTTTGTAATTCCTGACAAGAAAGCTGCAGCTGAAGGTGTTAATCGCATTGAGGAAATAAGAAATGATTTGCTCAGCGGTAAATATCTTGTTGATGCTGACTATGTTCTTGCAAAATCAATTGTTACAGTTGCTTATATAATTTTAAGCGAAGTTATGCAGTAAATATTAATTTGTTGGGGGTAAAATATGAAATATCCGTGTGATGATATGATTGAATTTGATAAACTCGGACTTTATTATGAAGCACATATGGCAGGTCTTGACGGTGAATGTTTTTATTATAGTGTTTACTTTGAAAACAGTCTTAATGCTGAAAAGCTTGATGAAATAGATAAGGCGATATACGAATTTCGCAATCCTTATGATGATAAAGAAATTTATCTTGGTTATTTTGATATTACAAAAGTAGATGATGATAAAATATTTATTTATCTTGATTTAGGAAATGTAAATCCTGAGTATGAAGAAACTGCAATTAAAGGGATTCTTAAAGTGCTCAACAATGTATCGGGAATAAAGTCGGTCATTGTCAATGAAGGTTGTGAATGTGACATCCCTGATGAATATCTTTAAATAATTATTAATTAAAAAGGTGGTTTGTTTATGAAACTTTTACAGTGTTATATTGATGATATTATTAAAACTGCTCTTATGGAAGATATCAATTATATTGATGCTGCCGCTGATAATCTTATTCCGCCGGAGCATAAAAGTTCTGCATATTATATCGCAAAAGATACAGGTGTTGTATGCGGAATTGAGATTGCAAAGAGAGTGTTTGAACTTTCAGGGGGTGATGTTGATTTCAGAATCCTTATGAATGATGGTACAAAGGTACAGAAAGGCGATATTATTGCTGAACTGGACGGCAGTACTCTTACACTTCTTAAAGGAGAAAGAACTGCACTCAATATTTTACAGCATATGTCAGGCATTGCAACAGCAACAAATAAATGCGTGGAGCTGGTTTCAGGCACTGCTGCGGCTGTTACCGATACAAGAAAGACTCTTCCCGGATTGCGTGCATTACAGAAATATGCTGTTACAGTAGGCGGAGGGAAAAATCACAGATATAATCTTTCTGATGCAGCGATGCTGAAAGATAATCATATTGATGCATACGGCGGAATTACTGCTGCTGTTGCTGAACTCCGCAAAAAAATAGGTCATACTGTTAAAATTGAAGTTGAAGTGCGTACTCTTGATGAGTTGAAAGAGGCACTTGAAAATAAGGTTGAAATTATTATGCTTGACAATATGAGTTGTGATGAAATGAAGAAGGCTGTTGAAATTACAAACGGTTCTGCACTTCTTGAGGCTTCCGGAAATATCACTGCTGAGAATATACGTTCTGTTGCAGAAACAGGTGTTAATATAATTTCACTTGGTGCATTGACCCATTCGGTTAAATGCTTTGATATATCAATGAGAATAAAGAAAAAATAAAAGCTGACTCCTCTGATAAAATTTAATTCAGAGGAGTCTTTTAATAACAAAACTCACTCAGTTGACTGAGTGAGTTTTGTGGATAACTGATTATATTTTTCAGAACATGAATGGAAGAGACTTGTATTCACCAAGAATATATCTCATCATGACTTTTGCATCGGATTCTGTAATTATGCCATCCTTAAAACAGTCGGCAGCTTCAAGTTGAGCATCATTCAGATAAACAGGTATTCCTTCATTTTTCTTGCGGAGATAATCTGTAAGAGTGATATAATCAAAAGTGTTGATTACAGCATCACCATTTACATCGCCTTCGGCGGCAGGAGTAATTGTATAACTTGATGGGAGATATTGTCCTTCATGTTCAATTTCTCCATTAAGGTCACTCGTGAAAATCTGTGACCAGTACCAGCCGTAGTCACTGTTTTCAGAATATGATACGCCCATTCCCATATGGGTTGTATTTTCATTGATAATTGCTGACCAGTGTTTGGGAGAATTTTTCCACTGATTAAAAGCGTCTTCATAATTCGTAGAGCCGGCAGCCAGATTTTCTGCAAAGTATCCGTACTGGAATGAACTGTAATCAATAATTTCCGAACAATATGAGCCGTCAGGACGAGTATGTGAGAAAGATACAGAAGCTTCTTCTGCACGTGTCTGTGCACATTCATTGAGATAAGGCACAACGTAAAGCGGTCTTAAACCAAGAGCTTCTCTTTCTTGGTTTACAAGAATAGCCATGTTGTTTGCAAATTCAGCCAATTCATTGGATGCATATTCTATAGCGGATGCACTTGAAACTGTGAAAACTGACACTGTACATACCATTGCGATTGCAGTTGCAACACTGACTATTTTTGAATACATTTTTTTAGTCTTTTTTAACATATATACACACCTCCAAAAAAATTGCGCCGGGATAAACGCCTGTAAATTTCCTTCCCTTAATCTGACTACATTATATCATATTATTTCTAAAATTTAAATAGTTTTAAGCAATTTTTGGCAATTTGTACAATGAACTTTGTAGGAATGCACAAAAAACAATATACAAATTGTATAATTGAAAAAAGATTATGACAGATGTATTTGAAATCATTATTTATTTTTAAAATTATATAATGATTACTATAAATTAAAAAAGAAAAATCATTTTTTTATGATAAAGGAAAGCTCATCTGATTAATCAGATGAGCTTTTTGGTGTGTAAAACTGAATTTTAATTCAGCATGAAAGTTTCTTTTTTTATTTTTATTAATTCTCAATACTTAAAATACGAATGGAAGTGATTTATATTCGCCAAGAATATATCTCATCATAACTTTTGCGTCAGATTCTGTAATTATGCCATCTTTGAAACAGTCAGCAGCTTCAAGCTGTGCATCATTAAGGTAAACAGGGATTCCTTCTTCTTTCTTGCGGAGATATTCTGTAAGTGTGATGTAATCGAAAGTATTTACTATAGCATCACCGTTTATATCGCCTTCATCAGCAGGAACTACTTCGTAGTTTGAAGGAAGATACTGACCTTCATATTCAACTTCTCCATAGAGGTCGTTTGTGAAAATCTGTGACCAGTACCAGCCATATTCACTGCCTTCAACATAAGTTACGCCCATACCCATATGAGTTACATTTTCATTTGTGATTGCTGACCAGTGCTTTGATGAATTTCTCCACTGTTCAAATGCTCCCTCAGGTGTATCAGAACCACATGCAAGGTTTTCTGCAAAGTAACCATATGAAACTATATTATAATCAATGATTGTTGAGCAGTATTCACCATTAGGACGGGTATGTGACCAATTTACTGAAGCTTCTTCTGCACGTGTCTGTGCACATTCATTAAGATAAGGTACAACGTAAAGCGGTCTTAAACCAAGTGCTTCTCTTTCCTGATTAACCATAATTGCAATTTCATTTGCAATTGATGCAAGTTCTTCTGCGGAGTAATCGTAAGCGGCAGATGCATTTGAAAGTGCAAATGCTGATGCTGTGCAAGCCATTATAACCGCTGTAATCATACTAATCATTCTTGAATAAAATCTTTTCATTGTTGTTAACATAATACACACCTCTTAAAAATTTTTAACGGATTCAATACCGTATCGGCTTATTGCCTTTGTTTAAGTTTGAAGATTTTTCTTGACATTTCTGTTTGCTTATGATATAATTGTTTTCATGTAAGCATTTACTTTAGATATGTCTTTAAATCTTTTTTATTTTGATTCGGAAAGGTAACTTTTGTTTTGTTTTTGTGTTCCCTTTCCATGATTCTATTCTATCATGATTTTACAGTTTTTTATACCCAATAAAAAAGTTTTTTCACCGTAATTTTACGTCTTGTGTATTTTTTTTACGGTAAAGGCATTAAATATTATGAAAGGAGAAGGCTTGCTATGAATAATTCTATTAATCCCGAATTTAAGATAAGAGAGGTAGCCGAGCGAATTAGACTCACTCGTGAGTCAGTAGGTCTGACTCCTGATGAAATGGCTGAAAAATGCGGTGTTTCTTCTTATGAATATCTCGCATATGAAGGCGGAGCCAAAGACTTTAGTTTTACTTTTATCTATAAATTCGCAAATGCCTGCGGAGTTGAAATCACTGACCTTATGGAAGGCGAATCTCCACACATCAACAGCTATGACATCACAAGAGCCGGTGAAGGGCTTCCGATTGCAAGAAAAAAAGGTCTGAGTTATATGCGTCTTGCACCTAATTTTAAAAATAAAATAGGTGAACCGTTTCTTGTTACTATTCCTTATGTTGATGAGAAATGCAGAAATTCCCATCCACATAATCACGAGGGACAGGAAATGGATATTGTTGTAAGTGGTCAGCTGAAAGTCCGTGTGGGTGATAACATCGAAATTCTCAACGAGGGCGATTCAATTTATTTTGACAGTTCCGAGCCTCATGACGAATGGGCTGTTGGTGGTAAAGAGTGTAAGTTTTATGCTGTTGTTTTCGGTAACAACTCAGCTCAGTATGCTATTCAGCACCTTGAACCCGTAATTCTGCCGGGTGTTACCAATTTTGATTTAGCTAATATTGAAAATCCTGTTGCTGATAAATTTATTGAAGTTGAAACTGATGAAAACGGTGCAATGAAAGATATTAAGTTTAAGAATGTTGAAACTTTTAACTTCGGTTTTGATGTTGTTGACTTTCTTGCTGAAAAGAATCCGGATAAAACTGCTCTTATATATGTATCTGATGATATGCAGGAGAAGTATTTTACTTTTGCTGATATTAAAAAGTATTCAAATATGACTGCAAATTACTTCCGTTCTATGGGAATCAGAAAAGGTGACAAGGTTATGCTTGTTCTTAAAAGGCATTATCAGTTCTGGTTCTCGATTCTTGCACTTCATAAAATAGGGGCAGTTGTTATACCGGCTACCAATCAGCTCGTACAGCACGACTTCACATACAGATTCAAGGCAGCTGATGTTAAAGCTATTGTATGCACTTCCGACGGTGATGTTGCCAATCAGGTTGACCTTGCTATTGAAGAATGCGGTATGAAAATTATTCGAATGATAGTAAAAGGTGAGAAAGAAGGCTGGTTCAGTTTTGATGAGGGCATCAAGGGATGCAGTGATGTTTTTGAACGCCCTATAGACCCGAAAGAGCTTTCCTGTGGTTATGAACCCAATCTTATGTACTTTACATCCGGTACTACAGGTTATCCGAAAATCGCTACACACAGTCACCTTTATGCTCTCGGTCACTTTGTGACTGCACGTTACTGGCATAATGTAGACCCCAACGGAATCCACCTGACAATTTCTGATACAGGCTGGGGAAAAGCACTCTGGGGCAAGCTTTATGGTCAGTGGCTCAGTGAAACCTGCATATTTGTTTATGACTTTGAAAGATTTGATGCATCAAAGATTCTTCCGATGTTCAAAAAATATAACATTACAACATTCTGTGCACCTCCGACAATGTTCCGTTTCTTTATTAAAGAAGACTTGTCCAGATATGATTTGAGCAGTATAAAATATGCTACTGTTGCAGGTGAAGCGCTTAATCCTGAAGTATATAATCAGTTCCTTAAGGCTACCGGTGTTAAGCTTATGGAAGGATTCGGTCAAACTGAAACAACTCTTGTTGTTGGTAATTTTGTGGGAATGACTGCACGTCCCGGTTCAATGGGTAAGCCGAATGTACAGTATGATGTCGATATTGTTGATGCTGACGGAAATTCCGTTAAGCCTGGAGAGACCGGTGAAATTGTTATCCATACTGATAAGAATACGCCTCCGGGACTTTTCCTTGGCTATTATAAAGATGAGGAAAAAACCAAGGAGGCATGGAGCGATGGCGTTTATCATACCGGTGATACTGCGTGGAAAGATGAAGACGGTTATTATTGGTATGTCGGACGTGTTGATGATGTTATCAAGTCATCCGGCTATCGTATAGGACCGTTTGAAATTGAAAGCGTTATCATGGAACTTCCGTATGTTCTGGAATGTGGTGTAAGTGCCGCTCCTGACCCTGTACGGGGACAGGTTGTAAAGGCTTCTATCGTACTTGTCAAGGGTACTGAAGGTACTGACGAACTTAAAAAAGAAATTCAGAATTATGTAAAGAAACATACTGCTCCTTATAAGTATCCGAGAATCGTTGAATTCCGTGACGAACTGCCTAAAACTATCAGCGGTAAAATCAGACGTGTCGAACTTAAAGGCTGATTTGAATAAGCATAAAGTCACTTTCTGAGGTGGCTTTATGCTTTTTATAATAATTTAAAGATAAAAGGAGAATAATTTATGACTTTATTTGAATTGGAAAAAATCCTTGATGTGAAATTTCCGAAAAGATTTCATGAAATTTATGAAACAGGTTCTATGGAATGGATAGAAGCAGGAAATGAAAAATACAACGAAAACAGAGAACATTATCTTAATGACCCGAAAGCTTTTCTTATGCTTTGCTGCGAGGCTGAACCTGCTTTTTTTGAGGATATACCTGATTTGGTTAAAAACATCAATGAAATGCTTGCGTGGAGAAAAGAAGACAACAAAGAAGAACTTGACGAAAAATACAGACTGATTCCTTTTGCTATGAACGGCGGCGGTGACTTTTATTGCTTTTTATATGAAAATGATATTGATGAGCCTGAAATCCTGCTTTATTTTCACGATTGCTATGATAATCCTCAAATCATCGGTAAGGATTTTGACGAGTTTTTATACATTAATATGCTTTCGGCAGTGGATGAGGATGATTTTTCAGAATTAGAAAGTGAACAGTGGAAAAATAATCTTGATTATCTTTCGCCTGAATACAAGAATATGATTACAGACAAAACAGCAGAGGAGCTTGATGATTTTTACTGGTCGCTTGAATTTGAGGAAGCTGATATCTGGAAATGATATTAAGTTAAATATAAAAAATATTATTTTGTTTTCTGAAAATTTATTGTTTAATTATCAATTTATGCCAATTTTTCGGAAATTTCAGAGATTAAAAAATTTTTTGAAAAATTTTCAAAAAACTCTTGACAAATTGAAAAAGTTGTGATATAATATAATAGTCGTCAGGGGACAGGATATAAAATACTGAAAACTGAATGATGAATAAAATGGTATATGGGGGTTTAGCTCAGCTGGGAGAGCATCTGCCTTACAAGCAGAGGGTCACAGGTTCGAGCCCTGTAGTCCCCACCAATGGCCCGGTAGTTCAGTTGGTTAGAACGCTAGCCTGTCACGCTAGAGGTCGTGAGTTCGAGCCTCATCCGGGTCGCCATTTTAAGCCTCTGTAGCTCAGTCGGTAGAGCAGAGGACTGAAAATCCTCGTGTCGTTGGTTCGATTCCGACCGGAGGCACCATAAAGAATGTGTAAAACATTCTTTATAAAATGCGGATTTAGCTCATCTGGTAGAGCGCCACCTTGCCAAGGTGGAGGTAGCGAGTTCGAGCCTCGTAATCCGCTCCAGAAGTACTGGGGCAGTAACCTTGGTATTATTTGAATCCCGAAGCAATAGTTTCGGGATTTTTTCTTTATATAAATTTTCGGATGGATATTTATGCTTAAAAATGCTGTTATTACTGTTATTATTATGATGCTTATCGCTTTTTCCATCGTATTGCCTGCAATCTATGTATTTTATCTCGGAAAAATACTTATTGATGATATTATTGTTCGTGTTAAAGGTGATAAATATATCGGAATATGTTAAAAATATATAATCGGAAGAAACGGCGGTCTTGATGTATACTGGAATGACGGCAAAAGAAATCATCATCAGATTTTTTCATGTTTTGTCGCTTAAATTTAAATATCCTCATAAAATAAAAATGTATTTCTTTGATAATTGTGCAAATCTTGGTTTTTTAACTGTTATAATAGATTTTATTTATTTCTCATTTTTTGCATTTGTTTGGATAATCTGTATTATGGGTGCAATTGATATAATTTGTGTTATTTATAAATATGGATGTTTTTGAAAGTATGGAAATATTTAAAGTAAAATGGAGAAATGGATATTGGAAAAGTTATTTGAGCCGACAGAATATAATAAAATGTTTTAACCTTTACTGACATAGTTATTATTTGGATATTAAAATTTATTTCAAAAAGTTTTGACGTATATTTAACGGTTAAAATATTATTGGTGCAGTTGCAATAATTAAACTTAATGTTGTAAGCTGAGGGTTGAAATCATTATATCTTCTTGAACAGTATCATGATATGGGATTCGGAAAATACTTATTCAGCAATTATTAGCTTATACAAAAGAGTGCGGGTATGATAAGATTTATCTTGATTCTTTGTCAATAAGTAAAAAAACAATAATGTTATACTGTAGGACAGGATTTGTTTATACTGAAAAATATAATTTGAGCGTGAGTTCAGACATATTTATGTTAATTGATTTAGAAAACCAAATATGATTTTTTACGTCATTTTTATTAATTTAATATATTAATCATCGCTAAATATATTTTATTTGGCGTTGTATAAAAAGAAAAAGAGGTGACTTATGGAAATGGAAATCAGATATGCTGTGTTAATTGATGCAGATAATGTTGCTCCAAAGTATACTAAGAATATTCTTGATGAGTTGTCAAATTATGGCATTGCTACCTATAAACGTGTTTATGGCGACTGGACTCGTCCAAACCTTGCCGGATGGAAAAATATGGCTCTGGATAATGCTATAACCCCTGTTCAGCAATACAGCTATACAACGGGTAAAAATGCAACGGATTCCGCAATGATTATTGATGCCATGGATATTTTATATTCTAATAATGTTGATGGATTCTGCATTGTTTCAAGTGACAGCGATTTTACCCGTCTTGCAATCAGACTTAGAGAATCGGGAAAACGCGTTATTGGCATGGGTGAGAAAAAAACCCCAAAACCTTTCAGTACTGCTTGCAACTCTTTTAAATATCTTGAAGTTCTTGCGGAAGAGGAAGTCCAAACCAATGAATGCGATAAAGTTGAATTAAAAACTCTTGAATCTGCAATTATACGGATTATAGCTGAAAATGCTAATCTTGAGGAAGAAATTAATATTGGTGAACTTGGAAGTCGTTTGCAGGGACGTTATCCGGATTTTGATGTGAGAAATTATGGGTATTCCAAATTTTCACAGTTTTTAAAGGATTTTGACTGCCTTAGCTTCAGACAGGTTGGCAGCAGTATTCTTGTTTCACAAAAATCCGAAGAAACTGATTTACAGAAAGTTGAAGGAATTTTGTCGTCTATTGTTAGTAAATGTGGTTCAAAGGGCTGTAATCTGGGTGAACTCAAAAAACAACTCTGTTTACAGATTCCTGATTTCAATGTAAAAACTTATGGTTATTCAAAATTCAGTCGTTTTATTGAAAATCTTTCAGGATTTAAAATCAGCAATAATAATAATAATGTTGTGCTTAAAAAGTAATTCTGCAAAACAGCCAAAAAGTGAAACAGATTAACATAAACAATTTACTTGACAAAGT
>CAJTOG010000028.1 GCA_910577575.1 uncultured Ruminococcus sp. | reverse complement strand
ATTGTATAAAAGAAGTCAGATATGATTATGCGTTTGTTATTATATCATTTTGAGATTTCTTTTATTCCACAAATTAAAGTGATTTTAAAGGAGTTGGTTTTATGACAAGAACAAAACTTAACAAACTGGGTGCTGTGTTTTTAGCCGTGATGATGACTATTGCTTTTTAGATGTATATGCCGCAAATGAAAGCTGATGCTGCTCAAAATAGAACTGCTAATTTTAACAAGTCTTACTCTTTGGGAAGTAACCTATCACAAAATATGGTTAATGTGGCGTACGCTCAGATAGGTAAAACAGGAGTGGATCTTAATTATACAGAAAATTGGTGTGCTGATTTTGTTAGTGACTGTGCTGAATTATCAGGTTATGGATCAGCTGTGCCAAGAAATGCAAACTGCACAAATTTATATAATGCAATCAAAAATGCAGGTGGAACGGATATAGACAAGTCGCAGGCACAGCCGGGAGATATTGTGTTTTATGATAATAATAAAAGCCCTAATGGAATCGCAGATCACGTTGAAATTATTTATTCAGGAACAGGTGAGTCTTTATTGTCAATTGGCGGAAATACTGGTAGCAGTAGTGTTTCATCAGCAAAAGTGTGTTCGCCAAGAAATCATCCCTATGTTATTTTACATATAATAAGGTCAGCTGGGGGTTATACGATTACAAACGACGACGAATTAGGCATCCCATATCCTCGTCCGCAAGTAAGCAGTACAGTATGGCTTGGCAAGAACGGCATAACATCAGGAGATTATGTGAGATGGCTTCAAACTGCACTTAACAAGGTTGATAATGCAGGTCTTGCTGTAGATGGACAGTTTGGTTCTGGAACTACTACAGCAGTTAAGAACTTTCAAGCAAAACACGGCTTGACTCAGGATGGTCAGGCTGGAACTTCAACAATAAATAAGTTGGTTGAGATTATTAAGGGGCAGATGAATCCGACGAAGCCACCATCTTGGGCATGGATTTCAGCAACGGATGACAGGACAGACTTTTGTTGTGGTGAACAGATTCATTTTTGGTTTAGCGCAGATGAAACTCATGAAGCTATTAGTAGTTACACAATAGGAATTGATAAAGAGGGAGAGAGAATTATTACGGAATCTTTTGGCAGGGATTACTATATATCATTTGATGAACCGGGTAATTATTCTGTTTATGTATCTGCTTATAATAGTGCTGGTTGGGCTGATAGTAATGTAATAAATTTAAGGGTTATAAAAAATTTACCGGGATCATATTTAGATGTAGGTACAGATTTTTATGCGATAATAGCTAATAGTAGTACAAAATACCTTATAACTAATCATAATGGAAATGCAATATTCTATAGTCCTACAGAGAGAACAGATCAATATTGGCATTTTTCAAGAAATGATAACGGCAGCTATACAATAGAATCATATGATAGAATGCAGGCTTTGGATGTTGCAGGCGGAGAAATAGCAGATGGAACAAATATTGGTTTATATGAAAAAAATGGAACACTTGCTCAGCAATGGTATATATATTGGGCACCCAACAGCGGAATGTATTTTAAATCAGCATTGGGTAATTATGTTCTTGATATGAATGGTGGAGTAAAAAACGGTTCAAATGCAAATTTATGGTATTTTTGTGAAAGTACTGCACAAGTATTTGAATTCTATCGAATTGATTTAGACGGAAATATGCCAAATGATATGGGGGAATATTTCTTTGCAAAAATTATAAACACTGCAACTGGAAAAGCACTTTCAAATATAGATAATGCTAATCTTGCAGGAGGAGATGCTGAATATGAGGAAGAACAGACATGGTGCTTTGTGAGGATGGACAATGGAAGTTACAAGATAATGTCATACTATGATGTTGATCAGTCATTAGATATTGTTAATTTCGGAACAACAAATGCGACTAATGTAGCAGTTTGCATAGATAGCGATAATATTGCACAAAGATTTTTCCTTTATAATATTGATGGTGATATTTACATAAAGGCAATGTGTTCAAACAACGTATTTAACATGGATTTAAATACGATGAATGTTTCAACATGGAACTATGTGAAAGGCGTAGATCCTGAAAGATTTTCTATAGAAAGAGTAGATGAAGAAAAATATGTAAAGCTTGAAATTGTTTCGAAGCCTGATAAGCTTGTCTATAATGTTGGTGATAAGCTTAATACAGAAGGTTTAGTCATAAAAAAAGTTTATGAAATAGGCAGGTCTTTTACAACTACATCTGGATTTACTGTAGATAAAAACGTTCTGAAATTAGGTGATAATAAAGTTACAGTAACATATGATGGGAAATCGATTACATTTGATATAATAGTAAATTCATTAAAAGGCGACATCAACTCCGATGGCAAATTCAATGTATCCGATGCAGTCATACTTCAAAAATGGCTCTTAGCAGTACCGAACACAAAACTTGCCGACTGGAAAGCAGCCGATTTATGCGAGGATGACAAACTTGATGCGTTTGACATGATTGAAATGAGAAAACTTCTCATTGAAAATAAATAACTCTCTGTCTGCACAATAAGAGAGTACATATAGGTTTTATTCCGATATAAAAGGGACAAACAGAAACCTTTGTGGGAGCGATCTTGCGGAGGTTTGTTATTTACATAAACAACGTTGACATACCCCCTATGTCATAGTGACACGGCTAAACTACACAACAGCCCCCTGTGTCAAAAATAAATTTCCTGTATAAAACAGAAAAATGCTTTCAAAAGCCTTGACAAATGCTTAAAAATAACATACCATAGAATTGGGAGCATAGCAGAAATTGCTCGCAAAGATTTAAGAAT
Organism: uncultured Ruminococcus sp.; assembly: GCA_910577575.1. GTDB lineage: Bacteria > Bacillota > Clostridia > Oscillospirales > Ruminococcaceae > Ruminococcus. The sequence continues at coordinate 19,725 of CAJTOG010000028.1, read as the reverse complement.
CTTTGCGGGCTTTTTGTTGTGCAGTAATCATGCGATAAAGAAGTGAAAAAAATATTTCATCAATGCGCCGCACTATTATCTTGAGTATGCCGCACAGGTGAAATACAATAAACTTCAGAAAGGTGGACTGATAGGTTGAATAAATTAGAAACTAAATCATGCGAAGAAATCATGACAACTGTGTACAAGTCGATTGAATTTGTAGTCGATAGTTTGATTTCACAGGGATTATATATCCTTGCAGGAGCACCGAAAGTTGGCAAATCGTGGCTGTCACTTGATATCTGTCTGAGTATAGCAAAAGGAGAAAAGGTACTTGATCATGAAACGAAATGCGGAACGGCTTTGTATCTGTGTCTCGAGGACAGCTTTCAGCGTATACAGAAACGTTTATATGAGCTGACAGACGAACCAAATGAAAATCTGTACTTCGCCATCATGGCAGATACGATCGGCAGCGGTCTTGAAAATCAGATTGAGAAATTCAAGTCCGAGCATTCCGATTTGAAAATTGTTGTAATCGATACTCTGCAAATGATTCGTGAATCAACTGAAAACAGTTACGGTTCAGATTACAAGGAACTATCTGTTCTAAAAGTTCTTGCTGACAAGTTGAAAATCGTAATCGTACTTGTGCATCACACACGAAAGTGTTCTGACAACGATCCGTTCAATATGATTTCGGGTTCGACAGGACTGAGTAGTTGTGTTGATGGTAGTATGGTTCTTGTTGAAACAAAGCGTGGAAGCCGTAATGCAAAGCTTCACTGTGTCGGACGTGATATTGAAAATACTGAAATCAATTTGCAGTTTGACAGCGAGTTGAAAAAGTGGAGAGTTACCGATGAACCGACTGCTCCAAAAAGCAAGGACAACATTTTGTTCTCTGTTGTTTATCTGTTCATTAAGGAACGTATTCATTTTGAGGGTACGGCTACAGAACTTGTTGAGCAATTGAAATCAGTTACTGATGAAGAATTCTTTGCAAACCGAGTAACTCGTGACCTTGTTCAGAACGGTTACGAAATGAGTAAGTATGGAATTGATTTTAAACATAAACGTACTCATTCAGGCAGAGTAATATGTATTGATTATCATGCCGAGCGTGACGGTAGTGACGGTAAAAACGGCACACAAGGCAACGTGGAGCATTTGTGGGCAAGTAATCCAATTATTGTAAAGTTGACAAAAATGTGGGATTGGCATATTGCACAAACGAAGCTGAATTCTGAGAATAACCAGTTGATTTATTTTGTTGCAGACCGGCTATCAAATGTCAAGGGGTAAAATAAAATTTTTTTATAGTAAAAATGGTATGTTGACGCTGACCTTGTCTTGAACAAGGTCGTATAAAAAGGAGCATCTATGGTTACGTAAGCATAGGAGTATATGATTTGTTGTCCCTTAGAACAGCAAAGATAATAGACACCATCTTTCTGGTACAATGTCCTATGATATTCATATATCGTTTTCCTTCGGCGGCTTTCTTCTCATAATAAACTTTGAACATGGAATCATGTTGGACGGCTATTACACACGCTTGCCATAATGCTCGTCGCAGATAAGGAGATCCACGTTTTAACATATGATTCTTAATAATGCAAAAGTCACCAGATTGTTTTACAGTAGGATCAATACCGGCATATGCAGTAAGCTTATCTGCACTTTTAAAACGGCTGATGTCACCTATCTCACTTAAGATAACGGCTCCGAGCTTTTCTCCTATACAAGTAATTGTGGTAATTTTAGATTCAAGTTCTGATAATATTTCAGTTATCTGTTTATCAATAGTTTCGATTTGTTCTTGGATAAACAATATTTGTTTTATGCAAACGACAATGAGATTAGCGTATATACCACAGGAATCTATTATGCCAAAAGTATTTTTTGCGGTATCCTTGATCTCTCTAGCTTTACCAAGACCAAAGTATCCATTGCTTCTTGCCCTGGATAAAAGATTACCCATTGTCTGAGAATTAGCACTTTTCATTTTTTCAGGAGTAGGATATTTTAATAATAATGCAATTTAACTGGCAACAAAAATGTTAGAAAATAGTTTCTCATACTCAGGAAACACCTTATCAATGAGAGCTGTAGTTTTACGTTTTAAATCCGAAACACTGTCAACGATGAAGTATCTGTTTCTTGAAAGTTCCCGCAGTGCAAACAGCTTTTCCTGCGGAACATTAGATTCGGAATATTTGCCGAAACGAATTACTTCAGCTATGATAAAAGAGTCTCTTGCATCAGTTTACATTCCACGCAGAGCATCGGGTTGTATTGGGTTGAATACATGAACAGTATATCCGTCTTTCATAAGTCTGGTGTACAAGGCAAGCCAGTAATGACTGGTTGATTCCATACCGAACGATATCTGCTCTCAAAACTTGGTGACAAGTTTTATCTTGTTTAAGAGATAATGATATCCACTCAGATCGTTTGTAAAGCTAAAGGCTTTGATTATGATGCTGCCTTTATCATCAGTTACAACAGCTTCATGCTTTCTTTTAGCAATATCAATTCCAACGTAATACACATTCAACACCAACCGTTTAAAAAATTTTACAGACAGTCCTCATGGTCTTATGAATCATAACCTGCTTTGATATCAGCAGAACAGCAAAGGTGCTGCCCACATCCGGCTCATAAATGAAATTTCATAAGATAGAGGTTACATTCTGCAGGAAGTGAAGCTGAGCTCGCAAAGTTAAAAGCAGTAAACCTCTGTCTGTATGAGAATATTATATCATACTCCTGAGAGATATGATCAAGTAAATTTAGTATGGCATTATCAGAATTTCATTTAAAAAAGAAAATTTTGATTTGCCGTTATATATCACTTAAAATAATATATGAATTGGAAAGGTGGTCTGATAATTTTGGACTAATTATATTATAGCTGGTTAAAGTTTGGTCGACTGAAGCCTACCAAACGATTACATCGACGAGCAAAGCTCGCCGAATTTGCAGGGATAAAAAGGTCTTGCATATAACTCAAGTTAATTGGAGGTTTTGAAAAATGAGGTCGAATAATAAAGAGGATTCTGCTGAAAAGGCAGGGTTTACAGAGGGTTTGGGAGTCGGGTGTGATAGTAAAAAGAAAACTTTCGGACTTCAGATTTTCCCCGAAACTATGCAGATTATAGATACTCTGTATGAGCATGATAACTGCAAATCACGTTCTGAATTTATCGAAAAGGCTGTACGTTTTTACTGTGGTTACTTGCTTAACAATGAGCATACAGCAACGGAATTTATTGCTCCTCAGCTTGCAACTGTGACAGAAGGAATCGTAAGAGGTAGTGAACAGCGACTGTCCCGTGCGATGTTCAAGATAGCGGTGGAACTTGGTGCGGTCACTCATATGCTTGCGGCATTGAATGAAATCGACGATGAAACACTGTTCAAGCTCAGCATGATGTGTACTGACGAGGTGAAACGTATAAATGGAATCATCAATTTTGAAAAGGCTGTCAGGTATCAAAGGAGCAGTGATTAATGTCACAGATAATTGTTACAAGTAGATATCTTAAAAGCGGCAGTGCAAAAAATACTGTAAAGCGTAAAAATTATACAAAATATATTGCAACCCGTGAGACTGTTGAAATCCGTGTGCAGAAAAAATATGATCTGAACGCTCCGGCAGCAGAGAATCAGAAAAATTTATTGAATGAACTGCTCACAGATTTTCCCGAATCAAAGCGGTATCTGGAGTACGAGGACTATATCTCCAAGCCTACAGCACAGAATGCAAGCGAACTCATCAGCACAATTATCGAGCGTAATGCGGACGTAATAGGTAACCGTCAGAATTTTGTCGGCTACATGGCGATGCGACCCGGCGTGGAAAAGCGTGGCGCACATGGACTTTTTAATGAAAGCAATGAGCCGATTGTACTTGATCGGGTTGCAGAGGAAGTTGCGAATCATCCCGGAAATATTTGGTCGCACGTTGTCTCATTACGCCGTGAAGATGCGATTCGGCTGGGTTATGACAACTCTGACAGATGGCGTGAACTTGTGATGCGGCATATTTCGGATATTGCAGATGCTCAGAAAATTCCACTTTGCAACATGAAATGGTACGCTGCTTTTCATGATACTACGCATCATCCGCATATTCACCTGATTATTTATTCCACGAATCCGAAACAGGGTTATCTTACAAAAGACGGCATTGATAAGATCCGTTCTGTTTTCGCAAACGATATATTCCACGATGAGTTGCAGAGTATCTATCAGGAGCAGACTCTCAGGCGTGACGAGCTGAAAGTATTGTCGGAAAATCAGATGTCCGAAATCGCAAATAAGATTCAGAATGGAAGTTTTACGAATAAAAATCTTGAAAAATTGGTTATGACTCTGCAAAATCAGTTACAATCCGTAGGTGGCAAAAAAGTGTATGGTTATCTTTCGAAAGAAATAAAGGAAACTGTGGACGGAATATTTTCCAAACTTGCGGAACATCCGCAGATTACAGCGATGTATGAGAAATGGTGCGAACTGGAGCGTGCGAAGTACAAAACATACACGCAGAAGGAGAAAGATATGCCTCCGCTGGTGCAGAATAAGGAGTTTAAATCGGTAAAGAATATGATAATTCAGACCATATTGAAAATGGAACTTCCGGCGGATGATATTGAAATTGAAATGCCTGAACCCGATGTGGATATTCCTCAGATTATTGAGGAAAACTTGTCTGACAAGTATTGTTTGAATTGGAGCTATGACTATAAAAATGCTTGCAAAATTATCAAAGAAAAAAGTTCTGAAATATCGGATTTTCAAACAGCAGAACGACTTTTATTGTCGGAAGTAAATGCAGGAAATGTGCTTGCAGTGTTTGAACTTGGAAAGCTGTATTCCATGGAAAAATCGGGTTTAAAAGACGATGAAAAGTCGTTTGAATTTTACGAAAAAGCATTGCAGGGATTTTTGCAGATTGAGCCATTAGCTAAAAAAATAAAGCCATACTTGCAATACCAAATTGGCATGATGTATTTCAAGGGACTTGGTACTCCGATTAATAATCAGAAAGCTGCTGAATACCTTGAAAAGTCCGCTGAACTGGAAAATCAATATGCTCAGAATATTCTGGATAATCAGGAAAAGTTTGAGAATGAAATGCTTGTAGATACTGTTTTCAGATTGTTTGTAAATTTAAGTCGTTGTATCGAAGATGACTATAACCGAAGTCAGAAAAATATGCGGTCTGTGGCGGACAGCAGGCTCAGGAGAATAATTCGGAAGAAAAAAGAAGAACTCGGTATCAAAGAAGAAAACAGTCAGCAGCATGGACAATTATATTGAATTTCAACACGAATAATAGCAAATATTAATTAATGTTTTAACTCAATGGTCGTTTCATGCAGTTTTTTGGTGCGTTTTTCCGATGTAAGTTGAAAATTGCAGAAAAATATGCAAATATTATTTGTAAATGTGTAATAGGCATCAAAATAAATTGTACAGGGGGATTTAAATGAAAAAAATTAAATTTGTAGGTTCACATGTTTTAACTGTGGCTTTGGCAGCGAGTGTTCTGACATCAGCGATAGTATCAGCAACGCTTCAATATACCGAAGAAAAGCCTTCGGATAATCCATGGAATTATACATTGCTGAGCAGTGGCGGAAATATTGTATTGAATAATACATCAAATTCAATTTGTGTTGATAGTGATGTTCGTTCCAATGGAAATCTTTATTTGAACGGAAATGATTTTTATATTGATGGAGATGCAGTAACTTCCGGATCGATTTTTGAAGATGTTCTTATCGTAGACATAGGGAGAGAATTTATAGATGTCGATATGCTTGATGTTACTAACAAGTGGAATAGTGTGTATTCAGAAGCAACGAAAAACGGCGATTACAGGTATATAACAGAAAATATAAAAAAGAGTTCTTTGGAATTTGAAAAAACTGTTGTTTCAGATTCGGATTTGTATATTGATGTTTCGTCAGAATTTGTGCCGGATGCTGACATATCTGAAGATTCCGGTAAAGGCAAGGTAGGAGTTTTCGGTGCTGGTTATATGACATCGGCATATGAAAATTATGAAAAATGGAAAACAATAATTCCTCTTTTTGAGGATAATATAAACTTAAATGAGGATTCGGTAGGAAAAAGAAGTTTAATTGAACTTGCAGGGAAAAGTGGATTTATACCAATTGGCGAACAGGAAGTCAGTGATAAATGGAGCAGTTATGAAAATCTTCCAGGTGCGGTAATCAGTGAAAATTTCAGTACTAACGGAGTATCTGAGTATATAAATCAGATAAAGCAGGACAATCCTGTGTTTTCTGTTGGAAGTGATGAATCTTTCATGATTCAGGCACAGTGGGATAATTCAACAGTTAATCCTTCGTGTGCTGATGCAAAAAGTATTAAAATTAGTGGTGGAAATTGTACACTGAATGGACAATACAGAAATATTGAAGAAATAAAACTTGAAAACGGAGGCGGAACTCAGCTTATCGGTGATTTCCCTAATTTGAAATATATTTATAAGACGAGCTGGTCAAATCTTAATCTTGCAGGAAATTTTCCGTCGCTTGAGTGTATATATATGCCCGGAGGTCAGTTGCTTCTTGGTACGGCAGACAAAGGATTTTCAGCTAATAATGCAACAATTATAAATGAAACCGGTTCAATTGCGGTTTATACTGCTAAGGATATAAATATTACAGACAGTGAAATTCTTTCTAATCAAAATATCCTGATGAGAGGTTCGGGGAAAGATGCAGATGAATCAAAATTAAATGTTGAAAATACGCTTATGGCAGCAGGAAGCTGTGTAATGTTTGAGGATATGAATAACTGTAATTTAAGCAGATATGAAAAATTGCCTGTGTTCTACTCACAGTATCCGATTTCCCTTATAAATTGTAATTTCAAGCTTATGCAGGGTTTGTTTATGGTGAAAAGCGGTGCAATAATTATGGCAGCGTCGGACATTGATATAATGAGAGGCTTTTTAGCGGCTCAGAATGGAATAAATGAATATCAGGCAAGTTCGTCAACAGGTTTCTATCTTGATACATACAGTTATAACATACCTACAGGAATACACAGTCTTAATAAACAGCCGGACGGAAGTGAAAAAATAGGACGAATAAGCGGTGTTGAATATGCTGACTTCCCGATTGAACTTTTGTCAAAAGTGGGAAATGCTGAAAAATTTCTTAATGATATTCATATGAGTGACGTGGATTCTGAACTGGGATATATGACGGAAACGCCCGGATTGCTGAAGATAAATGCCGGTTTATTGTCAAATGGCGACATTAATATAAATGCAGGAAAAATAGAAAATAACAATAATGTGAAATCGATTATAGGTTCAAAAAATGGAAATATAACTATTAATGTTGCAAAGGAAATGAATTATCATGGAATAATTTATGCCCCAAACGGAAAGGTCACAATACGTGGCGAGGGTACTCTTTATGGCAGAATTTTTGCAAGAGAAATTGAAATAGTATCTGATTCATTTATGTTTGAAGGAAGAAATATTGATGTTGAAAGTTTTGGATTTACAGAAACAGAATCTGTTACAACACAACCAACAGAGTCTGTTACGGCTACAACAGAAAGTACAGATGTAACAACTCAGCAAGTGACAACAACAAGTACTGTTACAGCAATAAGCAATATTACTGAAACATCATTTTCTTCTGAAACATGCATTACAACTACAGTAACTACGGTATCTACCGTGCCAGTTGATTACAGTTCTAATGTTGAATATGAATATGATAATCTGGACAGAGTAGTTAAAGCAATATATGATGAAACGAACTATATTATATATGAATATGATGCAAACGGAAATATAACAAAAGTCACGGTTATAAAAGATGGAATAATTCAACAATAATTTTTAGGGGGATATTAATATGAAGAAATTGTTAAAACAAGCCGTAAGTCAGATAATTGTGCTTGCAATTACTGCACAGATGCTTGGTCAGTATGGTTACCCGATAATTCCGCAGATAATTTCATCTGCTGAAGAAACTGAAACATCATATTCTGATGAAAATGATGATGCTAATTTGTTGACGGAATCAACAGATATGTTGTCGGAAGATAATATATCTGAAGAAAGCGTTCAATATGAAGAATCAGTTACTAATTCCGAAAATACGTATGATGACCTGACAATTGATTCAGATTTTACGTTAAATGAGTCTAAAAAAGTGAATAACCTTACTATAAGCAATGGAACGTTAAATTTGAATGGATATGATATTACTGTGTATGGTAATGTTATACTTACTCAGGATGGCAAACTGAATTGCAGCAGAGGTGAAATCGTTTGTAATAATTTCACTATGAATAGCAGGTCTTATTTGTATATGACCAATGCCAATGATCATATTGTTGTAAATGGTAATTTTGTACATAACGGAGGATATTTCTATTCCACTAATGCTACAGCCGGAACTATTGAAATTAAAGGAAACTTTACTTCAAAAACTTCTAATTTTAATCCAAACACAGAACATAAAATTATTTTTAACGGAACAGAAAAACAAACCATAAGTTTAAATGGCAGTAGTTCAACTTTTAATATTCTTGAAATTAATAATACAAGCAAAGAAGGCGTTTTTTCAGAAACACCCGTGCCTGCCAATAGTTATATAATCGGAGAAAGCAAAGTTAATTTTGGTGGATGTGATGCAATCGGAGAAACACTGACAGCCGATAAAACGATTGAAGGGGATTATTGTCTTGCAACGGGTAAACTTGACCTTGCCGGACATAAACTGACAATCAACGGAAATCTGATACAGACAGGAGGAGAAGTATGTCTTAACGGGGGAACGCTTGAAGTAACCGGAGATTACCGAATCCAGAGCAGAACGGAAAACGAGGACGGAACATACAAATACGGCTACAGTACCGGATTCCTGACAATGACAAATGAGAATGACCGGGTTATTGTAAACGGGGATTTTGTGACCGATTCATCAGTTAACCATGAGGAAAAGCTGACAGCAGGAATAATGACAATCGGAGGGAATTTCACACAGCTGAACAGTAATAATGGACGTTATAATTTTGCAGCAAACGAAAATCACAAAGTTGTATTATCAGGAAATACTGTTCAAAATATAAGTTTTGCAGAGCCTTCATATTCAAAATTGGCAAATATTGAAATAAATAATAAGAATTTTGTTGTTTTTAAATCAGATATCTATCTCGTTGGAACAGTTTATGACAATACAGGTACAGTATCTGGCAGCAAAAATCTGTATATTTCAAATCTTTCACAGCTGAATGAATATAATTTCAGTGGCGGGGTTTATCTGAATAACAGTAATCAAAATCTTAAACTGGAACATGATTTGACTGTAGGAAGAATTATATTTAATTATCTACATCTTAATGGAAATAAACTCAGTGCTGATAATATAACCGTTAATAGCGGTTTGTATGTCGAAGGCGGTACAGTTGAGTGCAGAAATAATTTGTATTTTGAAAGATACAGTTATTTTTCTATGATGAATGATAAGGATTATGTTCTTGTTGGTGGAAATCTTACTACCGATTCATATTACGGTTCAGCAGAAAAACTGACAGACGGTGTTCTTGTAATCAAAGGAGATTTCATACAGACATATAATTCAAATTTCATATGTGAAGGAAATCATGTAACTATACTAAGCGGTAAAAAAGCACCAAGCGGCAGAGAATATATCCAGACTGTACAATTTAAGAATCCGGGTACGTCGAAATTCAATATTCTTAAAATCACAAAGCCGCAATCTCAGTATAAGGTGCTTAATTCTTCGGGCAAGGAAGTATCTTTTGATCTGATATATAATGAGCTTGAAGAAAAATATTCGGATTCAGAACCTCCATCGAAAGTTGAAAATGTAACAGCATCATCTGTAGGGGCAACTTCTGTTCATATTTTATGGAGTCCGTCGTCTGATGATACAAGGGTTATGGGATATGATATTTATAGGAATAATAAAAAGATTCAGACTACTGGAAAAACTGAATTCACAGACAATCATCTTATGCCCGAAACAGAATATGTTTATGAGATATATGCTTTTGACGAGTGCAAAAATTATTCAGAGGCTTCAGACCAACTTACAATAGTAACAGAAAAAGATACTGAAAATCCGTCTGTTCCGCAGAATCTTAAAGTGCGTTCAAGAACGGGTTCATCAATAACTTTAATGTGGAATCTTTCGGCAGATAACGTTGAAACTGTTGGATATAAGATATTCCGTAATGATGAAGAAATCGCAGAAGTTATCGGTGAAACAGTTTACAAGGATACGAAACTTGTTGCTGATAAAGAATACACATATAAAATAAAAGCATATGATGCAGCAGGAAACTGTTCTGATTTCAGTGATTCTGTAAGCAGCTATCCGGTAAAGCCTTCAATCAAAGAAATACTGCCGAAAAACAATTCAAAAATCGGAGGTAAGACACAGAGGATTACCGTTACATTCCCCGATACCGGAAACAGTATGGGAAATAAAGTGAAATTTGAGTATAAAGAAAGCGGTTCTGATGAATATATCCCGATTTCTGCTCAGCTTATCGGTCAGAAAAAATATTCTTATAAAACTCTTTCTGCTGAATGCGACTGGGATTTAACAGGACTTAATGGAAGCTATAATGTAAGGGCTACGCTTTACGATGCGGATGAAAACAGTTGTTCAAAAGAAGTTGAATATACTGTTGATTCTTCCGGTTCTGCAGCCCCCACAGATTTTAAGGCGGAATCAAATAATGGTCTTATTATTCTGACATGGACTCCGTCTGTAAGTGCCAATTGTGATAAATATATTATTTACAGATCGGATAAAGAAGCAGGCGAATACACAGAATTAGCCGTTATTTCAAAAAAAGAAACTGTAAGATATGTTGATAAAACCGTTAAAATTGGCGGAACATATTTCTATAAAATTGAAGCGGTAAGCAGTTATGGAATTGCCGGAAGTCCAAGTGATGCAGTATCTGCAAAAGTTGCGGAAGATAAGGAAATACCGAATGTTTCAGAGATATTACCACTAAAATCAAGAGTGAATAAAACAGCTGAAATAACAGTCAATGCCACAGATAATATCTCAGTTGAAAAAATTAAACTCGAATACAAGTCAGATGATTCAGACAAATGGAGTTTGATCGGCGAGGAAAACGCATCAAATGGAAGAGCAGTTTTCAAATGGAATACTACTGTTCTTGACGACGGAGAATATACTGTAAGAGCATTTGCTTTTGACGGAAGTGGGAACTGTTCTGAGGAGTTTATCAAAAAGTATACAGCAGATAATACCGGAATTGGCAAGATTAAAATAATTGCAGACGAGTGTACAGCTTCATCTTCATTTGTAAGCATTCGCTGGGAAGATGTCACAGAAAATGATTTCGGTTGGTTTGCTGTTGAAAAAAAGGATGACAGCGGTAAATTTATCGAAGTCGGAAAATCATCTCAGATAACAGGAATGCACATTGAAAATCTTCAGCCTGATACGGATTATGTTTTCAGAGTTGTCGGATATGACGACCTTGGAAACAGAGGCGAAGAATCAGATGAAATTACGCTGACAACAACATCGGACAGCATTAATCCTGCAATTCGTTCATTCTATCCTGCATCATCGGCATTTAATTCAGAAATTAATATTTCTATAAATGCTGCTGATAATATTGGAATAAAAAATATGAAACTCAGATATTCATATGATTCTGCAGATGAGAAGAAATGGACGGAACTGGCATCGGTTGATGCGTCCGGAATAAGTACGGACAAAACATTGTCATATAAATTTGACATATCTGAATTGCCGGAGGGTGAAATTTATGTTGAAGCCGTTGTTTCAGATACTTCTGGTAATCAAAGTGAACCATGCATAAATAAATATAAAATTGACCGTACTGCTCCGAATGCAATAAATGATTTAAATGCTGACGGCAGCGGCGGAAGTGTTCATCTTACATGGACGGTTTCAGACGACGATATCAAATCATTTGAAATATACAGATGTGAGGATGAAAAAGGCGTATATTCAAGAATAACAACTTGTTCCACAAAGGATTATTACGATATATCGGCAAAATTCGGTTGTACATACACATATAAGGTGATTGCAGTGGATATAGCCGGAAACAGAAGTGCAGACTCCAATGAAGCCATAACACAGGTTGCGGACGATATAACAGTGCCATCAGTTCTTGGATTCAGATATTCATCGGGGACTGTACTGCCTGCAAATCCTTCATTCAGCGTTGTTGCGTCTGATAACTATAAACTTTCAAAAGCTGAAATTGAATACAGAAAATCCGATTCGGAAGATGGCATATGGTATGAACTTTGTACGCTTGATATGAATTCATCTTATCAGTCCGCTGATTTCAGATGGGATACTGAAAATCTGATTAAGGGAAAATATATTCTTAAGGCTGTTGTTTATGATGCAGCAGGTAATATCAGCGAGTCTTTTACTGCTGAATATATATTGGACTTAACAGCACCTTCAACGCCTGACATTGAAGCAATTCAGGGTAACTGGGAGCTGACTGTTAACTGGAGCGAAAACACTGAAGATGATTTTGATTTCTATCGTTTGTACAGAAAATCAGATTCTGACTCTAAGTATATTTGTCTCGGAGATACAAGGGAAAACAGTTATACAGATACTGATGTATCTCCCGAAAAGATGTATTCATATAAGATAGAGGCATATGACAAATGCGGAAATCACAGTGAAAATACAAGCAACAGTGTAAGACCTGATAATACCGATACTGTTCCGCCGCAGGCAAATGTTTCAGAACAGCTTTTCGGAATTACTGATTCCGAAGTTGCATTTGATGGTTCAGAAAGTACGGATAATGTAAGAATATCGAAATTTGTTTGGGATTTTGGTGACGGTTCAAAAGGATATGGCGTAAGAACTGTACATACGTATAAAAAAGCAGGTACATATGAAGCCAATCTTACTGTTTATGACGATGCAGGTTTTTCTGACAGTTCAACATTCACGGTAACAGTTTACGACAGAACAAAATACGGTAATATGCAGATTGAGGTTACTGACGACGGCGGTAGACCGTTAAAATATGCATATGTCTATCTTTATTCATCAGAAAAAGACAGTGAAATAAGTATAAGAGCTGATTCCAATGGTATTGCAAATATTTCTGCATTGACAGGAAAACATCAGATTGCAGCTTACAAAGACGGATATCTTCCTGTAAAAAAAGAAGTAGAAATAAATTCTGTGGGAAATAACAATAAAATTCGTATTGCACTGCAAAGCGGTGAACTTGTAACCGGAAATCTTTCCGTTCACAGAATGAGCCTTGAGGAAATGGTCGAGGCAGGAATTGATTTTAATAATCCTGCAAATTATCATACTTATTCGTTTACAATTGAACTTACGTTTGCACAGGAACCGATTCCGACTGTAATTCAGTATATACAGACCGGAGGAACGGGCGGATACGGAGGTTCAGGTGGCTTTGGCGGCGGTGGGTTTATAGGCGGTGGTTGTTCTTCACCTTCAAATTCCGTAAAACTTAAAGACGGAAGCACAGTAAAAATCCAACCGATTGTATATGATTCTCCGGAAATTGAAGAAGAAATTCCGATACTGGCATATGTAAGAACTACTCAGAATATTTCATTCATGAAGGATATGTATGCAGTTGACCTTGGGGTTATCAACAATGCTTCATCTGAGTTCGTAATTAAGAATTGTTCCGCAACGCTTAATCTTCCTGACGGACTTTCACTAGCAGCTACGACAAAAAAGCAGTCGCTTGTTCAGGACATGGGTGACATTGCAGGACAGGAGAAAAAAACAATAAGCTGGGCTGTAAAAGGTGATAAAAAAGGTGAATATAACCTGAGTGCTGATTTCAGCGGAACTCTTATGCCGTTTAATGCTCCTGTACGTGCGAATTTCCAAACGGACGAACCGTTCAGAGTTGGTGCAGGCGATGGAATTGTAATTACTGTAATGCCCGAATCTGCGGCATATATCGGCGAAAATTACTACATTCAGTTTTCTGTATCAAATACAGGCAGCGATACATTTTATAATCTCAAAACATCATTTGGAGAGTTAGTAATTCCCGGTAAAAAAATAGACATTACCGTTACAGACCCTGAAGGAAATGTGAAGAAATATCAGGACAGTCAACCGGATATTCATATTGATAATGCAAACAAATGCAAATCAAATCTTGTGATATATGGAAATCAGGTGTTTGAAATAGGAACTTTCGAGTCGGGTGATGTGATTTACGGTACGTTGGTTTCGGGATTTTCTGCTCCGGGTGACCCGGAAGAAGTGTACTATAAACTTATTGATTATATAGTTGAGGAACATAATAAAGACACAAATGTCAAAGTAGTGGTTTCTCCGATAGCAAGTCATATCACAAAATATAACGTAAAGCAACAATATGTTACTGATACATGGGGAGATCCTGTCGATATGACAACCGGAGGATTTATAGACAGTCTGACGGCAATGTCCGTAACAGGCGATTCGTCTCTTGATTTTAATCTTGATTACAATTCCATGAATTCAGCTGCAAGCGGAGAACTGGGATATGGCTGGAGTCACAATTTTGAAACATATCTTGAAAAATCACAGGGCGGAATAAACGTTCATTGGAGTCCTTCCAATTATTCGTTCTTTATTGATGAGGATTCCAAAAACGGAAATATTAAAGGAACAGTTGAAAATGACTGCATCAGGCTTACCGAATCTGAAGATACCGGAGCAAAAGGCTATCTTCCGGTAAGTACAGGATTTGACGGTTACAGACTTTATCGTGACGAGCATGGAATCTATACGCTTACTGCACCTGGCGGAGCTGAAAATGTCTTTGATCAGGACGGCAGGCTGATTAAGATTGTCAATGCAAACGGTAAAAAAATCAATATTGAACGCAATGGAAATACTGCTGTAATCAGTGAAGAGATTACCGGAGTAAATCTGATACTGACTTACAATGATTCGAATCAGGTAACATCAGTTGAGGACGGAAACGGAAGAAAATCTACAATTTCATATGAAAACGGCTGTATATCAAGCGTAACCAACGCATCCGGAAATACGGTTTCATATGAATACGATGAAAATAACAGACTTATTTCGGCAACTGTTGAAGGTGATGAACTTCCTTATGTTGTTAATAAATATGATGAAAATGGTCGTGTAATTGAACAGGACGACGGAGATGAAAATACTTCTCTGACATATTTCTATTATGATGAAAATGAGAAAAACGGAACACTCACTGTAACGGCTACCGACAGAAATAATATTTATGATGCGGAAAATAAGAAGAATTCACATCAGGTGCAGTATGTTTCGGACTGGTTAGGTCATGTGATTTCATTTACTGACCAGAATGGCGGAAAAACTGTATATACCTATGATTCAAAAGGAAATTTAACTTCCGCAACAGATGCTTCGGGAAATAAGACTGTTTATACTTATGATAAAAACGGCTGGGTTACATCCATAAAAGATTCAGCCGGAAATATGAGCCAAATGACATACGATTCCAATGGCAATATTACGAGCGTTACAGGTCCGAACGGAGAAAAGAGCAGTTATACTTACAATGAGAATAATCTGCTTGTAAAATCTGTTGAAAATTCAGGAGTTGTAAAAGAATATGAATATAACGAAAATGCTCAGCTGATAAATGAGACTGTTGAGGGAATAGGTTCTAAGTCTTATAATTATACAGACGGAAGAATTACTTCTGTAACAGATTTTATGGGAAATGTTTCTGAAACTGCCTATGATGTTTATGGAAATGTTGCGTCTATGACAGACCGTGATGGAAACAAGACATCTTATGTTTATGACGAATTGAACAGACTGATAAGTTTGACCACGACAGACGGAACGGTAAGCTATAACTATGACAGCAGAGGAAATAAAATCTCAGCAACCGATACACGAGATAATACTGTTAATTATTCATATAACGGCAATAATTTCATGACACAGCTCGAAACAGTCAAGGGAATTACAAAGTATGATTATGATAATGAGGGCAGACTGATTGCTCAGACTGCTCCCGATGGAACTGTGTTCAGAAATGAATACGACCCTGTCGGAAATATTATAAAGAGTGTAAATGAAAACGGTGAAATCTGTGAGTACACATACGATGCAACAGGAAATGTCAAAACGAAAACTCTCGTAAACGGAACTGACAGATATACCGAAAAATATGAGTATTATGCAGGCGGTAAGCTGAAAAAGGTTACTTTTGCGGACGGTACAAGCGAAAGTTATGAGTATGATTCCTCATGGAGACTTACAAAGGTTACTGATGAGCTTGAAAATTCTTTAGTAACAACATATGACAGTAGCGGAAATGTACTCAGTGTAACTGATGCAGAGGGCAATAAAACGCAGTATACCTATGACAAATACGGCAGAATGCTGACTGCAACAGACGCTAATGGAAACGTTACGACTTTTGATAAGTATGACGCAAATGGAAACTGTTTGCAGGAAACGCTTCCTTCGGGACAGATTATCTGCATGACATACAGCAATGAAGGTTTGCTGCTTACAGTCACAATGAAGTGTAACGACGACATCAGTATTTCGTATGAATATGACGCTTCCGGACGTGTGACTAAGTACATTGATGAGGAGGGCAACGAATTTATTACTGAATACGATTCCGCCGGAAATGTTGTTAAGCTTCTTGACGCTAAAGGCAATATGATACAGGAAAATACGTATGATGAACTTAGCTATCTTGTATCGTCAACAGACGCACTCGGTATTGAAACTCAGTATAATTATGACAGCGTGGGAAATTTGATAAAGACAATCGAAAGTATCAATACTGCCCGTGAAGCTGAAACAAGTTATGAATATGACAAGATAGGACGTATTATACAGTCAGTTGATGCTGAAAACGGAAAGTCTGCTTATGAGTATGATGCAGTCGGCAACATTATTGCTCAGATTGACCCAAATGGTGGCAGAAGTGAATACAGTTACGACAGTATGGGCAGAATTACTGAATCAATATCGCCTTTGGGAAGTAAAAAACAGTATACTTATAATGCTGTTGGATTACTTGAAGAAGCTGAAAATGCAAAAGGTCAGAAAACCGAATATACCTATTACAAAAACGGCTGGATAAAGAGCTTTACCGATGAACTTGGAACTGTTTCGTATACTTATGATGGTAATGGAAATGTACTTACTGTAACTGATGAAAACGGTACAATCACACGTGAATACAATTCAATGAATCAGGTGACAAAGTACACTGATTTCAGAGGAAATACAATCAAGTATTCATACGACCAGATTGGAAACCTTGTTGCTCTCACTTATCCCGGAGGAAGAATTGTTCGCTATTCTTACTACAAAAATGGTAATATCAAAACTGTAACAGACTGGGACGGCAAAGTAATATCATACGAATATGACGGAAACAGCAGACTTACCAAAACAGTTCGTCCTGACGGCAGCGTTGAAACAAGAACATATGATGCAGCCGGAAGAATGACATCCAAGGTTGACGTTAACGGTGATATCATAATAAGCCATATGAATTACTCATATGATGAATCAGGCAACATAACGAACATTGATACAACAAATGCAATGGGCGTAGCAGGTCTGAGTAGTGCCGAAATGGTCTATAATGAAAACAATCAGCTTGTAAAGTACAACGGCAAAACTGTTAAGTACGATGCTGACGGAAACATGATTTATGGACCGCTCAACGGTGAAATGGCAGATTTCAAATACGATTGCCGAAACAGACTTGTTTCAGCAGGCGGAACAACCTATGCTTATGATGCAGAAAACATTCGTATAAGCAAGACCGTGGACAAAGTTAAGACAGAATATGTAATTGACAGTACAGGTTCGCTTACAAGAGTTCTGACAGCATCAACAGACGGCAAAACCACATATTTCGTTTATGGTATTGGACTTATTTCGCAGGAAGATGAAAGCGAAGTTTTATTCTATCATTTCAACAACATAGGCAGTACCGAAGCAGTGACAAGTCTCGACGGAAAAATCCAAGAAAAATTTGAATATGGACCGTACGGAGAGTTGCTTTCTGAGAATAAATGTGGTATAATATTCCTGTACAACGGCGAATACGGCGTATCAACTGACGAAAATGGTCTGTACTATATGCGTGCGAGGTACTATAACCCCGAAATCAAACGCTTTATAAATCAGGATGTGCTGACAGGTTCGATAATTGACAGCCCGACGCTTAACCGCTATGCTTATGTTGAGGGTAATCCGATTAGTCTTGCTGACCCATTTGGACTTAGTCCGGCTATAAACTGGGGACATGCAGGACATACAATTTTAGGATTTCTTGGATTGCTTACATTTGTACCTGGATTAAATTTTGTAGGAATAGCGGCGAATGCAGTAAATGCAGCCTGGTATTTTAGTGAAGGAGATATCTTCAACGGAATATGCAGCGGATTAGCCACATTACCTGGTATTGGCGGTGCAGTGGGAAAAATTGGTTCAGCAAGTAAATTCTCAAACGCTGCATTGATGATTCAAAAAGGCACTCAGATAGCAAGCAGTGTCGGATTCATGGGTACAGGTTTTTATACCATTGGAAAAATTGGGTATGAAAACTACCAGAAATATGTTGAACGTGGTGAAGATTTTAGTGCTTTAGATGCTTTGGGTGATACTGTTAATGGTGCTTTTGCTGTTCTTTCTATCTATGGCGGTGCTAAGGGTCTTGGTTTTGATAAAGTTAATGTTCCTACTAAATTAAAGGGTAGTGTATTCATTGGTAAATCAAATGGTTCAATATGTAATACTCATACTAATCCAATTAATGCTTATGAAGTAACTACTTATAAAGATTTTGCTAGCAGATCAGTAGTTGGTGATAACCTTGAAGGACATGAAATGTGGCAACATGCTAATATTAATGCAAATGGATTGGCTGCTGCAAGATTATCATCAGATGTATCAAAAAACAATCCCGTTATTGCATTACCTAAAAATATACATGTTATTGTTAATAAAGAACAAAAGGCATTTAATGCGAGAACTCAAACACCAGTTGAGAATATTTTAGCAAATGCAAAAATATTATATAAGAACGATCAAATTCCAGATGATAAAGTTGATTATATGCTTATAGAAGCTATGAGACATTTTAGAGCAACTATGGGAAAATAATAAATATATATTGATAGGTTTATAAATAAAAATTATGCTTGAGTATTTTGAAAAATTGAAACTTGCAATTTTAAATGAAGATTTTTTAGAAACAGAAGAAATTTTAGAGATAATTTTAAATACTGATTTGGCTTTTGAATATGTAAGTCCAATACTGAATATAATGGAAAGCAATCCAGATTTAGATTATGGAATGCCTGGTCCATTGGTTCATTTTTTAGAAAGATTTTATAAAAAAGGTTATGAAAAACTTTTAATTGATTCTGTTTCAAAAAATCCAACATTACAGACAATACAGATGATAAAAAGGATTATAAATGATCCTAGTCTCCAAGACAGGAATGTTTATTTAAACTTATTGGAAGATATTCTTAATAAAGATGATATTGATGATTATATAAAAAATGAAGTATTTGATTTATTATTTTAAAGAGGTACTATAACCCCGAAATCAAACGCTTTATAAATCAGGACGTGCTGACAGGCTCAATAACCGACAGTCCGACACTTAACCGCT
>CAJTOG010000027.1 GCA_910577575.1 uncultured Ruminococcus sp. | reverse complement strand
GCTTTGATACAGTGACGGAATACAAATTAGGAAAAACTATCGAATCCAGTTCACCGGTTTCATCAGCAAGCGTTAAAAAACACATTTTACTGCCATTTTTTGAAGTATGAATTTTTTTATCCTGAACAATGCAGAGAAGTTTTATATCTGTATTGTTTTCAGAATTTTCATCGGAAATAATACTGCCGACTTTCCGCATTTTCAAAAGTTCTCTCATATAATTATATTCATCCAGCGGACTTCCGCTCAAATATATTCCTGATGAATCCATTTCCATTGCATAAAGCCTCCTCTTGTCATATTCAGGCTTATATGCAACACTTATACCAGAACTTTCATTATCTTCATTTCCAAAAAAATTAAGTTGTCCTTCAATTATCTTTCGTTCACTTTTTGATGCCGTATCTATGAATATTTCATAATTTTCAAGCATCTGTCTTCGGTTGAGACCCAAACCGTCAAAAGCTCCCGATTTGATAAGATTTTCAACAGCTTTTTTATTCAGTTCCTTGCCTGCGATACGTTCACAAAAATTTTGAAGCCCTGTAAATTTGCCATTTATATTTCTTTCCTGAATTATAATATCAGCAAATCCAGTTCCTACGTTTTTTATTCCAACCAGACCAAAATAAACTTTTCCGTTAGAATAAGTAAAATTTTTTACACTCCTGTTTATGTGAGGAGAGGCAACTTCAACTCCAGCATTGCGGCAATCACTAATATATTCAACAAGTCTTGTACCTCCGGTCATAACACTTGACATAAGTGATGCCATATAAATCCCTCTGTAATGGCATTTCAGATAAGCCGTCTGATATGCAAGATAAGCATAGGCTGCTGCATGAGATTTATTGAATGCATAAGATGCAAAGCTTACCATTTCATCAAAAATCTTATTTGATACATTTTCGGATACTCCATTTTCAGAAGCTCCATTTACAAAGCTTTCACGCTCTTTCAGCATTACTTCCGGTTTTTTCTTTGCCATAGCCCTGCGTACTATATCGGCATGACTATATGAATATCCAGCAAGTTTACGGCATATTTCCATAACCTGTTCCTGATATACCATAACGCCATAAGTATCACTCAGAATTTCTTTAAGTTTTGGGTGAAAATAAGTTATACTCTGCGGATTTTTCTTATTATTAATATATAATGGTATTGACTTCATAGGTCCGGGACGATAAAGAGATATTATTACAATCAGGTCTTCCAACCGCTCAGGCATAAGTTCAATAAGCCATTTCGTCATTCCTGCACTTTCAAACTGAAAAACTCCGGAAGTATCGCCCCTTGAAAGCATTTCATAAACAGTCCCGTCATCTATGGGTATATTATTTATGTCAAAATTAGGATTAATGCAGCATATTTCATTGACTGCATCCCTTATAACAGTAAGGTTACGCAAACCCAGAAAATCCATTTTAAGAAGACCGAGTGATTCAAGATGAGACATTGTATACTGCGTTATAATAGTATCCCTGCTTTTCTGAAGCGGGACAATATCGCTCAGGGGAATATCAGAAATTACAACTCCTGCAGCATGGATTGAAGTATGGCGTGGCATTCCCTCCAGTTTCAATGCCAAATCAATTAATTTTCTTACCTGAACATCTGTTTGATAAAGTGAATAAAGTTCCTTGTTTTCATTCAATGACCAGCTTAAATCATGTTTTATATCTATAAATTTTGCTATTCTGTCTCCGAGACTGTATGGCATTCCCATAACTCTTGCGATATCACGCACTGCCATCTTTGCTTTCATTGTATCAAACGCTATTATCTCGCATACCTTATCCTCTCCGTATTTGCCTGAAACATAGTCCTTGACAGCCTGCCGTCCTTCAATACAAAAATCAATATCAAAATCAGGCATACTCATTCTTTCAGGATTAAGAAAGCGTTCAAACATAAGATTATATTTTATAGGGTCAATGCTTGTAATGCCTATGCAATAAGCACACAGACTTCCTGCTCCGGAACCACGTCCCGGACCTACGGGAATATCATGTTCACGGGCATATCGGATAAAATCCCAGACTATAAGAAAATAATCGTTAAACTTCTTATTATTTATTACTTCAAGCTCATATTCAAGACGCCGGATAATTTTAGAATCCACATTGTTTCCATATTTATCATAAAGACCGTCAAAGCTCAGCTTTCTTAAATAGTCCCTGTTATTATCAATGCCATCAAATATTATATCTGGCTTGAATTCAGGAATTTTTATAGCTCCGTCAAAACTGAAATCAACATTGCATCTTTCAGCAATAAGCACCGTATTTGTAACAGCTTCCTCATGATTTTTAAAAAGCTCTGCCATTTCATCAGCTGATTTAACATAAAATTCAGCATTCGGAAAACTCATGCCATTTTCCTGCCCGATAACGTTCCTTGTTTGTATACAAATCAGAACATTCTGCATTTCCGAATCTGATTTATTGATATAGTGACAATCATTTGTTGCTGCAAGAGGTATACCTGTCTCCTTAGATAATCTGTAAAGCTGAGGAATTATCCTGAGTTCATCACTTATACCATGGTTCTGTACTTCAATAAAATAATTTCCATCGCCGAAAATTTCAAGGTACTGAAGTACCTTCTGCTTTGCAAATTCATACTGTCCATTGAGCAAAAGTTTTGCAATTTCACCTGAAAGACAGGCAGAAAGGCATATCAGACCCTTATGATATTTTTTGAGCAAATCAATATCAACTCTCGGTCTGTTATAAAATCCTTCTATACTTGCTAATGATACAAGTTTTATAAGATTTCTGTAACCCTCATTATTTTCACAAAGCAGAATAAGGTGAAACGAATGCAGGTCTTCTTTTGTTTCCTTGTCAAAGCGTGTACGGGGTGCAACATATACTTCACATCCGATAACCGGTTTTATTCCTGCATCGGATGCAGCTTTCCAGAATTCAGCCACTCCGTACATATTCCCATGGTCTGTTATTGCCACAGCTTTCTGTCCCAGATTTTTTACCTTTTCAACAAGATTTTTTATCCGACATGCACCATCCAAGAGACTATATTCCGTATGCACATGAAGATTTACAAAATCACTTGCTTTCATATTCCGTTCGCCTTTCTTATATCATCTGCAATACGTGCAATTTTTTTGAACCGATGATTTACTCCTGAACGGCTAATAGGTTCTTTAAGATTTTCACCTATATCCCGTAAACTCATATCAGTATTTGCAAGGCGGATTTCAGCAATTTCTCTCAGTTCACAAGAAAGGCTTTCAAGCCCCTGAACCTCTGAAATCAGTCTGATATCATCAATCTGCTTCATTGACGCTTTAACAAGTTTGTCAATATTTGCACTGTCACAATTTGCAATGCGGTTTGCCTTATTGCGTATATCCTTATAAATTTTAACATTTATCAAATCAAGAGTACATTGCTGTGCACCGATAAATGTAAGGGTATCTTCAATTGATTCACTGCCCTTTATATAAACTATCTGTTGACCCCTTCTCAGAGCTTGTCCTGCTGTAACGCCGATATCACCGAGAAGTATTATAAGTTCCCTTGCAAGCAATTCGGACGGTGCAGAAAATTCAAGATGATATTCCTTTTCAGGGTCATTGACGCTTCCTCCTGCAAGAAATACCCCTGCTGTAAATATTCCAAGACTTCCCGTTGAAATTATCTCAGAATCAATATGGCGTTCAATTTCTGAAAAGTGATATTTCATGAATATTTTATTGATAAGTTCATCGGATTTTATGTCATATATATACATAACCTTTGAATTTGCAGCTTTTGATTCCCTGTAATGAATTTCTTCATGAAAAACTCTTTTAAAAAGATTTCCAAAAGTCTCTGCGGAAATTCTACTTTTACTCTGAAAACAAATTCTGTTCCTGTCAAGAATTTTAGCAAAAAGAATCATTCCATAAAGACAGGCAAAACGCTTGTCCTTGTCAGTAATGTTTGTACATATTTCGCAGCGTACTTCATCTGAAAACGACATTTTCATCACTCTCATTCATTCCGAATATGATTAAATTTTTTTATCTTTTGTTATATCCCTGTGATATTTCTGAACTTTATAATTATTCTTAATAAGATGTTCTGACATTAACTCTGCAAAGGTTATTGAACGATGTTTGCCTCCTGTACAACCGAACGATATAACAAGCTGGCTCTTTCCCTCCCGTATGTAAAGTGGAATAAGAAAATCTATAAGTCCGGTAATTTTTTTAAAAAGCTCCTGTGACTGTTCAGAATCCATAACATAATTCTGTACGCATTTTTCAATTCCTGTATGTTTTCTAAGTTCTTCAATATAATATGGATTAGGAAGACATCGTACATCAAAAACAAGGTCTGCTTCTGTTGAAACACCATATTTGAAGCCAAATGACATAACCTTTATTATGAGTGAATCAGAGCTGTTTTCAAGGAAAATGGATTTAACCTGTTCTTTGAGCCGTGCAGATGAATAAAGGGAAGTTTCTATGTAATAATCGGCAATCTCCCTCAACTGAGACAGCCTGTTTCTTTCATATCTTATAGCTTCATGCATATTTCCGTTGAATTTTTCGTCAAGCGGATGTTTACGCCTTGTTTCCTTATATCTTTTAATCAATACTTCGTCATTTGCTTCTATAAATAAAACCTTTACTTCAACA
The DNA here is from genome assembly GCA_910577575.1 of uncultured Ruminococcus sp. Taxonomy (GTDB): domain Bacteria; phylum Bacillota; class Clostridia; order Oscillospirales; family Ruminococcaceae; genus Ruminococcus. Next base: position 18,064 of record CAJTOG010000027.1, on the reverse strand, counting down.
TCATCTTCCGCTTTCAGTTTCTGCCACGCATGAAATATTTCTGCAAACATATCACCGGTTCTTATATCAACAGCAACAGCAATTTTACTTATACCCATTTCGGATTTACGACAGAGGTCGACAAACTGATTAATAAGTTTCGGTGGAATATTATCAATGCAGTAAAAGCCTATATCTTCCATAACATCCATAACACTTGATTTTCCTGAACCTGACATTCCTGTAACTATTAACAGCTCCATTTTATCACTCCTTAAAGTCAAAACAAATGATTATTCCAATACAACAGGCTCAAGCTCAAGAATATAGCCTGTTTTTCTGCTGACAATATTTCTGACATTCTCACAAAGTTCCAGAACATCACTGCATGAAGCACTGCCCTTGTTTATAACAAATCCGCTGTGTTTCTCGCTTACCTGTGCATCTCCTACTGCAAATCCTTTAAGTCCGCACTGTTCTATCAAAAGTGAAGCATAACTGCCTTCCGGACGCTTGAAAGTACTTCCTGCACTCGGGTATTCCAACGGCTGTTTTGAAACCCTTTTCTGCATACATTCGTGCATTGCCGATTTTATTTCACCAGCCTCACCCTTTTTAAGCTCAATTTCAACAGATGTTATTATGCATTTTCTTTCTGCAAATATGCTGTGCCTGTATGAAAGATTCATATCATCAGCAAATATTGTCCGTATATTACCGTTTTCATCAATATATTCGGCAGATTTCACTACATCACGCATTTCGCTTCCGTATGCTCCTGCATTCATATATAATGCACCGCCGACAGTTCCGGGTATTCCGAAAAGATTTTCCATACCTGAAAGCCCGGATTCCTGTGCCTTTTTGCATACTGCTGAAAGCATTGCACCTGCTTGAGCTTTTATAGTTAAATTTTCTGTTCGGATATCTGCAAAATCATTTCCGAAATGCAGAATTATACCGTCAAATCCCTCATCTTTTACAAGAACATTGCTCCCCTTGCCAAGCACAGCATATTTCATATTGTTTTTTTTAATATATTTCAGAAGTTCCGAAGCCGCTTCCGCTGAATTTATATCAATCAATGCACGGCACGCTCCTCCGAATTTGAAAGTAATATACTCACTAAGCAGACATTCTTCCTTTATATTACAATCAAGTCTTTTACACAATTCAGTCAATTCACTGATATTCACAAATTTCTCCCCCTAAATAATTCAACAAGTCATCAGAATGACTCATAATTTCTTATTGTCTCTTTTGGGTCTGATTCCATTCCAAGACTATGAAGAAGTTCAGCAGCAGCATTATATCCCATTTTCTTCTGTCTGTTATTCATAGCAGCAACTTCAAGTATAACTGCCAGATTTCGTCCGGGTTTTACAGGAATTGTAAGAGACGGAATTTTTACTCCCAAAAGACTTACATATTCTGTATCCACGCCCATCCGGTCATAAATCTTTTCGGGATTCCACTGTTCCAACTCAACAACAAGGTCTATTTTTTCTGTCATCTTTACCGCACCTATACCAAACAGACGACGTGCATTAATAATACCTATGCCACGAAGTTCCAAAAAATGACGTATATTGTCAGGCGAACTTCCGACAAGACTTATATTTGATACTTTTCTGATTTCCACAGCATCATCCGCAACAAGTCTGTGCCCACGCTTTACAAGCTCAATAGCCGTCTCACTTTTGCCGACTCCGCTTTCACCTGTGATGAATACTCCTTCTCCATAGATTTCAATAAGTACTCCGTGGCGTGTAACCCTCGGAGCAAGATTAAGATTCAGAAATGCAATAAGTCCTGACATAAAATTGGAAGTACTTTCCTTGCTTCTTAGAAGTGGGACTTCATATTCCCTTGCAAGCTCAAGCATTTCAGCAAAATAAGGAAGCTCACGAGTAATAATAAGAGCAGGAAGCTTGTGTGCAAAAAGAAGCTGTAATCTTTCACGTCTTGTCTTTTCGTCAATAGTTGAAAGATAAGCAAATTCAACTTTACCGATAATCTGAATGCGTTCAGGATTAAAATATTCATAAAACCCCATAAGCTGCAATCCCGGACGGTTTACTTCTGTTTCATCAATCATTATTTCTTCTGCATCTTTATGGATATAGATTGTTTCAAGCTTGAATTCATCTATAACCTTTTGAAGTGAAACTTTAAATTTATCTGTCATGATTTTCTCCATTCCCCGAACATAATCGGTATTTATTTTAATCAATCAGCCTATGACAAAAGAATTATATCCATAATCAGCTATAACTTCTTTGGCATTGAGAAGTTCTTCTGTTGTAAGCGATTCTCCGGAAATTCTTACCGATACATTAAAATCCGAAAGCTTATCGGAAACAAATCCGAGACATTTATCTGTTTTTTCACTGGAACTGCCTTTAAACTCATAGAAAGTATGTTCAGCAGAAACTCCCCGGCTTAATTCATCAAGGTTAATATTAAGAATAATATTGTCGGCTGAAAGAATCATCGGCTGTAATATTTCTGCATTTCCGCTTAAAATATCAGTAGCTGAAACCTCTATAAACATTGACGCTCCGTTTGAAATAATTACATCATAAAACAGATTTGCCGCAGAAGTCAATGACATGAATCTGTCACTCTGACTGAGACGTTCTTCAAGGTTTTCCAAATCTCTTTCGCTGAATTCAGGATATGTAAAATCCGAACATATGATTTTGTCAAATCCTGAAGAGAAAATTTCAGAAATAATTTCTAAAATATAATCGAGAGCGTCCTGAGAATAGGGAGCAGTCCATGGCTTTTCATTTTTGTCAAACCATATTTTATTATCGCTTACAGTCCAGTAGCTCGTTTCCGGAAATTTAACCGGCAGTATATTATCCTGAAAAGTACTTACTGTTGCTGCGGGCTTGAATCCGCTTTTTTTTACGGATTCTGTAATCTGTTCAAGAGTAAGTGAAGACTTGACAGCTTCCGCTTTCTCGGCTTTATCCACTTTACTTGCATAACAGATTTCACCGCCGGTAGCTTTCAGGGGTATTTCAACATATTCTATTCCCTTATTTTTCGGTACTGCCTCAAGTGCTGCCTGTAATGTTTTAAGACTTGTCATATCCTCTTCATCAATAACAGCAGCAGTATAACCGATTTCATTTTTTGTCTTACTTTCAGATGTAGCTTCAGTATCAATATCAGAAGTTTCACTTGCTTCAGTGGTTTCCACAGGTTCATAAGTTGACGGCTCTACTGGTTCATCACCTTTATGCTGACTGAAATCAATCATAGGACCTGCAACACTATATCCTATAAAACCTATTCCACCGATAAGTAAAACCGTCAGAAGATTTGACATGAATTTTACAACCGGACTTTTGTCATAGTAATTTTTTTCTTTTGTCTTGTAAATTTTCCTTCCTTTGTCCTTACGTTTCATTTAATCAATCCTGTTTCTTTTGTAATATTTTTTATTTCTATTTCAAAGCATAGACTGCCATTGATATTATCCCCAAATATACCAACATCGCAGGGAATCCCCTGAATGATGCAGGAACATCGGAAGATGTCAGTCGTTTGTATGCCGCTGTAAGAATAAAAGCAGTAATTAAAAAACCTGCTCCCGCCTGTAATCCTGAAAGCATAAAATCATTTATATTATTCCTTTCAGGATAAAACTTCGCTGTTTCTGTTACTGTAAAGAGAGTTCCCATAACAGCACAGTTAAATGCCGATATATGAACATATTTTCTTATATCCCTGAATTTCTCCTTTCCTGTAAAATACAATAAGATTAAAATAATCATATACAACAAACCTATAGTAAGAGTATAGAAAAGAAGAGTAAGATTCTTAAACTTTTCTGTCATAAGATTATTTATGAAATAAGCTGCCGCTGAACCTGCTGTAGTAAAGAAAGTAATTGTAAGGGCTGTCCCGAGAAGTTTTTTTCTGCTTTCTGCGGCTATGAAAAGTGTACTTGTACCGAGAGCCTGAGTAAGAATCAGATTGGAAGTAAGCAGAAGAATTATCCCATCTATAATAAACATTTTAGTTCGCTCCTTTAAGATGATTTGCCATAAATCTTATCTTTCTGTACACTCCGCAGAAAAGCCCAAGAAAAATAAATCCTCCGAACGGCTTGCCCAGTCCGCTTATTAAAATATCTGCATCAACAATCCGGTCATATACAGTACCATAAGCAAGAAGTTCACGGACTGAAGCAGTAATCAACATAACAGTATCAAACCCAACAATATAAAATATCAATGATAGAATCATTCTTCCACGCTTCATACGGTAAAACTTTGCTTCTGTCTGGACTGTTATAAGTGAGTTTACAGCAAGAAGCATGAAATATATACCTATTCTCGGAATGATATCAGGGAAAAACTGTTCTGCCGCAAGCCTTACAGGTATATATACCAGTGAAGATATTACAGCATATATTATTATTTTCAACGCATATGGCAGTTTCTGCGGAACAAATGAGCCGAACATCACTGACAGAAAAGTTATTGCAGAAAACGCATAAATCAACGCAACTGCATTCCGGAGTGTATCTCCGCATATTATTATCGGTGATATAACCATAAACGATGATAAAACAGTATTGTCATTCAGCAAGCCGTCAAATACGGAGTTTTTCCTATTCAAGTCCCTACACCCCCTCCGTTTCAGAAAATTCGATATTTTTTTCAAAGTTCCTGAAAGCAAGCGATACAGGTGTGAAAAATACTGATACAATAATTATAATATTTTCTTTTTCTGTTTTCAGAAGAAGTATATATGAAAACATTGCTATAAAAAATCCATAGAAAAAAGCATAGTAATTTTTCCGTGGAGCAATTCTTTTGTCCGAAATGATATATACAGCCGCAAATAATATCATATTTGATACAAGCATATATTTTACTGAATCATATTTACTTCTGCAAACCGGTATACAGTAAGCAAGAAAGGCAGTGCCGAAAATCGTACCAAGAAATGCACCGAATGAAATATCACGTCTTAAAATAAGGATGACTGCGGAAACTATAAGCAGAAGTATACTTACTGCTCCGCCGGCTCCCCTCATGTTTCCCATGAGTATTTCAAAATCGCTGTAATTCATTCTTCCCGATGTGTTGAATACATGGCTTGCCGAGCTCACAAGATTCTCCGCTTTTTCAGAAATTCCGGTACGAACATGAGGTTCCGTGAACATCAGTACCTGATTTTTCCATGAAACAAGCATAAAAATATAAGCCGCGGCTGACGGTGAAAATATCATGTTGTCTCTTCCGCCAAATATATTCTTTACAACAATAACCGCAAAAACGCACGCTATGGCAACAATTCTGAAATCTATAACAGCCGGAAGCATCAGCGATATTATAAGTGCATCTGATATACAGGTAAGGTCATCGGCTGTAAAATCACGATTTACAAGATTCAGTGAAACTATTTCAGCCACAAAAGAAACAAAAGCACATACTCCGCTCAGAACTACCACTCTTATTCCATAATAAAAATACTGCATGACTTCAATTGCAAGAAGTGTAAGCATTATATCAATCCATACAAATCGTTCGGATTTTTTTATTTTTTGCATTTTCAATCCTTTAACTTTCTTACAGTATCTGACATATTTTCAGCCTTGAAAAGATAACTTCCCGATACAAGTATATTTGCTCCTGCATTTTTTACAATCGGAGCAGTTTCAGCATTTATTCCCCCATCAACCTGAATATCAATATTACATCCGGTTTCATCAGCATATTTACGTATTTTTCTTATTTTTTCACTCATATCCATAAAACTCTGTCCTCCGAATCCCGGTTCAACAGTCATGACAAGAACCATGTCAAGATATTGAATATACTGAAAAACACTCTCGGCAGGTGTATTAGGTTTAAGTGCGACTGCTATGCGTGTATTGGCTTTCTGAATTTCCTTAATGGTTTCCATAGTATCGCTTTCGCTTTCAATATGGAACGTTATAATATCCGCACCAGCTGCGGCAAATTCTCTGATATATTTCAAAGGGTCTGTAATCATAAGATGAACATCAAGAACAAGCTCTGTTTTATTTAACATTTGTTCAAGTACAGGCAAACCAAATGTTATATTATTTACAAATATACCATCCATAACATCAAAATGAAGCATATCAACTCCGGATTTTTCAAGTTTCTTTATCTCCGATTCAAGATTCAGTAAATCTGCACTCAGTATTGAGGCTGAAATTTCATTAATCAAGCTTTTATCATTCCTTTAAATTTTAATTTATATAATTATTATATATTATTTCCTGTCTAACGTCAATATGCTTTAATTGATTTTTTTATTTATCTTTTTAATTTTACATGTATAGTAAAACATACCAAAAAACAGTAAAGAATTTATGCATATTGCCAATATTCTGCATTTGTATATTCCCAAAAAATTTTTTTCAAAAAAGTCTTTACAAATTGCTTTTTTTGTGGTATAATAAAAGTACCGTGTACTTGGAAAAGGGCATGACCTCAATTTCACCCTTATCTATGTCAGCGGAATATATTTTTTATGAGGTGCTTTCATTATGTTACTGAAAGAAGAAAAAACAGCCGTTATCGAGGCTAACAGAACAAGCGCAAACGATACAGGTTCCCCAGAGGTTCAGGTTGCCATTCTTACAAGAAGAATAAATGACCTTAATGCTCATCTGAAAATTCACAAGAATGACCACCACTCCAGACGCGGTCTTCTCAAAATGGTTGGTCACAGACGTAATCTTCTTGCTTATCTCAAGAAGAAGGACATAAACAGATACCGTGCTGTTGTTGAAAAGCTCGGTTTACGTAAGTAATTACACGTTTGCCAAGGCAGAGGGGATTTTCCTTTCTGCCTTTAAGTCTATGTTTTTTAATACGGCTCTTAGCATAAAACTGTGATACACCGGAAAATTATCAGTTTTTATTGTATCAGAGTTTTTTGCTAAAGCCGGAAAATTATTTTTTTACAGGAGGCATATTTTTATGTTTGAAAATTATAGAACTTTTGAAACTACCTACGCCGGCAGACCGGTTGTTGTGGAAACAGGAAAAACCTGTGGACTTTCAAACGGTTCATGCTGGGTAAGATACGGCGAGACTGTAGTTATGGCTAATGTTACAGCAAGCTCAAAACCGAGGGAAGGCGTTGATTTTTTCCCCCTTTCAGTCGATTATGAAGAAAGACTTTATTCTGTCGGAAAAATCCCCGGTTCTTTCACCAAAAGAGAAGGTAAACCGAGTGAAAAGGCTATCCTTACTTCAAGATGCGTTGACAGACCTATACGTCCGCTTTTTCCGAAAGATATGAGAAACGATGTTTCCGTTGTTATGACTGTTCTTGCTGTTGAACCGGATAACTCTCCTGAAATTGCGGGCATGATTGCTACTTCAATTGCAATTTCTATTTCCGATATTCCTTGGAACGGACCTGTTGCAAGTATAAATGTCGGTCTTGTTGACGGTGAAATAGTTCTCAATCCTACTCTTGAACAGCGTGCAAAAACTGATTTGGTTCTTACTGTAGCAGGTTCTGCTGAAAAAATCGTAATGATTGAAGCAGGAGCAAACGAAGTACCGGAAGATACTATGCTTGACGCTATTCTTACAGGTCATGAAGAAATCAAGAAAATGGTTGCTTTCATTGATGATATCCGCAAAGAAATCGGTAAACCAAAGTTTACTTTTGAATCCATGGAAGTTGACCACGATATGTTCGATGCTATTGAAGTTTTTGCAGCTGACCGTGTTAAAGTTGCCCTTGATACAAACGACAAAACTGTACGTGATACAAGACTTGCTCCGATTATTGACGATATTCATGCTAATTTTGATGAACAATATCCTGAAAAAATCGCTATGATTGATGAATGTATTTATAAACTTCAGAAAAAAATCGTTAGAACATGGCTTTATGAAGGAAAACGTGTTGACGGAAGAAATATTGACGAAATCCGTCCGCTTGCTGCTGAAGCCGGTGTTCTTCCGCGTGTTCATGGTTCAGGTCTTTTCACAAGAGGTCAGACTCAGGTTCTTACTGTTGCAACTCTTGCACCTGTAAGTGAAGCCCAGAGAATTGATGGTCTTGATGAAGAAGAAACCAAGAGATATATGCATCAGTATAATTTCCCTAGTTATTCAGTCGGCGAAACAAAACCGAGCAGAGGTCCGGGAAGACGTGAAATTGGTCATGGTGCACTTGCTGAACGTGCATTAGCTCCTGTTATTCCGCCGGTTGAGGAATTTCCGTATGCCATGAGACTTGTTTCAGAAGTACTTTCCTCAAACGGTTCAACTTCACAGGGTTCTATCTGCGGTTCAACACTTGCACTTATGGATGCAGGAGTACCAATTAAAGCTCCTGTTGCCGGTATCTCCTGCGGTCTTATTACTCTTCCGGACAGCGATGATTTCATGACTATGGTTGATATTCAGGGTCTTGAGGACTTTTTTGGCGATATGGATTTCAAGGTTGGCGGTACTCATAATGGCATCACTGCTATTCAGGTTGATATTAAAGTAGATGGTCTCACTCCTGCTATCATAAAAGAAGCTTTTGAAAAGACAAGAAAAGCTCGTCTCTATATTCTTGATGAAATTATGCTTAAAGCTATTCCTACTCCGAGAACTGAAGTAAATGAACATGCTCCTAAAATGCTCCAGACTAAAGTACCTGTAGATAAAATTCGTGAGGTTATCGGTCAGGGCGGTAAAATTATTCAGAAAATCTCTGCCGATTGCGAAGTTAAAATCGATATCAACGATGAGGGCAATGTATTCATCAGTGGTCTTAATGGAACTAAAGCAAAAAAAGCACTTCAGATTGTTGATACTATCGCAAATGGTCCTGAAGTTGGTGCAATTTACAGAGGAAAAGTTGTACGTATTATGGACTTTGGTGCATTTGTTGAAATTGTACCCGGAATGGATGGACTTGTCCACATTTCAAAGCTTGATAAATCAAGAGTTGAAAAAGTTGAAGATGTTGTATCAGTCGGTGATGAGATAGTTGTAAAAGTTACTGAAATCGACCGTCAGGGAAGAATAAATCTCTCACGTAAAGATGCACTTGCTGAAATTGAAGCCAAGAAAAAAGGTTAATTAACTTAATAATATCAGACGCATCTTCATTATTACATGAAATTTTGAAGATGCGTTTTTTATCGAAGAAAAATTATATATGAACAAATGTATTCTATGACAGGGAAAGTTTTAACAATTATAATTTCAAATCAATTGAATGGGTAAAGGTATGCTTATTCCGGATGAAAAAATTCTGCATGATGCCACTAATGAATTTATCAGCTTTATGAAAAAATATTTTATTCAATATGAGTATAATGAATCCTATAAGATATATATTATCTATGGATATAAATAAAATGTATTAATAAAAAAGCAGTTATAAAACTGCTTTTTATTTTTCCAAAAAGTATTGACAAATTAAGAACTATGTGTTATTATATAAGTGTAACAGGTGTATTATAAATAATAGTACACAGCAAACAGAAAGGAGAGTTTATGTTTTCTATTGATTTAACAAGCAGAATCCCGATTTATGAGCAGATTTATACCAAAATCATTGAGCTTGCAATTTCAGGTACTCTGAATGAAAACGACCAGCTTCCGAGTGTGAGAAATCTTGCAAAGGATACTGGAGTCAATCCGAATACCGTTGCAAAAGCCTATCAGGAACTTGAAAGAAAAGGCGTTATCTACTCTGTTCCGGGACGTGGGAGCTTTATTGCTGATATGGATAACAATATTTTTCAGGAAGCCTCACTACTCGAATTTGAAAAATCGGCAGTTACTGCAATGAAATGGGGGGTATCAGCTGATACCATGAAACAAAGAATCGATTTAGTATTTAAACGGAATAAGGAGGTATCAACATGATTGAATTAAAAAATACTGTTAAAAAATTTGACAGTTATACTGCACTCGACGGCGTTGACCTTACAATTGAAAAAGGTACAGCTTTTGGACTTCTTGGTTCTAATGGTGCGGGAAAATCTACTATTCTTCGTCTGCTTTCAGGTATCTACAAACAGGAAAGTGGCGATGTGCTTATTGACGGTGAACCTGTTTATGACAATATCTCTGCAAAAGAAAAAGTATTCTTTATTAATGACGAAACTGTACAATTTGGAAATTATACACTCAAGTCGCTGAAAAAATATTATAAAAGCTACTACAGGAATTTTTCAGATGAAATGTTTGAAGAACTCCGAAAACGTGTGAATCTTCCGCTCGACAAGAAAATAAATACTTTTTCAAAAGGAATGAAACGTCAGGCGATTGTTATAATCGGTCTTGCATGTAGAACTGATTATCTGCTTCTTGATGAGGCTTTTGACGGTCTTGACCCGACTATAAGAATTATAGTAAAGAAAATGCTTGTTGATGCAATGCTTGACAGACAGCTTACTACTATAATATCATCGCATAACCTTAAGGAAATCAATGAGGTCTGTGATACTGCCGCACTTCTTCACAATGGTAAAATTATATTCTCACGTGAAATTGACAGTGTTATGAGCAGTGTTCATAAAATTCAGGTAGTATTCCCGAAAAATGCCAGCGGAGAACCTATTGAATATACCCGTGAACAACTTATTGCAGACGGACTTGAAATACTTCATTTTGAAAGAAGTCAGAGTATTTACTATATTATTGCTAAAGGTGAAATGAGTGAACTTGAGAAATTTTTTGCTCCTAAAAAGCCTGTGCTTCTTGAACTTATTCCGCTTTCACTTGAGGAAATCTTTATTTATGAACTGGAGGTGCTTGGATATGACAGCAGTGACATCAAGTAAAAAAGCAAATTTTTTCGGCACTCGCTATCTCAATAACATTTCAGGCAATAAAAAACAATTTATTATCAATATCGTTCTTGAACTTCTCGGACTCCCCGTGTTTTCAGTTATTGCAATAATCGGATTTTATTTTGACGGCAAGAACTATAACTATCATGATGCTGAATATGCTGTTGAAGAAGCTGTTATGGAAGCCTGTATGCCGTTTGCTGTTCTGGCGGTTATAACAATAATGATAAGTATTTCTATAGGAATTGTAATCGCACTGTTTCACTTCTCATATTTATACAGAAAAACTATCGTCGATATGCATTATTCCCTTCCATTGAACAGTACACAAAGATTTTTTGCCGACTATCTTTCAGGGCTTACTATCTATATTGCTCCTGCAATCGGTGCAATAATTTTATCCCTCATAATTTCAGGAATAGGAAGTATCTTTGTTGATATGCATGAATTTTGGGAAATTGTTCCCGAAATATTAAAATTATGCTTTATTGTGATAATTACGATGATTCAGATTTACTCAATGTCCATATTCGCAATAACTTTCTGCGGAAGCACTTTTGAGTCAATTTTCGGAATATTCGCATTTATTGGCATGATACCTGCAACAATCGGCTGTTTATGGCTTGCAATAGTTGAAACTTCCGGATTCGGAATGACCGGCGACTCTATATTTATGAGCAATATTTTTACAAGCACTTCTCCTTTTGGTGCATTTGCATTCTTCATGAATTATACATCTGATTCCATGTATGCATCAGACGGATATCAATACAATATATCAATATATATAAAATGGATTCTGATAACTATGCTATTTAATGCATTATATACATTTGGTGCTTATCTGCTTTACAGATTCAGAAAAGCAGAAGATGTCGCCAAACCATACGTTTACAAGGCATTTTTCTATGCTGTCATGACAATGGCTGTATTTTGTATACTTTCCCTGTTTATCACCTATAACGGATTTGTAGTTGCAGGAATTGTAATGTGTGCAGTCGGATGGTTTATTATGGAAGTAATTACACGCCGTGGATTCAAAAAATTCTGGACTGCTCCCATAGGATTTGCTCTTGCTGTAATATCAGTTCTGGGAATCTGTCAGGTATGTAAAGTTACTGACGGTTTTGGTGCTTCAAAACACGTACCGTCTGCAATAAGTGTTGAAAATGTACGCTTATCATTTGACAATATCAATATGTATGATGTAAGTTTCAGGGACAAGGAAGTTATAAAGACTGCAATTGAACTCAACAAGGAAATAGTAGACAGGCATTTTAATCCTGATGATTACAGTTATGAACCTATTTCAGATGATGACAATGTTCTGTCTTGTTATAATGATGATTTAAGCATTACATTTGAATACTCAACTATTACAGGTGCAACAGTAAAACGCAGATATACTGTAAACTCCGTTATGCTTGATGACCTTACAAAAACTGTTCTTCTTTCAGATGAATATGCAAAATATTCATCAAATAACATAGGAACAAAAAATATATACGACGACGGAAACGAAGTAAATAACAGATATACTATTTCAATATATGATAAACTGAACAATGATATAGGAAGCAGAACTCTTACAGAAAGACAGATAAACGAAATCCGTCAGGCTTACGAAAATGATATGCTCAGTATGACGAAAGATGAACTTATAAACGGAGATGTTTACTGTTTTATCGGTAATTACTGGGTACTTGAATCTTTTGAAAATACTATTGATGTTCTTGATGCTGATATTGAACCAATTTCAAAGAATACAAACATACCTGCCGTTATTCCCATGAGCATATATCCTGTTTTCAAAACCAATGTAAAAAGTTTTATAGAAAAAGATGATGACTCAAACTATTATGGTTTATATTCTTATAATATCAACAGTAATCCTACAAAAACAGAAGAAATAACAGCAGTATATCCTAAAACCATAAGAACAGATTTGGATGGCTTGATGGTCAGACTTATAACATCAACAAATGAAAATGCTGTTGAACTTCTTGACAGATTTACTCCTATAATTATATGCGAAAAACCTCTTGCCGTAATTGAATTAAACAATAAATTTCTCTTTTTACCTGATAGAAATGACAATGTCGAACTGCTTGAAAAAGCAACCGAAAACTTAAAAAAGACCATAAAAACATCAGAAACCAATACATCACAGACTTGATGTAAACGACTGAGATTTATAAACCAAAAAACTGCCTGAATCAACAGGCAGTTTTTTATTATCTGTTATTATACATTTTTTCATAGTAATTCTTATATTCACCTGATATGATAGTTTCCCACCATTCACGGTTATCAAGATACCACTGAATTGTTTTCTTAATACCATCGGCAAATTTAGTCTCAGGAAGCCAGCCAAGTTCACTGTGGATTTTTGTCGGGTCAATGGCATACCTCATATCGTGACCTTTTCTGTCAGCAACATAGGTTATAAGACTTTCAGGCTTATTCAGTTCCCTGCATATTATTTTCACAATATCTATATTTGCCATTTCATTATGTCCGCCTATATTATAAACCTCGCCAATTGTTCCATTATGAATAATCAGGTCTATAGCTTTACAATGGTCCTCAACATAAAGCCAGTCACGGACGTTTTTACCCTCACCGTAAACAGGAAGCGGTTTATCATTCAGAGCATTTGCTATCATAAGCGGGATAAGTTTCTCCGGAAAATGATAAGGTCCGTAATTGTTCGAGCATCTTGAAACAGTAACCGGAAGACCATAGGTTCTATGATATGCAAGAACAAGAAGGTCTGCACTTGCCTTTGATGAGCTGTATGGACTGCTTGCATGAATAGGAGTAGTTTCAGTAAAAAATAAATCGGGTCTATCAAGTGGCAAATCGCCATAAACCTCATCAGTTGAAACCTGATGATAACGCTTTATACCATACTTACGGCAGGCATCCATAAGAACAGAAGTTCCTATAATATTTGTCTGCAAAAAAATGTCAGGATTTTCAATACTTCTGTCAACATGAGATTCAGCTGCAAAATTTACAACAATATCGGGCTTTTCTTCTTCAAAAAGCTTATTCACTGCATCTCTGTCGCAGATATCAGCCTTCACAAAACGGAAGTTCGATTTATTCATGATGCCAGAAAGCGTTGAGAGATTTCCGGCATAGGTAAGTTTATCAAGACAGATAATACGATAATCAGGATATTTTTCAAGCATATGAAAAATAAAATTGCTTCCGATAAATCCGGCACCGCCGGTTACAATAATAGTCATTTTTTACACCTCTTTAAAATTTCAGTTTATTCTGTGCAACAGTCATAAGATGTTCGCCGTAAGGAGATTTTCCATACATCTTAGCCGATTCGACAAGCTTTTCTTTAGTTATCCATTTTTCATGATAAGCAATTTCTTCAAGTGCAGAAATTACAACTCCCTGTCTGTTCTGAATTGTCTGAACAAAAAGTGCCGCTTCCATAAGACTGTCCATTGTACCAGTATCAAGCCACGCAAATCCACGTCCTAAAATCTGAACTTTGAGCTTGTCCTGTTTCAGATACATTTCATTCAGAGTAGTAATTTCAAGTTCTCCCCTTGCAGAAGGCTTGACCCTTTCAGCCATTTCAGACACACCCTTAGGATAGAAGTAAAGTCCTGTTATACAGTAATTTGACTTGGGATTCTGTGGTTTTTCCTCAACTGAAAGTACTTTCTTATTTTCATCAAATTCAACAATTCCGAAACGCTCAGGGTCTTTTACATAATAACCGAAAATAGTTGCATCACCGTTTTCAGCATTCCTTACCGCCTCTTTCAGATTCTTACTGAACCAACCGCCGTAAAAAATATTATCGCCTAAAACCATTGCACATGAGTCATCACCGATAAATTCCTTGCCAATCAGAAATGCCTGTGCAAGACCATCAGGACTCGGCTGAACTGCATAGGACAGATTTATCCCAAAATGACTGCCATCACCTAAAAGCTCCTGAAAGCGAGGAGTATCAACAGGAGTTGAAATAATCAAAATATCCCTTATTCCTGCCAGCATAAGTGTTGACAGCGGATAATAAATCATCGGTTTATCATAAATCGGAAGCAACTGTTTCGATGTTACTTTTGTTAACGGATAAAGTCTTGTGCCGGAACCTCCGGCAAGAATAATTCCTTTCATAATTAAGCTCCTTACTGTTCAGAAAATTTTTTATCCCAGAAATTTAAAAACGGTTTTTCAATAAAACGGATTCTGAGTATATCTATTAATGAACATATTATAAATATTATCAGAACACTTCCGACAGCATGAATTATAAGCATTTCAGAGTTATACATTCCTGTATTGTCCAAAAAATCTTGCCAGAGCCATTTTCTCATGGAATCACTGTTGGCATGAATCAGAAGAACGCCAAATGTTGTTGCCGAAATTGTATTGATAATGTTACTGTGCCCAATTTTCATATTTTTAAAGAACATAAATGTTGTAACCCCTGTTGAAACAGCAAGAAATGTATTTGAATCTGACACAAATGAAAACGGATAGACAGATATTCCTAATTTCTGATTAGCAAATGAACATACAATAACACTTGATAATGAAAGAATTATTGATATCAGTGATAAAATTCCCCATAATTTTGTATTCTCGAAAAATTTTTTAGGATAAAGTCTTATATATGATGCAATGAAATAAATTACACTGAACCATGAAACATAGTTCATATTAACATTTAATGTTGGAACTGTTCCAAAAAAGATATATATGACTCCCATAAGAACTATCAGTTTTATATGCTGTTTTTCATTCATGTTGTGAATAAGTATATTCAGAAAAGGAATACAAAGGAAAAACAGTAAAAAACAACCTGTAAAATTATGTTCGACACTTGAAACAGGAAGTATAATTTTAATAAATCCGCTTACTGAAAATGGTGTATATCCGGTAAACAGAAATATACAGTAAAAAATTATCTTGTAAAAATAAATCTGTGCCAGAAGCTTTACGAATTTTTTCAAAGTAATCTGTGACTTGCACATGAAATATCCTGTAATCATCATAAAACAGTTTATTCCGGTTTTTCCCCATGCACCAAACAAAAGCAAAAACATGGAACGCCATGATGTCAAATCAGAATAAATATATTCATCTGTCATCAATCCGGAATTTACAACATAATGATGTGCAATAATTAAAATCATTGTTATAATACGAAACAATTCAAGATTTGATTCACGCTGTTTCGGAAGTAATTTTATATTTTCTGCCATTTTATACTCATTTCCTGCAACTTAAAATTATATCGCATATACGGTCAACATCGCTTAATTTCAAATCAGCATAAAGCGGCATAGTCAGAACCTGCTTACTGAGATTTAATGCAACTGGAGTAAGAGTTACATCATATTTTCCGTTAAAACATTCAAAAGTATTTGTAAGCGGATAGAAATATTTTCTTGCACCTATATTGTTTTCATTAAGAACTTTAAAAATTTCGTCTCTGTTCGCACCAAAAATTGATTTATTGAATATCACAGGAAAATAAGCATAATTTGATTCCACACCATCCTGAACAGGATTAAGCTGTATGCCCTCGATTCCATCAAGATGATTTCTGTAACGTTCAACAACCAACTTTCTTTTGGCAATCTCATCATCAATATGACGAAGATTACATATTCCCATTGCAGCACAGAATTCATTCATCTTTGCATTTGCTCCGACTGATTCAACAGTTTCAGGGTCTTTGATACCAAAATTTTTCAGATTATGCAATGCTTTGCCGAAATCTTCATCCCTGAAACATACTGCTCCACCCTCGATACTATGGAATACTTTTGTAGCATGAAAACTGAAACATGAAACATCACCGAATGAACCGACTCCCCTGCCCTTGTATTTCTCCCCGAATGTATGGGCTGCATCATAAATTACTTTAAGTCCATATTTGCCTGCAATGCGTTCGATTTCCTCAATATTGCAGATGTTGCCGTAGACATGAACAGGTACTATTGCACTTGTTTTTTCGGTTATAAGAGCCTCAATTTTGCTTGTATCAATTGTAAAATCATCAGGATTCACATCACAGAATACAGGTTCCAAGCCATTTCTTACAATAGCATGAGTTGTTGAAGCAAAAGTGAACGGTGTTGTGATAACTTCGCCTTCAAGACCAAGTGCCTGCATTGATAACTCCAGAGCCATATGACCATTTGTAAGTAAATCTACTTTTTCTACTCCGAGATATTCAGTAAGCTCTGACTGTAATTGCTGATGTTTTTCACCCATATTAGTCAGCCAGCGTGTATCCCAGAGTTTTTTTATCTCATTACAGTATTCTTCATAATCAGGCATTGATGAACGTGTTACAAATATTTTATCTGACATGATATATCTATCTCCATATTATTAAATTAATTCTTTTTCCATTCGCATACAACAGGTTTTCTTTTACCCGAAGCAAGAACAGGAATATCATTCACCATTTCAACAGTAATATCTGCATCTTTTCCTACTATTTCTTTGATTTCAGACATAAGACTATTCATATTCAGTTCCTTATCGGCGTTAAGCTTCAAAACATATACAGTTTCATCTTTCTGAATAAACTGCCATTGTACAATACCTGAAATGTTTTTCAGCACACGGGCGAAATTCATAGGGTGAAGTGCATTGCCGTTTACATCATAAATCAAATCAAGCCGTCTGCCATAAAGTCTACTTAAATAATCCCAGCCATGACTTGTATTATTTCCCTTTGCAAGAATTGCAGTATCACCTGTATCATAACGTATAAGAGGAAAGGCATAATTATACAAATCCGTTATAACAATTCGCCCCAGCTTACCATATTCTGCCGGTTCATCACTGTCAAGCTTCAATATCTCAAAAACATATCCTGCATGATTAAGATAATAATTTGTATCATCCGGTTTCTGCTGTGCCATAATTCCAGCCTCTTCATCAGCATAACATTCAACAATCGAAACTCCGATAAGATTCTTTATTTTTTCACGTGTAACCTCATTAAGTGCCTCAGATATTGAAATCGCTGTTTTTATTGATTTAAGGTCAGAAATATATTCCTGATGCTGTTCAAGAAATTCCGCAAGCCTCTCATACCAACTTGCATAAGCTCTGAGTGAAACAATTTTATTCTTTCTTATCTGTTCGCATATTTCTTTGAGCGAATTGTCATCTACCTTGCCTATGTTAATTGGAAAAATATTTTCCCTGAATGACTGCCATTTGGATTTACTGTGCCATTTTGTCCATATTCTGCACTGTACGAGC
>CAJTOG010000026.1 GCA_910577575.1 uncultured Ruminococcus sp. | reverse complement strand
GCAAGCATTAATGGCACTTCGCCTGTAACGCCTGCTCCGACAACTTAAAAAAAGAGGTGATATAATGCACGCACTCAAAGAACTGAAAGAAAAATTTCATGACGAACTTGAAAAAATAGCCCGTAAATCAGAAATGTCAGCCGGCGACCTCGAAACGGCACATAAACTTACAGACACAATAAAGAATATCGACAAAATCTGTATACTTGAGGACGACGGCTACAGCGGTGACGGTGAATGGACAGCTTACGGCAGGGGCAACAGCTATTCCGGCAGGAAACGTGACTCTGTGGGACGTTACAGCCGTGACGGAAGCAGGGAGCATATGCTGTTAAAGCTTGAGGATATGATGCTTGATGCCGACAGCGAAAAAACCAAATCGGCAATCAGAAAATGTATCAGCGAAATAGAGAGAACTTAATTTCTGAATGGAGGAACGGCAGATGATTACAAAACAGGAACTTGAAGAAGCAATTACAGAATGTGAAAATCTGCCTTCCTCATATCAGGCTTGTGAAAAACTTGCTACATTTTACGCTGTATACGACCACTTATATGGATTGAAAGATTCAGAAAAAACTGCATCTCATGAGTATCTGACAGAATATTACGGAAACAGTGAGTTCTTTGCAACTATAAAAGGAAAAAATGAAAGGTCCATTTTCAATATTCTTGATGAGCTTATGAGTACTTTGCAGATTGTTAATCCCAATCTGTACAGTGCGACAATCGAAAAAATTAATACTATATAAAAAGAGTGGTGTTCTATCATCACTCTTTTATTATTCCGTGTCGGTTTCGTGTCGACCTGTTTTCTAAAACCTTATAATTTACTCTAAAATTTTAGAATTTTTTATAATATATTATAAAGAAATATATAGGAAAAACCGCTGTATTTCGGATTATCCCGATTTACAGCGGTTTTTTGTTTGGTGGAGGCGATGCGTAACTCTCCTAAAGTGCGAAATCTTAACATTTAAAAATGAGGCACGGCTATTTTTAGGCATTTTTCAGCACTTTATGTTTTATCACTTTGAGTTGGTTACGGTAAAATCAGTTTAAGTGGGTTATGCCAATACTGCTTCATTTCAGCATAGGTGATTTTTGCTATAAATTTATACCAAGAATTTTCTTTGCATCTTCTTTACTCATTCCATTTGCTATAAGTTTTTCAAGGGCTTGCATAAGTCCTTCTTGTATTCCTTCTTCCTTTGCACCTTGTAAAGCAGAAGCCTCGTCGTGAAGTGCCTTTTCACGCAGTCTTGCACGTTCTCTCAAAGCAGTATCAGCACTCATATCGAATATGACCTGTACTGCCTGTTCCATTGCCGGAATATTTGTATTTTTAATCATATTCAGTTCCTCCTCTGTATCAGCCTTGATAAGCTGCATCCACATTGCTTTTCGGTCGTTCACGTCAAGAGCATCTGTAACTTTTCTGAGTTCAAAGAAGTGAATACTCATCAGGTCTGTGAATTGTTCACCAGTTTCCTTGTCTGCTGCTATGATTTCTGTATGATAATTCTGCTTGTCAGTAATATTGAAGTCAAGTATATTGATACATATTGTTCTTTTCAGATTACTGTACGATTCACCGCTGTGCAGTTCTGACGTGTATAGTTTCGACCAGTAAAACAGCGTTCTTTTTTTGAAGTAGCTCTGACTGTTTACCTGTAATTCCACATTTATTAAAGTTTCTGAATTGTCGCTTTTTCTCAGTCTTACGCTCAAATCCAGTCTTACAAGTTTCCCATCTGAATAGTCTGATGGCATTTCTGGATTTGTCAGAGTCACTTCCAGTATATTTTCAAAAGGTATATCGAGAACGTCTGAAATAAAATTTTTCAGCAAACTTCTTTCTCTTATAAACAATTCCTTGAAAACCACATCTATCTTTGCCGATACTATTTTTCTTTCCATTGGTAGTTCCTCCTGTAGCATTCTACTTAATTCTTCTAAGATTATTATACTACTTTTTCAGGAAAAAAGCAATAGTATTTGTATGATTTAATAAAAAAGTATCAAAAAACAGCCGATGTACCATGCAATACATCGGCTGTTAATTCATATAATATCAGCGACTAATTTAAGTTTCCTGCCAACGATTTCCGGAGGAAATTCAAAATCTCCATTTATCATAATTTCTTTCAACTCATTATCATGAAGCCAGACCTGACCAAGATAAATATAATTTATATTATATTTATCAATTCCCAAAACTGTCAGTTCATACGTGGATTTAGCATCATCGTACTTAATTGCCGTAACGAGTACCTCTGTTGATTTACAACTGTTTTCAAACATAAAATACATAATTATTCCTCCATATTATCATTAAAATATCGTATCGTTTCACTGTTTACAGTAACTCCAGAATTAAATTCTATTGTAACATTATCGTCAATTTTAATATCTTTTATCACTTCATTTCTAAGAGCAACAGCTTCAGGAGATTTTACTGTACTTATATAATTTACAAATTTACTTACAAGTCTGTTATAAACCTCATCATCAACCGAAGATATTTCCTTTGATTTCGCTTCAAGCTGACTTCTGAGAATTTTCAGTTCTGTTTCATTCTTCTGCATTTTACTGAAAATTGTTTCAGTAGCTTTTCCTGCTTCAAGATAACCCGTAAGGTTGTTCTGAGCATTTTCAATACCATTTATTCTGCTGAGAAGTGCATTAATTTCTGCACTCTGCAAACCCCTGTTTATAGCCAGTTTGGCATTTATTTTCTGTATAATTTTTTCCTTGTTTTCAGGATTGAACATACACTGCTGCAAAGCATAAAAAACAAAATTATTTAAACTATCCATTCTTACACTTTTTATTTTGCACTGACAAGTTTTTCTGTACTGAAAATATCGTTTATCATTGCTGTGATTTACATTTCCGCTGAACGCTTTTCCACATTTCCCACAATGTAAAATTCCATTGAGAGCATAATAATTCTTGCTTGCTCTTGACGACTGTTTCTTTGCATTTTCAGCCATTTTCTGCTGTACTTTTTTAAAATCTTCTTCTGAAATAATTGCGGGCATTCCATTTGGAATCTCAATATATTCTTCTTTGAAAGTATGCGAATTTCTCTTGCCTTCCGAATTTTTCGGTGTCGATTTATCATATACATAAGTTCCCATATATTTCTTGTTTTTCAGAATTGTATGCAGTGCTGTTTTGGTAAAATCGTTTCCTGTTGACGTTTTACAGCCCTTTTCTTTCAGATAATTTATTATGAAATCATAACCCATTCCTTGAAGATACAGACTAAAAATATCACGTATTATAGGTGCTTTTAGCTCATCAATTTCATAAAATCCGTCAGCATTCACCTTGTATCCTAATGGCGAATTTCCGCCTAAATATCTGCATTGTTTGGCACATTCAAGAAGTGCGGCTCTTGTATTTTTTGAAAGAGTTTCCGAAAAATCTTCGGCAACTGCTGCTTTTATTGTAGTCAACAATTTACTGGTTTCTGTTTCGGTATCAATTCCGTCCGTGACTGAAATCAACCTTATTCCATGTTCAGCAAACCATTCAAGGTCTGCAAGCTGATTTTTTGCATTGCGGTGAAGTCTGTCTAATGCTCTCATAATGATGCATTTTGCCTGAACAGTGCCGTTCTTTATATCTTCAATCATACGTCTATATTCCGGTCTGTTGGTGTTTCTTCCTGTTCTCGCCATATCAATATAATATTTTTCAATTTCCATATTATGCGATTCAGCATAATTTTCTATAGTTGTTGTTTGTGCGGCAATACTGTTTCCCTCGTCCTGATTATGGGAACTATATCTTATATACGCCAGTGCTTTTGTTTTCATATTCATTCTCCTTACATTCAAAATTTAAAATATCTATAAGAACGTCCACAGCAAGATTTAAAATCTCGTTTTCGACTGTATCTTCACGAATTTCAGCAGTTTCACAACCGTTATAATAATAAAAATGCTTTTCCGCTAACTGCTGTCTTGTTACATTCAATTTTGTAATTTCCTGCATGAATTATAGCCTCCTCGTCATTCACAACTTCAATTACTTCATCGCTGAACGGAGAAAACTCCTTGTATTTCTTGATATTTGAAAAAGTATCATCATTGATTTTTCCGAACGCTTCATTTACTTTTTCCATATCAAACTGATAAGCATAGCAGGGAACGCCGTCTATACTCAGTTTAGACTTTATTCTTCCTTTTGACTGCCGAATAAGATAACCCTCACTGTCAAGATGTTTCACTGCCGCTTTGTAATCCTTTATTTCACATTTTTTCATAATATCTTCAAATGTCGCTTCAATTACGGCTGCTTTACTTGGAATACCCTCTTTATTGGCAGTCCATTTGATTCCTTTCAACTGTTTGTAATTGCTTGCAATGTAATTAAAAAGCTTGATGACAGCATTCTTTCCGGGTTCTGCCGCCTCCGAAATATTATTGTGATTATCAATACAGATTCTCCAAATACTGTCAGTATCAATCAAAATTCCAAGTTCATTCAAAATAGCTGATGTCTGCAAAATCAACGCATAATTGAGCAGAAGTCTGTCTGTAAGAGAGCATTTGTTAAGTTCAGATTCTTTTGCAATTGTCTGCTTTATTTCTTCAAATTTTTTCTTGATTTCCACTGAATCTGCTTTCAATAAATAATCAGAAACAAGATTTCCAACGATACCATAATTCAATCTTGCAAAAGTTTTTATCTCATCAGAATGTGTACTATTTTTTGTATAAACATAATTTTCAAGATTCAGCATACGCACTCCCAAGCCTAAATTATCATTTTCCGCTATATCAACAAATGGCGTTTCTGCACTGAAAAGAGCCGTACAAAGCCATGAATTACGTTTTTTAAGCGTACTGTCCTGATTTAATCTCAATTTGTCTTTACCTTCAACAAATGTATAAACAAAGTTTCCTTTGTTGATGCCGTTATTGATTGTTGATTCGTCGTAGCAAAGCGGTACTCCATTGTGCTTTCCAAGCATATACGTCAACGCATTGGACGTACCATAAAATCCCGAAAAAACCGATTCATCATCGGGTGAACTGTAAAGCGATGCCGCAAGTACAAGTGCGGTTGATTTGCCTGTTGAACTTTTGCCTATCAGCGATATTCCGAACGAAGCCACAGGAATTTTTTCCGTAATACTCAGATAAGCAAGAAGTGTAGAAGCTATGGCTGCACAGATAACAAACTGTAACTCCGGAATATCATTTATAAAACCGTTCAATTTATCTATATATGCTTTTTCAGAAGCTTCTGAAATTTTATACTTTAACAAGAACGGTTCTGTATTTGCTCCACTCCATTTTAATTCGTCATTTATCTGTTTCCAGCCGAGAATTTGCTGTACGTCCTGCACTTCAAATTTTCCGAGCAGCCATTGCAGATGCATGGACAATACTTTACAGCCCATTGATGATACGGCTATTCCTTTACTGTAAAGCGTTTCCATTATTTTCGTGGGCAGTAACGCTTCAAACGGTATTCTGAACGTCTTTCCTTTAAATTCAATTTCCGCAAAATGATTGCCTTTTTCATCAACAACAACGCCTTTGACTTGAAACGAATCCGCAAACCAATCTGCAACCGCACCATTGTTTTTTGTTCCTATGTTTACATATCCTGCTGTTGTATGGACTAAATCAAAACTGTAAGCACTTTTGCCAGACCCTATTACATATGTTCGTGCAAAAGCCATCAAATTTACATATTCATTTGCTGAAATCTTCGTTTCTCCGTTCCTTTCAAGCTGAAAGCTGACAGGAACAATATTGTCAATCATGTTCCTCACTCCTTTATAAAAAACAGCCGCATACGTTGAAATTACTACATCTGCGTCTGTTTGTGATTAAACAAGTTTCAGTTTCTTTATATTAGAAAATACATAGTCTGTCTTTTTAGAAGCATTATTTAAAATTTCAAACTGAACAGATTTTCCGATAAGGTCGTCAGTATTATTTGTATTCAATGCTTTGAATAAATTAGACCACGGATACCTTGTCAGTTCTTCTGTCTGATAAAACTTATTAAATATTCTTTCATCTTCAAGCTTGAATTTCACAAGTACTTTATTATTATTTTTAAATCCAATAATGTTTTCAATTACTGCTTTATATTCGCCATTTTTGAGGTTCAAGACCTCATCTAAAATTTTAATTTCCATAAAAATTTTCCTTTCTGATTAGAGTATTTTGTGGGCAGCATCTGACTGTTGCCCACAATATTTTTAAATTACTCAAAGCTTACTACGGCTGCTACTCTCTCGTCATCGAGCTGCTGGAGATGATAAGTACCTGATTTTTTACTTCCTTTTGTTTGTACTTCAATATTGGCAAGTTCTGCAATTTTTCTTGCTAAATCCGTATTATAAATGATTCCGTCCGACTTAACACTGAATGCCGAAACGTCACGAGCTTTACAGAAAATCACGTTCTTCTCTGTAAAGAAAACATCAACATATTCCGGATTATCAATATCTTCCAAAAGACTTTTGCTTAATTTCGTTCTTGTTCCGCTTTTTGTAAAAATCGTTGTAAGACAGCCGTCTGCACTGTCGCTTTGAAATGCTGTTGCTGTTGAAAGGTCAACATACGCTTTGTTTTCAGGGTTGATGATGTTACTTAAATTCATCATAAAAATTTACTCCTTTTAAATATAGATTTAAGAAGTCTCCTGCCAGACTGCTTTGTAATGAATATGAAATGGACAGGCATTTTTAGCCGATTTTGGTACATACTCTTTAGGCTGTTTTTATTATAACATATCTGAACAACTTCCTACTATGACAAAAATCAGGAACTTTTAACTCTTTTCAAAAAAAACTGCCCGATCAACAGGCAGTCTTAATATACAAACTTAATTATTTTATTTTTGGCGGTTCAATATTTTTTATTAGAGAGTCGTAAATGTTTCTTAAATATTTTTCCTTTTTATTACCCCAAGTAAGTTTTTCGTCAAGTATACTCCATATATTATAATGTGTTTCTATAAAGTATTTTATTTCCGCATCGGTCATGTCTTTTATTGCTTGTTTTATATCGTCACGTTTTAATACCTCTTGCTTTACTAAAAATGAAAAAATCAACTCCTGGAGATACTCAGAAAATTTCTTTTTGCAATTTTCCGGAGTCAATGATTTTATTCTCTGCATTTTGATTAAAATAAGACTGTTTTCTTTTATGGACAAGTTATCAAAATGCAAAACTTCATTAAATATTTTTGAATCTGCTATAAAATCATCATAGAATTTATTTTTTGATCTGCTATTGTTATACTCACTAAGCTTGCTCGCAAGTCTGTAAACAGATTCAAGATGATATGATAATTCTGTAGTAAACAAAAGAATACTGTTCTTAATAAATTCATTGTCATTTTGTTGTATTATATTATCTCGTATTCTAATAAAGTACTCTCTGTAAGCCTTAAAATCATCTTCCAACCTGAAATTTGAAATCTTTTTTACAGATACAATTCTCTTATCCGTTATATATTTTAATATTTTAATGTCTTCCATATTTTCAAGCATAGCCATTTCATAATCGTTTAAATTACATTTTTCAAAATGAGCATTCTTTTTTCTTTCCTCATATTTGAGTTTGGGTATTGAATAATTAAAGTTTGATTTTAACTCATCTGCTAAGATATCTCTGTAATATTTTGAGTTTTGTAAAGCCCTTGAATGTTTTTTGATTATTTCATTATATTCAATACCACCTGAATGCATTGTTAAAGATTGTACATTATCTTTGTTTTTTTCTATAAAGGTCTCCTTTATCAATTCAAATATTATCTGGTCAGTATGCATTTCTAAGGTTTTTAGGCAATTACTTGCATCAAACATTATCCCTCTTAAAATATATAAGTATTCTACAATAAACATTATATTTTTTCTTACCAAATCCAAGTTATTCAAAAAATTCACTCTCCCTAAAAAAATACAAATATGAACCATATTAAATCTATTCTAATTATACAACAAAATTTCATAACGATCAAGTAGTTAAGAAATATTCGCCTCAATTCCTCAATGAAATTATGGGAGAGTAGGGCAAAAAAATAAAATTCATAGAAATTATTTTTAAAAATTTTTATAACATAATAATATATAATAATATTTATTAAAGTAATTTAGATAGAAAATAGATTAGGGGTAGTCGTGTAGACGGCAACGTGAAATAAAATATTTTTAAATTTTCCCGATAAGGTTCAAAAGCCTTATCGGGATTTTTTAATCAAAAACACTTTCAATATTCTTCAGCAAGCAACATCGTACAATGTTCGTCGTCGTCAATTACGTAGACCTTAGCTGTAACTGGCTTTGTTACCGTTGTCAAAATGTAAGTCATGTCATACTTAGGCTGTTCTGACGTGTGGTGAATGACCTGCAAGCCGTTCTGTTCTGTCAGTCTGAACACCTGCAAGTAGTCTTTTGGTTCTGGCATTCTGTCAACAGTTTCCCACATGAAAATCTGAATATCAAGCGGAATACTTTCATCAACACCTCTTGTAAGATATCTTGGTTTACTTCTTTCAAACATATTTTTTACTCCTCCCTGACTCTCGATTCAAACATTTCATAAAGTTCGCCACGTCTGATTGTCACGATTTCATTTATTTTGTCTGTCACACAAAGTCCTGTATTGATTTCGATTTCAAGGTGATATGGAAAAACAGTAATTCTTTTCACATAGTTTTGTATGAATGTTCTGAACTTTTCTGTATTTCTTTCAAGCTGTCTGAAATCATCTATTATAGGCGA
This sequence comes from uncultured Ruminococcus sp., assembly GCA_910577575.1. Classification (GTDB taxonomy): domain Bacteria; phylum Bacillota; class Clostridia; order Oscillospirales; family Ruminococcaceae; genus Ruminococcus. The sequence goes on along the minus strand of CAJTOG010000026.1, from coordinate 14,626 downwards.
AAAATCACTGTATTTTATCAGTGAAATCTGATGTATTTCTGATAGTTTTATCTCAATTTCAGCACGTTTCTGTTCCAGTTCCTCGGCTCTTGTAATCAGACTTTCAGTTATGATTCCTTTCTCAATCGCCTTTGTAATGTTGTCAAGATTTGCTTGTATTTCATCATATTCAGCCTTTACAGATTCATAATTCGCATTGTAATCTTGGTTGTATTGACTGATGTAAATATTTATGTTATGTACAAGATGTTTCAGCGAAGCTGCATTAAAAATCTTTTTCCTTAACAATTCAACGATATACACATCAAAATAATCCTTATTAATTTCCTTGTTTTTGCACTCAGAACGGTGTGTATTACAGCGATATGTTGCAAGTCTTGTTTTACTTCTGCCTGAAAATCGGACGTTTCCAACCATTCTTTTACCGCACACTCCGCAGAAGATTTTACCAGTCAGCAAGTAAAATTCTTTGCTGTGATAACGTCCTGTATTGCGTTTATTTGCGGCTTTTATTCGCTGTACTCTGTCAAAAAATTCTTTGGAAATTATCTGAGGACAGCCACCCTCAATTCTGATAGTATTTTCTGAACTTTTGTAAGCGTGGTTGTTTCTCTTACCGTCCGCTTTAGCAGTAGCTTTATTGAATACAAAAACGCCTGTATACTTCTCATTTCCGAGGATTTCGTAAAGACTGTTTTTGCCGAAAATCTGACCTCTTTTCGTTTTGTAACCGTGTTCGTTCAGATAGTTTATAATTGCTGTATAGCCGTGACCGTCTGCGAACATTTGAAAGATTATTTTCACGGCTTCTGCCTCATGCGGTTCTATTTCAAGCCTTTTTTCAGCGTTTAAAGTGTAACCAAGAGGACAGCAGCCCCCAGTATGTTTACACTGGAGAGCCGTTTCTTTCATGCCTTTCATTACTTCACGTCCAAGATTTTTTGAGTAATATTCCGCCATGCCTTCAAGAACGCTTTCCATCATGATACTTTCGGGACTGTCGTCAATTCTTTCAAGCACACTGCAAAGCTTGACGTTATTCTTTTTCAGACGTTTTTTGTAGATTGCACTGTCGTATCTGTCTCTTGAAAACCTGTCCAGTTTATGCACAAGAACGATGTCAAAAATGCCCTTGGAACTGTCCGTTATCATCTGCTGAAACTGCGGACGATTGTCTGTCGTTGCACTTCTCGCTTCGTCTTTGTAGGTTGCGACTATCTGCCAGTGATTCTGTTTGCAAAAGCTATTCATCGCCCTGACCTGTGCATCAATTGACTCTGTACGCTGATTGTCGCTTGAAAATCTTGCGTACTGTGCAACTCTCGGAATATTCAGCATTTCTTCACCTCAACAGGCAGATAGATGTCCTCGCCGTAGCTATCGCCAAGAATTTTTACGCCGTGCAGATAGTATGAATTTCCGATTTTCAGAACCTCCACGAACTCCATTTCGGACACCTCAAAAAGCTGATTTTCTGAACTGTCAAGCACAACAAAACAGCCGATGTCATCAAGGTTATTTACGCCGTACTCTTCCATGAGTTCTGTTGCTTTGTTGAAGATGTACTTTCTGATTTCAGGCTCAGAAACTGCCTTTATTTCGCTGATTTCCGTAATTTTAATCATTTAATTTTCCTCCGTTTCATATGGTTCAAGCTCCCACGAATTTCTGACCGCTGGTGTCAGAGGGTGGAAGCCTTTTTCACCGATTTTGTAAAGCTTGTTTGCGTGATTTTTCAGCAGTTCAAGCAGTTCTAACTGCCTTTCACGCACTCGCTGACTGTTGTTCCCGACACAGCCCCAAGCGATTATGATTGCATCGCTCATAGCCGCATACTGCTCAATAATTCTGTCTGTATCACTTTCCAGCAAATCCTCGTCCGAGTTGAAACGCAGACTCAATTTTTCCATGATTCTGCTGTAAAGATTGACAATGCTGACACTTCCAAATCCCAGTTTATTGAGATTATTTATCGTCAGAACAGTTGTCAGATCCATGTTTACAGTGTTCGCCGTGTTGGGATTTATCATGATAATCATTGCAGATTTTTTCTGATTATCCCACTCTTTACGAAGCAGAAAACGGTGTAGTCCGTCGTCCGAAAACAAGGCTTTACTCTTGATTATCGTCGTTTCTTCTTTCATTTTTCCAACCTTTCCGCAAGGGGAGCAGAGCCGTAAAATTCCGCTCCCACGCTGTTTTACTTCTTTCTTTTGAAGAGTGTCAGAATTTCCATTGCACAGGCTACACCTGCAAGAAAAAGTTCCAATGGATTCATTCAGTTCACCTCCCTTCACGTTTTTTGGCTTTATTCTGCACAGTATTCAAGTGCGATTGCGATTCCGCCAACCACAAGAACAAGTGCAAGTACAGCTACAAAATACTCCATTTTTCAAGCCTCCTTTCATTCGCAAAGAATACTTTTTGCTTCATTTAACGCCTCTTCAAGAGCAGTTCCGTCCATAAGCAAGTCCTCAATTGTACTGCAATCGAAGCCGTATTCAAGTAGAATTTCAACATCTTCCTCCGATACTCCAAACAGCTTACAGTATTCCAAAAGCATTTCCTTTTCTTCACTTTCAAAGCCATCGTAGTCAAGACTATTGAAACGGTAGGGATTCCAGAACGGCTCAAATTTTTCAGCAATTTCAAAGGTGTCTTTCACTGCTATTCCGTCAGAATTAATTTGCAGGATTTCACCGTCTGTCAGCTTAATTTCCTCGTGGTTATGCTTAAATCCAATCATTTTCAAAGCCTTTTCAAGTATTTCCTTTGTACTTGCATAGACGTAAATTCCGAGTTCTGAAAAGTGATAAATTGTTATCGGATTTGTACCTTTCACAAGAAAAAGCGTATTGTCGTTTCTGAGAATTGTGAACACAAAACTCCCCTCAATAAGTTCCGACATTTCCCTGATTTCAGCCATATTCGCACCGCCGAAATGCTCCAACAACTGCACTGCTATGTAGCTGTCCGTTTCAATTTTTGTGTCGGGGAGCATATATTTTTTGCGAAGTTCCCTGTCGTTGTACAGCACGCCATTATGTGCCAGTGCAAAGCCTTTTTCCGACTCAAAAGGGTGGTTATTGTAGTTGCATTTCTCACTGCCCTGAGTCGTGAAACGTGTATGACCTATCACGCATTTTGTGTCCGTAGGGAAGTACAGCCTGACTTTATGGGCAGGTTTGGCTTTCTTGAATGTCACCATTTTACCATTTTTGACATAGCTGATTCCTGTTGCATCTGTACCTCTGGCTTCTGCTTCAACAGAAAGTGCCTTGATAAGCCTTTTCAACACACTGTTTCCGATAATTCCTTTGTAGTCCAAAAAACCGAATATTGCACACATTTCAGACTTCCTCCTCTGCATTAATTTCCTCGTTGATGTACAGTTGCCTTTCTTTCAAGTACTGCACAAGTTCGGGATAACGGTTCATATCCCTTACAAAAACAGACCACGACATTTTGTCAATTTCTTCTTCGGACATAGTTAAAGCCACCCTACAAATCTCGCTAACGAGCTGCAAAGTGGCTAAAAATGTATTCAGTTTTAACGTTCCACGAAAGAGCCTGAACTCAATTGTATGGTAGTTTCTGAGGTTTACAGCAACATATCTGTTGCAACAATCCTTTGCTTTGTCGAGAATTTCTTTTCCCGACTTTTCGTAGCCGTAACGTGCTGACCAACGATTCATATTGTACTCGTTTCTTCTGCTGAAACGAAAAATTTCATTCCAGTTCTTCTCAATAAAAAAGAGTATTCTGCTGATGACTTCTTCCTGTTCTGCCTGATTTTCGCCGAAAACATCTCTGTTGACATGAATGTGAAGTCCACAAGTTTCCGTCTGATGCGAACGGTAGCCCATGTTTACAGCTTCGTGAAGAACGCTTTCCCAGTCCATTTCATTCATGTGATAATCAAGTGTCATCGGATGGGAAACGATTTCAAAACCGTCGTTCAAACTGCCGTCCGACTTGATGTAGATATGTTCATGCCTGTAATTTGCCATATCTTTGAGAGTACAGGCATTTTCGCCGTCCTTACCGCCTTTGTCAACTTCCAGTTCCACGCCAAAATACAGGTAGCTGTCACCATAAAAAATAGGGTCAGGTTTATAGCTGTAGTCCTCGATTTCGTCCTCAAAATCATCAAAACAGCCTTCACAGTATGGCAAATCGTTATGCCAGCAAGTACAGTCGTTATGAATGATTCTTCCGCAGCTCTCACAGCGATTGTAGTGATTGTCGAAACAGTCCTGACAAAGATAAGTATTATCGTCCGTCACGCAGTCCTCTGTCCAGATTGTTTCACCGCAACAGTCGCAGGTGATGCAGTAGTCGTCCACACACTCGTCGCAAAGCAGTTCTTCATCAACAACTGTACCCTCATCTTCTGCCATAACTTCTCCGCAGTGGGTACAGATTCTTTCTTCTTCCATTTCAATTACCTCCAAAAATAAAAAGTTCCGATAAGGCTGGATTCACCTTATCGGAATTATAATATATATTTGATTTTTGAAGTTGGTACAGCTTTATTTTATTTTTAACTATTTAGCTCTTCATTATCATGGATTTCTTGATCAATAAGATGATCATCAATTGTGATAGTATTCAATTCAGAGAAATCATAAGAATATATTGAAGCAATAATTATCTGGTGATCAGAAAAATCTCGTTTAAGTATATTCATCATCAACTTTATATTTTCTGGGTCTACTTCTTTGCCAGAAGGTGAATCCAAAATAATCGGCAGCTTTACATTTATAATTTTTTCAATCGCTACAATATATGCCAATCTAAAAGCAAATGCTGTTTTGTGTAGAACAGCTCCAGATAATTCTTTTAGGTTTGAAGTAAATAAATATGAAACAGGAATAGAATCTTTATCTCCAATTCCCAATTCTGTTGCATATTTTATTATTATCTCAGAAATAACTGACGACATTGAATTGTTCAATTTAGTCGTTCTTGATATCTCTTCTCGTATATACTTAAGTTCTTTTTGAAGAGAATCTAATTCTCGTTTTACGGTGACAGGGTTAAGTTTTAAACGTGATATAGATTTATCAAATTTTTCAATCGATGTTTCAGATTGAAAAAACGTTAATTGCTCATTCTCTTTATCATGTTCCTGTTCTTGTTGAAGTTTTTCTATCATATTGGCAATCTGAGAATACTTCGCAGATATACTTTTCCTTTTTGAAACAAGCAGTTCAATTGAATCATTTAGTCCAATGATATTTTGCTCAGTTACTGGGAAAACAGTTCCATCAGGAGCTTGAATAAGCAGTTTCATATCTGCAATAAATTTTTTAAATTTCTTATTATCAGACAAGGTACTATCAATACGTCGTAATTCAGATTTAATTTTCTTCTGTTCATTCAACAGCATATCTAAAGTATTATTATTTTCTACTTCGTAAGTATCTGTAAGCAAAGCTCCTGCAGATTCTTCTAGAGATGCTCTATATTGAGCAACATCATACATTTGTTTGCGTTTTGAAATTTCTTTTTCAAGTCTTTTTTCTTTTTTAATTAACTCAGAGCAGTCTATTTTTGATAATCCTCTTATAAGTTCTTCTATATTGAAATGAATGCTTCCTATAACCACACCTCTGTTGAGCAATGTCCATCCCTTTTCTTGATCAACATAATATGCACCTAAAAGATTATTTATAATATCTGAACTTGACGTCCCCCATAATATTTTTTGAAACTCTTCAAACTGCTCTGGCAGTACATATGTCTTTTTTTCTGTAGATGGTAATATTGTTACTTCTATCGAATTCAAATTATCACGATTCAAAAGTATTGTACCTGATATCTCGCTTTCAACCTCAATTGAAACATTACATTTATTAAATTTAATATTTTTTGTATTGGGGATATTATAGCCAAGACCATATAGCATTAACCTAAGAAGAGTCGTTTTTCCTCGGCTATTCTTTTTACTAAAAATTAAATTATTTGAGTCAGTGAAGAAAATCTTTCGTTCGAACATTCCCTCTTGTAAATATATTGATTTAAAAATCATAAATTTACTCCTTTCTTCACTTTATCAATTGTAAATCTATTCTTTAATATGTTGTACAATACTATTTGGATAACTCCTTTTTGCGTTTCTTCATCTGCGGAATCAATTTTTAATTCTTCCAAATAATCCTGCCATTTATTGAAAACAAATTCTTTGCATTTTTCTTTTGGTGATTTTGTACTTTTAAATTTATTAAAATCATAAAGGACTTTAGTAAAAAATTCAAATCTTTCACAACAAGAATCTATTAGTTTAGAATATCTATATATAATTTCATCATATAGACTACTATCAAATTCATTTGCAAAATCATCATTACAACGATTTATGTCAGTTGCAATAACAAGTATAGACCAAATTATATCTTTTTTACTTAATTTTATTTCAGCATTTTTCTTTGAACCGTTTTCAAAAACTTCATTCTGCCACATAGTAAGCAATTTATGCCCTATGCCCGAAACGTTTATTTCCAATTCGGCAATAAATTCATCAACATATTGCTTAACTATTTTATATCGTTCACGTTCATTATCAGTTTCAAATGGTAACACTTGAATCATAAATTTATTAACATCTAAAGGCTGTGATATTTCTTTCAAATATTTATTAATTAGTTCTTGTGAAGACTGAGGTAGAGAATTGAAAGAACGATGTGCTGTTCCCAGAAATAAATTTCTTGATTGTTCTTCATTGAGTGGATTTGGAGAGTTTGTTATTAATATTAATTGCTCTGCATTAACTTTTTGATTACCCTCAGATAATGAAATCAATGATTCTTTTAACTTACTTCTAACATTCCTGAAATCAGTACTAGCTTGTTCTACTGATTTTGCCTGAGCTAATATATATTTTCCATTATTAAGTTCAATTTCAATATCCTCATAGTTACCTTCTGTTCTTAATGTTTTGAAATCTTTTACATTTTCAAGCATCAAAATGATTGCCGCATTAACCTGAAAGTCAAATCCAAAAAACGTTGCATTAGCACGTCTGCTTTTTCCCATCACAACTCACCACCTAAAAAATATTTATTAAAATTTATTCAACTTCTTCCTAATCTACGTTTCTGCATTTTCTTCCAAATCTTACGGCAAGTAACACATACTTTTTTATCTATTCCTAATATTTCTACTAAAACCTTTTGGTCTACAAGATTAAGAACTATTTCAATATCTTCATTATTGCGAACAATGGTATCAATCTGTTGTAAAAGTTCAGCCTGAAGTTTATCATTTATATTATCAATAACAGGAAGCATTATATTCCCAACTTCTCCTGGAAGAATTTCCAGAACACCTCCCCCATAACTTCTTCCACATATTTCAGTAAATGCAAAAGAAATGCTATTGTAGTATGATAAAAGAACATTTTCCGGATTAACGTCATCATTAAACTTTATACGATGCATAGTATCCGTTGATACTGCCTCGCATCTGTTAAGTACAAATTTTGGATATAAGTTGTTTCTTCTAAGGAAAAATGCATCAGGTATCCATACTGATGGCACAATATACCACCTGTCACGAATAGAACATTTATAGCCTTTATGTTCATCATTATCTTCTCCAAATTTGATATATGCCTTATGCTCAGCAATATAATCTTCATATGGAGTATCAGGAAAACTTATAAGCATTGCAGGTTTGTCAGATTTAACGTTATTTTGCCAATCTTCTTCTGTGAAATATATTCCATGAGCGTGAGAGCTTCTTCCAATAAGCGGAAGTGTAACAGTTGAAAGTAAATATTTATTAACTGTATTTTTATCAACAGAAAAATACGCATTATTACCTGTAGTAATTCCAACATTAATTAAAGCTAATTCAGAAAACTGCTTAAAACGTTTATCTTCTCTAATTGACTGAATTATTTTAATTTCTTCTGCTGAAATAAAATATTTTGTCCATTTTTCCTTAACATGCTTCATCTTCTGAAAGTCATTTGAATTAAGAGCGAGATTTTTAAGATCGTCAAGATTATTTAGTTCAATAATTTTAATTCCTTTTTCTTCTCCACCTTTTTCTCCAATAAATACAAGTATTTCTTGCTCAATATCAGGGAATACCAATTGTTCAAATGTCATCAATGTAATTTTTGACAAATTATTTGAAAGAAATAGTCTTAAATCTTTCGCATAAGCAACCTGTAATATTTCAGCTGGAATAACAAAAGCTATCTTTCCATTTTCAGAAAGAAGCTGTACAGAGGCAACGAGAAAAGCAACCCATGCATTTATCAATTTATTTGATTTCATACCATGTGATGTAAGAATACTAGACTGTATCTCACGCTGCTCCTCAGTAAGATATTGATATCTGATATATGGCGGATTTCCTAATATTAAATCATATGTTTTCTTGCTATATAAATTTTGGTAAAAATCTAAGAAATCTTCATTAATTACCTGAACATTAGGGTATTCCTTAAAGTTATTACTTACCTTTTCAGCTTCATCTGATTCTATTTCTACAGCGGTTATTTCAGGAATTTTTTTCAGGATATCCAAAGATTCAAGGCTGTCAAGAAATACTCCATCACCACAGCTTGGTTCTAATACACTTTTTATATTATCGGATATAACGAGGCTAACCATTGCATTTGCAAGCTGCAATGGTGTATAATATGCTCCTCTTAATTTTTGTTTTGAACTGTCTTTTTTTAGCCTCATAGTTTATTACCTCTTTAAAAATCTAATCGATAAACACGAGAAATCAGCTCATCAATCTCCTTGATTAAAGCTGTTTTCTGTCGTTTAAGTGTTGTTTCTGCTTGTTTGGAAGGTTTCTTTTCAAGCCGTTGGTTTATTGCATATACTTCTCGACTTGCCAATACAACCATGTCATATATAGCTTTTTGCTTTAAATCATTAAAATCCAATTCTACAAAAGGGAGTGCAGATAATACAAATGTACCTCTTGAAATAAAACCACCTTCAAAATCACTTCCAACTATATTGAATAACTTTTCTGTATATGAATTTGCAAGCCATGCCTGAATATATTCTAACTCATAAGGGCTGTCAGATTTCTGACTGATTGCACAATATCCGGCTGTGCCGCCAGATGCAATAAGCATATCATTTTTATCCATAGCATACATAGGATTATCCTTTGCCATTACTTTTACAATCAGCTTAGGTGTGTTAATAAAAGCAGTCAACGCTTGCGTTCTACCATACTGATACCAAGTTTCAGAAGTTGCATTAGGAACATCACGAATCCCCTTGTCTGAAACACTTTTCGGGACGAGTCTGTCATAATAAGCAAGCAGATATGAATATGCTCCTGAATATTCCGTTTTCATTGTTTCAATAGAAATTAAGTGTCCTTCTGTATCATATGGGAAAATGATTCTTTTGTCTGTATCTATTATGCTATATGTTGTTAACCCCTTTTCAGTTTTCTTTATGGGTTTAAAATACGGCTTTAAAATAGTTTTTTCGATTTTATATTTCTTTTCATCTTTTTTGACTGTGATAGTATTGGTATCTTCATCAATTATTTCTTCTCCTGAAAACCAATAAATCGGTGTTGGTCTTTCAGCACTTGTCTGAATACCATTAAATATTTCTGCTCGTTGATTTAAAGGAACTGAAACTGGATTAATATTCTTTAATATTTCAAGAAGTTCAAAATCAGAAGTCAATTTCCATGGGAGTTCATCAAGCATGGAATTTTTTAATTTAATACTGTCTGTTGGTTTACCGAGCCAAAGATTATTTGCAGAATCAACATTTGTATATGTAAATTCATTCTGCACAGATTTTTGCAATAATACAATTGAACTATATATTGTCTTGTCCTCAAATAATTGCGTAGCTCCAAAGTCATCGAGACTAACAAGATATTTATGATTTGCAATAAATTTACGCAATTTTTCTCCTGCACCAATTTTAAAGAATTTGTTCGGTATTATATAGCAAACATAACCGTTTTTCTTTGTTTTCTGTAAAGCACGTTCAAGAAAAATAAAATATTTATCAAATTGCTTATGTGCTGTAAAATATTTCTTTTTATACACATTGAATTCAGGCTCTGGACTGAGAGAATGAATATCCTCAGTTGTGACATATGGTGGATTTCCAACAATGGCATCAAATCCGCTAACAGGCATATCTTCCCAATTAAATGGAACAATGTCTATAAGCTGTTCCTGAGTACATTTAATTCCTTTTAATTCTGTATCACCAACTAATGAGTTTCCATGAATAATATTTTGACTTAAATTAGGTAAAATTGGTGAAACAGCTTCTACTGACGGAGCGGTTTCATTTTCAATCAGCTTTATTAATAGTGAAAATTTAGCGACTTCAATAGCATGAATATCTATATCAACACCATAAATACAAGAACAAAGAATTTGTTTCTTTTCTTCAAGAGGTAATTTATATCTGCCGCCTGCAATCTCAATTAAGTGTGTAGGATTATTCTTTAAATACCATTCAATACAGTACGACTGCAAATATTGGAATACTTCCTCAAGAAATACACCTGAACCACAAGCAATATCAGCGACATGAAGCTCATAAATCTCATATGGAGTTTTATCTGCACACAGTTTAGACAATGTTTTTTCAACCATATATTTTACAATTTCTGTTGGAGTAGTTACTACAGAACGATTAAGACAATCTTTCTTTTTTGCCAAACCAATTTTTCCATTATTAAGAATGGTAAGCTGCTCAGTAAGGAACATTTCATAAATTTTTCCAAGCATATTCGGCTCAATAATGTTGAACATATATGGGCTTTGAGGATAATATAATCCTTTAATCATATCAGTAATAACACTACTATTCAAGTCAAAGATAATATATTCACCAGAGAACATTCCTGAATTATATCGTTTGTCGGCTTCTCGGAAAAGAATTTCAAGTTTTTTATGAAGAGTAGATGGATTGGAAATCGTATCTTTCAGTTGATGATATAATGGAAGATTATTATCTTCACATATTCTTAAAAATACAATCTGATTGATAAATTCCTGAACAACGTCATTCAGAACATCAAGCGAGGTATACCGTCCACCCTTAGAGTACAGTTCATTACTTAAAGCAATTCGCCAATTATTTATCTGAGAAAGGAATAAGAAATCTACTTGTTGCTTTTGACTTCCAGAACCATTAAATATTTCACTAAAGTATTTATCAAACTCTCCATTATAGACCGATTCCCTGGAAATCAACTTATATATTTCGTCAAATTTATCTACATATTCTGTATAATGATACTTACGATAACGAGAAACAGAACAATCATCATCATCTTTTGGCATTGTCGTAGTATCATAAATAATAAGATACTCAAAGTTTGTTAGAACTGCAATTTTGTGTTTTGCGTTCCAACCATACTTCCTTGTTTGAATAGCAGGAGCAGAATTCTTAATTATATCAACATGAGGCTTTTTAGCTTCAACAAAGAGTTTTGATACGCCTCTTAAAGTAAGAGAATAATCAGGACGATCATTTGAATTCGCATGATACTCGGCAATAACCTCTCTGAATTGAGGAGCTAATCCTTTTCTATTGGTTACGTCCCAACCGAGAATTTCAAGAAGCGGATTTATAAATTCATCTCGGCACGAATGCTCATTATATTTGTCACTTTTATACCCAGATATATTTATTTTAAAATGCTCTATGAGCTGTAATATTCTTTCAAATTTATTCAGATTATATCACTCCTTTATATTTTCACCTCATTACCTCATTATTTTTTGAGGAGAGCGGTACAAAAAAATATTTATGCAATTAGAGTTGGTTACGGTAAAATCCGCACCGAACCCACAAAAAATCACTTAAAATTTACAAAAAAAGAACCACGTAACCACGCCATTTAACGTGATTACGTGGTTCTTGTAACCTTTACGATTACGCATTTACGATTGGTGGAGGCGACGAGAATTGAACTCGTGTCCGAAAACTTATTCATACGACTTTCTACGAGCGTATTTTACCTATTAAAATTTCTCATACAGACCGCCGATAAACGGGCTGAAAGTACAAGTAGTCCGAATACAATTTACAGGCACGGACACTCCTGCAAATCGTTCACCACTAATCGATGCCCAGATGAAAGCCGTGGTAGTCAATCATAGGACAGTAGCTGACTTAAGCAGCTACCAGTGCACTATTTCTAGTAACTGTAATATTTTTTCTTGCGTTTATATTTAAACGTAGTGTAGTTTAAGGAGATTACACAACAGCTCCGCTCGCTTATCGGATTTCAAAATCCCCGTCGAAACCTTTACGCCCCCGATATAAAAACATCCGATAATAAAATTATCACATGAATATTATATCTCATAAAGTCAGAAATGTCAAGAGGAAAATTATAAATTTTTTATTAATAACAATCCCATCTAAAAAATATGTCATTAAAATTCATATTTGCCAGTTCCTTGTCATTTATGAAAAAACAAGCTAATCCATAGTCTCCCAATATTATATTAAATTCTGAAATTTTTACAGAACCAATCTGGAGAAGCAAAGTATTATACTTAAATCCGGACACACATCATAGTTGGTAAAAAACGGATATTAACGCCAGTCCTGCTCCAAAAAGGATATTTAAAATTTTGTATACAATTTTAAAAATTTTATTTCGCTCTGCGTTCATAAAGCCTTTTAAAAGTAATTTTTCCGGATAAAAAATCAGTGAGAAAATCATATTCTGCTGGAATTTCTGTCTTTCATAAATAAATTCAATACAGAAAAGATTTTTGATTTTATCTCAATAAACAGTTATTTTCTTTTCAGGAATAATTATTGAATTATTTTTAAAGTATATATCATAGTCTACATACCTAAGTCTTTCATATATTTTCTTCATATCATCACATCATGATTATTATGTCATAAAATGATGACAAGATAAATATAACTGTTTCATATATAATAATTTATTCTTGAGCTTCAATAATCTGAAATTCTGTCAAACCGACATTGTATCCTGTAGCTTCCAAAACAGTTAGCTTTACCCATGTTATATTTTTTGTATCAAAATCAACAATACAATCTGTTCCGTTTGCTGGAATATCTGAAACAATAATCGATGATCCATCACTGAAATCCAGCCTTGCTGAAACAATATTATCTACTGTTGTAACTCGGTCATTGAGAACAATTTTATTTACTGCATGACTTTCATCAAATTCAAGTTTAATCCATGCTCCTACTGTTTCATCATTTGCTGCCCATTCATAATATTCGCTTATATTCATATCATATCCGGCAACAATTCTGTCAGCAACTTTCTCCTTCACCTGACCGGTATCTGGAGTATCGGAAGATACTTCTATCGTTGCATAAGGTGCAATATTTGCATAATTTCTTGTCCAGTAAAATTCATCACTTTTATAAAAAGAATAATTAAAATCAGGCCACGACATCTGTGAAACATACTTGCTTATAGCAGTATATTTATTTTCCAGCATGTTTGGTGTTAAATTTATTTTAGTTACATTTTCCCAGTATAAGGGTCTGTCATTGTTAGGAAACGGATTTGTAAACGGAATAGCTTCAGGAGCAGGGTCATAACTTGAATATTGTTCCGGCCATGGGTTCTCGCTGTCATCTCCATGCACAATGCTCTCATGCAAAAGAGGAGTATATTTCTGGGTTTCTCTTATATTATCAATTGCTTCCTCAACAAATTTATATGTTGCACTATGGTCAGCATGACCATCATAAAAAGAAGTTGTGTATATTTCAGAAGGCATATTTACACTGATAACATTTTCCAAATCAGAAACAAGATTATAACGGGTATAACTTGCTTCACTGCCTGTCTGAACTTTATGATAATCATATATATTGTTTTCATAATTTCCATATGTTTTATCATTGGAATGATAACCATTGGAAACCGGTATTATTGTATCCGGCGATGCATCGTATAAATCACTGATAATTGAATCGCCATATCCTAATGCAATTATCTTTTCCTTTGGAAAATCCAGGCATTTCAGGGCTTCTACACTTTCCATAAGTCTGTCTTTTCCGATTTGAGTACTATAATAATCACCGTTGGTAAGCAGAACAACTTTAACATCGTCTCCATTTTCAAGCATATTTTGAATACTTCCGCAAAACGAAAATATTTCATCGTCTTCATGCGGAATAATTACCATTTTTATAGAATTCGTTCTTTCCTCATGCTGTATATAATCAATATCAACAATACCGTCACCCTCAGTATATTTGAGTTCAATATTATTGTTTCCCTCAGACAAATATACAGGAACTTTTACTGAAGACCATGATGTGTCCCATTCATCAGTTGAAGGGAAATTAACTTTTTGTACAAATTTTGAATTTACAAACAAGCTTAAGGTTTGGTCAGCTTCACTGCCCTGACTGTATCTTATTGTAATATCTGAATATTTTTCTTCGCCGTTTATGGAATAATTGATTCCATCTCCAATTGAATTGGTAAATTTAACATATCCGTTTCCTTCATATCCTAAACCATAATTTTCTACTGAACATCCGATTAATTCACAATTTTCAGCTTGCTGGATAAAATCTTCAGCAAATATATTTGATATATTATTTAAATAAAAAAAAGAATTCATGATAAAAGCGGAACATAC
>CAJTOG010000025.1 GCA_910577575.1 uncultured Ruminococcus sp. | reverse complement strand
CAGACAAGCTTTGAAGTAATTGCTGACGACAGGATGGGTCTTGTCCGTGATATAACAGAAGTACTTTTTGATGCAAGAGTTCCTATTGTTCATTCCGCATCACGCACACTTAGAAACGGCAATGCTCTGTTTGAAAGTACCATCGTCATTTCAAGTACGGAACAACTCAAAACTCTTTTCGATAAAATCAGAAAAATCAAGGGCGTTATTTCAGTTGAAAGAGCCTCTATATAAATCATCCAAACAATATGCTGTATCTAAATTAAATCAGATACAGCAGTCAAATATAAGGAGAAAATTTTATGAATATAAAAACATTGCATCTTGGTGCACTCAATGCAAACTGCTATATTGTTCAGACCGCTCCCCAACAATGTATTGCTGTTGATATAGGCGGTACTCCCCGAATGGTTATTGAATATCTCAAGATGACAGGTCTGAAGCTTACTAAAATTCTTCTTACCCATGGACATTTCGACCATATGAGTGGAGTTGAAGAAGTGCGTAAGGCTACTGGTGCAGAAGTATATATCCACGAAAATGATGCTTTTATGCTTGAAAGTGCAGATGCTTCGCTTTTTTCATCAATGTCGTTTTTATCGGCTTCTCCTTTTATGCCAGTTAAAGAATATAAAACAATACATGACGAGGATGAAATTCAGGACGGTGATTATATTTTCCGTGTGCTTCATACCCCAGGGCATACCCCCGGTGGAGTATGTTATATAACCGATGATATTATTTTTTCGGGAGATACACTTTTCTGCTGTTCCATAGGAAGAACCGATTTTCCCAAAAGTGATTCACAACAGATGCTTATGTCACTTCAGAAACTTTACAATCTTGAAGGTGATTATAAAGTTTTTGCCGGTCATAACGAAACAACCACTCTTGATTACGAAAGAAAAAACAATCCTCATATGAAAAAATACGGAGAAAAAAATGACTGATAAAAATACTGACTATAAAATGCCGATTGTTCTAATCGGCAATTCTTTTAAATACGAAATTGAAGCCTTATGCAAGCTGTTTTTCCACACATCCCGATTCAGTTTTTCGGATAATATTACTGATGCCAAAGGGGACAGTTTTATTATCGCAGAGGTCAAAAATTCTGGTAATAAACTTGAATTATTGGCATCTGTAAAATTAAACGACAATACTGAAAGCTCTGCAATCACTTTATCGGAAAATACGGAAAAAAATATTGCGGAACACGAACTCTGCCGTCTGATATACCATATATTATGCCGAAAAACAGGAATTTATCCTCCATGGGGGCTTATGACCGGCATTCGTCCCGTTAAAAAAGTTATCGAACTTATTCAGCAGGGATTTTCACATAATCAAACCGAAAAAATCTTAACCGAACACTTCGAGCTGTCCCCGAAAAAGTTCAGTCTTGCTTATGAAACAGCAATAAACCAGCTCCCTATTCTGAATAATATTGACACTCATGCAGCAAGCCTTTATATTTCTATTCCTTTCTGCCCCACAAGATGCAGTTACTGCTCTTTTGTATCGCACAGTATGGACTCTGCTATAAAACTTATGCCTGAATATATATCCGCTCTCTGCCATGAAATTGAAATTATTGGAAATATAGTCAAAAACACCGGAACAAAAATCGATACTGTCTATTTTGGAGGCGGTACTCCGACTTCTGTTTCTGCATCGGATATTCAGAAAATCATGCAGACCGTTTCTGATAATTTCAATCTTGACAAAATTCGTGAATACAGTTTTGAAGCTGGTCGTCCCGATACAATAACAGAAGAAAAGCTCCGTATTATAAAGGCTTTCGGTGCAGACAGAATTTCAGTAAATCCTCAGACACTGAATGATGATGTTCTGCGTGTCATCGGCAGAAAACATTCAGGTTCCGATGCCATTAAAGCGTTTGAACTTGCACGGAAAATCGGATTCAATAATATAAACACCGACCTCATAGCAGGATTGCCTACTGAATCCGCTGAAAGCTTTAAAAATACACTCGACAAAATTACTGAACTCTCTCCTGAAAGTATTACAGTTCATACTCTCACTGTAAAACGTTCTGCTGATTTATTTGAAAACGGAAGTGAAAATATGAATAATCCGGCTTCTGAAATGGTGGATTACAGTATTGAAAAGCTTATGTCCTGCGGTTATCTGCCTTATTATATGTACAGACAGAAAAACACTGTCAATAATCTTGAAAATGTCGGATATTCAAAAAAAGGATTTGAAAGTCAGTACAATATTTTTATCATGGACGAAACCCAGACAATTCTCGGAGCAGGCTGTGCAGCATCAACTAAACTTGTCTATCCTGACGGAAAAATAAGCAGAATACATAATTATAAATTCCCATATGAATACATAAAAAGATTTGACCAGCTTATACAGAAAAAAAAGGAGGTTATTGAATGCCTGAAAAAAATAAATTCTATACCGTTGAAATAACAGGTATTACATCAGAAGGAAGCGGAGTATGCCGTATTGATGATATGGCTGTATTCGTACCTGAAACGGCTGTAGGCGATATTGTTGAAATAAAAGTTGTCAAAATACTGAATCATTATGCTTTCGGCATTTTAAATAAGATTATTGTTCCCTCATCGGACAGGGAAATACGTGAATGCGGAGTATATAAAAAATGCGGAGGCTGTGTTTTTCGCCATATAAACTATGAAGCAGAATGCCATGCGAAAAATGATATAGTAAAAAATGCTTTTTTAAGAATCGGAGGACTTTCTCCGTCTTTTGATGATTTTCTGTCTTCTGAAAGTCCTGACAGATACAGAAATAAAGCACAGTATCCGCTTGCTTCCATGAACGGCAAGGCTGTATGTGGATTCTATGCCCCGAGAAGTCATCGTGTTGTCCCTGTTACAGACTGTCCTCTTCAGCCTCAAATTTTCAGTAAAATTCTTGAATTTATTCTTGAATATGTGAATAATAGAAAAATTTCTGTCTATGATGAAAAAACTGGCACCGGCATATTACGTCATATATATCTCAGAAAGGGCTACCATTCCAATGAAATTATGATATGTATTGTAGTAAGAAAAAATATATCCCGTCAGCTTTCTTCACTTTGTAAAGAAATTACCAAAAAATTTTCTGACATCAGAAGCATTGTACTAAATATAAATCCTGATAAAACAAACATTATTCTCGGTTCGGAATGTATAACACTATGGGGAAACAACTGCATATATGATAAAATGTGCGGAAATGACATAGAAATTTCCCCGCTTTCATTCTATCAGATTAATACTCCTCAGGCTGAAATACTTTACCGAAAGGCTCTTGAATATGCATCACCCGACGGCTCTGAAATTATAGCTGATTTATATTGTGGTGCTGGCACTATCGGACTTTCCATGTCTGAATACGCAAAAAAAATCATTGGTATTGAAATAGTTCCTGAAGCAGTTCAAAATGCTCACAGAAATGCAGTTAAAAACAATATTTCAAATGCAGAATTTTACTGTGGAGATGCAGGAGAAATATTCAGCCAGCTTAATAGTGAAGGCTGCAATCCTGATATTATTATCGTAGACCCGCCAAGAAAAGGCTGTTCGGAAGATACGCTCAAAACCATTGTTTCTGCTTCTCCGGAAAAAATCGTTATGATTTCATGTAATCCGGCAACTGCCGCAAGAGACGCAAAAATTCTTTCTGAAAACGGTTATTCTGTTGACAAGGTATGCGGTGCGGATTTGTTTCCGGCAACAAGACACGTTGAGTGCGTGGTATTGATGTCAAGAAATCACTAAAAGGATTGAAATAAATATGAAAAATTTTACTTATAACGATATAGAATTTTCATATGCGGATGAACCAGTTAAAGAATACATCAAGTCTCTTCAATTAAAAAGTTTTGACGGACACGCTTTATTTTTTCATCCGAAAATTCATCAAATATATACATCGATACATCATCAGATATATTTTATCGAAGTTCGTATAGAAAACCGAGAATTGAATAAACAAAGAACAAAAGAACTGATTGAAAAATACAAGAAAATTTATCATTACACAAGACGTGTTGACGAATATATTCTTCTGATAAATGACAATCCTATATATGTTTTTGCAGATATATCCTGCTATGCTGATGAAGAATCAGTAAAACTTCTGGAAGTTGTTTCAGATTTATATACTCCTGAAGACATGAAATGGATAAGAGCAATTCTCTGTAAATCTTTTAATTATTTACATAGAAATTGTCCGGAATACTATTACGACGATAATTATGCTGTATTCTCGCTCAAGAAATAAAAAATCTGAAAACAACTTTGTATATCAAATAATCCCTCTGACAGAGATTTTTTCTCCGACAGGGGGATTATTTCAACAAGTCTGAATCTGTTTTTCCTTATTTTCTTCACATTCTTCTTCCGGCTGTCGTTCTGCCGGCTCCCATGCTCTCCCAAACGGTACTTCTCTGAATAAAGCAGCAAGCCCTGTTATCTGTTTAAGACGCAGTATCTCATCTTTATCCATTCCCAGATGTTTGGCAATCCATGCGTCGGAACGTCCGAGTTCATGAAGTTCCTTTATAATATTGCTCATCAAGTCAACATCGTGAGAACCCCTTGCTCTGTTATGACGGATTGTACTTGCCATTCTCTCCGCCAAGGGCTTATCAATAACAGATACTGGAATCATTCCATGTTCTCTTTCATAAATATCACGATGTTCAACCATAATTCTGTAACGGTGGAAGCCGTCAACAATTACATATAAATCTTCTTTTTTGGAATAATAACATACAACTGGCATTGTATATCCATCTTCTTTTATGCTGTCATAAAGAAGCTTAAGCTCCGGCGGAGCAACTGAATTTGGATTATATGTATTAGGTACAACCTTTTCTACTGGCACTGAAATTATATTATAAACCGGACTTACAAATTCCATTTATAATTCCCCCAAACTATTATATTTTTTTTTGATTCTCTCAATCTTGTCACGCTGTTGTTTTGTTTCTGAAAATCCCATTGATTTACAGGCATGGTCGTTTTTCAGAATGCATATACACATACGTTTCCAGCTCGGAATGTCTCTGGTTGACAAAATATCATCAGTATCATCAGGAATCCTTCCTACAAATATGATTCTTGATTTTTTATCCAGAGTATAATTTGAAATACCATTCCTTTTTATGTTATATCCATGATTTATCAATTCCATGATTGTTTCTTCAGATAATCCCCCACCCGTTTCATGCCAGAATTTTATTGATGTATTAAATCGTTCAACATAACTTTTACGGAGGCATTTTGGAAGCGTATTAAGCAAAAATTCAGTATAAGACCTCCATGTATGACCTTCAGGAAGTTTTATGTTACGATAAGCCAAGGCAGTAGTTTTACCGTAAATTGAAGTAAAATTAGCTCCTTTTACACGTCCGAGAAGCCTTACCCACATTTCAGGGTCAAGAACTCTGTATAAATGAAGGCTTTCCTTTGCATAATCATTGAACGGAGACGCAACACGCATCTGATTCGGCTTCAATCCGGCTTTATAATATAAATCATACAGATGATTATAATCATATCCAAAACGACAATTTGCAGCCCATACATCATTGACATTCCAGTCATATAACGGTGAAGCACTCCAAACATCCTTGAACATCTTTGAAATCCAGCAATTTCCGTCATATCCATATTTTTTATTAACAAATGCATTGTATCTGTGAACTGATTCAGAAGCTCTTATTCCCAAAAGACAGATGGTTTTTCTGTTTCCGTGTATCTCATGATACCAGCGTCCGAATTGCTTTGCAAGATGTTCCTGATGCATTTTATATTTATAATAATAAAAAGGATTATTCAACAGATTTATTATATATGGCTTGTCCGGCATTGGACGCACCCATACTTCTTCTTTTGTATCATCCCATGGATACCAGTACATTTCATAACTGCTTAAAGCAGTTCTCGTAGCCATCGGCAGGCATACCCAATAAGGTTCGATAAATTCAAGATTCTTTTCAAAAGTATCTTCAACATATTTAGTTGTTACTGAATACTGTGCTTCAAAATCCTGATGAAAAACACCTATTTTCCTGTTAAGGTTATTTCTTTTAACATAATCAATCACAAGATTAAGCAGAAGTCCACTGTCCTTACCTCCGCTGAAAGAAATATAAATATTGTCAAATTCCTGAAAAATATAGTCCATCCGGTTCTGAAAAGCTTCATATACATCAACATCCATATATGATTTAATCATACTGCTGTCCTCCTTTCCCATTATTATACATTATACAACACTTTTCCATATTTTGCAACCTTTTTTTTAATACTAATAAATTTGAACCTATACTTGATTAATTAACTAAAATATGTTATAATATAATAAAAATCATGAAAGAAGTTAATATGATATGGATATTTCAATAAAAGAAATGGCTGAAAAACTGCAAAAATATGACGAATACAGAATAATTTATCATATACGGCCGGACGGAGACTGTATAGGCTCAGCGTTTGCACTTGCACTTGCCTTACAGTCAGCAGGAAAAAAATGTGATGTTACAGGCAGAGATGAAATACCACGCGTTCATAGATATATGACGGATAAAGTAAAAATGGACAAACCTGAAAATCCTATATATATAGCCGTGGATTCAGCTTCTGCCAACAGGGTCGGAAACTTTTCAGACCAACATTTTACTTTTTGCATTGACCATCATGTAAATACTTTTTATTCCGCTGATTATCGTTATGTAGAACAGGACTGCGGTGCGTGCAGTGAAATTATTTTTAAGCTTATTAAAGCTATGAATATTCCGATTACCAAGCAAATCGCAGACTTTCTTTATACTGCACTTATAACTGATACACTTTGCTTTCGTACTTCTGATACAAGTGTCCAGTCATTTGAAACTGCTGCTGAACTTACAAAACTCGGTGCAGATATTTATAAAATCGGAAGACTGAATACATTTATCAAATCAACAGGCAGACTCAAAATTGAAAATATTCTCCGTAACAGTTTTCATTTCACCTGCAACAATCAAGTTCTTACAGCAATTATAACACTGAATGACTTAAAAACTGCAGGTATTTCAGATTCAGACCTTGAGGGCATAAATTCAATGGTTGAACAGATTGAAGGTGTACAGATTGGAGTTACAATACGTGAACTTCCCGATGGCCGTTCAAGATGCTCCACACGTACTAACGGTGATATTTCAGCTATTGAAATATGCAGAATTCATGGCGGTGGGGGGCATTTACATGCAGCTTGCTGTGAACTTGATAAAAGTCCGATTGAAGCAAGGAAAATTATTGAAGACACCTGCAAAAATTTCATAAAATAATAAAAGTCCCTTATTTTTAAGGGACTTTTTAATTATCTTAATCAGCTCTTGTTTTGTAATACAAAAATTAAATAAATCAATTATATCATCATTGCAGAATCAAGCTGAGTTTTAGTCATCGGAAAATCAGTCTGATTAATAAATCCTGCCTCAATTGCCTGAATAGCATTTGCATCAGCACCTGTCACACCGTCACCTTTATCAATAACATCAGCATTAATTGCACCCTGTTCAGAAAGTTTATATTCGTCTTCATTACCAAGATGCTGAATAATAGCTGTTGCATCGGCAATTGTCACTTTGCCATCACAATTCGCATCACCCATTAATATTGATTCACTTGTTTCAGGAACTATCCAGTCTCCGTCATCTGCAATCAGACAAAGCATTTTTATAGTATCTCCATAATACACGTCTTCTCCATAATTCAGTATAACATCACGGATTTCATCATGCCATTGTTTATTATCTCCGCATTTTGCTGAAATCAGAAGAGGGGCAACAAAACAAAGGTCATTGTAATTTTCAATTGCTGTTCCTGTCGGAGTATAGCCTGCCATAACTTCCCATGGGTCATTATTTGCTGCATTCATCATAAAATTATCAATAGCATTTGCAAAAGCAAAAGCATCTTCATTACCGTTTATAAGATAATCCATACTTATTCTCCATGGAGTACGGCAACTGTTGTAATAATAATTTCCGTCATTCTCACTTTCTAAAAAATCAGCAGATGCAGGTATGAATTTCCCATCAGAATTTCTGATAACAAAATCCGGAAGAATACCTGTCCCATATTCTTCAATCATACTGTTGATAATTCCGTATGTCACATCATAAACTTTAAACCAGTTGTCATCACCTGTAACTTCTGCAAAAACAGGCAGGTACTGCATTATAAAATCGGAACATCTTGTTGCAGAATAATAATTATCTGACTTATCACATTCTGATACCCAGTCTCCAAGAGTAAGTGTCCAGTATTCATGATTTACATCATATCTCATAATATCATTAATAACAGAGACAGCTTCGGAATAGTAATCAATTTCGCCGTTGCTTCCCCAGACTGAATCTGCCATAAGAAGCGAATAGGCAATATCCATGTCTCCGTCTGTTGCTGAATCGCAGAAACCGCCTGTCATTGAACCTTCTTCAGCGCCGTCAATAAGAGCTGTACCATTATCACATTGCTGCCACGACATAAGACTTGAACCTATATCACTCGGATGTGCCTTAAAATAGCGGTACATTCCGTCAAAATAATCTTTTGCATTTTCATCATAATCCGCCATGCTTGCCATGATTAGCATGCCATATCCGTGAGCCTCTGAAACCGTAACAGGAACAGAATAATTTCCACCACTGTATTTTTCATCGCTGTAGTAAACATAATACTGAGTTTCATCTGTAACATAATTATCCTGAACAAGATATTTTTCTTTCCACTGATGATAAAAATTTACAGTATCATCTGTAAGCTCCGATTCCGCAGCATTTGCCGTATTATCTGCATCAGGCATAAAAAACGCACTGTTCATAAGCATTACCGAAAAAATAAATGCCGTTGTTTTTTTAATATTTTTCATAATTCAGCCTCCCAAAAATATACTATAATTATTATATCATATTTTTTTAATAATTTCTACCTGTTTATTCTGCAAAACTTACTGTATCTTATGATTTTCGATTGAAAAATTTTTCTGAATATGATATAATACATGTAATATAAAGGAGATGATTGTAAAAATGAAAAATTTACCCAAACCCTCTTTAATAGAAGAAAGAAATTTCCCATTTGAAACCAGTATAAGCTATGGAGTAGAAGAAGGATTCCATGAACTGCACTGGCATAATGAAATAGAAATTTGCTATATAAAACATGGTACAGGAAATTATCTTATCAACGGAATTGACTATTCTTTTACAGAAGGCGATATTTTTGTTATAAATAATGATGATATTCATCTGTGTTACAATGATAAAGAACTCATTATGCAAGTAACAATGTTTGACCCATTTTTTATAGGAAGCGGTTCGGCAAACCCCTTTGATGTTGAATACTTACAGATGTTCATAAATAATTCATACGGTCTTTTAAAAAAGATAGAACATAAATTTGAAAAATCAGAAATATTTTCAGACATTCTTATGGAAATTGAAACTGAATATAATAAAATGCAGAAGGGCTATGAAATGATGATAAAATCACTTCTGCTGAAATTCTTTGTACTTCTTGTGCGTTATTCTCCCGATGATTCATATCCGCAAAAATCAATAAGCAGGATTGCTGCCGATAAAATCAGGCATATTCTACAATTTATTGACAATAATTATCATGAGCAAATCAATCTGAATCTTCTGGAACAAAATTTTGGAATGAGCCGTGCATATCTCAGTAGCAGTTTCAAGTCCCTTACAGGTATATCACCTATGGATTATATCATTCAGAAACGTATTTCCGAAGCCAAACTCAAACTTATCAAAACCCATAAAAGTATTCTTGCTATTTCAGAAGAATGTGGATTCAATTCCCTTTCAAATTTCAACAGACTGTTCAAAAAGTTTGCAGGCTATACTCCAAGCAGATACCGGAAATATAACTTAAAATGAAATTTGTTAACTTTTTGTGATTTAAAATATATCTTATTTTTCAAAGGATTTTTTATATAAATTTTACATAATTAAATATTCCGTTTTGTAAATTTTAACAAATATACTTTGAATTATTGACTTTTTTTTCAATACATGGTAAAATATACTGGAAATGTATTTATATATATTGGGGATTATACATTTATATATAAATGCAGAAATATTTAAAAAGCGAGGTAATCAGCAATGGCAGTTAACTTAACAAAAGGACAGAAAGTTGATCTCACAAAAACCAATCCCGGACTGGTAAAAATCATTGTCGGCTTGGGCTGGGATGTAAACAAGTATGACGGCGGTTCAGATTTTGACCTTGATGCATCAGCTTTTCTTGCCGGCAATAACGGCAAAGTTGCAAACGATGCAGATTTTGTTTTCTACGGCAACAAAGAACACGCTTCAGGCTCTGTTATTCATACCGGAGATAACCTCACAGGTGAAGGTGAAGGCGATGACGAACAGCTTAAAGTTGATTTAAGCAAAGTTCCTGCTGAAATTACTAAAATTGACTTTACTGTTACAATTTATGATGCTGATACACGTCACCAGAATTTCGGACAAGTCTCAAATGCTTATATCCGTGTTGTGAACGAAGTTACAGGTGAGGAGCTTATTCGATATGACCTCGGAGAAGATTACTCTATTGAAACAGCAGTTATTGTCGGTGAACTTTACCGCAATAACGGTGAATGGAAATTCAATGCAATCGGAAGCGGTTTCCAGGGCGGTCTTGCTGCACTTTGCGGTAATTTTGGTGTAAATGTCTGATTAATTTATAAGATATGGGGGAAATTAAAAATGGCTATTAATTTACAGAAAGGTCAGAAGGTTGACCTTACAAAAGGAAATCCAGGACTTTCAAAGCTTATCGTAGGTCTTGGCTGGGATACTAATAAATATGACGGCGGAGCTGATTTCGACCTTGATGCTGCTGCTTTCCTTCTTGGCGATAATGGTAAAGTTCCATGTGACGCTGATTTTGTTTTCTATGGAAATTTACAGCATTCTTCAGGTGCTGTTATCCATACAGGCGACAACCTCACGGGAGAAGGCGAGGGTGATGACGAAGTTATAAAGGTAGACCTCAGTAAAGTTCCGGCAAATATTTCTAAAATCAGCTTCACCGTTACAATCTATGATGCTGATTTGCGTGGTCAGAATTTCGGACAAGTTTCAAATGCTTATATCCGCGTTGTTGATGAAGCTACAGGACGTGAAGTTATTCACTATGACCTTGGTGAAGATTTTTCTATCGAAACTGCTGTTGTAGTCGGTCAGATATATAAGTATAACGGAGAATGGAAATTCAACGCCATCGGAAGCGGTTATTCAGGCGGTTTAGCCGCACTTTGCCGTGATTTCGGTGTAAATGTCTGATTCAAATATTCAATCAGGGGTAATAAAAATATGTCAGTTAATCTTCAAAAAGGACAGAAAGTTGAACTCAGAAAAGATAATGGCAATACTCTTCGTCGTGTTGTAATCGGATTGGGCTGGGACGAAGCTCAGAATAAGAAAAAAGGTCTGTTCAGTGTTTTCAAAAGCAATAAACAGGCAAATATTGATTGTGATGCAACCGCTATCATCTGTTCAGGTGGTCGTCTTACCGATACAAAGGATGTTGTTTATTTCGGTAATTTAAAGCACAAAAGCGGAGCTGTCAACCATATGGGCGATAACCTTACAGGTGCAGGCGACGGTGATGACGAACAGATTGCAGTAAATCTTGAAAGTCTTCCGGCAAATTATGATAAAATTGTTTTCGTTGTCAATATTTATCAGGCACAGCAGAGAAATCAGCATTTTGGTATGATAAATAACGCTTTTATCCGCATTTTCGACGCAGAAACCAATCAGGAACTTTGTAAATATAATTTATCTGAAAATTATAATAATATGACTGCTATGATTTTTGGTGAAATATACCGCTATAACGGTACATGGAAATTCAATGCAATCGGACAGGGCACACAGGATAAGGATGTCAGTTCCCTTGCCAACAGGTATCGCTAACGAATTCAAAACCTAAATCATTTTAAATCATAAGGATTTCAAAGCAGGGTTACTGTTGAAATTTGCAATCAGATACAAAACATCATCTTATGCATTTTCGTTACAGTTATGCAAAGGTGATGTTTTTATTTTTTTAATTTAAGAAGGGATGATAATTATGTCAGATTTCATAAGAAGATTACCGGTTTATCTTCTTCTTGACTGTTCCGGCTCAATGCACGGTGAAAGAATTGAAGCAGTAAAACAAGGAGTTAAATCTCTTGTTGCTGAACTTAAAGGTGACCCACAGGCACTTGAAACTGCATATATTTCCGTAATAACATTTTCAAGTACTGCTAAACAGGAAGCTGCACTCACTGAACTTATGCTATTCAAAGAACCTGAATTAAAGGCAAGTGGTGCAACCATGTTCGGTAGGGCATTAAGCCTGCTGATGGACTGTATAAATACAGAAGTCCGAAAATCAACCGAAACGCAAAAGGGAGACTGGAGACCGCTTGTGTTTATCCTGACAGACGGTGCACCATCAGACGTTGAGGATTTCAAAAAATGTGCAGAACAGCTAAAGCAGATGAAAGTTGCCAATATTATTGCTTGTGCAGCAGGTGCAGACGCTGATACTAAGTATCTTAAGATGATTACAGACAACGTACTGATGATGAATTCCCTTTCAAGCGGTGATTTGGCACAGTTCTTTGCATGGGTATCAGGTTCAATCAAAATGACTTCCAAAAGTATTGATGCAAAGCCCGGTCAGGCTCTGGAACTTCCTCCTCCGCCTCAGGGATTCCAGATTGTACCATAAAGGAGAATTATATGGAAGAAGTATCAGAAAAAACGCAAACCCCTGACACCGAAAAGGAAGATACTACAGAAAATAATATTGCTGATGAAACTGATAAAAATTCAGAACCAGAAAAAGAATCGCCGGAAGAAAATGCTAACAAACAGGATAATACTTATTCGGAATCTGATATAAATACTTCAGAAGACACTGATTCAAAGCTGGATGATATAACTGATTTTACTGCTTCAATGTGGAAGTATTTCCTGATTCCAGATAACGAACCTGAAAGCTTTCCGGAATATATTGTAAAATCGGAAAACTGCGGAAAAAACAGCATCATCGCCGCAAGAGTGCGGGGTAAAAAACACAAGCATGAAGGTACAAACTGTGATGATTGGTTTGAAACTGCGTCAAGCGGAGATATTATGTATATTGCTGTTGCTGATGGTGCAGGTTCCAAAAAATACTCCCGAATCGGTGCTAAAGAAGCTTGCCGTACAGTATGCGGATATCTGAAATATACTTTTGAAACAGAAATAATAAATAACAATATCCTTCAGAATCTTTCATCAGATTTATCAGATGAAAGCTGTATTTCAGTATGCAGAACACTTGCCGGTATAGTACAGCATTCAATAAAAAAAGCTTATGGAGCGGTTGAAAACGCTTTTTATTCAAGATTTTCAAATAATGTTTATTCAGATTTACTCGGCAGAACAATAAATATACATGATTTTTCCTCAACTCTTCTGGTTGCTGTTGTTGTTCCCATAGAAAATGAACCAAATAAAAAATTGATTATCTCATGCCAGATTGGCGATGGAATGATAGCATTAATAAACACCAATGAAAGCTTTGAAAAATCTGCAAAACTTATGGGTGAACCGGACAGCGGAGATTTTTCAGGTGAAACAGATTTCCTGACATCAAAGAATTTGCTTGAATCCGACAGCCTTGTCTTCAGAACAAGATTATCTGTTGACTCATCAGATATTATGATGATTATGACTGATGGCGTTTCTGATGATTATTTTCCCAATGAAAGCCAGATGCACAGACTTTATTTTGATTTGCTGACTAATGGTATTTTATCACCGGATAAAAACCTTACATCTTCAGAACTTACGCCAAATCAGTTTGAAATGATAAAAAAATTGCCTGAACCTGTCGTATATCCATGGGTAAACGACAATACTGTTAAAATAGGATTGAACTATACTAAAAATATATGCAACAAAATGAATATTTCACTTGAAAAACTATGGGACGAACGTTCTGCACTATCCTCTGCCAGAGTGCAGGTTAAGGGTATGCCCAATGACGCCGATGCAGGTGAGCGTTTGAAAATATGGCTGGATAATTATGTTGAAAGAGGTTCTTTTGACGACAGAACGCTTGTAATTATAAAAATGTAAGAGGTTTTAAAAATGTCAAGAATTGTTGAAGCAGTTTTAGCAGACGGAACTAAAATCCCATATGTCATAACAGAAAATCCACCGAAAGGCGGTATGAAATACACATACTTTTCACCGGACAAAAGTTATGTTGTTCAGTTTTTCAATGAATCCGAACTTGGCAGGGATATTAATATTCAGGACAGAATTTCAGCAATCATCGGAAAATACAATCCGACAATATCTGAAGAAAAGGGCGGTGCAAAGGGAAATACCGAAAAACTTGCCAATTATTTTTCCGATAAATACTGCTGGCCATATGCTGTTATAGTTTCACCCGAATTCGGAATTGTCTGCCCTGCCTATCCGGCAAATTATTTTTTTAATGAAAAGTCATCAAAAGTATATGGACTTAATTTGACAGGCAAAGACAAAAAAAGCAACTGGTTTACCTCCAAAGTACGCAAATATTTAAGTGACGATGAACTTGGCAATTTCATGATGATGATGAAAATATCAATCTCACTGGCAAGAGCTATCAGAAGAATGCATACAGCCGGTCTTGCTCATTCTGATTTATCAAATAATAATGTGCTTATAGACCCAAAAACAGGAAGCTGTGTTGTAATTGATATTGATTCGCTTGTCGTCCCCGGACTGTATCCACCGGAAGTTGTAGGAACAAGAGGCTATATCGCTCCTGAAGTTCTTGAAACAACGGTATATTCATACGGTGACCCACGGCGTGCTCTGCCATGTATTGAAACAGATTTGCATTCTATGGCGGTGCTTATATATGAATACCTTTTAACAAGACATCCTCTGACAGGTCCTAAGCATATTCCGGACATACCGGCAGAAGAAGAGGATTTTCTGCTTATGGGTTCACAGGCTCTTTTTATTGAAAATCCTGATGACAGAAGCAACCGACCTGATAACCTGAATGTAACTATTCATGACCTTGGTCCGCATATAGAACATTTATTTCTACAGGCTTTCACTGACGGACTTCATAATCCTAAATATCGCCCGACCGCTATGGACTGGGAACGTGGGCTTGTTAAAACATGGGATTTGCTTTATCCTTGTGAAAATCCTGAATGCAGAGAAAAATGGTTTGTATTATATGATATGGACAAACCTGTCTGCCCGTTCTGCGGACACAGAATAAGAAATACTGAAATTGTCAAATTTATATTCAAAAAAGAACTCCGTGGGAAAAAAGGACAATGGATAAAATATAGAGAACTTATAGTCTATAATAATATACCGATTTTTTCATGGCATGTATATTCAAATATCTTTGCTGATGAAAAAGCTGAACGTGATTTAATGGCATATGTTGTGAAACATCAGGAACAGTGGCTTCTTATCAATCAAAAAATCAGTGGAATGCGTTCATCAAGCGGAAATATTGTTCCTGCCGGAAAAGCAATTCTTTTAAGGAACGGAGATTCTTTCCGAATCTCAGAAGATGAAAACGGAAATCTTATAGAAGTTGTTATCACTTAATTTATTAACAGAATGAGGCGGTTCATTTGTCATTTAATATTCCAAGAAAAATTAATCCGGCAGTAAGTGCTGAAAATATAACAAAGCTTTACGGAAAAGACAATAATAATATAATAAAAACTTCAATCAATGCACAGACGTTAAATCAGACTAACTTAAATTCCAAAAAAAGCAATCAGCAAACTGACTCCATCATATCACATTCAAAACTCGTCAATAAAAGAAAAAGGATAAACGGCAGAGGAACTATACTAATAAAAGGACAGAAATGGAATATCACTGAAATAAACGGACGGATTCCTAATAAGATAAATATCTGTCTCGGCTGGGATTCAGATAATTCCGGCTGTGAAATTGACGCATCTGCCTTTATGCTTGCACAAAATGAAAAAGTCCCTGATGACAGCTGGTTTATTTTTTATGGACAAGAAAAAAGTCCTGATAACAGTATAATCTACAAATCAAATACTGATAATCCTAATCTGCCTGATGATGCAGAGTTTAAAATCAACTTGATTAATATAAACAGGAATATTCAGAAAATAATTATATGCATTACCATATATGAAGCAGCTGAAAGAAATTTGAATTTTTCAGCAATCAAAAATCTGTATGCAAGAATTACCGATGAAAACAACAGAGAACTTGCAATATACAAAGCCGGCAGTCTTTCTTCAGATATAATCTCACTCGTTGTCGGAGAATTATACAGATACAAGGATTCATGGAAATTCTGTGCAGTAGGTTCGGGATTCAAACGTGATTTGTCCGGATTCTGCAATATATACGGGATTGAGCTTGAATAAAGCTTTTAAAGGAGTTGTTATTTTGATAGATTTTAAGGTAATAAATGAGCTTTGTCTTATGATAACCTGCACCGGCGGAAATGACCATGTATTTACAAAAGCAGGTGCATTTATCGGCGGTGAGTGCATGGGAGCAAAAAATTTCAAGTTTACTAAAGTAATGCTCGGTCCTCAGCAGAATATAGGACGTGCTATATTGGGTCAGCTTGCAAGAAGAGTCACCGGCGAAAATCTTCCGCTTATGAAAGTTGAATTTTCAGGTGACAGTACAACATATTATGCGGACAGGCAACAGCACGTTATTATTTATCATCTTCAGCAGGGTGAAAGCCTTTACGTTGAAAGTGAAAATCTGCTTGCATTTACAAATCAGTGTGAATATACTGTAAGATTTATCGGACAGGGTATTATTTCTCAGAAAGGACTTTTTACTTCAAAATTAACCGGAAATGGTTCCAATGCAATGGTCGCCGTTTTATGTGACGGAAACCCCATTGTCATGAGTAATATGAATACAGGTGCTACTCTTACTGCTGACCCTGATGCCATTGTTTGCTGGACAAACTCCGACCCGACTTTTACACTTGATGTTTCATGGCGTAATCTTATAGGACAGCATTCAGGCGAAAGCTATATGTTTGAATGGAGTGGAAACAGAAGAACATCTATTCTTATTCAGCCATCCGAACGCAGTCATGATTTGCATATAATAGATTAAAATATAAAATTTTCAGAAAGAAGGGATAATATGGACTTAAAGCGTGGTATGCGTGACAAGCTTGATAAATATATAAATATAAATCAGCCAATTGAAATTTTTATGAATATAAGCGGTTCTGCAAACTATGATTTCTGCTGTTTCGGCGTTGACTCAAACGACAGGCTTTCAGATGACCGATATATGATTTTCTATAATCAGACTTCATCTCCGCAGAATGAAATAATATATACAAAATCAGGTTCGTCAGCGACTTTCAGAATAAATCTCGTAAGTCTGCCAATAAATATCAATAAGCTTGTTTTCACTGTGAGCATTGAAGGAAACAGTACCATGAGGAATATAAACTCACATAATTTCAGTGTTAATCAAAACGGAAACAGTTTAATGAATCTGCATTTAAGCGGTACTGATTTTCAACAGGAAAAGGCTATAATTACTGTTGAAATATACAGAAAGGAAACATGGCGTATAAATGCGGTTGCAAGGGGATTCAACGGCGGACTCAGTGACCTGCTCCGTGCTTATGGCGGAGAGGAAATCAATATGTCTCCTCCGCCTCCACCAAAGCCTCCTGTAAATCCAACACTTCCTCCAATGACAAAAGTAAATCTGCAAAAGGGACAGAAAGTAAATCTTATCAAAGGAAACAATGGTCTCGGAGAAATTCTTATCAATCTAAACTGGAAACAGCCCAAGGGCTTATTCGCAAAACCGATTGACTTGGATCTCGGATGTCTCTATGAACTTAAAAACGGCTCAATAGGTGTTGTTCAGGCACTTGGAAACAGATTCGGTTCATTAAACAGTCCTCCATATATTGCCCTTGACGGAGATGACAGAACAGGTGCATCAGCTGGCGGTGAAAATCTGCGTATCAATGGCAGAATGGTTTCTGAAATCAGGCGTATACTGGTCTATACATTTATTTATGACGGTATAGCCGACTGGAAAGGTGCAGATGGTGTGGTAACGGTCAAATGTCCCGGAAGTCCTGAAATAATTGTGCGAATGGACGAATATGGAAGCAAACTTGGACTTTGTGCAATTGCACTTCTTGAAAATGTAAATGATACTTTATGCGTCGAAAAAATTGTACAATTCTATAAAGACCAAAGTTATGCTGACAGAGCGTTCGGATGGGGGTTGAAATGGACTGTAGGCAGAAAATAAAACAACTTGGTGTATGATATGGAATGTATACAGAATATTTTCAATTCCTGCAACACTGATGAAATACACATCTCAACCGGTATTTATGAAGCACCATTGATAATCAACAGAAAATGCAAGATATACGGTCACAATTCTGTTATTCTGTGTTCAGACGGAAATTTTGTTGTAGCTGATTGTTCAGGAATTGAACTGCATGATTTAAAAATAGAAGCTATTGATGAAAATACAGATTCGATAACTGTATTGAAGTATCGTAATGATACAGTTCTGAAAAATATCTGCGTGCGTGGAAACATCAGGAAAGATGATGAAATTTCTGATGCATCAGGCATACCAAAAAAATTCAATTTAGGCAAATTCAAATCTGATACTGAAAATATATACAACTTTTCAATAAATGTACCTGAAAATTCATACATTTACTGTGATATTGACGGAATTGCAATCTCTCCAAAAACCTTACACAAAGGTATGAATACTGTTTTAATAAAAACAGATTCTATACGTGACGGAATATCAGTTTCCGGAAAGATTTACATAGTATCATCAGTTATAAGGGAAATATATATTAATGGACAGTCTGAAAAATTTGCTGATATTCACAATATAAAGACATCAGATGATACTGAAAGAACAGTTTCAGCCTATTCAGTCCATACAGCTCCGGACACTGCACTTCCCCCTGAATGCTCGGACAGCAGTATAATAAACCTGAAGCGAGGACAAAAAATTGTATTGAATAACAATGTAAATTCTGTCCGGATTCAGTTTTTATGCAATGGTACTGATGAAGCAATTGACATAGACGGCTATACATTTATTATACAAAATAATGGAAAAGTAAATAAAGAAGAAGACATGATTTTCTGGGGAAACAAACAATCATCTGATAATTCAGTAAAATTAATCAATGATTCAGATAATCCGCATTTTTCAGTTTCATTGTCTGATTTACCTGAATATACAAATAAAGTTGTTTTCTGCTATTCTGTTTATGGTGATGAACAATATAAAAATTTCAGATTGGTTCATAATCCATATATAAGGATTTTTCTTGACAATACAGAAACTTACAGATTTCCGCTTAATGAACTCGGACAGGAAAAAACAATCGCAGCAATTGAAATTTATAAATATCAGGGAAAATGGAAAATTAACTGCATAGGAGCCGGATATCATGCCGGATTAAAACGTATGTGCGAAGATTACGGCATTGAAATTGCCGATTAAGGAGTAAATAAAAATATGAATTCAAAAGGATTAACTTCAAAACAGGTAGAAGAAAGCCGTCAGAAAAACGGCACAAACAATCTTACTGATATACCAGCAGACCCATTATGGAAAAAAATCTTAGAGGGTTTCAAAGACCCTATGATTATGATTCTTATGGTTGCTTTTGTGGTACAGGTTGTTTTATGCTTTATTGGAGAAGCCGACTGGTTTGAACCTGTCGGAGTACTGATTGCTATATTGATTGCAAATGGCGTTGCTTCAGTAAGTGAAAGCAAACAGGAGGGAAAAGCATCCGCACTCAAAGCAGAAGAACTTGCAAAGGAAACAGCAAAAGTAATACGTGACGGAAAACTTACAGAAATTCACGTTTCTGATGTCGTTGTCGGAGATATTGTATTTCTTCAGGCAGGCGACAAAATTCCTGCTGACGGTGCTGTATGTGAGGGTATAATTCAAATTGACCAGTCCGCACTCAATGGTGAAACCGAAGAAGCAGAAAAAATTGCCGGTGATTCGTATGACATAAATGATTTATTAAACAAGCACTATGTTTACCGTGGAACAGTTGTTTGCAGCGGTGAAGCATATATAGAAATAAAGGTTGTCGGAGATAATACTTTATTCGGAAAACTTGCCTTAGAAGTTCAGGAGGAAACAAGAAAAACTCCTTTACAGGTAAAACTGGCAAAGCTTGCAAAACAGATTTCTACATTCGGATATATTGGTGCTATATGTATCGTTGCAGGAGTTTTAGCTAAAACCCTGATTACCGGTGAAATTCCTGATACTGCAATTGAATGGGTAAGACTTGTATTGGACGCTGTTACTGTTGCTGTTACCGTTATTGTTTGTGCAGTACCGGAAGGACTGCCTATGCTTACCTCAATACTTCTTTCATTCCAGAGTATGAGAATGGCAAAAGATAATGTACTGGTCAGAAAAATCAACGGACTTGAAACAGCCGGAAGCCTTAGCCTCCTTTTCAGTGACAAAACAGGTACTATTACAGAAGGCAAGCTTTCTGTAGTTGAATTTGCAACAGGAAACACATCTGTAATGGATTCGCTTGAAAAAGCACCTCAGACAATGATAAATGATATTATTACAGGTATTGGTGTGAACAACAGCTCAACAGCGAGCAACGGTAATGTAATCGGCGGAAACAGTACCGACAGAGCTATGATGTCATTTTTGGTAAAATCTGGCGTTGCTGATTCTATTTCAAAAGAAAACGTAAAAAATTTCAGCCCATTTGATTCAAATAAAAAATCATCAAGTGTAACTGTTGACATTAACGGAAAAACCGTAACATATATCAAAGGTGCATCTGAAAGAATAATTGAACGTTGTACTCATTATACTGATGAAAATGGTAATATAAAAGAATTTACCGATAAAAACAAACTTACCAAATACAGTGATGCACAGGCAAATCGTTCAATGCGTTTACTTGCCGTTGCAAAGGTTGACGGTTCAGACGACAGCGGAAACAACCTGACCCTTGTATGTGTTCTGAGTATACGTGACAATGTAAGAAAAGAAGCTGCTGATGCAATCAAGGAAGTACAGAATGCGGGAATACAGGTTGTTATGGTAACAGGTGACCGAAAGGAAACTGCTGCTGCTATTGCAAAAGAAGCAGGCTTGCTTACAAGCAGTGAACACGTAGTTATGACCTCTGCTGAAATGGCTGAAAAAACTGATGACGAGCTTAAAACAATACTCCCGAATCTTCGTGTTGTTGCACGTGCATTGCCTATGGATAAGAGCAGACTTGTAAGAGTTGCTCAGGAACTCAACTATGTTGTCGGAATGACAGGAGACGGTGTAAATGATTCCCCTGCTCTTAAAAAAGCTGATGTTGGTTTTGCTATGGGAAGCGGTACCGAAGTTGCAAAAGATGCCGGAGATATCACAATCATGGATGATAATTTCTCATCAATAAAGAAAGCTATTCTTTATGGGCGTACAATGTTTAAGAGCATTCGTAAATTCCTTATTTTCCAGCTTACTGTAAACGTTGCGGCAGTCCTTATCTGCTTTATCGGACCTCTTCTCGGAGAAAACGTCATGCTTACAGTTGTACAGCTTCTTTTCATAAACCTTGCTATGGATACACTTGCTGCCATTGCTTTCGGAAGTGAACCAGCACTGGAAGAATATATGAAGGAAAAACCTATACCACGTTCTGCAAGCATTGTAAGTAAAAGTATGCTTATTGAAATAATCATAAGTGCACTTTATATAACATTAATCTGTATTGGTATCCGCTTTGTACCATTTATAGGCAATCTGTTCGGTGATGTTGATATGACTTACTTGAAATCAGCTTTATTTGCAACATTCATGATGGCCATAACATTTAACGGATTCAATGCAAGAACATCACATATCAATCCGTTTGAGGGAATAGGCAGAAATAAAAATTTCCTTACTGTCATGATTTCAATCTTTATATTACAGTTTATATTCGTAACATTCGGCGGAAATGTACTGAGTGTAGAGGCTCTTTCGCCAATGAGCTGG
The DNA here is from genome assembly GCA_910577575.1 of uncultured Ruminococcus sp. Classification (GTDB taxonomy): domain Bacteria; phylum Bacillota; class Clostridia; order Oscillospirales; family Ruminococcaceae; genus Ruminococcus. The sequence goes on along the minus strand of CAJTOG010000025.1, from coordinate 1,479 downwards.
TTTATCTGCATAGCACTTGCTTTCCTCGTTATACCAATTGATATAATCAGAAAAACACTTACAAAAAACAAATAAATAAAAACAAATACGCACATATCGGAAGATATGTGCGTATTTACTGCCTGATAATTATAAAGAAAGAATATTTTAAAATGTACATTGAAACAGTACTTATGAAGATGTTACCTATGAATTTATAAACAATATTGAACAGGAAATTGATACCTAAATATATTACTCTTTGAAAAACAATACAGAATCTGAGTATTCCGGATTTACAGAATTAGAAGATATAAAAAGCATTAACTTTGTAAAACTCGGAATCAATGAAATAACATATATATTTCTTCAGCATACATCATGGAAAATTCTTGTGCATAGTTTGAATGATGAAAATAATCTTTGTCATATATATATCAGCTTGCAAAGGAAAAATGTATCTGTAGAAGAATATCCACTTATTCACTATAAATCATGCGGCCTTATTAAAGATTTATCAGATATATATAAGTTGTCTGAATAAATTTATTATTTGTCTGCGATATTGACTGCACACTTCTATATTTATGCAAAAAAGAACAGGACTTCATGCCCCGATATAATCATAACAACTTTATTCAAATGGTAAAGCCTGTAAAATTCGTTCCTGTTACAATTCATTCAGTTGAACAGTAACGTCGTATTATTTCCCCATATAATTATATTTCTAAATATGCACTTATATCAAATGGAACAGTTCTGTTTTATAATGGTAATGCCTAAAATGACTTGAATGATATAAAGAAAATTATAAAACCCGATTATATCCATCGAAGACAGTACTATAGAGGTAAGTATGCTGAACACGGCAAACATGACAATTATACCGGCAAATTTTAATATAAATCTTCTGAATAAAATAATTTTGTGAAATACGGCTCGAATTGTATTTTTTCGGATTTTGTAATAAATCAAATTGTAAAAATCAACGGTTCAGAAAATTTCTGAACCGCTCTGTATTTTTTATATTACTTTTTATTATTTTCATTATGCTCCGATTCGGATTTCCATAAATCCACATTATTATTAATACAATGCATAACGCATCTATACAATAATGAATTCATACTTGTCACATACTGACTATTTGCATATTTCTGAAATTTTTTATAATCATCTTCACTGCATTTACAGGATACGGATTTATAAACCACATCAGAATTGTATTTATAATTTCCTCTTTTTTTAGTTTCCGTCTCAGCCATTACCAACACTTCCTTAATTTTATATATTTACGTTTGAGATTTTTCAGCAAATAACATATGAATATCGGAAATTCTGATAATACGAATTTTAATTTAATGTTATCTGCCTTACTGTATAAAAATAGTGCACCTGACTGGATTCGAACCAGCGCACGCAGCGTCGGAGGCTGCTGCTCTATCCCCTGAGCTACAGACGCATTTATCTGTTTTTATTTTACATATACTATTATACCAT
>CAJTOG010000024.1 GCA_910577575.1 uncultured Ruminococcus sp. | reverse complement strand
TGTGATTCCTGCTTTCAATGCAATATCTACAGTTTGTTTCATATCGAAAATCATATCATCCATAAAACAATTATATTTCTGATTATTTCGATTGTGCATAAGACAACACGGCAAGTTGTTTTTGGAGATGAGTTCAGCCATTTCTCCATTATCATACCTAAGACCCCATATATCATTGATAAGGTCAATACCTGCTTTTATTCCAGCTTCTGCAACTTTATATTTATATGTATCAAGTGATACAGGTATATCAAATCGCTGTTTTACCGCTTCGACAATCGGAACTATTCTTGATATTTCTTCCTCATCGGAAATCTTAATGTAATTAGGACGTGTGGATTCTCCGCCGATATCGACAATATTCATGCCATCGTTTATCATCCGTTCAACACGTTTTAAAGCAGAATCAATATTATTGAACTTTCCACCATCTGAAAAAGAATCAGGTGTAAAGTTCAGGATACCCATTATATAACAATTATTATTTAAATCAAATTCCTTTTTTCCTATCAGCATATTTTTACACCTCAATATTCATATTTTTTTTATCTTCCTGCCAATTACATACATCTCTTGATTCACAGGCAAAACAAAAACGTGATTTTTTGTCTGCAATATAAAATATATTTTCGAGTGAACCTTTTTCATTTTTCTGATTTCGATGATTCAAGATAAGGTTCAGAATACGGATTTTCATATCATCACAGCATCCGGTTTCATTAAGGATTTTTTCTGCTGTTTCTTTACTTGCTAATTGATGGGGAATATTTTCCGTATATTCTCTTGAACGCCCGATATCATGAAGCAAAGCAGCAGAATAAATCAAATCAGGCATTACATCAATACCCTCTTCTTTGCATATAATCATTGTAATTCTTGCAACATCAAGAAAATGCTTAATATCATGAACACAGAAAATGCGTTCTTTTTCAAATTTTCTCAGATTATCAAGTTCTTTGCGGTATGTTTCATTTTTGAGTATTTTATTTGTGAGTTCAAGATTCATAATTATACACCTCACTTAAATTTTATAAACCCTAAGTAAAACGTCATAAATATTGTAAACAAAACATGTTTAATAATATAAAATCCTGAAAATTTTTATGTGATATATTATTCTTAAAATAAGTTTTACTATATGAGTGATAAATTTCAGATGGAAACAGAATTTTGTTTGGTTTAATTTAGGGCGTTTTGCTCTTAAGTATATTATAGCACAATTTTAAGATAAATTCAACTTATTTTTTATTTTCTCTGAAAAGCATTTAATCTGTACTTTAGTATAAGGTTGTTATTTCAAAACCATCGTGGCAGTGGATTTAAGAAAATTCTTTCGGTTTATAAAGCATTTTCGAATTACCCCAATGTTTCTTTTGGTATTCCGAGTTCTTCTGACACTTTCCTTGTTCCTATTTATTTGGCAAATTTTACTGCCTCCACCGATAAGAATAATAAAAAAGGAATACATCAGTATTCCTTTTTTATTAAATAGTATGAGAAGATTAAAAAATCTGAGATTATTTATTCATGGCAGTATCAAGTTTTGTTTTAGTCAATGGTAAATCCGTCTGTTTGATAAATCCTGCTTCAATTGCCTGAATAGCGTTTGCATCAGCACCTGTTATACCATCGCCGTTATCAATAACATCAGCATTAACAGCACCCTGTACAGAGAGTACATATTCATCCTGATTACCAAGAGCCTGAATAATAGCAGTGGCGTCAGCAATTGTAACCTTTCCATCACAGTTTGCATCACCCCATAAAGTATTGTCATTATTGTTATCTCCGACAATAACCTTAAGAATTAAATCATCTGTTCCTTCAAATTGAATATGAAAATTATAAATACCATTTTCAAGTTCTGAAAGATACGATTTATTGATGCGAAGCTGACTTCCGTTCAATGCATAATCAACGCCCTGTACAAAATCTCCTTTTTCTGTTGTAATACTTTTGAGTGAATATCCATTGGGAATAATTGTAAAAACGATATCATCATTTTTATATTCTGCACTTATTGGAGTTACAGAAGGCTTTTCCTGAACTGCTTCAGAATAAAGTCCTATATCGTCAATATACCATATGCCACTTCCGTTGTTACCATTTGCACCGGCATAAATAGAGAACTGATTAACATTTTCAAGAGTTATTGTATTAGCAGAAGTTCCCCAGCTCTGTGGCTTGAAATCACTGAACGGAATTTTTACTTCCTTCCATCCTTCTTCAGCATTTATATGCTGAATACTTTCCCAGTAAGCACCTGCTCCGTCTATAAATTGTATAGTAGTATCCCTGTCTGAACCATCTGAATAAATATTAAATCTTATTCCATCGAATCCGGTCCAGTCAGCTCCGGCGAGATTCTTTGACACACCGCAGTATCCTGCATTTTCAACGCTGTATTCATACTTCATAGCGTAACTGCCGTTTTTAGCGTGTTCAGTATCAAGCGAAACTGTTACAGGGTCGCCACTTGTATTTATTGAATATTCAGCAGATATTTCCTTATCTGATGTATATGACTCAAAATCGTCAATAATGCTTCTGGAATGCTGTTCCGCATTTGAATCATAAATCCTTATTATTGCAGACGGCTGTGAACCCTCGCTTGTAAGGATAGTAAGCTTATAATTTCCAATTTCAAGATTTTTAAAGACATCCGATGAAACTGTTACTATATTGTCATTTATCGTATAACTGCCATCATCAAGTTCTTTGCCGTTAAATTCAATACCTGTAATTTCACCTATTTTTATAGTTGCATTAAGAATGACATCGTTTGGATTTATAATATCAAAGTCAGCCTTTTTAGGTGAAATACTGTTTTCATTATTCTTGGATGACATTCTTTCAGCATGTGCCATAATTGCATCACAGGTATCCTGAGTAGGATTACCATTGGCATCGCTTTCATAATAAACCGTATATCCGTCATAATCCTGATAAAGCGTACCATCGCCAATCAGTGAAGCAAGCATCCAATAATTAGTGCCAGCAAATTCAACTCCTTCATATGTATTTCCTTCAAAAATGTCAAACCATTCATTATAAACATCTGTGCGTTCATCACGTTCCTTCCAGCCAAATTCTTCAGCAATAAGAGGTTTATTTGCTGAAGCAGCATCTTCACCATGCTTTTTGAACCAGAAATTACCCTGTTCTTTGGTAAGTCCCCATTGGTCGCAGTAAATATGAAGTGTAGCAAAATCAAGTTCAGGAATTTCAAGATAACTTGCCCAATCCATTCCAGCACTTCCATAATAAACATATTTGTGTTCACCCTCCGGAAAATCGTTATAGCCGAAATTATAAAATCCCTCATCACCAAGAGTAAGCATGTGATTGGAGTCAATTGATTTTACAAATTCACTCATTTCCTCCGCCCAGTTAAGAACAGTATTTTTTTCACAGCTTGGGTCAGATTCACATCTTGGTTCATTTGCAAGTTCCCATGCAAAAATTGTCGGGTCATCTTTATATTTTACACCTGTATAAGCATTTGTGTGATTAAGCATTGTTTCAATATAATTCTTGTACCAGCCTTTGATAGTTTCATTTGTATAGAAATCATCATGACCTGTTACACTTTCGCCTGCCAGTTCAGCCCATTTTACATATTGTCCCATACCGCCGAAAGCTTCCCAGTTGTTTGTGAAATCAACAAGAAGCTTTATACCTTCCTGTTCTGCTTTATAAATCACATAGTCCAATTTCTGAAGTCCGTATTCTCCCTCATTTACAACAGGTTGACCGAGTTCAGCGTCAAAATACTGATAGTAAACGCCCTCTTTTGAACCTACTCCATCAATATTTTCTTCAAAAACCGGTGAACCGTCTTTATCAAGCTTATCTGTCTTGATTCCTACATCAAGATGTCCCCATGTTCTTATAACTTTAAGACCCATTGCAGCAGCATCTTCAATTACCTTGTCAACTTCATATTTTGGTTTGAAATTGATATAATAGTTATTCGTTCCTGCATAATAGAAAGTTGAGCCGTCCATTTTGAACTGAGTACCGTCTGCTGTTACAAATCCCAGTCTGTCAGATTCGGCAGCAATTGCCTCATACCTGATATTTCCAATAAAATCAGTTGTACTGATGAGGCTTGCTCCTAAAACTGCCGAAGTTGCCAATGCTGAAAGTCTTTTTAAATGTTTCATAATAATTTCTCCTTAAATACTAATCATAAATTTACTTAAATTATTGTTTTGTTTTCTCTTTTCTTTACTTAAATATTATCATGAATTTAAGTAAATGTCAAGCGGTTTTACTTATTTTTTTATTTTAATTAATTACAACAGCTTTATACTGTTCTTGACATCAAGTTAAATTCATGATATAATAAATGCATATTGAATACAGGAGTTTTTATTATGGCGAAAACAGTAAGAATGGCAGATATTGCCGAAAAATTAAATATCAGCATTGTTACCGTCTCAAAAGCCCTTAACGGAAAAGACGGCGTGAGCGATTCCCTTAGAAACAAAATTATTCAAACTGCTGAAAAAATGGGATATAAACCGTCTCAGTCCGTCTCAGACAAAAATGATTCCCTTGTTATAGGTATTCTCAATTCATATCTTTATCTTCAAAAAGGTTCATCTTTTTACTGGAGTTTATATGAACGTTTGCTTAAACAGCTTACCTGTTCCGATAATCTCGGAATTTTGGAAGTAATAAGCGAATCTGCACAGACAAATTGCAGTACACCCAAGCTTGTCCGCAATAATCATGTTGATGGCTTAATAGTTATGGGACCATTTTCAGACGAGTATATCAGGATGCTTTCTTCACTTAAAATTCCTATGGTTATGCTTGATTCATACAATGCAAAATATAATTTCGATACTGTTATTTCTGATGGCTACTATGGAATGTACATCATGACCGAACATCTTATCAGACAGGGGCACAGAAAAATTGCATTTGTCGGAACTGTCGGCGAAACAAGTAGTATTACCGACCGATTCTATGGCTACTGCAAGGCTATGACTGAAGCGGGAATCAAAGTGACTGAAGACATGGTAATTCCTGACAGAAGCGATATAGGAAAAATTGAATTGCACATTCCTTCCGAAACAATAAAAAGCTTCACTGCACTTGCCTGTAACTGTGACTATACTGCTTATGAAACAATGAAACTTATTACTGAACAGGGCTTTGAAGTTCCCAATGATATTTCAATTGTAGGATTTGACAATTATATTCTTTCAGAAGTAACACCTGTTAAAATTACAACTTATGAAGTAAATCAGGATAAAATGGCAGAAATAAGTGTAAATCAAATTTGCAAGCGTATAAGAAATCCTTTCAAACAACGTGAAATGGGTATGATAAGCGGTAATATAATTGTCCGTGACAGTGTGAAAAAATTGAATCTTTAAATAAAGCGTAATAAAATTGATAAAAAATTGATAATTGTATATTATACTGTCTATGGGGTGATAAAAATGTACAGAATACTTGCAGCAGATGATGAGCCTGATATTCTTAGTCTGTTAAAAGACTATTTTGAAATAAACGGATATGAAGTAATTACAGCGAAAAATGGCAGAGATGTAATCGGGAAGATTAAAAAGAATCCTGATATAATTCTTCTTGATGTAAATATGCCTGATATGGACGGATTTTCAGTTTGTAAAACAATCCGTGAATATGTTTCATGTCCGATTCTTTTTCTGACTGCGATGACTGAAGACTATGAAAAAATTACAGGCTTTTCTGTGGGCGGTGACGATTATATTATCAAACCTTTTTCAATTGATGAACTGGGTGCAAGAGTAGCTGCACATATTCGGCGTGAACATCGTGAGACAGCTGTTTCAAATATACGTTTTTTTAATGAAACAAGTATCGATTATTCTGCCAAAACTATATCTGTAAAAGGCGAAAAAATTGAATTTGCAAAAAAAGAATTTGAAATTATAGAATTTCTTTCCATGAACATGGGACAGGTATTTGACAAAGAACGTATTTATGAAAAAATCTGGGGATATGACGCAGAGGGAAATGCAAGTGTTGTGACAGAGCATATCCGCAGAATACGTGCAAAATTAGCAAGTGAAGCATATCATGTTGAAACGGTCTGGGGAATTGGATATAAATGGATAAAGTAAAACATAAAATAAAATCGCTGAAATACAGCTTTTTTATTTACCTGCTGATTTGTTTTCTGTTTGCATTTTTTGGTTCAATGGGAATCGGATTAGCCACAAATGAATTACAGAGCTGGTATACGAATTTACATTCTGATGTCCAACTTATTCCTCCCCCTTACGATAATCCGTTATATATTTTTTTTGAAGAAGAAGAAAATCATCTTGATGTAAAATATATCATCACTGACGGCAGACCGTTTGCAGACAAAAAATATGTGCTGATATATTTTATTATCAGCAGTGCACAGTTTATAGTTATTCCTTTTTGGATATTTCTAAATGTTGTGCTGACAGGAGTGATTTTTTATAGACACGAATTAAAAAAGCCTATCGAAATACTACTGGACGCATCAAGAAAAATTTCTGAAAATCAGCTTGATTTTAATATTGAATATATTAAACAGAATGAACTGGGACAGCTTTGCACTGCTTTTAATAATATGCGTAAGGCTCTTGATAAAAACAATTGTGAAATGTGGCATTCTCTGGAAGAACGCAAACGGCTGAATTCTGCATTTTCTCATGATTTGCGTACTCCCCTGACCATTCTTAGGGGCTATAATGATTTCCTTGAAAAATATTCCAGAAAACTTACAGAAGAAAAAACTTCTGAAATTCTGTTTAAAATGAAAGAGCAGATAAATCGTCTGGAAAATTATACCTATAAAATGAGTGCATTGCATAAATTGGAAGATATTATTCCGGATATTGAAGAACTTCGGACAGATATACTCAAAGAAAACTTTGCCGAAAGCGGAAAATATATATGTACAAACAAGCATTTAATACTGAATTTTAAAAGTGACTCAGATTATTTATTTATTGACAAAGAACTTATTATGGAAGTCTACGAAAACATTTTATCAAATGCAGAAAGATATGCAGACAGCAAAATTACAGTTAATATTTCAGTAATTAAAAATTTTCTGAAAATTACTGTACAGGATGATGGCATGGGCTTTACTGATAAAGCGTTGCAGTCCGCATCAGAACCGTTTTATCGTGATGAAAAGAAACAGAATAGTATGCATTTTGGTCTTGGTCTTTATATATGCAGAATCATCTGTGAAAAGTGCGGCGGTAAACTTGATATATCAAATACAAAAACAGGCGGAAAGGTTACTGCAATATTTTTCTGCGAAAATATATAAGAATCAGATTAAATTGTAAAAATAAAAACACCCTTGAAAGTCTTTAAGAGTGTTTTTTCTTTTTTATAACAATCTTTTTTTGAATGGTAAAAATATATATTAATCATCCGAATGATGTAAGAAATATAGCTCATTTTTGATACTTCTTTTTCGGAAAATAATACCCCTCATCAACCGAAAAATCCAGCATACAGGAATTAAAAACTTAATGCATTTTATAAAAATTCATCGGAGAAAAAATCCTGCTCCGGATATATCTGAATTTTGATGTACTGTCGGTTTCTAAACTGAATTTTCTAAAACGTTTTTTGATAAATTTCTGAAAAGTCCCATAAGTTCCTGAAAACAAATAAAATTCAAGCATTTTTAAGTGTATCACAAATTTCATGAGCATTTCCTGATTTTACAATTATAGTTTATCTTCTTTTCTTCTTCAGTGTATCCGAACCAATTACCATTGCACCGCCGATTCCGGTCATACAAGCTGCTAATAGCTGTCTGATACCATTTGGAATAACCGGTCTGTGGAAGAGTAGTTCCTTCTGCAGTAGTTGTGGTGATTATTGGAGTAGTTCCTGTCGAAGAAGTTATTGTTGATTCTACATCATTGGTTATTGCAGTAGAATTTGTTTCCATTTCTTCTGTAGTAACATTAGTTGTAGGTGTAGTATAGTTTGTTTCTGTTGTGGTTGTTACGGGTGTTGTCATTGTGGTCTGATTATCCAACGCAATGAAAGTGAAACCGTTTGTGCATAACTATTAAATGCATCATGCCCAATATATTCCATCCGATTTCCCAGCAAAATTTGAGAAGAATCTCTAAAAAACCATGTTAAAAACAATTGTGTATCAAGTTGTCTAATGTTATCTGAAAAAATAATTTGTTCAACTGGATTGTTATTCATCCATTCTGCTAGGTACGGATTGAGAAGTTATTGTCACTGTTTTATCATCTTCATTATCATTTTTTATTTCTGATACAGTACCTTTATGATTCATACTTTGATGGTATTGTTCAGCAAGCATAGTTCTTTTAAATTCTGCCGTAGGGTCATATCGCATAACAAGATTCTCAAGTTCATCAATAGAAATTTTGAAAAATTCTTTTCGTAAATTAACTTTATTTACACGTCTGCTGTTTAGTTCCTTGTGAAGTGTATTTTCCAAGCTGACAGCGTCTTGTGAAAAAATAAGACTGTGTACATCAAATGAAAAAGGAACGCTTGCATTACTTAACTCTTTAATTCTGTCCATAGGTTCTTGTCGTCTGGTCATACCAACTTTAAACACATTCTCTCCAAATGAGCCAAGATTACTGATAACATATACATATCCTGCCTTACCGTTTTGCAAATTGATAATCTCATTCTTTTTCTTTTTAACTTCTTCCATCTGTGCTTGCAGTTGTGCTATACGTTCCTGAAGTTGTCTTAATTGATTATTATCAAAGGTTTCCTGTAATTTTTCGGTAAGCTGTTCAATCTGTGCATTATATTTAGATTCTTCCCGTTCAACTTTCTTTTTCTCTGCTTCAAGTGCCTTCTGTTCTTCTGCCTCTTGTTTCATCTGTTCACGAATTGCTCTCTGTTCTTCGCGTTCCTGTTCTTTTTTAACATAGTACTCATATTCAATTTTAATTGATTCAATAAATAAAAATTCTATCTCAGCAATAAATTTTTTCATAGTGGGTGCAATACTTTGATTGCCTTCGACAGCAACTTCATAATATCTTTTTGTAATGTTTTTTATTGAATTAATTGCTTTGTCAAGTTTTCCGTTAGAAAGAGTGACCAAAATATTTTGTAATTCTGCTTCCATAGCAATAACCATAAGTTTATAAATTGCAGAATTTGCCTTAGTTGTATATCTGCTTTCATATTTTGTAAAAACTTTTTGTATCTCTCGTTGATTTTGTCTATATTTGTTATGAAGCTCACGAATATTAAAACAATTCAGGTCTATTTCTACGAATGGCATTAATTCATTTTCAGGTGTAATATCAATAATACTGCCATCTGAATTTTTTTCATATCCTTTGACAGCAGTTTTATACTGGTCATGAAGTACTTTTAATTTCTGTACATTAGATATTATTTTCGATAATTCAGCTTGATTTTTTTCTAAGCTTGATTTTATTTCATTATATGAATTTGATAAACTTTGTAAATCCTGCTGAATTTTGCTTTTTTCAGCATTTTTATTGGAAATTTCCTGATTAAGAGTAAATATATTTTGCTGTAATTTATCGAAATCTTTCTTTTCTTTTGGAATTGATGCTTCAAGTTCGATATATTTTTGTTGTAAAAATACATTCTGACTTTCTAAAGCATTTATTCTATCTCTTAATTGTTTATTTTCATTTGCTTTAAATAAATCTAAAAATCCCATATAATTATTATTTCTCCTTAAAATAAAATTACACTAAAATTTTATTATATTATCCCAAATATTAAAACGCTTATAAGGTAATTCTGTATGTTCCATGGTTTCTGCGTTGCTGGCAAAACTGATTTAGCATAAATTACATCTTGACTGGTCAAGGGAAAGAGATACTTAGCAAATCCCTTCCCCTTTCATAATCTTCGCACCAACAGATTATTTTTCGCTCTTTATGGTATAGCCAACCGGAAATATAATATCCTGTATTGAATAAATATGTTTTATTTTAATTAAACAGTTTTAAATCTCTTTTCAAACCTTGCTTTTGAACCGTCTTTAAGAGTAACTTCAATCACATATTTGTAAGTTTTTCCTTTCTGATTAGCGGTCTGAAACCAGATTCCTTCGTCCATTGCACTCATATTGTATGTTACTGTATTCGGAGTTCTAGTACACGTATCAACCTGAACGTCACCCGAGCTGTCACAACGGTATATATATGACACGACCTTGGCTATCGGAGAAGAATTTTTGCTTTTTATATTACCAGTTACATCAAATGTACTGCCGGTTTTAAGCTGTTCCGGATAAGACATATTAGTCATTGATATCTTGGGTGTTTCCAAAAATCCCTTTTTTATAATCGTTTCACCAGATGCAGAAATGCTGCCGCTTCCGCTGTATGTCGGAGAACAATAACCCCAGACCTGATTTTGCCAGTAGTCTCTTGCAACAGTTCCGCCGTTATTTCCTTCGATAGTATATACCTTGACATCAATGTTATCTCCTGATGTCTTTGGTTCAACCTTAACTACAAGTGCTGTATGATCAGGACCGTCGCTGTAGTCATTATTGGTTTCAATCAGAACAATGTCTCCGACCTGAGGAGTATAATTTTTATCCTTTGTTACAACAGGCTGGGACTTACCGCCATATGACCATGCTGTAGTTCTTTTGGCGTGATATTTGCCTGCATTTTTGTAATCAATCAACAGAGAAGTGGTGGAAAAGCTTGAGCTGTATGTAGTAGCACCGGCTTGTTTAAGACACCAGTTTGCAAAAGCAGCACACCATGCTCCGGAAGTACCATATCTCTGACCACTTGTTTCACCTCGTGCAAGTTCCTGTTCTGCTATTTCAACCAAACGCTGTCTTGTACCCTGTGCCGAAGCCGCATTGGAAGTAAGAACATTTGATACGGGCAAAGTGCAGATTACAGCAGAAACGACAGATAAGATTTTTTTGAATTTTTTCATAATAAAGTATCCTTTCAAATAAAATTTTAATTTATAAATCAAAATTTTAAGCTCAATTATAAATCATTAAATTTACAATGAAATGTTCGATTGGCTAAATGTTGACCATTTCATCAGAAGCTATAAATATTTTGATTGCAAGATATGATTGAGTATATTCTCAACAGGCAGAAGAAGACTAGTAAATTCTTTTGTTTTTAGCAATAGTTTCAGATTCACATATTTTTTACTCTTTGTTAAAATATATTCTGATTTTTTTATATTTTGTATAAAAAACTATATGAATTTATTGATTTTTTTATAAATCTGATTTGATTTTTTAATTCAATAATCTTTTTTTCGGAAGAACTATCAAAAAAATCATCTTCTATCAATAAGTGGGAAACAAATTCATCAAAAGTCCGGCTTTCCTTTGCTGAGATTCGCCGACAAGTGTTAATACCCAATAGAATGTAGGCAGACTGTAAAGCTTTCCGTCAATCTCACTGAGACCGATAACATTTTTATTAAGTACTGAACGGTTTACATCAGATTCATTTTCCATAAATGGATATAAATCAGCAAAAGCTCCCTTGTTTTTCAGAATATCAAATTTTATTCCGTTTGGAATAGCACTTCTATTAATAATGTCAATTTCATCGCTGATAATATTCTGTACAATTTCTATCTGTACTTCTGAAAGGCTTTCTTCGGAAGCTCCCCATTTGATTTCCGGATTACTGTAAACAAGATTTTCGCTGTAATCTTTTACAACGACCTTATATCCGTTGTTTTCAGCATTAAAATCATCTATCATTTCCTGCGTATCCGTAGAAAGTTCGGAACATGTGGAATATGTAAGGGTTATATCTTCTTTTTCTTCCGGCTGTTCCGAATTTGAAATTTTTGAAGATTCAGTGACATCCTGTTGTTTTACATTATTACATGAAACAGTAACCAATATAAACGAGAGTATACATGTGAATATATTTTTTTAAATATTTTTCCTTATAACTGTCAACCTCCTGTAATCTGTGTCTGAAACGTTTCTTATCTGAGCTTTGAATGTTAAGATATCTTATATTTTCACTTTACCATAAAATGAATTAAATTTCAAGTGATTTGCACCATTTGGTCGTTTTTTAACATTATCTGGTCAAAAATCATTATATCAAATACAAAACAGTTTAATAAATATGATTCTTCATATAAATTTTAAGTTAAATATTTACTAAAATCTAAGAAAACAAAAACTATAAAAGAACAGCATTAATTAAAAGTCCTTGAAATACGCTGTTCTATGCGGTTTCAAGGACTTTTGTTAGTGATATTGAATACCAAAGTATTTTATTCTGTTTTATTAAGTAATATGGCTTGCTTATTATCAAAATATATGTTATAATAATAAAAACTAAAACACTGAGGTGAATCTGATGTATCACATTGCACTTTGTGATGATGAAAACATATTGATTGAAGAACTTAAAAAATATTTACAGCGTTATGCCGATGAAAGTAAAACAGAATTCATTTATCATATTTTCCATGATGGTTCTGATTTGCTTTCTGGATATAACCCGAATTTTGATTTGATATTTCTTGATATAAAAATGAACGCTTCAAATGGTATTGAAACAGCTCAGAAAATACGTGAAATTGACAGTAACGTAGGACTTATTTTTCTCACATCACTTACACAATATGTATGGAAAGGATATGAAGTAAATGCTGTAAATTATCTGCTTAAACCATTGAAATACACACGTCTGAAAATTGAACTCGACAGATATTTTTTACATTATCGGAGAAAAGATGAACTTTGTCTGATTTTTGCCAATAATAACGGAAAATTCAAGATACCATACAAAGATATACGTTATGCCGAAACCGAAAAACATAATGTACGGGTTTACTTTAAAAATAAGGAACAGATTATTTATCAAAACATGAAAAATTTTTCTACTTTTCTGGAAAAAGAATCATGTTTTGCCCGATGTCACGCAAGTTTTCTTGTAAATCTGGAAAGTATTGAACATCTTGAAGCAGTACTTGTTACCGGTGAACGAATACCAATCAGTCAGCCAAAACGCAAGACTTTATGATAAAATTGACTGAATATTGGGGGAATTTTCTGTGATATTATTTCTTGATATTATTTCATTCCTGTTTAATTTTATTAATACATATTTTCTTTTTAAAATATTGTGTCGTTTTCTTAATATCAGAGAACAACTGATTATAAGAATCATTTCATTTTTATTTTGCTTTCCGATTGTGAATATTATAATTTATGCCAACGATATTACAAATATTTTGGGGGTACTGATTGGATTCCTTATTTTTGCATTTGTATTTTACAATGACATCTGTATCCGTAAACTGTCAACTGTGATTATTATATATCCAATGATAGTATCTGTAAACTATCTTGCACAGGATATAGGAATGCATATATTTTTTATGTTTATAGACGCAAGTGAACTAAATGCAAAAAATGTTTCCACTTTCAAAAGTACTTTTATACACACAGTATCACTGGTTGTTGCCCCTGTAATATGGTTTTCAGTATGGCAGATGATTAAACGTATGAATGTCAGGTCGATAAATCTGATTAATACAAAAATGTGGCTGATGATTGATGGCATATGTCTGTGTGTTTTTACATCAATATTGATAATTCTGAACTTCGTTCCTGAAAATCCTTTGATAAATTATCCTATTTGTTTTTCAGGAATTGCTACAATCTTTGCAAGTCTGTATATGACAATATACATTTCAGATTCCGTACAGACTGCATATCAGTTGCAAACTATAAAAATGAGGCACCAATATTATGAAGAAAAAAACAAGAGGAAGAAAAAGTACGCAGCATATATCATGATATGAAGAATCATTTGCTTGTGCTTGAAAATCAAAGCGATATGGTTGAAACAGTAAAAATGTCTCAGAAACTAAGAAAAGAAATTTCCGATTATGAAAATTACATACACACAGGCTGTGATATTCTGGATATCATTATCAAAGACAAATCACGAAAAGCAAAAGAAAAAAATATTGATTTTTCAGCAACAATTGATTTCTATGATGTAAAATTTATTGAATCGCTTGACATCAGCACAATTTTCGGAAATGGAATTGACAATGCTATAGAAGCAACAGAAAAGCTTCCCGAAGAACAGAGAGCTGTTATAATAAAAGCGAAGATAATACATGGATTTGTAATGATTCTGATTGAAAATACTTGCAATGACCGGTCTAAAAGCAAATTTAAAACTTCAAAAGAAGATAAATTCCTGCATGGATTCGGAATCAGAAACATGAAAAAAGCTGTGGAAAAATATAATGGTGAATGTACATCAAACTGTACAGACGGAAAATATAATCTCAAAATTTTAATACCAATAAATAGTGAAAAAAGGTCTGCCACAAAATAATCGGCAGACTTTTTTATTAAATTATGCACTTTAAGTATTAGATTTTGCGTTTTATATTGTAAAAACTGATATATTCTGTTAAGATAAAATCATGAAAAAATTTATAGGAGGAATTACAATGAGCATACTTAATGCTGTGAACCTTAAAAAATATTATGGAAAAAATGAAAACCTTGTCAAGGCACTGGATGATGTCAGCGTGTCAATAGAAAATGGCGAATTTATCGCAATTGTAGGCACTTCAGGAAGCGGAAAATCAACATTACTTAATATGCTGGGGGGACTTGATGTTGCTACGTCTGGTAATGTGACAATCGAGGGAAAGCACCTTGAAAATATGACTGAAGAACAGTTGACAGTATTCCGCAGAAAAAGAATAGGTTTTATTTTTCAGAATTACAACCTTGTTCCATATCTTACTGCATACGAAAATATTGTATTGCCAGTTCGTCTTGACGGAAAGAAAGAGGACAAGGAACTTTTAAATAAAATAGTACATTTTCTTGATTTGGACGGTAAACTGAAAAAATATCCAAGTCATATGTCAGGTGGTCAGCAACAGAGAATTGCCATTGCCCGTGCATTGATTTCAAAACCTGCTATTATTCTCGCAGATGAACCTACGGGAAACCTTGACAGCAAAACAAGCAATAAAGTAATAGAATTGCTCAAAATGACAAGTGAAACGTTTAATCAGACTATTGTCATGATTACTCACAATCCTGAAATAGCTGAAAAGGCTGACCGTCAGATTCGCATTGAAGACGGGAAAATTCATGAAAAAAGAGGTACATTAAAGTGAACAAAATTCAAAAGCAAACAATTTCACTTATGGCGAAACAAAGCCTGAAATCAGGAAAAATTCATAACATATTTGTAATGATTACCATAATTCTTTCAACATCCCTTCTATCTGTAATTCTGCTTTTCGGTTCAGCAGATAACACCGTAATCAAAAAACAGCTTTCCCATATTCAGCAAGCAGGGTATTACAATCTTACTAAACAACAGCTTTTGTCATTAAAATCAAGTGAAAATATCGCATATAGTGTCACTGTCAAGACCGGTACAATTTCCCAACAGGAAAATTTTGATATAATACCTTACTATGTCAGTGAACTTTCGGATAAAATAAAAATAGGAGAACTTGAATCCGGCAGTCTTCCAAAACAGATGAATGAAGTTGCAGTTAGTGAAGATATGCTAAAAAAATTGAACATGGAACCCTCTGCCGGAAGTGAGTTTGATATAACTTTTTACGATGGAACAACAGAGAAGTTTATCGTTTCGGGAATACTTAAAGGCAATAATAATACAAAACAGTTTGCTGTTTTCTTTTCTGAAGAATATGCTGAAAATGGCAGTCAGTTAAAGGATATGCCTTATGAACTATATGCAAAATTTTATGGTGCAGAAAAGATGAGCAAAGACGAGTGCAAAGAGATGATTTATCATGTAGGAGAGACAGCAGGCATTGAACACAAATATATTAATCCTACAAAATCATTTCTTGATATACTTACACCTGATTCTCAGATGATTATGATAGAAATTATTGTAGGAGGGGTAATCATTCTTGCCTGCATACTGGTAATTTATGGAATTTTCTATATATCAGTAATTAACAGAATACATCAGTTCGGACAATTGTGTACAATCGGAATGACAAAAAAACAATTAAGAAGATTTGTGTCACAAGAAGGCAGAAATTTATTTATACGTTCTGCACCAGTAGGAATTATAGTCGGCG
Organism: uncultured Ruminococcus sp.; assembly: GCA_910577575.1. GTDB lineage: Bacteria > Bacillota > Clostridia > Oscillospirales > Ruminococcaceae > Ruminococcus. Next base: position 7,811 of record CAJTOG010000024.1, on the reverse strand, counting down.
GAATTGCAGGATATATTATAAACCCTAATGGCTGGAAATGGATTAACACTTTATGGATTTCTGTAGTTGTCTTTACATTAATTTATATAATTACAATGATTTCTGTAAAAAAGCCAGCAAAGATAGCATCTGCCGTTTCACCAATTGAAGCTTTGCGGTATACTTCACAGAATGATATGAAACAATCAGAAAGCATTTATGAATGCCGTAATCTTACTCCTACAGGAATGGGCATAATAAACTTTTCAAAAAATCGGAAAAAATCAATTTCAACACTTCTGTCTCTCGGATTAGGAGGTATTCTATTTATTACGTCGGCAACATATATGTCATCTTTTAATAAAGAAAATTACGCTCGTCAGGGTGATTTTGAAGAATCAGAGTTTATTATTGGATTTTCTTCGAGTGCAATTTCACTTTATGAAAACGGTATGAGTGGTATTCAAAGTAAAAATCCTCTTAATTCAGATTTTATAAAACAAATCAAAATAATTGACGGTGTTGAATCTGTTACGGAAGTTAAGAATTTTGGAGTTAAGTTTGATTTCCCTGAACATGATGAATATGGAAATGATGATAATGTTATGTTGATTTCCAATGAAAAAACAGAATCAATAGGTAAATATCTCGATGAAGGAACAGCAGATTATGATAAGCTTATGAGCGGAGACTATGTTCTTATTTCTGGAAATGACGTAGCTGAAGAGATTTATGGATGGAAATTTTCAATTGGTGATAAATTGGTATTCAGTTATTACAACGGTCAAAAAACAGAAGAAAAACAAGTGGAAGTTATTGGAATACTGAACCGTAATTTTATTCTGGACAATAATATAGAAGGATGGTTTGTTTTACCTGAAAACGTTATAAATGATTGGGTTTCTTATGAGAATCTGAACAGCAAATTATTGATTTCCGTAAATCCTGAAAAAGAAGCAGAAATCAACGAACAGCTGAAGCCTCTTGTATCAGAACGTTCACAGCTTTATATGCAAGCACTTCAAGATAAAAAACAGCAGTATGAAGATATGGCAAATCAACTTTTCAGCGTAATAAGCGGATTGGCAATTTTTATTATGATGTTCAGCATTCTTAGTATGATAAATATGATAATAACCAATATTGTTGTCAGAAAACAGGAACTAGCAATGCTTGAGGCTATTGGTATGACTAAGAAACAAATTTGTAAAATGATTCTGAGTGAAAGCATATTGCTGTCCGGATTGACTTTGTTTATTACATTGACAATCGGAACACTTTGTGGATATACACTGAGTACTATTCTTTATAATAATGGTGCATTTTATATGCAGTTCAAATTCCCAACAGTATTCTCAGTGGCTTATATAACTGTACTTATAGTTGTTCCATTGATAATTACAATAATTTGTATGAATAATTTTTCCAAAGAGTCATTGACAGAAAGATTAAGGGAAGCAGAGTATTAATTAATAAAATTTGTAATATTAAACATAAAATATGCACCGGATTTCCGATGCATATTTTATTATCAAAGCTATATAATTTAAATTTTATTTTTCGGCGGCAAGCAAACATGATTTTTACAAATATAATAGGTGATTTTATCATTCATCAGCGGGTATTTTTCACTTTTATCTGTAATTAAAACATTTGCAAAAAATGGAATATCTTTCTTTACTTTTTCCAAATCCGACTCATCTTTCAAAGCGATTGTAATATGCTCCGGAGGATTTTCATATATAATTTTAGCAATCAGAAACATACAATGTCCTGCAGGATAATCCCCTGCCTGAGATGATAAAAATGCAATTTGTTTTTCTGTAAGTTCACGATATTTCTCATTTTCCGTAAGCTGATACAATCTGACAAGATTATAAGCCATAATGGAATTCCCGCTCGGAACTGCTCCATCGTATACTTCTTTAGGATTTATAAAAAGTTCTGTATCATTTGTTTTTATAAGGTAAAATCCGCTGTCTTTTTTGTCTAAAAACAGTCTGATTGATTCATTACAAAATTGCTCTGCTTTTTCAAGATATTTCATATCCAGAGTGGAATTGTAGAGTTCAGTTAATGAAGTGATATAATATGCATAATCGTCCAGAAATGCAGTATCAGAGTGCGTTCCATTTCTCCAGCTTGTAAAAAGCTGTAAACTATTACATAAATTTTTCTCAATAAATTTTTGTGCATTTATAGCGGCAGTCAAATATTTTTCAATGTGTGAAATTCTGAAAAGCATGGATAAAGCCATAATCATCATGGAGTTCCATGAAAGCAAAATCTTATCATCCAAATTTAGCTTTGTACGACTTTTTCGATATTCATACAATTTCTTCATTTCATCATCGAAATGTGTTATCAAATTATTGTTTTTAAGCAAATTCGGAATATTCATTCCTTCAAAATTTCCGTTTTCTGTAATATCAAAAACTTCTGAAAACTGTTTACCTTTCCCCTGCCCTAAAACGTAAATGATTTCATCAAGTTTAAAAGTATAAAATTTCCCCTCAACACCTTCGCTGTCAGCATCCTGTGCACTATAAAATCCTCCCTCAGCTGATGTCATTTCGCAAAGAATATATTCAGCTGTTTTTTTTGCTGTATCAAGATAAATTTTATTATTTGTCAAACTGTATGCTGCTGAATAGGCAATTATCAACAAAGCATTATCATAAAGCATTTTTTCAAAGTGAGGCACAAGAAAATATTCGTCTGTAGAATACCTTGAAAATCCATAACCAATATGGTCAAAAATACCGCCCTTCCGCATTTGCAAAAGCGTTTTCTCCGCCATTTTCATAATATCAGAATTCTGATTTTGCTTTGCATACAGCATTAAAAACATCAAATTATGCGGTGACGGAAATTTTGGTGCAGAACCAAATCCTCCGTTGATTACATCGAAATTACTTGAAAATATCTGTACTGCCTTATTAATCAGCTTTTCATTATCTGTACTATCATAGGATTTTGCATTTTTAAGATGTGAAATAATTTGCTCCGCAGATTGCATAAGCTTCTCACGATTATTGTTCCAATGATTTACAATAGCAATCAGTAAATCAGAAAATCCAGGCATTCCATAATGTGATTTTGTTGGAAAATACGTACCAGCAAAAAACGGCCTTTTATCCCATGTCATAAAAATACTCATGGGCCAGCCGCCGCTTCCTGTGAAAGCCTGACAAACTGACATATATACACTGTCAATATCAGGACGTTCTTCACGGTCAACCTTGATTGAAATGAAATATTTATTTAAAATTTCAGCTGTTTTTTCATCTTCAAAACTCTCATGTGCCATAACATGACACCAATGACAAGTACTGTACCCTATGCTTAAAAAAATTGGTTTATCCTCAGATTCTGCTTTATCAAAAGCTTCTTTACACCATGGATACCAGTAAACAGGATTTTGTGCGTGTTGTAATAAATATGGACTGGTTGTATTTTTAAGCTCATTACTCATTATCATATCCTCCGATTATTTTTCTTTAGTATGTCCGTTATTACACAGTTTAATACTAATTTAAAAAAATGAATATGGATAAAGTAAGCAATATTAAAATGTTTAATGCGTTCAAAATGAAAACTGGAAGAAATATTGAATTATAAAATTTCTTGTGCTTTAATATATATACCACTTTTCACAGTTTATTAATTTTGGAAGATTATTACTCATTTTTAATAATTATTCTTTATTATATATTTCTAAATTGTTCAAAAATAATTTTTATTACATATTGATATATCATATAAAAAATAACAAATATTATACTGTAAAATTTTAAAAAAAATACTTTTAATACAAATCTGTATTAAAAGTATCTTTAATATAATTGTTAATTAAGTTTTATCAATACTTCCGAAAAGCTCCATTTTTTCCTTGACCTTAGCTTTAATAGCTTCAAAACCTGGTGCAAGGAGTTTTCTCGGGTCAAAGCCTTTACCTGACTTGTCCTTACCTGCTTCAATATATCCTCTTGTAGCATCTGCAAATACAAGCTGACATTCTGTGTTAACGTTAATCTTGGCAACACCGAGAGAAATAGCCTTTGTAATCATATCATCAGGAATGCCTGTACCACCGTGAAGAACGAGAGGCATATCACCTACAGTCTTGTTAATTGCTTCAAGTGTGTCAAAACTGAGACCTTCCCAGTTATCAGGATATACACCGTGAATATTTCCGATACCTGCTGCAAGGAAGTCAACACCAAGGTCTGCAATCTGCTTGCACTCTGCCGGGTCTGCACATTCGCCCTTACCTACAACTCCATCTTCTTCACCGCCGATTGCACCGACTTCTGCTTCAATAGAAAGTCCGAGGCCATGAGCAACATTTACCAGTTCAGTTGTTTTGGCAACATTTTCATCAATTGGGAAATGTGAGCCGTCAAACATGATTGAAGTGAAACCAGCCTTGATACATTTATAACATCCCTCATATGAGCCATGATCAAGATGAAGAGCAACTGGAACAGTGATTCCAAGTGACTTGTCCATAGCTGCAACCATAGCTGCAACAGTCTCAAAACCTGTCATGTACTTGCCTGCTCCCTCTGATACACCAAGAATAACCGGAGAATTACACTCCTGAGCAGTAAGAAGAATAGCCTTTGTCCATTCAAGATTGTTGATATTGAACTGACCTACAGCATATTTACCCTCTCTGGCTTTTTTAAGCATTTCTGTAGCTGAAACTAACATTTTAAATTCCTCCTGAATTTTCATTATCGGAGCTTAAAACTCCACTTTTATTATTTTACCATACTTTTGAAAAAATTGCAATAGTTTTTTGTAAATTTTTTCTTTATTTTATATTTTTAGTTTCAATATAATAAATTGTTTAATAAAAAACAGAAGTTACTTTTAAAAGAATTATTGCTGTTATATCATTCATAATAACGTTCCTATAGCAATGAAAAAGAATTTTTGAATCTGTTCGTTTCCAATGATTCAGAATTTTCAGACGACGGATTTATATATACTGAAAAATATAAAATTTCTGCCGAGCTGAACTGAGGTACAGATTATAAGCATGATTATCTCATAATATATGGATTAGAAGATATAAGCGAAGTGAGATATTACTTAAATATTCTGACAACCGCTTTGGATTCTGTCGGCTCTGTGATTATCTTACCGTTTCACATACAATATCCAGAAACCCTTTTTTTAAAGAAATTTATATTGATTATAACATATATTCTACTAAAATTCAATAGTTATAGTCTGAGCAAAAAATAAACCTTCTGAAAACATATTCAGAAGGTTTTTGTTATTTTCAGTTAATATAGAATGGCTGACCGCATCTTCCGCCATCGAAACCACTAAGACTATAATTCTGAATCATTCTTATATCATTTTCAGTAATATAATTGTCTCCGTCAACATCGGCAGCTTGTGGAACTGTTAAATAATAAACTTCCGGTCTTGCGACAGCATAACTTAATGGTAATCTTGAATCACCTGTTAAATCTTCAAATTTATTAACAGCTTCTATAACGCAGCTTGCATCTATTATATCAATTTTGCCATCATTATTTACATCACCATATACGTACCAGTTTCCTTTCGGTTGTACTTCATTATTTACAGCACTTGCAGAACCTAAAACTGAGTATATACTTCCGAACAGCACCAGTCCCGACATCAAAGATGCTGTTACCTTCTTTAAAACTTTTTTCATTAGTTTTCCTCCTTGTTATTTATTATCTTAATTATATAGTATTTTTTTATTTTGTAAAGAGTTTTTTATATATAAATTCAATTAAATTCAAATAAACAGACCAACACCCTAATCCACCTAATATGCCGCTTATGAATCTTCGTTTGTTGTTAGATTCAAGTTTACCAATATATTGTATATACCAATCAAAAAACATTACTCCGGCAGACATAAAACTAATTTCATGTCTGATACGCTTTTTATTGAGGAATAAAATTACAGCTAAAATTTCACCACATAAAACTCCACAACATCTTGCACAGATAGGAAATTGATACTGTTTGAAAAAGAAACTTCGTTCAGGCATTTGATGGCAACCTGTTTCTGCTCCTACTTTCATAGATTTAATCCAAAGTAATCTTGTATAATACCAAATATTATGTTTCATTTGAACTGCTTTCCACAATCAAGACAACAATATGTAATTTTATTTGAATATTTTCTTTTATCCTTAAATTCACCTTTAGTTTTTCCCATTCCGCAAAGACCACAAAAAAATCCAAAAGGTCCTATAATACAAGTGCCAATACAACTTTTACATGCCCCAAAACCTTTTGTAGTTCTTGTGTCTTTAACCTTTCCTTTAACTATTTGCTGATTTACAACTTGAATATTTTCGCTTCCACATTTTGGGCATTTCATAGTTTATTTCTCCTTATTTTTAATATAATTAAATACGTCTAATTTCTCGTCAAAAAGCAATTCATTTAATTTTTTAGCAGTTCCTTTGACATTTTATCAAGTTGTTTCTGTCCGAAAATGTTTATGTTGTTATTATTGTTATTGCAATTGCTACCTATATTGCCTGTTTTTATGTCAGCATTAATTGTATTTGTTTTGTCTATTCTCACAAGAAGATAATCCGTTGAAACATTAAGAATAAAAGTATTTTATTAGTACAACGGTTAAAAATTTCTACATCTGAACTATTTAAGAAATAGTAGATAATTTTGCATATTCAATAAGAATCCCAGAAGCATCTCTGGCATCAATAAATCCATCATTATTATAATCAAATAAAGTGTTGTTAAGCTTTATCTGTTTTCCTGTTGATAAAAACGAATATCCTTCAATTACCAATGAAGCATCAGAGGCGGTTATCATATTGTCATTATTAATATCTCCGGAAGTTATTGTTGTATATACATATGGAGCAACATCAAATCCATATGTATCCCACGCTTGAAGAACATTTATATCTTTTTTCAACCAGTCTGTAAGAACGTCATTTACAAAAAACACGACATTGATATAATTATCCGATTCTATATTATTACAAGACAATGAATAAATTTTTCCGCTATGGAATTCAGGATAGGCCGCCAGTTTAAAATTATCATTGTTTATTGTTGTATTTATAATTTCTTCAATTTCACTTACATCTTCCAATCCATATATTATGAGATAATCATGCTTATAATCTGTACCTGAATTCAGTTCGGCAGAAATCTTATATTTTTCAGTATATATAAATCCGCCGTCTGAAAATTCTGAATCATTGGAAACGAACAGATTCAAAAATTCTTTTTCATTGCTATAGGAACGATTAATATCATTTTCTTCAGCATATGCAGAAAATGAACACATTCCAATACATATAACAGAAGATACTGCAATTGATAGAAGTTTTTTCATAAAATCTACCTCCCTATCTATCAAATCATTAGCTTATTATTTTTTTAAATAATCACGAATAAGACTTGCATCACTGGAATTTACCATACCGTTTCCATTGTAATCTGCTAAATATTTTTTAATATTATTAACGTCATTTCCTACTGACAAATCAGAATAAATATCCATAACATAATCAGCATCGCTTAATGTGATTTCACCGTCCATATCAACATCTCCACGTTTGTATTCAATTGATTCCAGATACCATTGCTGTGATATATTGGAAATATCTTTTTTATACCATGAAGCAGAATTTTGACTTAAAGAATTATTATATATGCCTAATCTATATCCGTTAGTATATTTAAACCTTTCAAAACTAAATGTGCCATCTCCATTGTTGAACAGATACATAGTAGATGAAGTCGGAGAACCAACGGCTCTGTAATATTCTCCATTTATTAAATTACCAATTTCA
>CAJTOG010000023.1 GCA_910577575.1 uncultured Ruminococcus sp. | reverse complement strand
AATTATCAGAAGTTTCGGTCTTTCGGATAAGTAATCTGCGGAAGAAAATAACATATATATTTTTTCTTTAAGAGAGGATAATATATATATAATTTTTTATGGAGGACTTTGATGGATACTGAATATCTCTGGAATAATTTTATTGAAAGCGGAAGTATAGATGATTATCTTAAATATATTAATCTGAAGGATTTACAGAATGATAACAATTGAAGGAATCGTTTTAAAAGAACGTGCTTTTGGAGAACAGGATAAATTTATAGATATTTTAACAAGGGACAGAGGCTTGTTGGAGCTTCCTGTTAAAGGTGCAGGAAAAATCAGCGGAAAATTTTCAGCTCCGACACAGCTTTTTGCCTATTCAAAATTCTGTTATGAAATTCGTAAAAACAGAATTTATCTTAACAGTGCAGAGCCGATACATATTTTTTATGGCCTGCGCAATTCGCTTTCGGCAATTTCACTTGCAAGTTATTTTTCTGATGTTCTGCGTTATTCTGTTGCTGAACTGACTGACAGTGGAAACGTTCTTCGGCTTTTTCTGAATACTCTTCATTATCTTGAAAGTGAACTGAGAAAAGAACAGATTTTAAAAAGTATATTTGAACTTCGTCTTATGTCGGAAATTGGTTTTATGCCTGATGTTGTAGCATGCCATAAATGCGGAATATTCGAGCCGGAGGAGCTGTATTTTTCTGTAGCTGACGGAAGTTTTCTGTGTTCTGAATGCTGCCCGCCGGAACTTGGAAAAAACAGATTCAGAATGACTCTACCTGTGCTTTCTGCGATACGTCATATAATACTTGCGGATTTTGACAGGCTGTTCAATTTTCGTGTATCTCCGTATGTTCTTGAGAAACTTTCTGAATTTTCTGAAAGCTATGTTATTTCACATCTTGAAAGGAATTTTAATACACTCGTTTTTTATAAATCACTGAATAATTAAATGGTAAAAAATTATGAATAAATATCTTAAAACATTAGAACTTGATAAAATACTTGAAATGCTGGCAGGGCTTTGTTCAAATGATGAAACAAAGCGAATGGCGTTTGCTGTACGTCCGAACAGCGACCTTGCGGAAGTCCGTCATGAAAATCTCAAAACAAGTCAGGCTCTGGAACTTTCTGTTCAGTACGGAACTCCGCCTTTCAGCAATTTCAAAGACGTTTCTGTGTCTGCAAAACGTGCAAAGACAGGAGCATTGATTTCACTGCGTGATCTTATGGATATAGCCGTGATGCTTCGTCAGGTTAGCAGTCTTGCAAAGTGGTACGGAAGCTGTGAAAACATTGAAACAGAACTTGACTATCTGTTTTCACGTCTTGCACCTAATGACTGGCTTCTTGAAAAGCTTGACCGTTCAATTATATCTGAAACGGAAATTTCAGATGCTGCAAGTCCGGAACTTGCAGCTGTGAGACGAAAAATAAACCGTGCAGAAATGCAGCTCAGAGAAACACTTGACAAAATGGTTAGAAATAAAACAACTCAGCAGTATTTGCAGGAAAACAGTGTAACTATAAGGGACGGAAGATTTGTTCTTCCTGTAAAAACAGAGCATAGAAATCATATAAACGGTCTTGTTCATGATACATCAGCTACAGGACAGACTATTTTTATTGAGCCTATGGCAATAGTTGAAGCAAATAATGACATAAAAATCTTACAGGGCAGAGAGCAGGAAGAAATTGAACGGATTATTAAGGAACTTTGCAGTGATGCAGGGGAATATGCTGATATTCTCTGTGAGAACTATAAAATATGTGCAGAGCTTAATCTTTACTTTGCAAAAGCTAATCTTGCGGCAAAGTTAAAATGTTCAATGCCTGAAATCACTGATGACGGTAAAATGAATCTTATAAAGGCACGTCACCCGCTTCTGGATAAGAATAAGGCTGTACCTATAAATCTTTCCCTTGGTGAGGATTATAAGGCACTTATTATTACAGGTCCCAATACCGGCGGAAAGACAGTCGCACTTAAAACAGCGGGGCTTCTTTCTGCAATGACAATGTGCGGACTTCTTATCCCTGTATCTGATGGAAGCAGTATATCAGTATTTGAACATATTCTTGTCGATATAGGCGACAGTCAGAGTATTGAGCAGAATCTTTCAACTTTTTCATCCCATACGAATAAGGTAATTGAGATTCTTGCGACCGCTGATGAAAAATCACTTGTACTTCTTGATGAGCTTGGTTCTGGTACAGACCCTGTTGAGGGTGCCGCACTTGCCGTATCAATAATAAAAAGACTTATTTTTAACGGTGCTAAGCTTATGGTTACAACTCATTATCAGGAGCTTAAAGTCTTTGCAATTGATACCCCTGATGTACAGAATGCGTCATGTGAATTTGATATTGAAACACTTCGCCCGACTTACAGGCTTCTTGTAGGTTCACCCGGAAAATCAAATGCTTTTGCTATTTCAGAAAGTTTGGGTATGCCTTCCGATATTATTCAGGATGCAAAATCACGTGTAAGTGACGCAAATACACGTCTGGAAGACGTTATCGGAAAGCTTGAGTTATCAAGACTGGAGCTGGAACATGAAAGGGAATCTGCTGAAAAGCTTCGCAGAGAAGCGGAAGAGCATGAAAAAATTTTACGTGATGAGCGTGAGAAACTTGAAAAATTCAGGGCTGATGAACTTGAAAAAGCACGTTTACAGGCTATGACTATCATTGAACAAACTAAAGTGCATTCAAATCAACTTATTGATGAACTTGAAAAACTGAGGCGTGAAAAGGACAAAAAGGATTTCAGTGCCAATGTTTCGGGAATAAAATCGAAATCAAGGCAGAGCTTCAATAAAATGTATGATACTGCAAATCCCATAAGCGAAGCAGATACTAATGAAGGATATGTACTTCCGAGAAAGCTCAGGCGTGGCGATACTGTTTATATTGTTGATTTACAGCGTAAAGGTATTGTTTCGGGCGACCCTGACGGAAGCGATTTCGTTTTTGTGCAAATGGGGGTCATGAAGACCAAAATGAATATTTCACGTTTAAGATTAGAGGAATCTCCGAAAGTTGCTGTCGGAAACAAATCCGTCAGAAAACAGAAAAGCAAGGTAGGAAAAGTTGGTATAAAAGCTGAAAGACGTGGAAAAATGGAACTTGATATCCGTGGTTGTGCTTGTGATGACGGTATATATCAACTTGATTCATTCATCGATCAGGCTGTTATGTCAAATATATCAACAATCTGGATTATTCACGGCAAAGGTACAGGTGTTCTTCGTTCTGCTGTTCACAACAGGCTGAAGTCCCACCCGTCAGTTAAAACGTTTCGTCTGGGAGTTTATGGCGAAGGTGAGGACGGAGTTACTGTTGCAGAATTAAAATAAAACATCATAAAATTAGATGAAAATATCTGAATAATCGTGCATCTTAGTATATTGACAAATTACTGACGGTATGATATAATTTACTTATACTCATACGGCAAGAACAATATATTATTTATTAAGGAGGCTGATTTTTTGAGCATATTTGACCAGCATAAGCCGAATGTTTTAATTGTTGATGATTCTGAAATGAATCGTATTATTCTGTCAGAAATGCTTGGAGAGGATTACAATATTATTGAAGCATTAAATGGTGTAGAGGCAGTGGCAATTCTTCAGAGGGACAGTGTCAATATTTCCCTTGTGCTTCTTGATATTGTTATGCCGGTTATGGATGGCTATGAGGTTCTTGAAATTATGAACCGCAGGCATTGGATTAAAGATATTCCTGTTATCATGATTTCATCTGATAATTCAATTTCTTCCATGCGTCATGCTTATGAGCTTGGAATTACTGATTTTATCAGCCGTCCGTTTGACGCACTTATTGTCCATCGGCGTGTTGTTAATACTATTATGCTTTATTCAAAGCAAAAGAAACTTGTCGGCATGGTTGCTGATCAGATTTATAAAAAAGAAAAAAACAGTAATCTTATGATAAATGTACTCAGTCATATTGTCGAATTCAGAAATGGCGAAAGTGGTATGCACGTTCTGCATGTTCAGCTTTTTACACAGATTCTGTTAAAACAACTTGTACAGATTACTGATAAATATAAGATTACTGATGCTGATATTTCCCTTATAAGCAAGGCTTCTTCACTTCATGATATCGGTAAGATTTCTGTTCCTGATGAAATACTTAATAAGCCCGGTCGACTTACCGATGAAGAATTTGCTGTAATGAAAGGTCATTCTCTTGCGGGTGCTTCCATGCTGGACGAGCTTACAGCTTATAAAGATGAACCACTTGTTAAAGTTGCTTATCAGATTTGCCGCTGGCATCATGAAAGATATGACGGAAGAGGTTATCCTGATGGATTAAAGGGTGAAGAAATACCGATAGCAGCACAGATTGTTGCACTTGCCGATGTTTATGATGCCCTTACAAGTGAACGGGTATATAAAAAGGCTTTTTCTCATGAAAAAGCTATAAATATGATTCTTAATAATGAATGCGGAGTTTTCAATCCGTTGTTGATGGAATGTCTTGAAAAAGCTTCTGAAAATATCAGGAAAGAACTTAAAGAACAGGATTCATCTATTAATGAAACAAAGGAAATGGAGAATATTTCGCTTGAAATTCTTCAATATGATGAGCTTTCAGCTTCGGAGGAGGCTTTAAGACTGCTTGAATATGAACGCATGAAGAATCAATTTTTTACTTCGGTTTCGGATGAATTTTATTTTGAGTATACTGCTTCTCCGCCTATGATGACAGTTTCAAAGAATGCAGCTTCAAATTTTGAACTTGCTGAATTGATAAGCGACCCGATTAACAATGAAAAATTAATTTCTGAAATCGGAATTGAGAATTGGAAGTTAATTTCAGATGCTTTACGCAGTACTTCACCGGAAAATCCCGTTGTAAATTATGAATGCAATATGAATTTAAGTGATGGTATGCATAGCGTAAAAATAATATGCCGTTCTATCTGGAATGCGAATGCAGAATATTCTGGAGCTTTCGGCAGGTTTATTGATAATGGAATTTTATAAGAATTAGGAGGAATAGTTTTGAATCTTAAAGAATGTTATAGTGCCCTAGGCGGTAATTATGAAAGCGTTCTGTCACGTCTTATGACAGAAAAACTTGTGAACAGATTTGTCTTGAAGTTTCTGAATGATGCAAGCTATGAAAACCTTGTAAATTCATTGAAAGATGAGAATATTGAAGAAGCATTCCGTGCGGCTCATACTCTTAAAGGCGTGTGTCAGAATCTCAGTTTTGACAGGTTGTTTGAGTCAAGCAATGCGATTACAGAGGTTCTCAGAGATGGCAACATAACAATGGCAAACGAAATTCTTCCGAAAGTTGAATTTGATTATAAACAGACAATAGATGCGATTAAAAATCTCGATTGAGTGAATAACAAAAAGCAGTCCAAAGAAGGGCTGCTTTTTACTTTTGTTTATATTATTTCATCGATTACGCCTTTTACTATATAATCTGAATTATTATGTAATTGCTGAAAAATTAATATATTCTTGGTCTGAGACATTCTTCAGTAATATCGTTTATATCAATGATATCAGATGATTTGATGAAGAAATTACAATATAATTGTTTCTCATAGGGGTGGAATCTTGCTCTCTTTTGGTAGTTGTGATAATAGATAATACAGAATTATTATCAGTTTTATGACATTTGAATTCGTCCATGCAGAGTTTTGCATTTATTGTGATACTTCGGATACTCAAGATAGAGAAGAAAAATTTTCTGTGTCAGGTCTTTGGCAGTTTCACGGTTTGAAATTCTCAGATAGCAATATATTTTATCATAATGTTCATTTATATAAAATGAGACATAACCCCTCTCTTCAGTAAGTTTAACGGAAATATTATGTTGGATGTGCGGATAGGATTATTAATTTTTTTATAAATATTATGTTAATAAAAAATGCCTGTCATAAAGATTATTTTAAATCATTCAATAATTTTTGCCTGTAAAGCAGTGCTGATTGTTCCTGTTTATTATCGCCGAACTGATAATATATTTTATCTGTCAAGGCATCGGGGAGATACTGCTGTTTTACATAGTGATTTGGATAGTTATGCGGATAAAGATAATTCTGTCCTGTTATTTCTGCACCGTTTCCGTCAAAATGACAGTTTTGAAGATGACGGGGAAAATCAAATGCATCACTGTTTCTGACATCCTCCATAGCCGAATTTATAGCAATATATGCACTGTTCGATTTCGGAGCTGTAGCAAGCAGGATTATTGCCTCTGCAATCGGAAGACGTGCTTCAGGAAGTCCTAATTGCAGTGCTGAATCTACACAGGCTTTGGTTACTGTAATAGCCTGTGGATATGCAAGTCCGATATCTTCAGCAGCTATACATAATAATCGCCTGCAAAGTGAAATTATATCGCCTGCTTCAATGAGACGTGCTGCATAATGGAGTGCTGCATTTTCGTCTGAACCACGTATTGACTTGTGCAGTGCGGAAAGAATATCATAGTGCTGGTCGCCGTTACGGTCATAATGCATATTACTTCGCTGTATAAGCATATTCATTGATTCTTCTGTGACAGTTATTTTTCCATCAGAAATTTCACCGCAAAGCACACATAATTCAACGGTATTCATGGCTTTTCGGACATCACCACCGCAGCCGTATGCAATTGAACGGCATATATCATCGGTCACTGCAATTTTATTTCCTGACTTCTCAGAAATAAGCCTGAAACCCCGTTTTATTGCAGGTATAAGCTGTTCGACAGTTACAGGCTTGAACTCAAATACCGTACTTCTGCTGATTACTGCATTGTATACTGAAAAATACGGATTTTCTGTAGTTGATGCAATAAGTGTAATATCTCCGTTTTCAATATACTCAAGTAAGCTTTGCTGCTGTTTTTTGTTAAGATACTGAATTTCATCAAGATAAAGCAGAATGCCGTTTTCAGTTCCAAAAGTACCGATTTCAGAAACGACTTCTTTAATATCAGATACAGATGAATTTGTGCCGTTGAGCTTATGAAGAGTCATATTGCAGTTTTCGGCTATAATTCGAGCTACAGTAGTTTTCCCAACTCCTGACGGTCCATAAAAAATCATATTTGGAATTGTTCCGCTCTCAATTATTTTTCTGAGTGGTCTGTTTGGTGCAAGTATATGCTCCTGACCTACAACATCATCAAGGGTTTTCGGGCGTATTCTGTCAGCTAACGGTACTGGCATAATTATTTCTCCTTTTTGAATAAGTTTTCGGGAAATGCGATAAAATGATTATCAAGAAAAATATATTTTACAGTAAACTGACTGCCAACATGATAAGAAGAGACATCCTTAACATTCATCAGCATTTCTTCTTCTGTGTTATCACTTGTTCTGTATGTGACATGAACTATGGTTTCCTGCTTATTTTTTCTGCAAAAAAGCTGATTTAAAAATTCTGTAATAATATTTCCTTGGGAGATTTCAGTAATTTCACCTATAACAGTAACTCCTGATTTTTTCATTTTTCTAATAATTTTTTCTTGTCTGCTTAAACCGAACATTTTTACATATCTCCCGAAGTTTTTATTTTATAGTATGAATATTAATAAGATAAAGCAAAAATACAGGGACAGATATATTATCTGTCCCGAAATATTCAGAGATTACTTGTAAAGTGGGAATTTCTCACAGATAGCGTTTACACCTGCACGGATTTCATCAGCCTTGTTTTCAAAGTCTGTAGCACAAAGGTAAATGTATTCAGCGATTTTCTCCATTTCTTCAACGCCTAAACCACGTGTTGTAACAGCAGGAGTACCGATTCTGATACCGCTTGTTACAAATGGCTTTTCAGGGTCATTATGTATAGCATTCTTGTTTACTGTGATATAAACTTCATCAAGACGATGTTCAAGTTCCTTGCCTGTGATGTTGAACGGACGGAGGTCAACAAGCATGAGATGATTGTCTGTACCGCCTGATACAAGATTGAATCCACGTTTGAGAAGTCCTTCTGAAAGTGCCTTTGCATTTTCAACGATACGTTTCTGATATTCCTTAAATTCAGGTTTAAGAGCTTCGCCGAAACATACAGCCTTTGCTGCGATTGTATGCATAAGAGGACCTCCCTGTGTTCCCGGGAAGATGGCAGAATTAATCTTTTTTGCAAGTGCCTCGTCATTTGTGAGGATAAGTCCGCCACGTGGTCCACGGAGAGTTTTGTGAGTTGTGGTTGTTGTGATATCAGCATACGGAACAGGAGACTCATGAACTCCGGCAGCAACAAGTCCTGCAATATGTGCCATATCAACCATAAGCAGTGCATCTACGGACTTGGCTATTTCAGAAAGTCTCTTGAAATTAATAGCTCTCGGATATGCACTTGCACCTGCAACAATAAGCTTTGGTTTGCATTCTTCTGCAAGTTCCTGTACCTTGTCGTAATTTATAACTTCTGTATCATCATCAAGACCATATGAAACAAAGTTGAAGTATTTTCCTGAAAGATTTACAGGCGAACCATGAGTAAGATGACCGCCGTCGGCAAGACTCATTCCAAGAACGGTATCACCCGGCTGAAGTACTGCAAAATATGCGGCAGTATTTGCCTGTGCTCCCGAATGTGGTTGAACATTTGCAAACTTGGCTCCGAAAAGCTCTTTTGCACGTTCAATAGCTATAACCTCAACTTCATCAACGCACTGACAGCCGCCGTAATATCTTTTGCCCGGATAGCCTTCAGCGTATTTGTTGGTAAGCACACTGCCCATAGCTGCCATTACAGCAGGGGAAACAATGTTTTCACTTGCGATAAGTTCAAGATTTCTTCTCTGTCTTGCAAGTTCCTTGTCCATAGCAGCACCGATTTCAGGGTCATACTGTGAAACAAATCCAATTGAATCCATTAAATCATTATACATTTTAATCTACTCCTTATAAGAAATTGCACAAAAGCACTGTTTTAATTATACACTAAATTTCATAATTTTGCAATAGCAAACAGAAAATTTTTTTATTCGCTTAAAAATTCGTCCCATGAAGGCGGATTATTGCTTGTTGAAAGTATGGAATAATATGAAAGGACTTTAGATGAGTCAGAAGAATCAATAATATTGTTTCTGTTAATATCGCATCGCAGCCATTCCTCTTCAGTAAGAGTGATATTTTCGCCTGTCGAAAGAGAAGAATAGTATCTGAGAATTACAGATGCATCAACGGCATTGATATTTCCATCAAGATTTACATCTCCCAGATTCGGAAAATATTTTATATCATAAGAAACAATAGCTCTTGAACTTTCAGGCGGAAAAATATCGATTACAGCAGATAATGAACCATCCGCAAATGCTTCATCAAGATTTGCGGGAGATGGTTTGCAGGCATCTTCAATATTTACAATTTCTTCCGTTATAATAAAATTGCCTTTTGAATCTTTTTCCGGAGTCTGAGTATGAACAGTTATGGATACTTTTAAATCATCAATATTGATATTTCCCTTATTGGAAAAATATTCAGTTTTTTGGGGAATATTGTCACAGGAAATAGTCATTTCTTTGTAAAGTGCATAAATGGCAAGGTCTTTTGTGACTATGCCCGATTCTGGGATATTTCCCCATGAATCAAATTTTCTCTGCGTATATATATCAAGTTGTTCATCAAACATATCCGTATCAATTTCACCCAAATCAAGTTTTTCCCCGTCCGCAATAGTAAAGGTGTATCGTGCATCACCGTTGAAATCCATTACCATTACTGTATGTATATCGTCAGCGGCTGACGTATTAAAAGAAATAACTGATGAAAAAACTACAGCTGCTGCAAAACTCAGAGCAATTTTTCTTTTATTCATAATAACATTCCTTTCTGCCTCTGATGAAGAAAAAACGGCAGGTTTTAAATAATTTTCTGACAATTTTCATATATGATATATAAGAAATTTCAAGAGTCATAAAATCAGCAGAAATTATGGTTTGATTTTCCATTCCGTATTCAAGAACTGCATAAAGAATAACATAATTCCATGAAATATCTTTGGCCTTTTCAATAGCAATTTTATAGTATTCATCAAAATACTCCTCAATTGTTTCAGGAGTAACAAAACCGATGTAATCAGAATTTTTAAAAAGATTGATATCTGAACGCATTTTCAGTGTTCTGTCAAACATACTGTCGTAATCATAGAACATAATTTCACCTCTTGCCTGGTTTGTCAGCATTTTCTTTTTCTGTCTGATTCTTTTTGAGGTTTTTAGTCTTTATTTTATATGTCAGTATTCCGGATATTATGGAAACAGCAATAAAGATTAATACCGGAACAATCAAAATGAAATTGTTTGCTGAAATTAAATCATCTGCGGATTTTATAATTGATTCAGTTATCGGAAAGGTCATATTTAGTCTCCTCATTTGAAAGAGCCAGTTCAATGATTTTGCCATAGAATCCGGCAGGATTAAGAAGTATTCTATCTCCGATGAGTTTGGCCTGTCTTATATCAGGGGCAAAAAGTTTTAAGTCCATCAGGTCATTTTTTATATCGGGACAGCGGATATGAATATAGCAGCCCCTGTCGAGGGGAACATATTTGATTATAATGTCTTTTTCGGATTTGATTTTGGTGAAATACCTGAGTGCCATAAGAACGAGTTTATCACGGTATGCTTTTGGAGCATACTTCTTAAGATTCTGTGCACATGCAATTCCTTTTGCGAGAAGTACAAAAAATTCAGTATTATTTTCATCAGTTTCTATTTTAATAAGTTCATTTTTAATAAGATAATCAATGGAATCCTGATAGTAGAAAAAATTTACAAGTCCTTCGCCTACTGTTATGTCATAAAGATGTTCTGTTTCGACAGGTCTGTTTATTTTGTACAAAAGATAACAAAGAAGTATATTTAGCGTAGGAACATCTTTTATTTCTGTATCCGCCATTTCCGATATTTTAAAAATATTTTCGTCTTGCATATTTTCACCTCAGACAAAAGTTTGGATAATCAATCATATTTGAAAGAAGAGCTATATTTACGGCTGCTTCAACACATACAGCTGCTTCTGGAACAAAGCACGTTTTTTTATTTAATCCCATATAATTATTATTTAAAGGTTGAACGGATGCATTTATTATAATTGGCATACCAGTTGAAACTCCACCTAAAAATCCGCCGTGGCTGTTTGTTTTTGAACGAGTTCGGCCTCTTTCATCAGTATAGAAGCGGTCACTGTATTGACTGCCTATCATTTCAGACGCTGAAAATCCACTGCCGAATTCAATACCGCTTATAGCGGGGATACCAAATACAAGCTGTGCTATACTGTTTTTAAGTCCTGTGAAAACAGATTCACCTACTCCAGCCGGAACATTTACTGATGCACATTCTATGACTCCGCCCAGTGATTCTCCTGCTTCATGTGCTTTTGTGATGTCATCAAGCATCAGCCATCCTTTGTAGTCATTTATTACAGGGAAATCTTTTAATCTTATGCTTAAAACAGCATCTCTTGAAATACATACAGGGTCGAATGGATTGTCTTTTATATTATGTACTGAAGCGATATGTGCACCTGTATATATTCCTCGCTTTTCAAGAATCTGGGCACATAATGCACCTGAAAAACAGAGCGGGACAATAAAATGTATGGGATATGAAGCAAGTCTTTTTATATCATCAAAGCCTTTGCAATGTGATGTACCTGCATAGTCTGAACTTCCAATGCGTTCCGGTGATGAAACATAGGCTTTTTCGGCGGTTTGTATATTAGGGTTCTGAATTATTGCACAAAGAGGTGTGCCTGTTGTACGTCCGTTTTTTATTCCTGACATAATTCGGGGGACGGGAATTTTTCGTCTTTCTTTTTCTTCATTGAGTGATTTCGGATAAAGTCTTTTCAGAAAATTTCCTATTGATTCAGCGTCAATATATTCACCTGACGGTAGATTGTCAATGGTAACGCCGATAACAGCATCATGGGGTTCACCAAAGTAAGAAACGGAAATTTTATTATTCCATATTAATGACATCTGCTGCACCTCCCAGCATTTTATAATCATTAAAGAAATTCGGATAGGATTTTTCTGCTGCTTCCGCACCTTTTATAATTACTTCTCCGTTGCATTTAAGTGCGGCAATAGCCGCAGACATAACTATTCTGTGGTCGCCGAAACTGTCAATTATACCACCATGAAGTTCCTTTACCGGTTTAATATCAAGACCATCAGCAGTAACGGTTACGTTTCCGCCGAGTCTGTTAAGCATATCGGCACATGCAGTCAGTCTGTCGCTTTCCTTGATTCTTAATCTTTCAGCATTGTAAATCAATGATGGTTTAGAGCCATATGCACCGAGTACAGAAAGTACGGGAACAAGGTCAGGTATGTCGGAACAGTCTGCTTTATATCCTGTGATTTTTCCGTCAGATATGGCTGAATCAATTAAATCAATTATCTTTTTGTCACCCTGTACACTGTCAGGTTTAAGATTGCATATTTTTACTTCTGAGCCGAGAGCATTTGCAACATAAAAAAATGCTGCCTGTGAATAATCACCTTCAATATGTTCATTATGCGGAACATATTTCTGTCCGCCTTTGATTTTAAATCCGTTTTCTGTTTCTTCAACAGAAATGCCGAAACGTTTTAGAATATCAATAGTTATTTCAACATATGGACGGGATTCCAGATGAGAAGTCATAATTATTTCAGAATCGTGTTCTATAAGCGGAAGAGCAAAGAGAAGTCCCGTTATGAATTGGGATGATACATTTCCCTCAATTTTATAAATACCGCCTGTAAGTTTCCCTTTAATTTCATATGGCATATTTTCTGTAAGGAATTCAATATTGTGTTTGCTCAGTTCACGTTTATATATATCAATGGGTCTCTGCGGGAGTCTGCCTTTACCGCTGAAAAGAGCATCAACTCCGAGAGCTGCCGCAACCGGAATTATGAAACGCAGCGTCGAACCACTTTCGTTGCAGTCAATATGTGCAAACTTAGTGAGATTTTTTATTCCTGTAACATAAATTGTATCATCAGCTATATCAAATTCAGCTCCAAGTGCAGTCATGGCGTTTATGGTTGCTTCTATATCCTTTGACATTGTAATGCCTGACAATTCAGATATTCCGTCAGCAAGTGCAGCACATATAACAGCACGATGTGCACAGCTTTTTGATGCAGGAATATTCAGTTTACCTTTTAATACGGAAGGTTTTATTAAAATATCCATATCAGCCCTCCATAAGTTTTTCAAATTCAGAAACAGAAACACGTCTGATTTCTGCACTGCCGATTTTTTCGCATACAATATAACTTATACTGTCGGATTCACATTTCTTGTCTGTTGAACAGTAGGGGAGAAGTTCATTTAACGGTGCTTCCGTGGATATCGGAAGTTTATATGATTCAATACATTTTTTAAGTCTTTCGGTAATTTCTGGAGTACAAAAGCGTTCTGTAATCATGCACATACCCACGGCAACCCCCATTCCGTGAGTATAATTTTTGTAATTATGCCAGCCTTCAATAGCATGACCCAGAGTATGACCAAAATTAAGAATCATACGTTCGCCTTTGTCAAACTCATCATTTTCAACAATATTTCTTTTTATGTCAATGCAGGTATATACTATTTCGTCCATTACTTTGTGAATATTTGATATATTATGGGTTTCGGTTATTTCAAAAAGTTTTTCATTACGAATCATGCCGTATTTTATAACTTCTGCCATACCGCACGAAAGCTCCTCCTGTGGAAGAGTATGAAGAGTATCACTGTCACAGATTACAAGTGCAGGCTGTTTGAACGCTCCGACAAGATTCTTTCCTCCTGCTATGTCAATTGCAGTTTTTCCTCCTACTGATGAATCAACCTGAGCAAGAAGAGTTGTGGGAATCTGTATAAATTCTATACCCCTTAAAAAGGAAGCTGCTGCAAAACCGGTGATATCACCGACAACTCCTCCGCCGAGAGCTATAAGAAAATCACTTCTTGTTATTCTCTTTTCACAGAGAAAATCAAAAATTTTTCCGAGAACAGTCAGATTTTTTGACTGTTCACCATGCGGAAAAACAAATACAGATGCTTCAATGCCGTTTTCGGAAAGTGAATTTAAAAGTGTTCCGGAATAAAGTTTATTTACTGTATCATCAGTAATAATTACTGCTTTTTTTGATTTTATAATATCGGAAATCAGATGTCCGCTTTTTTTCAGTGAATCCCTTTCTATAATGACATCATATGGACGGCTTGTCCTTACATTGATAATTTTCATAATTAAATCATGCCTTTCCGTTTGTATCAGTATATAAGAAAAAATTTTAATTTTAAAATCATACTTTACTTTATATTATATCATAGCAGGCATAATCTGTCAAGAAAAAACTGTACAGAAACACTGAAATATTTTACGATTCGTTCGTATATTCGGTTCGAAAAATATCCTTATTTGTCAGAATTGTGACAGAACTGAAAAAATTTTCAAATTACTATGGACAAATCATAAAAAATAATGTATAATATAAAGGTATATGATAAATTCAGAAATACGGAGGCTATATAAAATGAAAAAGTTTAAGAAAATTACTGCTGCGGCTGTATCCGTAGCAATCGCTTCAACACTGTTTGGCTGTACTCCTTCATATGGCAGTGGTTCAACAAGTGCTATGTCAATTGACGGATATGATGTTCCTGCAGGTCTTTTCATTTACTATTCCATGCAGGGATATACAGAAGCGTCAAATCTTCTGAATGAACAGAACAGTACAACTCTCAAAGTCAAGGATGTTAAAAATTCTAAGATTGATTCTCTTGATTCAACTGACTGGATTCAGAACAAGGCTACCGATTATTGTCTTGATTTTGTTACTATCCAGAAAGAATTTGAAGCCATAGGTGGTGAACTTGACCCGAAAGATATTGATGAAGCTGAAAAAATGGCTGCATATTATTATGTTCAGGATTCAAGACTTGACGAAAACGGTGTGAGTCTTGATACTATGGAAAAAATGGCTCAGATGACTTACATGGAGAAGGCTGTCTTTAATTATTATTATGGTTTTGAAGGTTCAGAGGGCTGTTCAGAAGAAGAACTTAAAGACTATTTTGATGAAAATTATGCAAGAATAAAATATCTTGAAATCAGTCTTGCCGACAGTGAGGGAAACCAACTTGGTGAAGATGAACAAAGAGAACTGCGTAAAATGGCTGAAAAATATGCAAAACAGATTAATGCAAAATCAGGTGAAATTCAGAGAATACAGGAATTTGAAACAGTAAAGGAAAATTACGATGAGTATGTTTCTGCTCAGACAACTACATCAGAGGGTGCAACTACTACAACTACCACTACTACAACTATGACAACTTCTTCCGGTGAAACTACAACTACCACTACTACAAATCCGTATGCAAATGAACGGCTTTTGCAGAAAGCTACTACAACTACAACAAATTCTGAAGAATCAGAGACCAGTACTGTGGATACACAGACAGAAACTGCTGAAACAGATGACGAAAAAAATACAAGGCTTTTCAATGAATTTGTTTTCAATGAACTTCCGTTAGGCGAGGCTCAGGTTTACGATTACAGTGATAAAATGATTTATGTTGTAATCAGGGGTGATTTAAGAGAACGTATGACTGAAGATGACTATTGGTCTGAGGATTATATAAGTAATTTACAGTCAATGAAGTATTATGAGGATTTTGTTGCTTTACTTGATGCAAAGGCTCAGAAGCTTACAGTTGAAAAAAATAGCAAGGCTTACAGACGTTATGAACCTTTCAAACTTGTACTTGAAAAAGCAGAATGATATTGAATTTAAATAAATTAAAGCCGTTCATCAAAGAACGGCTTTTTGTTATTATTCAAATTCATATTCTCCCTGATAATTTTTTTTGAATTCTTCAAATACCTCATCAAGAAGCTTTTCGTCTTCAACAGCTATAAATTCATCTGATTCAGGCTCATCTGATGGAATAATTTCAAGTATAACTATGCCATCATCTTCTTCATCAAACGGAATCATCACAGCGAAAATACGTTCTTTATAATTAACTGTGCCTATGATTTCAAAGGAAGCCTCATTGCCTTCATCGTCGGCAAGGGTAATATAATTTTCATTATCTTCTTCAAATTCTTCAATGTTTTCGTTCATATCACTCATTCAATTCACCCCCTTAAAATACTTAGTAAATTTATTATACACTTTTTTTATATATTTGTCAATGCTGAAATTTTAGTGAAATATTTTTTTGACTATTGCATTTTTATTTTAAAAGTGGTATAATATAATTTAAGAATTTTTTTGAAAGAGGTTGATTGATTATGACTAAGATTACAATTTTTTCTGGCTTCCTCGGAGCAGGTAAAACAACTCTTATTAAGAAGCTTATTAAAGAAGGCTATAATGGCGAAAAACTTGTGCTTATTGAAAATGAGTTCGGACAGATTGGTATTGACGGCGGATTTCTTAAAGATGCGGGAATTGAAATTACTGAAATGAATTCAGGATGCATCTGTTGTAGTCTTGTTGGAGATTTCGGCAAAGCACTTGTTAAAGTTCTTGATGAATATAAGCCTGACCGTATTCTTATTGAACCTTCAGGAGTAGGAAAACTCAGTGATGTTATTAATGCTGTTAAAAATATTGATGCTCACGATGTGGAACTTGATGGTTTTACTACTGTTGTTGATGCAAAGAAATGTAAAATGTATCAGAAGAATTTCGGTGAATTTTTCAATAATCAGATTACTTATGCGAGCTGTATAATTCTTAGCCATACTGCTGGACTTTCTCAGGAAAAACTCAATGAAGCTGTTTCTCTTATACGTCAGTTTAATTCTTCTGCTCCTGTTGTTACTACTGACTGGGACGAGCTTACCGGTGAACAGATTGTAAATGCAATGACACAGAAAAATACACTTGATAATGAACTTAAAGAACTTCTTGAACATGAACAACATGAACACTGCTGTCATCACGACCATAACCATGAAGAACATGAACACTGCTGTCATCACGACCATGACCATGAAGAACATGAACACTGCTGTCATCACGACCATGACCATGAAGAGCATGAACATTGCTGCCACCATGACAATCATCATGCTGATGATGTTTTTACAAGCTGGGGTGCTGAAACTCCCAGACCTTATACGGTTGAAGCAATTACTGCTGCACTTGAATCCCTTGCTGATGAGGGAAAATATGGTGTTGTTCTCAGAGCCAAGGGTATTGTTGCAGGCGAGGACGGCAAATGGATTCATTTTGATTATATCCCCGGAGTGCCTGATGTACGTTACGGAAGTGCTGAAACTACAGGAAGACTTTGTGTTATCGGTTCAAGGCTTAATGAAGATGCTATTAAGAAACTTTTCTGTATTGAATAAGGAGTGAAGCAGATGCCTAATTTTAATCAGGAGCCTGTTCCGGTATTTCTTTTCCTCGGATTTCTGGAAGCAGGAAAAACTAAATTCATTCAGGAAACTTTGGAAGACAGACGTTTCAATTCAGGTGAGAAAACTCTCCTTCTTGTTTTTGAAGAAGGTGTTGAGGAGTTTGATTTTTCACGTTTTCCATATAAGGGGAAAAATATTGCAATGCGTGTGATTGAAGATAAAGAGGAAATGAATGTTCCGAATCTTGCACGCATGGCTTATGAAACAAGAGCGGAACGTATTGTTATTGAATATAACGGTATGTGGCAGGTCAGCGAGCTTTTCAACAATATGCCGGATAACTGGGATGTATATCAGGTTATGTTCTTTGCTGACGGTTCAACATTTATGAATTACAATGCAAATATGAGAAGTCTTGTTGTGGATAAACTGAATCTCTGTGAACTTGTTGTATTCAACCGTTTTGAAAAAAGCTTTGATGTTCAGGAATTTCATAAAATTGTAAGAGGAGTAAGCCGTCGGACTGAAATATGTTATGAATATACTGACGGGCAGGTAGCCTATGATGACATAGAAGACCCTTTGCCGTTTGATATTGAGTCAGACCATATTATTATTGAAGATGAAGATTATGCTCTCTGGTACAGGGATATAATGGATGAACCTGAAAAATATAACGGCAAGATTATTACATTCAAAGGACTTGCTGCAAAAAACAAAAAATTTCCACCTGACTGTTTTGCATTCGGTCGTCATATCATGACCTGCTGTGTTGATGATATTCAGTATAGCTGGGCAGTTGCCGTCTGGGATAAGCCTGTGGAGATAAAACCTAAGAACTGGCTTAAAATTACAGCGAAAATCATTGTGCAGAAACACAAGCTTTATAAAGGAGCAGGACCTGTACTCAATGTTATATCACTTGAAAAAACGGAAGCTCCGAAAAATGAAGTTGCTACTTTTTATTGATTAATCTGAATGAGGAGAATTTATATGGATAAGATTAATATTGGATTTATCGGTGCCGGAAATATGGGAACTGCTATCATGAAAGGCATTTCAGCAAGTAAAGCAGGTGAAAATATTCAGCTTTTTGCGTTTGACCCTGATACTGAAAAAATTAAAAAACTTGCTGAATACGGCGTTTGTGCCTGTGCAGATGAAGCAGAACTTACTGAAAAGTGCAGATATATTTTCTTTGCAGTAAAACCGCAGATTATAGGAAAAGTTATTGAATCCGCAGCTCCTGCTGTTACTTCCGAAAAGGTTCTTATTTCAATTGCCGCAGGAATTACAGATGAATTTATTGTATCAAAAACGATTCCCGATGCAAAGGTTATACTTGTAATGCCCAATACACCGCTTCTTCTTGGAGAGGGTGCGTCTGCACTTTCACGAAATGAGAAGGTGACTGACGAGGAATTCAATGTCATACTTGATGTATTCAGGTCATGCGGAAAGGCTGCTGTTATTTCCAAAGATAAAATGAAGGAAATAATAGCAGTAAACGGAAGCAGTCCTGCATTTATATACCTTTTTGCCAAATATTTTATTGATTATGCTGTTTCTGTTGGCATTGATTCAGATGCTGCAAAGGAACTTTTCAGTCAGAGTTTGATAGGTTCGGCAAAAATGATTACAGATTCCGGATATACCATTGATGAACTTATAAAAATGGTATCATCTCCGGGAGGGACAACTCTTGCAGGGCTTGACAGACTTTATGAGGAAAATCTGTCTGAGACAGTAAAAAAATGCTGTGAAAGCTGTACAAAAAGGGCTTATGAGCTTTCAGAATAAGTTCTAACGCTTGTCCAAAGTGCATATACTTTCAGTGTAACAAAAACTGAAAGGAAGATGCAAAATGAAGCATACAGGCTATATATCAGAAAAAGAAAAAAAGAACAGCAGATTTTTTCTGTTGTGTATTGTAGAAATTATTGGTATCTTAATCGGTTCATATATTGCTGTTTCTGATACAAATACCGATTGGTTTAGAAAATTTCTATGTCCTGTTTTAAACGGAGGCACACTGTCTGAAATTTTTAGAAGCACGTTTATTTCGTCCCTGATTTTTATTGTCGCAGCATTTTTATTCGGACTTTTTGCATTCGGACAGCCTTTGGGGGTTGCCCTGATAATCAGCAAGGGAATAGAAATTGGACTTTCTGCTGCTATGATGTATTCAGTAAAGGGTATATCCGCTCTGCCAGCTGTTTTTATTCTAAATGTACCAAAAGCTGTTGCTGTTTCTGTTGTTATGATTCTTGCCGTGCGTGAAGTTATTAGAAATTCGATGTCAATTCTGCATGGTCTTATACCCGAAAGGGAATATGACTCTGAACGGGCAGATTTAAAACTTTACTGCATAAAGTTTATTGTACTTATTGTTATTATTTTTATCATTTCAGTCGCTGATTCTTTGCTTAATTATATTTTTGCAAGTCTTGTCTGAAATAAAAGGAGGTTAAATTTGGGGTTATTCAATAATTATCAGAACGGTCCCGGAATACCGAAATACGCACCTAAGAAAAAAGGTATTGAACTTTTTTTTGATTTGTTTTTCAGGAAAATCTGGAAGATAACGGGTGTTAATCTGTTGTTTTTCATATTTTGTCTTCCGCTTTATATAGGATATTTTGCTTTTAGTTTCATGACAAATTATGAATTGCTTCTTGCTCTGCTGATAGTTCTGTTTCTGATTTTTGCAGTGAATATCGGACCTGCAATGGCGGGAATGACTAAAGTACTGCGGTTGTTTGTAATTGAAAAACATTCATTTGTTGCAAGAGACTTTTTCAGGGGGTACAGAGAAAATTTTAAAAAGTCTCTTGCTATAGGATTATTGGATATTCTTGTTGTGTTTTCTGCATATGCAAGTTATAACGTTTATCCTTATTATGCAATTAAAAATGAAAACAATTTGTTCTATATTCCTATGATTATCACACTCAGCCTCGCATTGATTGTTTTTATGATGAACTATTATATTTTTCCTATGCTTGTAGCTACTGATTTATCACTGAAAAACCTTATTAAAAATTCATTTGCTCTTGCAGTTGTTGCAATAAAGCAGAATATCATATCAACTGTTTTTGTGCTTGCCTTTGCACTGCTGATGTTTATAGTTTTTCTCTATACTCCACCGTTGTTTCTGATTCTCATAGCAGTATTTCCCATGGCACTTGTATGGTTTATAGTGTGTTTTAACAGTTACCCAGTTATTCAGAAATATGTTATAAATCCTTATTATGACAGTATCGGAAAAGTTAATCCTGAACTTTCAAGCGATGTTGATACAGTTGAAGAAGAAACTCTTTTTGAAGATATGGGCGGTAAGGAAAAGCCTGTTGAAAAGCGTAAAAAGACCAAAGGACGCAGAATTTCATAAAAAATAACCATTGGAATCATGATTCCAATGGTTATTTTTTTACATTTCAAGACTTATTATTTTGCCATTTTTTTCATACTGTTTACATTCAACACCGCATTTTCTGAAAAGAAATGCTGATGCAGCAGTACTTTCGGAATTGGCATACTTGTTGTCATAATAAACAATTTTCTTTATACCTGATTGAATTATGGCTTTTGCACATTCGTTGCACGGGAAAAGTGTTACGTAAAGAGTACATTCGTTTAGATTTGCAGAATTTCTGTTCAGTATGGCATTGAGTTCTGCATGGCATACAAAAGGGTATTTCGTATCAAGTGAAGTTTCTCCCTCACGCTCCCATGGCATATCGTCATCATCACAGCCTGTAGGCATACCGTTGTAACCTACAGCAACTATTTTATGTTCTTTGTTTACAATACATGCTCCAACCTGAGTGTTATTATCCTTGCTCCTTTCAGCAGAGAGCATAGCAATTCCCATAAAGTACTCGTCCCAGCTTATGTAGTTTTTTCTTTTCATAATATCACCTCAATAAATAATATATAAATTATATCATATATCAGAAAAAAATGCAATAGTTATTTTTCCTTGAAATATACCTGATGTTATGCTATAATAAACAGGGGAAATTTTAATGTTATATATATGTGAATAAACTGTTAACTAATAGATTAGTTTATACAAAAAGTAATTATTTGAAGTCAGGGGAAAATATTATGAATGAATTATATAAAAAGTGTAAATTATGTCCGAGAAGATGTGGAATCAACAGATACGAAACAAGGGGTTACTGCGGCATGGGGGCATCTTTGAAAGCTGCAAAGGCATCATTGCATCTTTGGGAAGAACCTTGTATATCATACAGAAACGGTGCAGGAACCATATTTTTTTCCGGATGCAACCTGCACTGCGTTTATTGCCAGAACAACAATATAAGCAGTGAATTATTCGGGACAGAAATAAGCAAGGAACAACTTATAAGAATATATCTGAATTTACAGGAAAAGGGGGCAGACAATATTGAACTTGTAACACCGACGCATTTTATTCCTGATATTATAGAATCCCTTGATTTAATTAAGCATAAACTGAATATTCCGGTTGTATATAATTCAGGCGGATATGAGCTTGTTGAATCAATAAAGATGCTGAATGGTTATATTGATATATATCTGCCTGATATAAAATATTATTCTCCGGAAATTTCAAAACGTTATTCAGATTCATATGATTATTTCCATTATGCGTCGGAAGCGGTAAAGGAGATGATTAAACAAACTGGAGAATTAAAATACAATCAGGACGGCGGACTTCTTAAAGGAACTGTTATCCGTCACCTTGTGCTTCCTAATTGTCGTCATGACAGTATGAAAATTCTGGAATGGATTTCTGAAAACACCAGTTCTGAGCAGGTGATTGTAAGCATTATGAGCCAATACACGCCATTTGACTTTATTCCTGAAAAGTTTTCAGAACTGAAAAGAAAAGTTACTAAAATGGAATATAACAGTGTTGTTCGATATGCTGAAAAATTAGATATATGTGGGTTTATTCAGGAGAAATCGTCTTCGGATGAAAAGTATGTTCCTGATTTTGATTTATCCGGAATATAAAAATCCGCACTTTATTTGTGCGGATTTTTTCTTTACAACAATTCAGCAATATCAAGAACAAGCCTTTCTGATTTTTCCCATCCGAGACAAGGGTCAGTTATGGATTTTCCATAAATATCCTCACCGATTTTCTGAGAACCATCTTCAATATAGCTTTCAATCATGAGTCCTTTTACAAGTTTTTTTATATCATTGCTGTGACGCATACTGTGCAGTATTTCTTTGGCAATACGAATCTGTTCAAGGTACTGTTTTCCGGAATTGGAGTGGTTTGTATCAACAATAAGAGCAGGATTCTGTAAATTCTTTTCAGTATAAATCTTAGCAAGGCGGTATAAATCTTCATAGTGATAATTGGGGAATGACTGACCTCTGTCATTGACATATCCACGAAGAATAGCGTGTGCATACGGATTTCCGTCACTTTTGGCCTCGCTTGCACGGTATATAAACGCATGGGCATGCTGGGCAGCGGTGATAGCATTCATCATAACAGAAATATCTCCACTTGTCGGGTTTTTCATACCAACAGGTATGGAAACTCCGCTTGAAACAAGCCGGTGCTGTTGATTTTCTACAGAACGTGCACCTATTGCAACATAAGCAAGAATGTCATCAAGATAACTGTAGTTTTCAGGATAAAGCATTTCATCGGCAGCGGTAAAGCCTGTTTCGGCAAGAGTTTTTATGTGAAGATTTCTTACTGCTTTGATACCTGCAGCAAGGTCAGGCATACCCGTAGGATTGGGCTGATGCAGCATACCTTTATAGCCATCGCCAGTAGTGCGTGGTTTGCCTGTGTAAATTCTGGGAATGATAAAAATCTTATCCTTGACTTTTTCCTGAAGCTCTCTGAGCCGTGTTATATAATCGATAACAGGTTCTTCACTGTCAGCGGAACAAGGACCTATAATCAGAATGAATTTATCGGATTCACCTCTGAAAATACTTTTTATCTCTTCATCACGTACTGCTTTAATTTTTGCAAGTTCATGTGATATGGAATATTCTTCCTTTATTTCAGAGGGGTGGGGAAGTTCCCTTATAAGATTCATGGGCATTTTAAAAACTCCTTTTTTATTTTGTTTTTATCATATCATATAGGACAAGAGCAGTAACGCTGTCTGCAACAACCCTTGCACGGTGAATAATAGCAGGGTCATGTCTGCCATTTATTATTAGTTCTGTATTTTCACCAGTTTTCAGATTGACAGTCTGTTGTTCTTTATATATTGAGGGAGTAGGCTTGACTGCACAGCGGAAAATTATCGGCATTCCGTTTGTTATACCGCCGAGTATACCTCCGCAGTTGTTTGTTGATGTAGTTATTTTTTTATCAATGCTTCTGAATGGGTCGTTAGCCTGACTTCCAAGCATTTCTGAATATTTGAATCCTGCACCAAACTCAATTCCTTTGACTGCTGGTATGCTGAAAAGTGCATGGGAGAGCATGCCTTCAACAGTATCAAACCATGGTTCGCCTATTCCTGCTGGAATACCATAAACAGCGGTTTCAAGTATACCGCCGACAGAATCTCCGTCAGCTTTTGCCGATATTATAGATGATTTCATTTTTTCTGCTTTTGAATCAT
>CAJTOG010000022.1 GCA_910577575.1 uncultured Ruminococcus sp. | reverse complement strand
GGTTATCTGATTGGATTTATTGCAGGAGCATATATAACAGGAAAAATATGCTATTCAGGTGAATTAACTGTAAAACGTTTGTTTTTAGGATGCCTGACAGGAGTTATATTTGTATTTGTTGTTGGTACAATTTATAATTTAGCAATAACATTCCTGTATATGAAATCATCAGCGGCAATTTTTACAGTAATGTTCAATTGCTTGCTTCCATTCCCCGGAGATGTGGTTTTATGTGTATTTGCTGCAATAATCGGAAAAAGACTTATACCGGTTATCGAAAGGATGAATAATGATGGACGTGTTAAAAACAGCTGACGGAATAATTGATGGTGACAGATTAAATCGGCAGGATAATCTTGATTTTCTTATTACTGCTGATTTATCAAGACTCTGTAAAGGGGCAGACAGAATACGTTCAGCACTATGCGGAAATGGTTTTGAATTATGCAGTATTATAAACGGAAAAAGTGGAAAATGTTCTGAAGACTGTAAATTCTGTGCACAGTCAGTTCATCACTGTACTGAAATTGACTCATATGAATTTATGGATGAAAGTAAAATTGTTGATGAATGCAAATATAATGAATCAAAGGGTGTTCACAGATTTTCAATAGTCACAGCCGGCAGAATACTGAGCAAAACTGATTTTGAAAAAGAACTTTCAGCATATGAAAATATTAAAAGTAAGTGTAAAATTGAACTTTGTGCATCCAATGGTTTGCTGAATGATGAACAGTTTAAAAAACTCCGAGAGGCAGGTGTCAGCAGATATCATTGTAATATTGAGACTTCACGGAGATTTTTCCCTGAAATTTGCACAACTCATACATATAACGATAAAATCAGATGTATAAAGCTTGCAAAAATGAATGGATTTTCTGTATGTTCAGGGGGAATCATCGGTATGGGTGAAACGTGGACAGATAGGCTTGATATGGCTTTGAGTCTTTCGGAGCTTGAAATTGACTCAATTCCTATAAATTTTCTGATTCCCATTAAGGGTACACCGCTTGAAAATGCAAAATCTCTAAATTATGACGATATTTTGCGGACTGTAGCAATATTCAGGTATATAAATCCGAATGCACATATAAGACTTGCAGGAGGCAGAAAACTTATGAATGATTTAGGAAAACAGGCTTTTTTATCAGGTGTAAATTCTGCAATTACAGGTGATATGCTGACAACTTCTGGAAGCGGTATTGATTCAGATATTGAATTATTGAAAAGCATTGGTTTTGAAACGTAAAAAAAGCTGACAATTTTTTGTCAGCTTTTTTAATTATATAGTATAAATATCTGAATCAAATTTTGGCATAAGCTCCAGTTTATGAAGATTATTTCTGTGCATTCTGTCAATTTTCTTTTTAAGCTCGGGATTGTCAGAAAGGTCGTTGATTCCACGAATATAGCGGTCAAGCTCTGCATAAGTAAAACCAAGATTTTCTTCGTCAGTCTTACCGCAAAGTCCGTCAATCGGTATTTTGTGGACAAGCTGATACGGCAATCCGAGATAGTCGCCAATCTGTAAGATTTCTGTTACAGTAAGGGTTGAAAGAGGGGAAAAGTCACCGGCTGAATCGCCGAACTTAGTAGAATATCCCACCCAGTCTTCAGAAAGATTGCAGGTATTCACAACCCGTCCGCCGATGCAAGCAGCAACGGCATAAACAGTGGTCATACGGATTCTTGCGGGAGTATTGATAACAGCCTGATTTGTGAGAGTGATATGTTTTTCAAGCTCATTCGTTAAGGCATTTACAGTTTCTCCGATATTTACAGTATAATTCTGAATACCGAGAGTATTTACAAGAAGCTGACTGCAATCAATATCAGACTGTTCACCTTTTGGCATGAGAACTCCTATAACTCTGTCCTTGCCGAGAGCTTCAACGCATACAGCCGCAGCTACGGAGCTGTCCTTACCGCCTGAAATTCCGAGAACAGCTTTGGTTTCAGGAGAAGCGGTTTTTTCAAAATATGTTCTGACCCAGTTTATTAAATCAGAAGTAATTTTTTCAACATCAAAATTATATTTCACAATATCACTCCGTTTCTGTTAAATCTTTTATAATTGCATCAAATACCGCAAAGTCCCTGTCATAAATTTCTTGCATTTCATCAAGTTCAGTATATGCAAGGTTTCGGGGTTCACGTATTGAAATAAACCAGTCATCTGAAATCCGATTTTTCTCCAGTCCGATTTTTTCAGCAAAATCTGTCTCACTCAGCATAAATTTATCATTTTGGACATATTTGTTATCAGGATAAATTTCAGACAAATCAGTAAGAGCGTCATCAAAAAGAACGTCTTCAGTCAATTTGTTTCCAATCAGGATAACACCATGAGCTGATTGAAGTTCAGCTGTCAGTTTGGTGTGTACACTGTTTGCATAGTCTTTTGTTTCAATGCCTGTATATGGAATATAATAAACAGAAACAAGTTTTTCTCCGTTACCGTTGTAGTCATCAGCAAATGAGGCAATATATTCATCAAGACTTGATTCCTGACTTATTGCATAGCTTTCGCCAATTACAAGTACAATCATATCGGGATGAGGCTTGTTGAAAAGATTGATGAATAGTACAACTGCAATAACTGCAAACACTGTACCGATTCCGAGCCACCATTTGTTGTGGTAGAAGAAATTAACTATTTTCTGCCAGAAAGTAAGTTTTATTTTTTCTTCATGTTCTTCATGAATAGTTGCACTTTCTTTGATAATACCCTGTTTTAGACGGAGAAGTTCAAGACGTTCGGCTTCAAGGCGTTTATCGTGAGCTTCCTGAGCTTTACGCTTCTGTTTGTCAATAATACATTCACGTTCTGCCTGTTTAAGCCGTTCTTCTTCATCAGACTTTTTACGTATTTCTTTTTGAGTTTCAAATATACTTTTAGTTATGTGGACTCTGTCATCATCAGGAACAGATTTCTGGTTTTTTTCTTTATCGTTCATTAAAAATTATTCCTCATTTTCCTTTGTAGGACGACCGCTGTTTGCAGGAATCGGTTTCATGGTAGGGAATAAGAGTACATCTCTGATTGATGCACTGTCAGTAAGAAGCATAACGAGTCTGTCAAGACCGAATCCGAGACCGCCTGTCGGTGGCATACCATATTCGAGAGAAGTAACAAAATCTTCGTCAACTTCGGCATTTGCACCCTGTGCACGTTTAGCCTCAACCTGCTTTACAAATCTTTCTTTCTGGTCGATTGGGTCATTGAGTTCGGAGAATGCATTGCCCATTTCACGACAGTATATAAAATATTCAAAACGTTCGGTAAATGCCGGGTCGGAAGGCTTTCTTTTTGCCAGTGGAGAATTTTCAACAGGGTAATCGTAAATGATAGTAGGCTGTACAAGTTTATCTTCAACGAATGCATCAAAGAATGCAATTAGTACATGACCCTTTGTAGCATTTTCGCCTTCTTCAACTTCAACGCCCTTTTCCTTTGCACATGCACGTGCATCTGCATCATCAATCCAGTCGTTATAGTCAACGCCGGCATATTTCTTTACTGATTCAGCCATTGTAAGACGTTCCCACGGTTTGCCGAGGTCAATTTCCACACCCTGATAAATAATTTTGGAAGTACCGCATACTTTTTCTGCGATAGTTCTGTACATATTTTCGATTAAGTCCATCATTCCTATATAGTCAGTATAAGCCTGATACATTTCGACAGAAGTAAATTCGGGGTTATGGGAAGTATCCATACCTTCATTTCTGAAAATACGGCCTACTTCGTAGACTTTATCAAATCCGCCAACAATAAGACGCTTCAAGTAAAGTTCTGTTTCTATACGCAGATACATTTCCATATCAAGCGTATTGTGGTGAGTTA
Organism: uncultured Ruminococcus sp.; assembly: GCA_910577575.1. GTDB lineage: Bacteria > Bacillota > Clostridia > Oscillospirales > Ruminococcaceae > Ruminococcus. Next base: position 20,211 of record CAJTOG010000022.1, on the reverse strand, counting down.
TGAACGGACGTGCGGAAGCTCCGATTTCAAGGGTATGAAGAACAGGAGTATCAACTTCTGTGTATCCGAGATTGTCAAGGTAATTTCTTACTTCACGTATAATCTGACTTCTTTTTACAAAAGTATCCTTGACTTCTGGATTTACAATAAGGTCAACATAACGTTGTCTGTATCTTGTATCCTGGTCTTTGAGACCGTGCCATTTTTCAGGAAGCGGAAGCAGAGACTTTGAAAGGAGCTGGATTTTATGTGCATGAATAGAAATTTCGCCCTTTTTTGTTCTGAATACGAAGCCCTCAACTCCGATAATATCGCCTATATCCCATTTTTTCTTGAATTCCTTGAATAAATCAGCACCGACATCATTTGAACGCACATATACCTGAATGCGGTCGGTAGCGTCACGTACGTCAATGAAGTTAGCCTTGCCCATATCTCTCCAGCTCATAATACGTCCCGCAATGCTGATTATATTGGTTTTGAGTTCCTCAAGTCCTGCGTTTACTTTTTCTTCATCACCGTCTGCCGCAGCAATAATTTCAGATTCCTTTTTTTCATAATCTGCCTTTAAAGCAGTAGCAGTGTCTGTAACATTATACTTGGTGGTCTGAAAAGGGTCAAAACCTCCCTCGCGGAGAGAGGCAAGCTTATCAAGACGGTCCTTTTTTAATATATTTATATCCTGTTCTTCGGACTGAACAGGAGTATTTGTATTTTCGCTCATTTATATCATCCTTTCGGAAAATTATTTAGAGATTTCAATTACCTCAAAATTCAGCTCGCCAACAGGAGCATCAACAATGAATGTATCTCCGACTTTCTTTTTCATGGCAGCTTTGCCAATAGGTGATTCGTCAGAAATTTCACCGTTTTTAACATTTACATGATTAGTATCAACAATAGTAAAAGTCTGGATTTTTTCAGTTCCGACTTTTTTTATTTTAATAACAGAACCCATGCCGATTTCATCAACAGAAATATTTGAATCCTCAATAATTTCTGCATTGTCTACAGTATACTGAAGTTCTGTTATTTTTGCTTCAAGTATGGCCTGTTCGTTTTTGGCTTCATCGTATTCAGCATTTTCGGAAAGGTCTCCGTAAGAACGTGCAACTTTAAGACGTTCGGAAACTTCCTTACGTTTATTGATTTTAAGGTCGTCAAGTTCTGCAACAAGTTTTTCATAACTTGTACGTGACATCTGCTTACCCATAGAAAACAACTCCTTGAAAAAAATTTAGCATATCACCTATTATACTATACTTTTTTTAATTTGTCAATAGCGGATTTTCCAAAAAACTGCTGTATAAAAAATCAGAAAAATTAAAAAAGAATGTTTGTGCGTATTGACTTGAAAACTGACATATGATAAAATAGAATCAGCAAAAAAATTCTTTGTCAGGAAAGGAATTATCAAAAGTGGAAGATATAAAAAATATAAATGAAGAACTTGTTATACAGCTTGCCCCAAATGATTCAGCAATATCAAATGCAAGGAAAATTTCACGCACAAACGGTTTTTACAGTCTGAAAAAAACAGCAGACAATATACTTATTTACGGTGAATACAAGGGAAGCGGAAAGAATCCGTATTATACTTCGGTTGATTTTATGGGCGAAACTCCGGTATTTCGTTGTTCATGTCCGAGCAGACAGTTTCCGTGCAAGCATAGTCTTGCGCTTATGCTGGACTGGATTTCAGGAAAGAATTTTGAGATTGGTGAAGTGCCTGAGGATATAGAGAGAAAACGTGCAAAGATTGCAGACAGGGAACAGAAAGCCGAGAGCGGAGCGGTCAAGCCAAAAAAGGTCAATAAATCAGCAGTTATCAAAAAATTGAAAAAGCAGCGTGAAGGACTGGAGCTTGCCGAAAATTTTGTAAATGATATTCTTTCAAGAGGAGTTTCATCTGTCAATAATGCTTCATGCAGACAGTATCAAACTCTTGCAAAACAGATGGGAGACTATTATCTTACTGAACCGCAGGCTATAATGTTTGAAATAATATCACTTGCTCAGCAGTTTTCAGAGTCTCCGGACGATAAACAGTCAGGCGAGTTAATCAGATTATGCGTACGGCTTTCATCAGCAGTCAGAAAAAGTATGGATTATATTGACCGGAAACTTGAGAGCGGTCAAGTTATGCCGGAGGACAATATTTTATACGAGGAAATGGGAAATGTCTGGAAACTTACCCAGCTTAAAGAAATCGGACTCTATAAACAAAATTCTGAAATACTTCAGCTTTCATTTACTGTTTTGACTGATGATATACATAAGAGATATACTGATACTGCTTATTGGATTGACTTGTCAGACGGTGAAATATGCAGAACAGAAAATAAGCGTCCGTTCAGGGCTGAAAAATTTATAAAGCAGGAAGATTCATTTTTCGGAGTTTATACTATTCCTGAACTATGTCGATATCCTGGGGGACTTAACAGACGTGTACGCTGGGAATCGGCAAATATAAGAAATGTGGAGCAGGAAGACTTTGAAAAAGTCATATCTTTTGCAGAAACTTCACTTTCCGATGCAGTTAAAAAAGCTAAGAATGAACTTAAAAATACACTTTCAAATCCGTGTGCAGCAATACTCTTAAAATATGACAGAATTGAATTTGCAGAAGACGGTCACGGAGTTTTAAAACTTGGAGATGAAACAATATCACTTAAATCAAATGAAAATTATCCGGATGTTACTGATGTTCTTAAAATACTTGGCTGTGATAAGTATAACTGCGGAAACTGTGCGGTTCTGGGAGAAATTTTCTATTCTGAATCCGACAGAAGAATTTATCTCTGTCCGCTTGCTATAGTTGCATCAGATAAAATAATCAGACTTTGCTAAGGAGGCATAAAAATGGATATATCACTTTTCTATCAGCTCAGGGACAGGCTTTATTCAACTGCAATAGCCGGATGTTCAGTAATAAATGAGGATTTCAGGCTTAAACGTGCTGTTGAATCATTTGAACCGCTTTCAAAGGCTAATAAGGTTTTTGCCAGACTTTACAATATGTGCAGTGAGCTTTTAACAAGCGAAATGCCCGCACCTGTTCTTGCTGATTGTATAGCTCTTTGTGATGCTCTCGCTGTAACTCAGGGTAGCTTTAAAGACAACAGTATGACTTCTGAAAAGGAAGGTGTAAAAAGCTGTAAACCGTCTGATATGAGATATTCTTTATTATCTAATCTGAACGGAAAAATTGAATCAAGAGACCCGAGAATTATAAACTGGTATCTTAATTCCCTGAAATCAAATACACCTGATGACTTAAAGAAATCTGTTATAAATTTCTTTGGCAGGGATTTGGTTGCGGTTCTCAAGGAAAGAGTTGACCTTGATAATTCGAAAGAAAAAGGAAATATCGTTGAATACGTCGGGGATTTGGCAGGTGCTGATGAAAACGGCTGGTATATATCACTTGCAGAAAACGAGGAAAATCCGACAGCAGTAAGAAGTGCGGCGGTCAGCAATCTTGCATATGACAAATCAAACTCCGAAAGAATTTTTGAAATTTATAAAACAAGCAAAGGAAAAGTAAAGGATTCAGCAGCCCTTGCACTCGTAAAGCTTGATACTTCCGGGGCTGAGACGATACTTAAAAAAGTAACTTCCGGTAAATTTGCAAAGAAAAACGTTGAACTTATTGCAGTATCAAGAAACAAAATTGCTGTTGATTTTGCTATAGAATACGCAGAAAAATCATTCAATAACTTTGACAGTAAAAAAACGGAGTACAACGGATACGACTATGATTTAGCAATAGAAATGCTGGCAAATAAGCCGGAAGCAGAAGATGTTCTTTTTTATCTGTCAAATCAGGACAGAGGATTGATAAGAATGTTTTGGGTTTTGGCAATACTTACAGAAAATCTTGCGGGAAATAAAGATGAAAAATTCCGTATTTTGATTGAAAATCTTTACAGAAGAAATCCAGAATACTTTGGTGCGGCATATTTTATTTTTAATGCATTTGAAGACAGGGGAGTGAAAATTTCTGATTTGCCTGAAATTGCAAATAAACACCGTAGCTTTTTTATCAGACGATTTATGAATATAAAATATGACGGTGTAAATCAATGTTATATGGATGGAAAAAATACGCTTGATAAAGACAGAATTTATGACATTCTTGAATTTCTTGCTGATACGTCCTATCTTGAAAAGACAAAGAAACTGTTTCCGTCAAAAAAGCATGATGAGGAAGAAAAGATTAAACGTTCATGTGCCGGAGATTCTTGTACAGCACTTCATATTATTCTTGGTTCAGCGTCGGAAAATGACAAGGACAGAATATATAAACTTATGATTGACTTTTGTAAGGCTGTTATGAGTAAATATCCGAATAAATCAGCTTTCAGTATACTGATGAAAAATGAAAAACGGTATATAACAGAAAATCCGAATCTGTTGGAAGATATGATTATGTATCATCTGAAAAATAACATTGTGTTTTATTTTGGTGATATATGTGATGAAATTTCAAGGGATATGATTGATACAACTGTACTTTCTCTTTATGACAAGCTTATAATTAATGCCAAGAAATATGCAAGAAACGGAGCTTTTCGCCCGATTATCAATACTCTTGCATATATTCTGAATCATAACGGATATGATGTTATGACGTTTTGACTATCAAATCTGAAAGGAAATATTGAAAATGAGTGAAATATTAAGACTTCCTGCTGAAAAACAGTTCCAGCAGGAAATAGACGCACTTATCGCAAACGAAAAAAATTCCGTACCGACAGGCTGGAGAATGTCTCCGAAATCAGTGCTTACTTATATTATGGGCGGAAAATCCGGCGGGGTTGAAATAACTCCGAAATATATGGGCGACAGACGTATTGTGGAAATCTGCATTGCTACACTTGTTACAGACCGTGCACTGCTTCTCATAGGCGAACCGGGGACGGCTAAATCATGGCTTTCCGAACATCTTACAGCAGCTATAAACGGTGATTCGTCGCTTGTTATACAGGGTACGGCAGGCACTACAGAGGAACAGATACGTTATTCATGGAATTATGCAATGCTTCTTGCAAAAGGTCCGTCATTTGAATCGCTTGTGAAAAGTCCTGTTTATACAGCTATGGAGCGTGGTTCTGTTGCACGTATTGAGGAAATTTCACGCTGTGCAAGCGAAGTGCAGGATGCTTTGATTTCCATACTTTCCGAGAAAAGAATTACTATTCCCGAACTCGGAGAGGAAGTGCCTGCAAAAAAGGGATTTTCAATTATAGCTACTGCAAATACACGTGACAAGGGTGTGAATGAAATGTCGTCGGCTTTAAAAAGAAGATTCAATATCGTTGTACTTCCTGCACCTGATGATATAGAGACAGAAATTGAAATTGTGAATACACGTGTTGCCCAGCTTTCAAAGGATTTTGGACTTAATTCAAAACTTCCGGAATTTTCGGCAGTTGAAAAAGTAGTGACTGTTTTCCGTGAACTCCGTACAGGTCAGACTCTGGACGGAAAGACTAAAATAAAGCCTACTACGGGAGTGCTTTCATCTGCCGAGGCAATATCGCTTCTTGTAAATTCAATGGCACTTGCTGGAAGTTTCGGGAATGGTAAAGTTACTGATTCCGAGCTTGCGAGTGCGTTGCAGGGTGCAATTGTAAAAGATGAGGATAAAGACAAAACTGCATGGACTGAATATCTTGAAAATGTAATGAGAAAAAAAGGTAAGAAATTTTCGTCGCTTTATGCAGAATGTAAGGAGATAAACAAATAATGGCTGAATATTTCGGAGTAAGACATCTTTCTCCGGCTTGTGGATTCTATGTTGAACAGTTCCTTGAAAAAATAAAACCTGATATAGTACTGATTGAAGGTCCGTCAGATTTAAGCGGACTTATCTCTCCTCTTTGTTCAGTTCAGACGGATATGCCAGCGGCTGTTCTTGCATATACTACGGAAGCTCCCGTAAATACGGTAATGTATCCACTTGCTGAATTTTCACCTGAATACAGGGCAATGCTATGGGCAGAAAGAAATAATATTCCTGTGAAATTCTGCGATTTGCCGTCCGGATGTATACTCTGTAATGATAAAGAAGAATATCAGGAAACAAGGCCAACAGGTGAGAGTGTATATGAAAAGCTTGAGAAAATTTCTGGGCTTGACAATGATACATTCTGGGAATATAATTTTGAACACTGTGAAAATTACAACGATTTTATAGCGACAGTTGAAGAATATGGCAAATCACTCAGAGAGCTTTCAGAAAGCGATTCACATAATGAACTGCGGGAAGCTTTTATGCGTAAGACAATTTATGAAAGTGAACAGGAATATAAAACAGTTGCGGTTGTAACGGGTGCGTTTCATACATATGGATTAAAGGAAAAAACTTTTACTGAAGATGATAAAAAGCTTACTTCAAAATTGAAACAGGTACAGACAAAGGCAACTCTCATGCCTTATTCCTATTACAGACTTTCTTCACGTTCCGGATATGGTGCAGGAAGCAAAGCACCTGCATATTATGAAATCCTTTGGAAAAATAGATTAAAGGACACTCTGTCAGATGCAAAAACAGAATATCTTTCAAGAATTGCCGAATATCAGCGTAAAAATGATTTTTCGGCGTCATCGGCAGAAGTAATTGAAAGCGTAAGGCTTGCGGAAACTCTGTGTGCAATGAGAGGCGGAATATTGCCATCAATGTCAGATTTGCGTGATGCTGCTGTTGCCTGCATGGGTCATGGCAGTTTCGGCGAAATTTCACTTGCCTGTGCAGATGTTGAAATAGGTACTAAAATAGGCACTCTTCCGGATGGAACAGTCCGTACTTCAGTTCAAGAAGATTTTATGCGTCAGTTAAAGGAGTTGAAGTTAGAAAGATTCCGTAAGGCAAACGGGGAGGAGCTGGAACTTGACTTACGTGAAAATTTAAGGGTAAAATCTGAAAAATCAGCTTTTCTGGATTTAAACCGTTCAGCATTTCTTCATAGACTTAATGTCTGCGGAATAGGTTTTGGAGAAAAAAATTCACGTAATCAGGATAATGCTACATGGGCGGAAAAATGGATTATAAGCTGGTCTCCGGAAACGGAAATACAGATTGTTGAAGCTTCGCTTAATGGTGATACTATAGAAATGGCTGCAAACTTTGTACTCAACAGCAGACTTCTTACAGCAGAAAATCTTTCTGATACAGCAGAAGTTTTGTCTGATGCATTTGAATGCGGACTTGCTGGATGTGTAAAAACAGCAGTGAATGCAGTTCAGAAACTCTCTGTAGACTGTGCGTCGCCGTCAGATTCGGGACGGACAATTCATACACTTTCAGGAATAATCCGTTTTGGCAGTATCAGGAGAATTGATACGCATCCGATTCAACCACTTGTACAACAACTTTTCTTACGTTTTTGTCTTCAGCTTTATTCTGCTTCAATTTGTGATAGGTCGGCAGCAGAAGAACTGGTAACAGCAGTTTCAAGAGTAAATGACGCCTGTACTGCACATGATTTTCTGAATGCTGAAAGATTTATTGAACTTCTTTCAGAACTTTCGGACAGTGACAGAGTGAATCCTCTTATTTCAGGATTTGCCTGTGCTGTGCTTATGGAACGTGGGAAAATTGATTCTCAGAAATTGTCCATACTTATTTCAAGGAGATTTTCAAAAGCCAATCCGTCGGCAGAAGGTGCATTGTGGTTTGAAGGATTAAGCAAAAAGAATAAACGTTCACTTATAAGCCGTCTTAGTATATGGGAAAAACTTGTTGAATTCATTTCTGAACTTGATGATGATGACTTTAAGCCTGTACTTATCTGTTTGAGACGTACTTTCGGAAGTTTTTCACCGTCTGAAAAATCTGATATTGCTGAAAATATTGGTGAGGTTTTAGGTGTATGTACCGAACAGGCAGCCGAATTTGTAATGACTGAAATAACGCAGGAGGAGAAGGAGTCTCTTGACTCTCTTGATGATTTTGATTTTGGAGATATATAAATGAAAGATATTGATAACAAGCAGCAGCTTAAACGCTGGAGACTTATTCTCGGAGCAGCAGCGGAAGGTAAAATCAATTCAATGGGTGGCGGAAGTCCTCTTTCTGCGGAGGAAATACTTATGGATTCTGCCTTGTCACAGATTTATGGCGAAAATGGAAATGCAGACAGCAGCGGAGCAGGAAACGGAATAAGTTCCCCGAAACTTACAAAATGGCTTGGTGATTTAAGAAGCCTGTTTGCTCCTATGGAAATAAAAGTAATTCAGCGTGATGCAATCGAGAAAAAAGGACTTAAACAACTTTTATTTGAACCTGAAATGCTTGACGGTCTTGAACCTGATATTTCCACAGGTGCATTGCTTCTTATGCTCAAAGACCAGATTCCAAAAAAAGCAAAAGATAATGCAAGGGAATTTATCAGAAAAATTGTAGAAGATATAAACCGACGTCTTTCTGATGATTTGAAACGTTCTGTAACTGCTGCACTGAATAAGCGTCAGCATTCACCCATACCGTCAGCAGCAGCTCTTGATTACAGGCTTACAATAAGACGGAATCTCAAGAATTATAATCCTGAACTTAAAACTATTTTGCCTGAAAAGTTTTATTTCTTTGAACGGGCTTCAAAGTCTGCGTCGAATTCGAGAACAGTAATACTCGACATTGACCAGAGCGGTTCTATGGGAGAATCTGCTATATATTCATCAGTAATGGGATGTATACTTGCAAGTATAAGTTCATTGCAAACTTATGTGGTTGCTTTTGATACTCAGGTAAATGATTTGACAGAACTATGTTCCGACCCCGTTGAACTTCTTTATGGTATACAGTTGGGAGGTGGTACTGATATTGAAAAGTCAGTTGCCTATTGTTCAGAACTTATAACCAATCCCACTAAAACAACTATGTTTCTTGTTACTGATTTATACGAGGGAGGCAACAGAAATGGACTTATCAGACGGCTTTCGGAGTTAAAATCTTCAGGAGTGAATGTAATTGTACTGCTTGCAATTTCTGACAGCGGAAAACCTTGTTATGATGAAAATCTTGCAGAGAAGATTGCAGGATTTGATATACCATGTTTTTCTTGTCCACCTGAAAAACTTCCTGAACTTCTTGAACGGGCATTAAAAAGGCAGTCTTTGAATACAAAAGATTTACAATCTGTATAATTTTATTTCCTGATTTTTAAAGTTAAAACATATAGAAATTTTTTTGTTTATTATGTAATGAAATATGGTTTTTATTCGTGAATAATGTATATGATTTTATAGCATCATTAATTTTTTATATATGTAAAATGTGATAAAATAATTAAAAAGACTTGATTTTTTTGTACTAATAGTTTATAATATACTTAAAGTGTTATTCATATAAATGACCTTAAAAAATTATTTCCGGCAGTTCGATACTGCTGTTGAAAAGGAGTAGATTTTATGTGTAATTATAAAAAAATTCTTGCTGGTCTTACAGCTGTTATTACATCAGTAAGCACATTTTCTGTATGCGGAGTTTCATCAATTTCTGCTGTTAATTCTGAAACCGATACTGTAAGAATTATGTCAATCGGTGATTCAATTACTCATGGTTATATTAATGGAGATAACGGATATCGTAAATATTTTAATTATTATCTCCAACAAAATGGTATTACAAATTTTGATATGGTTGGTCCGAATAACAGTTGGTCAAACAATTCCACATATAACTGGAATGGTACTATTATCAATTATGACCCTCAGCACGCAGGTTACAGTGGTTATGCTATTCAGAGTACAGGCGGCAGAACAGGTATTCAGGAAACTATTTTCAATAATACTTATTCCAACAATGGCGTAAGCGGAAATATGCTTGATGCATATGACCCAAATGTTATCATGCTTCAGATTGGTACGAATGACCTTCTTGACTGTCAGCTTGATGGTGCAGGAAACCGGCTTGAAGAGCTTGTTGACCTGATTCTTCCTTATGTAAGCGATGAGGGTGAGATGCTCTATCTTGCATCAGTTCCGGATATTGACGCTGAAATCCGGAATGACTGGCTTGGCAATTATCGATGGAAGCTTGGGTATACATACAGTGAAAATCCGGAAGCATTTTCGGAGGCTGTTCAGGAAGCTGTTGATAATTATAATATAATGGTTCGCAATCTTGTTGCAGAAAAGCAGTCAGAAGGTTATAATATAGGTTTCACTGATATCAACAGCGTTGTTGATATGAAATCCGGACTTGATGATGGTTGTCATCCTAATGAAAACGGATATGCTTGTATGGGTAAGCTGTGGGCAGAAGTTCTTACAGAAACATATTTTGGCGGTGAGTTTGAAGAGGAAACTCCTGTTGTTACAACAACAAAGGCTACTACAACAACTACGTCTTCAACTACAAAAGTTACCACAACTAAAGCTACTACAACGGCTAAACCTGTAACAACTTCTGCAACTACTACTGCTAAACCGGTTACAAAACCGATTACAGGAGACTCTGTTGTTTTGAATGATGTAAAACTCGGAGAATCATATGATATTTCTGCATATGGTGAAGTAAAGTCTGTTTCATTTGTATTTAACTGCACTCCACAGTATGGTATGAATGGTTGTGTAGCTTTTGGTAACTGGGAACTTTCAAAGAACTATGATGCATCAATGCTTGTTGATAATACCCTTACTGTTGAGCTTGATAAGTCTTATGATTCACTGACAATTCATAAATGGTATGGAGATGCACAGCTTGAATCAGTAGTACTTAATACTGGTAATGTTTCTGAAACAACCACAACAAAGTCCACTACGACTACAATCAAGCCTACTACAACTACAACAAAGCCTACTACAACTACAACCAAACCCACTACAACCACAACCAAACCCACTACAACTACAACCAAGCCTACTACAACCACAACCAAACCCACTACAACTACAACAAAGTCCACTACGACTACAACCAAACCCACTACAACTACAACCAAGCCTACTGCGGCTACAACCAAACCTACTACGACTACAACCAAACCCATAACAACAACTGTAACTACATCTTCAAGTGACAGTAAGACTGTTGTTCTTACAGATGTTTCTGTTAGTAAAGAGTATTCTTTGAAGGATTATAAATATTCTGACATAAAAAAGATTATTGTTAAATTTGATGAAAACATCGGTTATGGTTTCAATGGTTCACTTGTATTAGGAAACTGGGCTTCAAGCACATCTTATACAAATAGTGATATGAAATCTGATAACACTATTGAATTTGATGTAACAGGTGCATATGATAAAATGACTATTTTCCGTTACTGGGGAAGTGTAGGTATTGAATCTGTAACACTTGTATATTAATTGAATTAATCAGAATAAAAATTCAAAGCCGTTCACAATTTTGTGAACGGCTTTTTTCTGAACTTTCTTTCTGTTCTGCATAGATAAGCGGATTCAATTCTGAACAGTTTTTATTGATTTTCTTCAGTGTTTTCAATTTTTTCCTGATTTATTGAGTATTTTTCTTTTTCGAGTTCTTCCCATTTTTTTATAGTTTCTGTTTCTTCGGATTCAAGATTTTGAATTTTTTGCTGATATTCTTCCTGTTGTATTGAATATTCCTGTTCATAATATTGTACAATCGGCAGACTGTCGTCTGAAATGAATTCAATAATTTTTCCGTTATTTGATTTGGCTGTTATTAAACCGTTTTCAGATAATAATTCTGATGGTATATAAAGCTGAAAGGTTACAGATGAATCAGTATAGGAGGGTGGAATAACTGTACCTAATCGTTTATCGGCATATACGCTTATTAATTCATCCAATTCATATTTATATTCAGAAATATATATACATTCAATATTATCAGGAGTTTCAGTAGAGTAGTAATTGCCGAAAAGTTCAGTCATTTTGAAGTTTGATATATTTTTTTCCGGCATTGCTGAATTACCATTGTAGTAAACAGATTTTTTCCACATCTTCTGACGTTCGGGCAGCTGTATTTTTTCTCCGGAGTAATCAGAGATTATGTCATAGAAATAACCGTCATCTGACATTGTTTTATGACCATATAAAATTTCATTTGTTACAAGTTTGATTCCGTTTATGTCTTTGATAAAAGCAGGATATATAAAAGAAGCAAGTGATACTGCATTATTTTCATTGTCAGTAAATAAGTCATTGTCGTCAATGCTGAATGATTGTGTAATTGCTTTGTCTGAATGATTGTATAATGAGGAGTTTATTTTTTTAGTTTTTTCAATATCTTCAATATCATCATCAGTGAATTTGTATTCTGATTCCGCAACGGCGATAATATTTTTTTCTGAGTATTCTTCTTTATATTCAACTGCATAAACCTGATTTGTATAGATTCCGTTAATCTGTTTTATGAAAATTCTTACATTGAGATTTTCTTTTCCACAATTTTCAAAAGGACAGCTAAAAAGCGGAGTTATAAGAACATCATTGTCAATATAGTAATTGAGTGGAAAATCCATACTGATATAGTTACCGTTTTTAGTTTCTGTGTTTATTTCAGTAAGTAAATCCTGATATATTTTTTTGGTTGAATTACATCCGATATCTGAGAAAATACGATGAACCATACTGGTTTTTGGAATTATCACAGCACAGAAAAAAATTGCGGCAGCAATAACAGTCCATTTCAGAGTTTTGAATTTTTTGTCTTTGCCTGTAATATTTTCAAGGTCGCTTATGGTGAATCCGCTTTCGGAAAAATCCTGATTTTTTTCAGGAAAAACTCTTGCAGAAATTTTGTCAAAGCAGTCAACAGATTCGGAAAGCTCATTCATTTTTGATTTTAGGATATTTTCAATTTCCCGATTTTCCGTTTTTTCATTTTTCACCGTTAACACCTGCCTTTTTCTTTAATAACGATATTGCCCTCTGATATCTGGATTTTACTGTAGTTTCGGGGCATTTCATAATTTTAGCGATTTCCTTGAATGTAAGTCCGCTGCAACATTTCATAACAACAATTTGTCTTTGTTTGTCATTAAGAACTTCAAGAAGCTGATTTATATAAATGCTGTTTTCGAGAGTTTCATCTGTTTCGCCGTAGTGTGCAACAAATATATCATCAATATCATGTTTATGGCTTCTGCGTAATTCAAGTGCAACGTTGCGTGCTATTTTGTGAATATAACCCCTGCCGTCTCCCTTTTTGGGATTGAAGTTCCTGACCTGAGTTAATCTTATAAAAGTTTCTGAAACGCAGTCTTCTGAGAGATGGTAATCTGATGTTATGCTGAATGCGACGGCAAAAATACTTTTTTTAAACATATAATAAAGCGTACGCAGATTCTCCTGTGATTCTGCACAGGTTTCTATAAGTCTGTTGACAGTACCGTCATCCTGTATGGTTTCATTCTGTATAAATATACTTGAAATCGTACTTCCACCTCCGGTAATAATTTTTGAATCAGTAATTATGTCAGTCACTCCTTTCTGTACAGAGATTGAAAGCTTTCATATATAAGTGATTTTAAGAGCCGAAAAAGACGAAGACAGACAGAAAAATTTAAAAAAATCTGTTAATCAGTACTAACAAGATTGATAATCACGGAATATAGCTGAAAGAAGTGAATTAACCATAGTTAACAAAACACTTTGTATATTAATTATATCATAAAAAAACATTTTTTTCAATAAAACTATTGACAAATTTGAAAATATATGATATTATAATATTAACATATGAACAATTATTCATATATCAATATTATTTAGGAGTGATTTTTATGGAGAAAATTTATGAAATACATAATCTTGGGTGTGCACATTGCGGAGGGAAAATTGAGGAAGCAATAAAAAAGCTTGATGAAGTTGAAACTGTGTCTTTAAATTTTCCAATGCGTAAAATAAGAATAAAAGGAAATATAACGCCGGAACTTCTTTTTAAGATAAACAGTATAGCAGGAAAGATTGAGGCAGGAGTTATAATTTCTGAGCCTGACAGCATGCGACATGGGAATAACAAAGAACATGAACATTATCATGGTGAGGAATGCTGCTGTAATCATGAACATTGCAATAAACATGAACACAGTCATGGTCATAAATATAACCATGAAGACAAAAAAATTATAAAAAAGGCAGTTATTCCGCTTATTATGGGTATAGCAGTTTTTGCAGCAGCTCTGACTGTACATTATTTTACTGATATAAATTTTCTTGCATTTGGACTTTTTGCATTGGCTTATTTGATTCTCGGATATAATGTAATAATCAATACCTTTAAAAATATAAAAGCAGGAAATTTTTTTGATGAAAATTTCCTGATGACTGTAGCAACTGTTGGTGCTTTTGTTTTAGGTGAATACGCTGAAGCGGTCGGAGTTGTATTATTTTTTAAAATAGGTGAAATTTTTGAGGATTATGCTGTATCACGTAGCAGAAAGGCAATAACCGACGTTTCAGAGCTTAAAGTAAATGAGGCAGATGTATTGAGAAACGGAGAATTTGTCCGTGTTGATTCTGATGAAATTGAAGCAGGCGATATTCTGAGAATAAAAGCAGGTGAAAGAATTGCCGCAGATGGTATAGTTGAATCTGGTGAATCAAGAATAGATACGTCAGCAGTAAACGGCGAACCTGTACCCATGACAGTACGTGCAGGAGAGAGCGTAATGTCAGGATGTATAAATCTGTCAGAAACTTTTACTCTCAGGACTACAGCAGCAGCATCCGATTCAATGATTTCAAAAATTGCACGTGCTGTTGAAGATGCATCAGCTGAAAAACCTAAAATAGACAGATTCATTACACGTTTTTCAAAAATATATACTCCCTTGGTAATTATAGTTGCTATACTTACTGCTGTTCTTGGTTCTTTGATTACTCATGATATAAACAAATGGATTTATTCCGCTCTTACTTTTCTTGTAATAAGCTGTCCTTGTGCATTGGTTTTGAGTGTACCTCTTGCATATTTTTCAGGAATCGGTGCGGCTTCAAAGCTTGGCATACTTTTTAAGGGGGGAAATTCAATTGAAGCACTTGCAAAAGTAAAAGCTGTAGTTTTCGACAAAACAGGTACTCTTACAAACGGAAGTTTTACAGTTACTGATATAAAAACTTGCGGAAAGATTTCTGAAGACGAATTGATGCAGATTTGCGGAAGCTGTGAACAGGTTTCTTCTCATCCCGTTGCAGAAAGTATTGTATCAGAATGCAAGAAAAAAGGATTAAAGTTAACTGAACCTGATAAATCGGGAGAGCTTACCGGACGTGGAGTATTTGCAGAAATCGGTGAAAATACTGTATTATGCGGAAATGAAAAACTTATGAATGAAAGAAATATAATTCTTCCTGATATGCCTGATGATTTAATGGGAAGTGTTATATATGTTGCAGTAAACAACAGGGTTGAGGGCAGAATCATAGTATCGGATTCAATTAAAAAGACTTCAAAGAATGCAATTTCTGAACTTAAATCAATGGGCATCCATACAGCCGTGCTGACAGGCGACAAACCTGAAAATGCAGAAATATTTGGTAATAAAGTTTCAATTGATTCAGCAAAAGGTGGACTTATGCCTGATGAAAAGCTTGCAGAACTTAATAAAATCAGAAGCGAAAAAGGAACAGTAATGTTTGTGGGCGATGGTATAAATGATGCACCAGTACTTGCAGGAGCTGATATAGGAGGAGCTATGCAGTCGGGTGCGGACCTTGCACTTGAAGCTGCTGATGCTGTATTTATGGGAAGCGAGCCTGAATCAATAGTATCAGCTAAAAAAATTGCAGATAAAACTCTCCGTATATCCTATCAGAATATTATTTTTGCCCTTGTAATAAAAGCGTTAGTCCTTATTTTAGGAATTTTGGGTCATCCGAATATGTGGCTTGCTGTATTTGCAGATTCCGGAACAGCAATGCTGCTTATTCTTAACTCAATACGAGTGTTGAATATAAAAAAATATAAGAATTTTTAATTGTGAATAAATTGTATTATTAATTATTCTTTTCTACAGTTTGTATAAAGCCGTCCCTGATAAGTATTGCGGGCGGCTAATTCTTTGTCAATTCCACCGAGTACAGCGATTTTGTCAGTGCTCCATAAAGGTGCAATCAGTTTGTTTTTATCACCGTCACCTGTTATTCTTTCAATAACTGTTTCAGGCGGAAGAACTTCCAGTTGTCTTATTATTATGTCAATATATTCATCACGGTCTAACAATGATATTTCACCTTTTTTATATATTTCAGCAAGTTTTGTTCCATGTATTACATGAAGCATCTGCAATTTTACTGCTTCAGGTTTTAAAACAGCTGTCTGATATGCGGTTTCAATCATCATTTCAGCGGTTTCATATGGTAATCCGTTTATTATATGCAGACAGGTTCTTATATTTTTTTCTTTCAGTTTATAATATCCCTTAAGAAATTCTTTGTGACTGCAACATCTGTTTATTAAATTTATTGTTGATTCATGAATAGTCTGCATACCTAATTCAACAGTAAGGTTTATCTGCGAGTTTATTTCACATAATAAATTAATTACATCATCCGAAAGACAGTCTGCTCTTGTGCCTATCGCAATTCCTGCGACATTGGAAAATTTCATCGCTTCACTATAAATACTTCTAAGTTTTTCAATTGGAGCATATGTATTTGTATTGGCCTGAAAATATGCAATGACAGGTACTTTCCCATTTTTTCGGAATATTCTTTCTGTTTCGGATTCAAGCTGTTCTTTAACGCTCATATTGCCATTAGTAAAATATCCGCTTCCTCCGTCACAGAATATACATCCGCCGAATCCCTTTTTTCCGTCAATATTCGGACAGGTCAAACCACAGTCTATAACTGCTTTATAGAATTTTTGTCCGAAATTTTTTCGGAAATAATAATTAAGTGTATGATATCTTTTATTATCAGATGAAAATTCAAACATAAAATCACCTCTGAAATTATAGTATCACATAAAAATGTAAATGTCAATAAAGGGTGTTCGAATTTGCTTTGTGCAATATGCACAACAACAACTGTTAAAAGTATCAGATTACACATATTTCAGATTATCTAACAAAAATACTTTGACAAAAAATATTTTTTGTGATATAATGTATATTAAAGTTACAATATTATTTGATATTCTGTTGATTTATATCACAGAAAATCTGAAAGGAAAAATTATGTCAAAAATAATTGCTGTAACATCAGGAAAAGGAGGCACGGGCAAATCTACTGTATGTGCCGGAATTGGATATACACTGGCTAAACAAGGTCACAGAACACTTATTATAGAGCTTGATTTCGGATTGAGATGTCTTGACATCATTTTTGGAATTGAGAATAACATAACAAGCGATTTGGGAGATGTTCTCAATAAAAGAAAAAGTGCACTTGATGCTGTTACACAGGTTCCAATGGCATCAAATCTCAATATTCTCTGTGCACCGAAAACCCTTACAAGTGTAACCGCTGAACAGATTGTTGATATTTGCCGTTCAGTTAAGAAATATTTTGACTTTATTATTATTGATACCGGTGCAGGTATCAGTTCACATGTTTTTGATATTGTTGAACAGGCAAATCTTATTCTTGTTATATCAACTCCCGACCCTGTATGTATCAGAGATGCAGGGCTTATGTCAGATGAATTTTATAACAGGGGAAATAAAAGCCAGCGTTTAATAATTAATAAAATAAGCAAAAAAATTATCGGTGAATCCCTTGTCAATAATCTTGATGAAATTATTGACAAAATAGGTGTTCAGCTTATCGGTGTTATTCCCGATGATTTCACAATGACTGTCGCTACAGGCAAGGGCAATCCTATTCCGATAGATTCTGCCGCACTGAAGGCTTTTGATGCTATATCAAAACGCCTGAACGGTGATTTTGTTCCTCTTACTGTAAAAACATCATGATTTATTAAATTGTTCCGCTCAGCGGGGAAAGGACAGAAAAATGAAGATTGCAATAATCGCTCATGATGCAAAGAAAGAGCTTATGGTTCAGTTTTGCAGTGCATATTGTGGAATACTTTCAAAACACACAATTATTGCTACAAATACTACAGGAAAACAGGTTAGTGCAGCAACCGGACTTCCTATAAGACGTTATTTAAGTGGAAAAGGCGGTGCAGAACAGATTCTCTCGCTTCTTTCTTGTGGTGAAGTTGATATTCTCCTGTTTTTTAGAGACCCTATAAATCCTAAGGCAAGTAATGTAAATGATATGAATCTTCTCAGGCTATGTGATGTTCATAATGTTCCTGTTGCAACAAATATAGCAACAGCAGAAGCACTCATTCTTGCTCTTGAAAGAGGCGACCTTGATTGGCGTGAGGCAGGAAATATTTCTATATGATGATTTTTTGTGATTTGCGCTGAGATGTTTTATTGTCCCTTATAAAAAGGGACAATTTTGTGTTTATTTATACAGAAAGGTGATTATTTTTATGTCTATAAATATAAAACGACCCAACGGCACAGAAGATGTAACCCCCAAAAATGTCCATAAATGGCATACTATTGAAAAAATAGCAAGGGAAACTGCTGAAAGTTTCGGTTTTGGTGAGATAAGAATACCAACTTTTGAAAATACGGATTTATTTTTGCGTTCTGTCGGTGAAACAACTGATGTTGTTCAGAAAGAAATGTATACTGTAAAAGCTAAGGAATCAGAATTTACACTTCGTCCGGAGGGAACAGCCGGAACTATCCGTGCTATGCTTCAGAATGGTTTGCTTAATGAGGCACTCCCTCAGAGAGTATATTATATTCTTTCCTGTTTCCGGCATGAAAGACCGCAGGCCGGCAGACTCAGAGAATTTCACCAGTTCGGACTTGAAATGGCTGGCAGTTCTTCTCCGGCGGCTGATGCCGAAGTCATTTCACTTGCTAAAACAATGCTGGACAGGCTCGGACTTAAAAATATTGAGCTTTATATAAATTCAATCGGCTGTCCGGCCTGTCGTGCAAAATATCATGAAGCTTTGCGTAATTATTTCAACTTACGCAAAGAGGAACTCTGTGAAACATGTCAGGAAAGGCTTATAAAGAATCCTATGAGAATACTTGACTGTAAAAGTCCTGTGTGTCAAGAAATCGGTAAGAATGCACCGCTTATTCTTGACTATCTCTGTGAGGAATGTTCCGAACATTTTGAAAAACTGAAAAAGTATCTGACAGACCTTGATATAGAATTTAAGGTTAACCCAAAAATCGTCCGTGGACTTGATTACTATACAAAAACCGTTTTTGAATTCGTTACAACTGAAATCGGTGCTCAGGGTACAGTCTGCGGAGGTGGACGGTATGACGGACTTATTGAACAGCTTGGCGGTCAGCATACTCCTGCACTTGGTTTTGCTATGGGTATAGAACGGCTTCTTATTGTTATGGAAAAACAGGATTGTGATTATCTTGTTCCGAAAAAGTGTGATATTTATTTTGCAACCATGGGTGAAAATGCACTTGAAAAGGCGATGAAGCTTTCCAAGGCACTTCGTGAATATGGCTATTTTGCTGAATATGATATGATGGGCAGGGGACTCAAAGCACAGATGAAATATGCAAATAAAATAAATGCAGCTTTTACTGTAGTTCTCGGTGATAATGAAATTGAAAGTGGTATTGCCAAACTTAAGGAAATGGAAAAAGGCACTGAGACTGATATAAGACTCGATGAAAAATTTGCTCCGGCTTTTGAGGAAATTTATTTTGACAAGATTCTTGATATTATGGAAGAACAGGGTGGAGATACACTTTTTTCGTTTACAGGGGAGGATAATTGATTATGGCAGACAATATGAAGGGTCTGAAAAGAACTCATTATTGTGGAGATGTTGTTCAAATTGGACAGGAAGTTACCGTAGGAGGATTTGTTGAACGTGTAAGAAACAAAGGCGGATTGATTTTTATAGTGCTGAGAGACAGAACAGGCGTTGTACAGCTTGCTTTCAATGAAAATTCAAATCCCACAATTTTTGAAAAAGCTGCTTCATGTAAAAGCGAATATGTACTTATGGCTAAAGGTGAGGTTATTGAACGTGAGAGCAAAAACGATAAACTTAAAAATGGTAATATTGAGATTTTTGTAAATGATTTGCGTATACTTTCAAAAGCTCAGACAACTCCGTTTGAGATTACTAATGAAACAAAAGTAAATGAAGAACTGCGTCTTAAATATCGCTATCTTGATTTACGCCGTGCACCTTTACAGCAGAATATTATTATGCGTCATGAAATTGCAAGAGTAACACGTGAATATTTTTAT
>CAJTOG010000021.1 GCA_910577575.1 uncultured Ruminococcus sp. | reverse complement strand
AAGAGGTCATTTTTTATGAATATTTCAGAAGCGGTTTCGGAAAGAATCCTTGAACTCTGCAAACTGAATGGAATAACGGTGAATAAACTTTCAACCATTTCAGGAGTAACACAGTCAACAGTAAATGATATAGTAAACCGCAGAGCCAAAAACATAGGCATTGTAACTATCAAGAAACTTTGCGATGGTCTGAATATTTCAATAACAGATTTTTTTGATACAATCACATTCCGCAGTCTTGAACAGGAACTTTATTGAAGTGCGTTTTTCCCCGTGCATGCTTGACAATACAAAGTAAATTTGTTATACTTTTAATATGGTTAGAAAATTTTTTTGTTATTTTATTTGTTTAATATTATGCTGTTTTGTACTGAATACTGATTATGTCAGTGCTGATGAATTTGAACAATATTATTTTATTGAGCCTGAAAGCACTGATATTTCATACAGCAATTATTATGATTTGTATTCAGGTGAAAAACATCCGGAAAAGGAAATTATAATAAGGGGCATTGACTGTATTTCATCTGAAAACGGTGTGTTTTCTACCGGAAGCTATGGTGATTCTGATGATATAAAAGATAATGTTTTTATATGGGATAGCGATTCCGGAAAGATTACATATAAAATAAATGTTCCAGAAACGGGAATTTATTGTCTTGATATAAGTTATTTTCCGATTGAATCAAAGAGCAGACAGATTGAGCTTGATATGAAAATAGACGGTTCAAATCCATATGATACGGCATCAAGAATCATTCTCAACAGGGTATGGATTAATGAAACTGATATTTATACTGATTCAAGAGGAAATCAGGTTCGTCCGTTTCAGATTCAGCAGGGAAGGTGGCTGGACTGTACAGTCGGAGACCCTGACGGGCTTTTCAGTGAACCGCTTTTCTTTTATCTGGAGCAGGGAAGTCATGAGATAAGCTTTTCCTCCGAATGTGCCGGTATTGCCATTGAGAATTTTAAATTTTATAATCCTGAGGAAATCAAAACATATGAGGAATATAAAAATTCTGTTGTTTCAGAAATCACTATTGAGAAGACTGATTCAAATATTTTCAGAATAGAAGGTGAAAGTGCATATTATAAGTCTGATTCAGTACTTTCTCCGACCTATGACAATTCAAGTTATCTTGCTTCACCTGCTGACCCTGTAAAAGTTGTATATAATACAATAGGAGGCAACAGTAGCTGGGATAAGGTTTTGCAGTCACTTGAATGGGTGATTCCTGCTGATGATGTTGGAGAGGGAGGATGGTTCAGGATAGGAATAAAAGCAAGACAGAATCAGATGCGTGGATTTTATTCAAACAGAAGAATATATATTGATGATGAGATTGTATGCAGGGAACTGAATCAGGTAAAATTTTTTTATGACAATGATTGGAATATAACTGTTCCTACAACTGAAGATGGCAACGAAATTTATATATATCTTGAAGGCGGAAAAAGTCATACTATAAAGCTTGAATGTATTGCCGGAGAAATTGGTGAATACCTCCGGAAACTTGATGATACTGTAAAGAATCTGAATGATTATTATAATAAAATTGTTATGATTACAGGTGTATATCCTGACAAATATACTGATTATTATGTACATGAAAAAATTCCGGAGCTTATCGGAGAATTTGAACGGATTTCTCAGGAACTTAAAAATATTCAGTCCGGAATTGAAAGTCTTTCAAATTCGTCAGGTTCAGAAGCTTCGATACTTGAATCAACAGCAGTGATACTTGATAAATGTATTGAAAAGCCGTTGAAAATTCCGAAGTATTTACAACAGATAAAGGATAGTACAGCATCGGTTTCAGCGTGGCTCAGGGATTGCAGAAAACAGCCGCTTGAAATTGATTACATAGAATTTGCGTCACATGATAAAGATTTCAGTCCATACAAGGAGAGTTTTTTTAAGTCGGCCGGTTTCGGATTCAAATCTTTTATAGGTTCTTTTTTTGAGGACTATACTACACTTTCAGATTTTAAAAATGAAGATGCACTTAATGTATGGGTTTCACTTGGACGTGACCAGGCACAGGTTGTCAGAGAATTGACTGAAAATGATTTTATGCAGAAATATGACATACCTGTTTCAATAAGTCTTGTATCGGGCGGAGTTGTTGAAGCTGCACTTGCCGGAAAAGAACCTGATGTTGCGTTGTTTCTGGGTGGAGAGTTTCCTGTAAATCTTGCTTCAAGGGGACTTCTTGCAGATATTTCTCAATTTGATGATTTTGATGAGATATCAGAACGTTTTCAGAAAAATGCCTTTACACATTATCAGTACAATGACAAAACATATGGTTTACCAATAAGTCAGAATTTTCCCATGATGTTCTACAGAGAAGACATTCTTATTGAACTTGGTTATAGTTCTCCGCCTGAAACTTGGGAAGATTTAATGAATATGCTTCCGTCGCTGCAAAGAAATTACAGGTCAGTCGGACTTATTCTGCCATCTTCAGATGTTTCGCCTGCAACTGAATCAGGTCATACATTTGCTGTGCTGATGCTTCAGAAAGATAAGAATTATTATAATGATGATTTTTATGTTTCGTCTTTTGATTCTATTGAAGCAGTGCAGGCTTTTGAACAGTGGACTGATTTTTATACTAAATACAGCTTCCCTCAGAGTTATGACGCTTTCAGCCGGTTCAGAACAGGTGAATATCCTATAATTATTGCAGATTATACTTTTGCTAATCAGCTTTCGGCATTGTCCCCTGAAATAAACGGCTTATGGAATTTTTGTCAGGTTCCGGGGACTGTCAGAGCTGACGGAACAATATCCCATGCAGCCAACTCCACAGGTACAGGAGCTGTTATATTTGAATCTGCTGAAAATAAAGAGAATGCATGGAAGTTTATTAAATGGTTCACCCAAACGGATATTCAGGTAAAATACAGTAGTCAGCTGGAAGGGACGCTTGGTATTATGGGACGTTTTGATACTGCCAATACTGATGCTCTTGGTCAGCTTTCCTGGACTGAAAATGAGTTTCAAAGACTTGTAAAACAACAGGAACAGCTTGTTGAAATACCAATAATTCCTGCTTCTTATGCAGTTACAAGAAATATTATGAATGCTTTCAGGGAAGTAGTGAACGAAGGAAAGAATCCACGTGATACACTGATGTGGTATAACAGGGATATAAATGACGAAATAAAAAGAAAGTCCGGAAAATGACTCAGGAGCAGATTATGAAAAAATCAAATAATTTAATGAAAGATATCAAAAAAAATAAAGATTGTTATCTGATGCTTATGCCTTTTATGGTATTCTTTATTGTTTTTACCGTTCTGCCCGTTTTTATGTCGGTTCCGATTGGCTTTACTGATTTCAATATGGTTCAGCCTCCTGAATTTGTCGGACTTTCAAATTATGTAAATCTTTTTCTTTCGGATAAGATATTTATAAAATCTGTAAGAGTTACCATAATTTTCGCCCTGATTACCGGTCCGTTAAGCTATGCTCTTTGTTTTCTGATTGCATGGCTTATAAATGAGATGCCTGAAAAGTTGAGGGCGATTTTTACGCTGATTTTCTATATGCCCTCGCTTGCCAATGTTTACACTGTCTGGAAGATTATTTTCAGCGGTGATATGAACGGCTGGCTTAATTCGTTCCTGATTGACTGGGGAGTTATAAATTCACCTGTACAGTGGCTTACTGATTCAAGATATATTTTGGGGGTTACTGTCATTGTGCAGCTTTGGATTTCTCTCGGAGCAGGATTTCTTGCATTGAGTGCAGGATTCCGCAGTATTGACAGAACTCTTTATGAATCTGCTTATATTGAGGGTATGCAGAATCGGTTTCAGGAACTTGTATATATTGTTATACCGTCTATGAAACCACAAATGATGTTTGCCGCTGTGATGCAGATTGTAAATTCATTCACAGCGGGTACGATTGCACAGAATCTTGTCGGTTTTCCGAGTACCGACTATAAGGCTCATACTATCATGACCCATGCCTATGATTATGGCTGGGTTCGTTATGAAATGGGCTACGCTTCGGCAATTTGCACTGTTTTATTCATTATCATGTTTTTCTGCAATAAGCTGATAAATAAGCTGCTGAAAGATTAAGGAGCTTTAAGCTATGGGTTATATTAAGACAAGAAGTCAAAAATCGGGATCTGTTTTTATATTTATTTTTTTGATTACGGCAGGTATTTTTATGCTTATTCCGATATATCTGACTGTAGTTATGGCAATAAAGCCTGTTGAGGAAATTTTTCTGTTTCCGCCTGAGATTTATACATTTCACCCTACACTTGATAATTTCAGAGATATGTTTGAAGTCATGAATAACAGCAGAGTGTCTTTCTGGAGATATATTTTCAACAGCCTTACTGTTACGCTTTCTGTTACGGTTCTTCAGTGTGCATTTTCTTCAATGGCAGCATTTGTGCTTGCAAAGTGCAGATTTCCGGCTGATAAATTAATAAACGGAATTATAGTTGTAGCTCTGCTTTATCAGAGCAATGTCATATACATCATGCAGTATTTAATAATGTCAAAAATGGGCATTATAGATAATCCGCTTGCTTTGATATTTCCTTCCGTAGCTTCACCCATGAGCCTTTTTTTAATGCGTCAGTCAATAAGTCAGGTGCCCGATTCAGTTATAGAAGCTGCAAAAATGGACGGTGCGGGGCTTTTCAGGATATGCTGGCAGATAGTTGTACCTAATCAGAAACCGGCTCTTATGACTGTTGTAATATTTGCATTTCAATCTTCCTGGAATATGCATAGTGACAGTTTTATATTTCAGGAACAATTTAAAACGCTTCCCACTGTTGTGAATCAGGTGGCAGCATCAGGTCTTGCAAGGGCAGGAACTGCAATGGCGGCATCAGTATTTATGCTTATTCCTCCGGCTATAGTATTCATGTTCGCTCAGAAATACATTATTGAAACTATGGTATATTCAGGCATAAAATAATCGGAGGCATAACAGAATGACTTATGAATCATACAACTATGACAAATGGCATGAAGCTGTGCCGTCTCAGGCAGGATATATTGCCGAATGTTCAGTATCAGGCTGTGATTTGGGTACAGAAGATTTTAATAATATTTCTGATATTTTCTATGCCCATAATGATATTTTCTATATAGTCGATTCAGGAAATAACCGTATTGTTGCCATAGATTCGGATTTTGACAATGTTGTTGGAGTATATGATAAATTTATGATGCCTGATAATTCAGAAACGACTTTGAAAAATCCTACAGGTATTTATATTTTAGCCGAAAATAACTGTATGTATATTGCTGACAACGGAAACTCACGTATTTTAATAAGCGATTTGAACGGCAATATAATAAAAGAAATAACAAAGCCTGATTCTGAAATATATAGTCAGGATAAAACATTTCTTCCGCAGAAAGTAATCGCAGACAAGGCGGGCAATATATATGTTGTACTTAATAATATAACAACGGGAGCGGCAATGTTCAGCTCTGACGGTGATTTTACAGGATTCTACGGTGCTAACAGAGTTGAGCCGACGGCACAAATCATAAGGAATTATCTTACTGATATATTCGTTTCGGATGAGAAAAAATCAAGGCGGATAAGAAATATTCCTACAGGTATAACAAGTTTTGATATTGACGGAGATTTTATTTTTACCTGCACTTCATCATCAAGTCAGAAAACGGATACAGTAAAGAAACTGAATGCAGCCGGCGACAATATTTTTTCAGATTCGCAAATAACTTTTGGAGATTATACTCCAATGTATGATACTTCACAGAACAGACTTCTTGCACCTGCAATAGTTGATATTGATATATCAGAAGACGGAAATATAAATTGTCTCGATTTTACTACGGGACGTATTTTTCAGTATGATAAAGATTGTAATCTTCTGTTTATTACCGGTACTTCATCAGACCAGCTCGGTGGATTCGGAAATGTTTCTGCTGTTGAATCATCAGGCGATAAGCTTTATGTTACTGACTCTATGAGAAATACTGTTACTGTTTTCAGTGAGACTGATTTCGGAAAAATAGTTCATGAGGCTTCTGAACTTTATAACAGCGGATATTATGAAGAAGCGTTACAGCCATGGCAGGAAGTTTTAAAGCGTGACGGAAATTACAGACAGGCTTATATCGGAGTGGCTTTAGGATATCTTCGGAAAGGCGATTATGAAAATTCAATGAAGTATGCAAAACTTGCTGATGATTCCGATATTTATAATAAGGCATTTGAGGGCTGGAGAAATGATTTTATCAAATCAAATTTTAGAAAGATACTGATGATTATATTTACAGTTTTATTTTTTGTAGTATCTTTCCGCAGATTCAGAAATAGGAGAAGGAATAATGATTGATTTGAAACCTGTTCAGTGGGTAAAGCATATTGCAGTTCATCCATTTGAGGGCTTTGAGAATATGCGGTGGAAAAAATCAGGTTCTATTAAAATAGCATTTTTTATAGTGTTTTTGTTATTTTTATCTCTGATAGCAAAAGAAAGATTTTATGGATTCCAGTTTCATTCTTCTTATGATAAAACTTTCAATATAATACCATTTATATCCGGAAGCATTATTATTTTTACTGCATGGGTTATAGGCAACTGGTCAGTCTGTACACTTCTTGACGGTGAAGGTACTATGAAAAATATCTGTATTTACAGTGCATATGCTCTTGTACCTTATATAGCACAGAATTTTATAAATACTGTTCTTTCGCATTTGCTTATAAGAGATGAATTTGTTTTCATGCAGGCAATTGAGATAATCGGAGTTTGTTGGACTGCTCTGCTTTTGTTTTCTGCTGTAAAATCAGTGCATCAGTATACTTTCAGAAAAACTGTTCTTGCAATTATTCTGATAATGGCATCAATTATGATAATGTTTATACTTCTTGTATTGTTTTTGGCACTTATTCAGCAGATTTATAATTTTATATTGACTGTATACACTGAAATTTCCTACAGGGTGAGAGTATGATTTGTATTAAAAAATGTATACTTTGTCTACTTGCTGTTTTTATGATGATTCTGTCGGATAATGCATATGCAAACAATGAACGTTTTAACATTCAGACAGTTGAAAATGTTGAAAATTCAGTGCAGAAAAAATCATCAGGGATATTATTCAGAAAGTGTACTGAAAATGAAAACTATATATTACTTGCTGATTATAATTCAGGCATTTTAGCACTCGAAAACAAATCAACAGGTTATACATGGTATTCTTCTCCTGTTGATACTGAAAGCGATGAAACATCTTCTCCGCTGATTGCAGATGAACTTCTTTCGTCAAATATTGTACGCTATGGCATACCTGAAAAGCGTTCAGATAACAATATCCTGCGTTCCGGCACAAGTGACTGTGAAATTAGTGTGAGCGATACAAAAAATGGTATAAAAGTTATATACAATTACAGAAAAGCTGGATTCTGTTTCCCTGTTGAATATACTCTTGAATCGGATTATCTCAGGGCAAGTCTGAAAATTTCTGAAATAGAGGAAACAAACCCCAAAAATATTATTACTCAGATTACATTAATGGGAAGTTTTGGAGCAGGTTCATCAGATGAGGAAGGGTATTTTATTATACCTGATGGCTGTGGTTCACTGGTTCGCTTTAATAATAACAAGGCTGTGTCTTCTAATGCTTATTTTCAGCCTGTATATGGTTCTGATATTACAGCAGTGCCAGCAGTTAAAAAATCAGTTACGGAACAGATTTATCTTCCTGTATATGGAATTGTAAAACAGGATAATGCAATGCTTGTTGCAGCGTCAAAAGGGGATTCCAACGCATATATTTCGGCTGAAGTTTCGGGTCAGTCAAACAGTAGCTATAATCTTTGCAGCTTTACTTTTATTCTCCGTAACAGTGATACTTTCTATATGTCAGGTGAAAGCAATAAAAAATTTACAGTTTTTGAAAGCGGAGATATAAATTCAGATGATATTGAAATCAGATATTATCCTATTTCAAAGAAAAATGTTGATTACATTGATGTTGCAGAATGTTGTAGAAATTATTTAATCAGTAATGGATTTGACAAAAAAACCAAGGAAAACTATGCTCCGATTTATATCAGTCTTTATGGTGGAGTTCAAAAGAAAAAATCAGTTTTCGGAATACCTGTTACTGTAAAGCAGTCTGTTACTGATTTCGTACAGGCTTATGAAATTCTTTCAGAGCTGAAAAATAAAGGTGCTGACAGTTTAGTTGTATCATATAAAAACTGGACTGATGACGGCATCGAAAATAAAATTGATACAGGTTCAGAGCCTTCTGATACTTTAGGGGGCAATACTGAATTTTATAAGCTGAGAAATTTTATAGATGAAAGTAATTTAGAAATCTATCCTGCTGTTGATAACAGGAATTTTTATTCAGGAAATGGATATGGTGCGTTAAACAGTACATGTATAAGAATATCAGGAGCTTATTCAAGAATTGTAAGTTATGACAGAGCATATGGGATTCCTGACGGATTCAGTAAAAACAGTTCACTTCTTTCACCTGATTATTTTATTGATGTTTTTACCAAAACAGCTGAAAATTATAAAGCTTCAGATTTTGACGGTGTTTCAACGGGTACTCTTACAACTTCACTTTATGGTGATTATGGTAAAAAAAATATATCACGGTTCAAATCTATGGGTATTATCAAAGAAAGTCTTGAATCCTTGCAGAGCCTCAAAAACGGTGTTCTTGCTGACAATTCAAATGCTTATGCGTTGCCTTATGTGAATCATATAATTAATGTTCCGCTAAGTTCAAGCAAGTTTGATTTGTTTAACGAAGACATACCATTTTTACAGACAGTACTTCATGGGATTGTACCATATTCGTCAACGGCGGTAAATGCGTCGGCTAATCCTGATGATACGCTGTTAATAGCTGTAGCTACGGGAAGTTTACTTAATTATGACTTGCTTTATGAAGAAACAAGCATTCTTAAAGATACAGAGTTTGATATATATTATTATGCGAATTATTCAGGCTGGCTTGATGATATAGCTTGTGTGTATAAATTGTTTAATCCCATTTTCAGCGATATAGCTGAAAGTACGATTATAGGCTATGAGGCTGATGATAAAAAAATAAAAACATCTTATTCAAATGGTACTATTACAGTTGTTGATTTTGAAAAAAGGACTGTTGATTTCAATGGAGAAATTATAAATCTCAGGAGGTGAAGGATATTTGATTAATAAATTTAAAAAAATATCGTATCAAAAAAGAAAGAATCTTTACGGATACGGATTTATAGGACTTTGGTTTATCGGAACTGTTGTATTTTTTCTGATTCCGCTGCTTGAGTCATTGTGGTGGTCGTTTAATGAAGTAAAAATAGATACGGGAAAAGCTGTAACTGAATGGGTCGGAATTGGTAATTATACATATGCTCTGAATGTTGATGAATACTATACAAAATATTTGAAAGATATGCTTATTGAAACATTCTGGAAAACTCCGCTGGTGCTTATCTTTTCATTGTTCATGGCAGTAATACTGAATCAGAAATTTAGAGGAAGAGCATTGGCAAGAACGATATTTTTTCTGCCTGTAATCATTGCAACGGGACCTGTATATGAAATAATAAGCGGTGATTTGACTAAAACAGGGAATATAAGTTCCGAAAACTTTTCAACAATGTTTTCCATTGATTTTACGGGCAAACTTCTTGAATTTCTTGGAATCTATGGAATAAATGAAAATATTGACATTATGGTTTCAGGTATAGCGGATAATATTTTCAGTGTTGTATGGTCAAGTGGTATACAGATTATTATTTTCCTTGCTGCTTTACAGAATATACCTCAATCAGCAAGGGAAGCGGCATTGATTGAAGGTGCAACGGGATGGGAATTTTTCTGGAAAATTACCTTTCCTTATGTAAGTCCGTTTATTCTTGCAAATTTTATTTTCACTGTCATAGATTTGTTTACAAGTCCTGAAAATACTGTGATGGGACGTATACTTGCAATGCGTGATGAATTTATGTTCAGCGAAGCTTCTGCTATGGCATGGATTTATTTTGCCATAATATTTGTATCAATCGGATTTATTGTTTCATTTTTGAGTAAATTTATATTTTATGAATCTGATTAGAGGTGAGTTCTTGGCGGTTAAAAAAATATGGGCTTTTTTAAGACTTCTGATTATTTCCGGAATAGGATTTATAGTTCTTTATCCACTTATTTATATGGTAAGCTGTGCTTTTCGTGACAGAATTGATATGACTGACCCGACTGTTATATGGATTCCACGTCATCCGACTCTTGCTGTGATACAGGAAACTATAAAGGCAATGGATTTCTGGAATACGCTTAAAAATACGCTTATTCTCAATATAGGATGTTCTTTTGTGCAGGTTCTTTCATGTAGTATTACAGGATATGGTTTTGCCAGATTTAAATTCAGAGGAAGAAATATGTTGTTTGCCGTTGTGATAATGATGATACTTGTTCCGCCACAAGTTATATCACTTCCTCTCTATTCACTTTTCAGGCATTTCGGTATAGGTGATTTTTCAGTAAATCTGATTGACAGTATGTTTACAATGTATCTTCCGGCAATTACCGGAAACGGTATACGTTCAGGACTGATGATACTTATTTTCCGTCAGTTTTTCAAAGGTTTGCCGAAGGAACTAGAAGATGCTGCATATATTGACGGATGCGGAGCTTTCAGAACTTTTGTTCAGATAATGATACCGAATGCTTCATCTGCCTTTCTTACTGTTTTTCTGTTTTCGGTTGTTCTTTACTGGAATGACTACTATATAAGCTCGGCTTTTTTTACTGATACAAAAACAATTGCATTAATGCTGAAAAATCTTGATACAGAACTTAAACTGCGTCTTTTTGATTCTGTATCCGCCGAACTTGACCCAAGGGAACAGATTGTCTGGAAACAGGCGGGATGTCTTATTTCTATAACACCTGTACTTATTATGTATATATTTTTACAGAAATATTTTACAGAGGGGATAGAACGTTCCGGAATTATCGGATAAGAATTTATTTTGTTTTTAATAATTAAAAAGGAAAATTCCCCGATTTTTTGTCGGGGAATTTTCCATGAAAGAGAGATATAATTATAAAGAAAATTTCTTATTATATTCATTATAGGCTCTGACGATTATTTCAGCACACAGCTCATCTCCCAATTCACTGCTGTTAAGGCACAGAGAATATATATCCTTGTCCTGCCAGCTTTTTCCGGTGTTTACATTGAAGAATGTTTCACGACGCTTGTCAGCTTTCTTCATGATTGCTTCTGCTTTATTGGGTTTTATGTTATATTCTTCGACAGCACGTTTTATTCTTGCTTCATGCGGAGCATATATATATACGCTGAAACAGCCTTTTTCTTCAAGTATATAGCTTCCACACCTACCAACAAGAACAAAGCTTTTTTCCTGTTCTGCTATTTCATTGATTATACGGCTTTCCATTAAGAAAACTTTGTCTGAAAGGGGCAAGTTTTCTTCCATCGGACGTGCTGAATTCGATGATAACAATAGGGAATACAGGAAGCTCGTCGGTACACTTTCTTCAGCTGATTCAAGATTTTCAGGAGATATGCCGCATTTTTCTGCTGTAAGTTCAAGAATTTTTCTGTTGTAGTAGTTGATACCAAGTTTTTCAGCTGTCAATTTGCCTATAATGCTGCCGCCGCTGCCGTATTGGCGTTCAATTGTTATGATAGTTTTCTTCATTGGAAAAACCTCCGTTTCAATAAATTTTTAATAATTTTCTTTAATTTTATTATACCATATTCAGGGATAATTTCAACATAAATTTTAGAAAATAGAGAAAAATCTGTGTTTTGAACAACTGTATGTTGAAAACATTGTGCATATTGCCGAAAAATGAAAAATTGTAAAAGCTTTCTAAAACTATTGATTTAAATTTATATTTGTGATATAATAATTTCATCTGAGAAAAGGAGGATTTTTAATGAATTATACAAATGAAATATGTTCGGTGTGCAAGGAAAAATTTTCTGAAAATGATGATATAGTTGTTTGTCCTGTATGCGGTTCACCTCATCACAGGGAATGTTATAAAATGAAAGAAAGATGTGAAAATGAAGAATTTCATAGTTCGGGGTTCAGATGGAAAAAAGAAAATCATGAAATAAATAATCCGGAAAATAAACATCAGATGGAGGTTGTATTCTGTGAAAATTGCGGAACACCTAATATGATTAAAATTGGAGAAAATGAAATTAAATGCAGTAATTGTCAGGTTTCGCTTAATCTTAATAATGAAAACAATGTCAGATTTTCTTTTTCGGAGCGGGCAAATATTGAAAAATCTTCTGAATTTGAACAGAGTATAAAATTTGTTCACTCAAATGTTTTGTACTATCTTCCAGTTTTTACAAGATTTAAACTTACAGGCGGAAATATGTCTTTCAATTTAATCTGCTTTATTTTTCCTCCTCTGTATTTTGCAGGCAGAAAGATGTGGTTCTGGGCAATATTTACGGCTGTTTTAAGCGTGCTCCTTGTTATGCCGTTTGTTGTTATGACTCTTGTCGGCATTGCGTCAGAACCGGATGCAGCGGCTTATTTTACGGATGATGTAAATAATATACTTAATGGAAACGGTTTTATTCTAAGGCTTGTGGAGGTTTGTAATTTTCTGGATATGATTATGCGTATTATGTGCTGTCTTTTCGGAAACAGACTTTATTATAATTTTGTGAACAAGTCGCTGAAAAAACTTAAAATCCGATATGGCAAACAGTTAAACGAAGAAATACTTGCATCTTCAGGTGGAGTAAGTTTTTTCAATATGCTGATGATTTTGACAATGATTATAGCGTTGTTTTATGTTGTGTTGAATCTTGCAAGAGTAGTTCTCCCGGTTTTGTTATAAGGAGATGTTTCTGTGAAAAAATGTATTTTTAAAATTATTGCTTTAGTAACAATTTTTACCTTTACAGGCTGTTCGGATTTATTTTATGAAACGGTTTCTGACAAGGAAATATCTGTGGAAACTAAAGCTGAAACTGAAACAATAAAAGAGACAGAGTCCATAAGAAAATCTGAAACTGTTACGCAAAAATCAGAAAATGAAACAAGTGAAATTTTTGATGATTACAGTGATGATACTTATATTGATTATTATTTTCGTACTCAGAAACAGCTTGAACAGCATTTTGAAAAGCATGGTTCTGAATTTGAGGATGATTTCGGTTATGCAACTCCGGAGGATTATGAAGCTGGTGCAAGCGATGTCATAAATAATCCCGATGCTTTATACAAAACAGAAGCAGAAGATGGTGATGGTGTTTATTATATTGAGGATACAAATGAATTTGTTATTCTTTCAACCGATGGTTATATCAGAACATATTTCAGACCGAATGCAGGCATAGATTATTTCAACAGACAGTAGAGGTGCATATGAATACAAGACTGCCTTATCTTCGGGAGAAAACTTCAAAATTAACGGACTCTCCCGGAGTTTATATCATGAAAAACAGAGAAGGAAATATAATCTATATAGGAAAGGCCAAAAATCTTAAAAAGCGTGTTACAAGCTATTTTCGTGAAAATCCGGAACATACTCCGAAAGTTGCCGCTATGGTATCAAATGTTTTTGATTACGATTTTATTGTGACTGACAGCGAATATGAAGCACTTTTGCTTGAATGCAGTCTTATTAAACAGCATAAGCCGAAGTATAATATTTTGCTTAAAGATGATAAGGGCTATCATTATATTAAAATCTCTGATGGTGAATATCCTAAAATTACAGTTGAAAAAAATAAGCCATCCTGTAAGTATTTGGGACCATATACAAGTTCAGCTGTTGCAGGAGAGGCAGTAAGTGAGGTCAACAGGGTTTTCATGCTTCCCACCTGTAATAAGAATTTTCCTCGTGATTTTAGAAAAGAACGTCCATGCCTTAATTATCATATGAAAATGTGTATGGGGATATGCAGTGGAAAAATTGACCGTGAAATTTACAGGAAAACTGTTGACGATGCGGTGGAGTTTATAAAATCAGGCAGTGCATCATCTGTTAAACGCATGGAGAAGGAAATGAATGAAGCATCTGAAAACCTCAATTTTGAAAAAGCTGCTGTTCTCCGTGACAGAATTATTGCAGTAAAAAAGGCAGCCGAAAAACAGAAGGTTATAAATAACGGAGTTGAATCTGCTGATATTATCGGTATTGCTGAATTTTATGACAAAGTATATATTTCAGTTTTGATATATCGTGGAGAGAGATTATGTGATAAGGCAGTTTTTGAACTTGAAAAATCATATACGGATATTTTAAGCGATTTCATGAAACAATTTTATCATGGCAGACAGGATTTGCCAAAAGTTATAATAATTGACCATATTCCTGAAGACGCCGAACTTATTCAGGAACTTTTATTTAATCAGTCCGGAAGAATTATAAAACTTCATCAGCCACAGAAAGGCAGGTTTTCTGAACTTCTTAAGCTTGCAAAAAATAATTCCGCTGAATATGCCGCACTTAAAAACAGCCGGACAGGTAAGGAAATAACCGCACTTGAACAGCTTGCAAAAAGTTTGGGATTAAAACATACTCCGGAATATATTGAAGCATATGATATTTCAAATCTTTCATCTGAATCCATAGTTGCAGGAATGGTGGTTTTTGAAAACGGCAGACCGCTTAAAAAGGCATACAAGCGTTTTACCGTGAAAGAACAGGAATATCAGAATGACTATGGAAGTATGCGTGAAGTTATCCGCCGTCGTCTGCTCCATATTGTAAATCAGGAAGGAGACGAATATTTTAAGCGTACTCCGGATTTGATTCTGCTTGACGGAGGTACTGGTCATGTTCATGCCGTACAGCCCATTCTGGAGGAACTTGGTCTTGATATACCACTTTTCGGAATGGTCAAGAATGATAAACACCGTACACGTGCTATAGCATCAGGCGGGAAGGAAATCCAGATAAATAATTTACAGGCAGCTTTTAATCTTCTGACAAATATTCAGGATGAAGTTCATCGTTTTTCAGTAAGTTTCATGCACAGCAGGCACAGGAAAAAAACTTATAGCTCTGAATTGCTTACAGTAAAGGGGATAGGTGAGAAAAAGCTTGCAAAGCTCATGATAAAATATAAAACCAAAGAAAATCTTATGAATGCATCTCCGGAGGAACTTGCCAAAACAGCAGGATTAAATTCTGAAACGGCACAACGGCTTTGGAATGTGATACAGGATTTATAAAAAATATCCTGCGTTTTTTAAAATTATATAGACAAACCGGAAAAAATAGGTTATAATAATACTATATATTAGTTTAACAGAATTGGAGTTCTTATGAGAGTTATTACAGGTATTGCAAGAGGCCACAGGCTTGTCGCTCCTGATGGTCTTGATGTTCGCCCCACAAGCGACAAAGTCAAGGAAGGTATTTTTTCTGCAATTCAGTTTGAAATAGAAAATTCTCAGGTTCTTGACCTTTTTGCAGGAAGCGGACAAATGGGCATTGAAGCGTTGAGCAGAGGTGCTGCTCATGCTGTTTTTGTTGACAGTTCCGCTAAATCTGTCAGATGTGTCAATCAAAATCTGAAAAGTACTAACCTTGAAAAATTTTCGGAAGTTGTTACACGTGACAGCTACGATTATATCCGTTTCACTTCACAGAAATTTGATATTATTATTCTTGACCCTCCTTATCATTACAGTCATATTCAGAAAATTCTTCCCCTTGCCGCAGATAAGCTTAATCAGGGCGGACTGATAATTTGCGAATACGAGAAAGAAGCCGGTTTGCCGGAAGTTCCTGCCGGTATGATGTTGAAGAAAAGCTACAGTTACGGCAAGATATGCGTATCTGTTTTTATAAAACCCACGGAGGAGGAATAATGAGAAGAATTGCTGTTTGTCCCGGAAGCTTTGACCCTGTAACACTGGGTCATCTTGATATTATTACAAGGGCTTCCAAGCTTTTTGATAAAGTTATTGTACTTATTTCACGCAATGCAGGAAAGGCTAAACCAAGTTTTACCGCAACTGAACGTATGCTTATGATTGAATCTGTCACTGCTGATTTGGACAATGTTGTTATTGATATTCTTGACGGACTTCTTGCTGACTACGTAAGGGATGTCGGAGCAATTGCAATTGTTAAGGGTCTGCGTGCCGTAAGTGACTTTGAGTATGAATTTCAGATGGCTCTTGCAAACAAAAAGCTCTATGCAGAGGCAGAGACTGTCTTTCTTACAACGGCTTCTGAAAATATGTATCTGAGTTCGAGTGTTGTCAAACAGATTGCATATTTCGGCGGAGATATAAGTCATTTTGTTCCTGAAGCTATTCTTGACGATATAAAGCAGAGATTGGTAAAATAATTAAGGAGTGTATAGATTATGAATATTGACGAAATTTTAGAGGAAATGGACGAACTGCTTGATAAATCGGCATCAGTGCCGTTTGTTTCACATAAAAAGGTTGTTGACGCCGAAAGAATGAGGGAACTTATTAATGATGTCCGCCTGAATCTTCCTCATGAACTCAAGGAAGCAAAGAAAATTGAGTTTGACTGTCAACGTATACTTAATGAAGCAAAAATCAATGCAGAGGGTATTATCCGCAAGGCAGAAGAACGTGCGGCACAGCTCTGTTCAAAAGAAGCTATTATTACAGAGGCAAAGAAAAAAGCTATTGATATACTCCAGAAAGCCCAGAATGCTTCAGCTAATTTACAGAAACAGGCTGCACTTTCAATTGCTCAGATGCTTAATGATGCGGAAAATGCTCATCAACGGTCCTTGTCAACTATAAAGCAGACCAAAGAAAAACTTCAGAATACTTTGAAAAGCTCTCCGGCATTCGGTACGAATCCAAAATCTTCACAGAATAATAATGAATAATAAAAACTGCTGTATCCTGAAATAAGATACAGCAGTTCTTTTATTTAACTGTTTGATACAATTATATAAACCATATATAATGCCTGAATTACAAATGCAGTACAGAATGAAAGTGAACCGATAGCGACAGACAGACCTCTCCTGCTCTGTTTCGGAGTTGTTGCAGGAAGTTTGTTTTCGCCTGTGAATACAATTAGCATTATCATTCCTAAAATTGCAGCGGCAAAAAGCAGAAGCATTACAATTGTGACGATTGTAGTTTCTGCTTTACTTAATGCACCGAACATGGTTGAAAATGTATTGATAAAAATATGAACTATAACAGCAGGAATAATTGAATTATGTCTCATTGTTATATGTGCAAGTAAAATTCCGAGCATGAATGCGAGAAGAAACTGTGGTATATTGCCATGAGCCAGGCCAAAGAATATGGCTGTTGAAAATATTGCAAAACGCTGATTTGCCTTTGAGAATACTTTCAAAAGCATTCCTCTGAAAAACAGTTCTTCTGTAATCGGAGCTATAATGCAGGTGTATACAGTCATTATTATGAGTCCCAGCGTTGTTTCACCCATTCCGCTGTTATTGATAATTGTATCATACCCATATTTTGAAAATATATCATTTATAGCTGTTGAAGAATATATTGAGATTACCCATATGAAAAGTGCTGCCATACAGTACTGTACAGCTTTTCCGAAGCTGAAATCTTTTGTTGCAATAATTGATGCAGGTTTTATTCCTGCCCATTTCAGACCGATTAATGAATTTAATACATTGAATACAAGATAAATGAGCATATTGAGTGATGCAAGTATGGATGAACCCGCCATGTATTCATGAAGTATCATTCCGCTTATTTCCGGATTGAGCATTTGCAGTATTAGGAAAATAAGGTTCATAAGCAATATTCCGCCGCCTGTTGTAAGGATAAACTGGAATATCATGCACCATCCGCCTATTGAGTAGAATTTTCTTAATCTTTTTCTTTCGGAGTAATCAGGCTCAAGCGGTACCTGATAACCGTATTCACCCAATTCGGGAAGTATTTTTGTATAGTTTCCGCTGAACCCCTTATATTCAGTGGGATTTTCAAAAGGGTCATTTTTATCGGACGTAGCAGCCGAGATTTCATTGAATTCTTTTTGTTCAAGTTTTTGTGTAAGCTCATATATTTCGTGATTCAATGCAGTTACCTGTGCTCTGTGTTCGTCAGAGCTTATATAGTCTTCCAAATTATCACCTTTTTAATTAAATTTTCGGCAGTGTGTCAAATGATTTTCTGAGTTCCTCATCTGTTGGGACATAATCGCTCATTGTGCCATCGTTATAAGCTGCATAAGCGTACATATCAAAATATCCTGTACCCGTAAGACCGAAGAGAATAGTTTTCTCTTCACCTGTTTCCTTGCATTTTAAAGCTTCATCAATAGCAGCCTTTATGGCATGACTGCTTTCAGGAGCTGGAAGAATACCTTCAATTCTTGCAAATTTCTGTGCAGCTTCAAATACAGCTGTCTGTTCAACGCAAATTGCTTCCATGAGTTTCTGGTCATAGAGTTCAGACAGAACAGCACTCATGCCATGATATCTTAATCCGCCTGCATGATTGGCAGATGGCATAAATCCGCTTCCTAGAGTGTACATCTTCTGGAGCGGGCAGACTTTTCCCGTATCACAGAAATCGTAAGCATATATACCTCTTGTAAGGCTCGGACATGATGCCGGCTCAACGGCAATTATTCTGTAGTCCGCTTCACCACGGAGTTTTTCGCCCATGAACGGTGAAATAAGTCCGCCAAGATTTGAACCGCCTCCTGCACAGCCTATAATTATATCAGGCTTGATACCATATTTATCCATTGCAGTTTTGGTTTCAAGTCCGATAACAGTCTGATGCAGAAGAACCTGAGAAAGTACGCTGCCGAGAACATATCTGTATCCTTCTGATGATGTTGCGGCTTCGACAGCTTCTGAAATTGCACATCCAAGACTTCCGTTGGTATCAGGATATTCGGCGAGAATTTTTCTTCCAACCTCTGTTGTCATTGACGGAGATGGTGTAACGCTTGCACCGTAAGTACGCATGACTTCACGTCTGAAAGGTTTTTGTTCATATGAGCATTTAACCATGTAAACACGGCAGTCCAAATCAAAGTATGAACATGCCATTGACAAAGCAGTACCCCACTGTCCTGCTCCCGTTTCAGTAGTTACACCTTTAAGTCCCTGTTTTTTTGCATAGTAAGCCTGAGCAATAGCAGAGTTCAGCTTGTGGCTTCCGCTTGTATTGTTACCCTCGAATTTATAATAAATTTTTGCGGGAGTTCCGAGTGCTTTTTCAAGACAGTATGCACGTACAAGCGGAGCAGGACGGTACATTTTGTAAAAGGACTGGATTTCTTCTGGAATATCAATATATGGATTTGTTTCGTCAAGTTCCTGTTTAACAAGTTCATCACAGAAAACAGCACCGAGTTCTTCAGCAGTAACCGGTTTTTTTGTAGCAGGATTGAGAAGCGGTGCTGGCTTCTTTTTCATATCAGCACGGACGTTATACCACTGTTTCGGCAGTTCGTCCTCTGAAAGATAAATTTTATAAGGTATTTTTTCAGTTGACATAATAATTTCTCCTTATTGATTGAATTATGATTAATATTTTTTATTGATTTATCTGTGTCTTCCGCCGCCTCCATGACCGCCGCTGCTGCTGTGACCACCGCTGTTTCCGTTGCTTCCTCCGCTATTGTTTTCAATTTTGGATTTGGTAGTGTAAGTTCTTATAAATCTGTCATCACGCTGATTGAATTTTGTTTCATCGTGGGAGACATAAACAACAGGATTTGCAGACGCTTTGAATTTATATTTTCCTTTTGTTGCAAAGAAATAAATAAGAGCTGTAACAAGCCCGGCGGGTAAAGCAAAAATCAGAATTTTAAGTCTTTTGACAAACGGAGGTTTATCTGAGATTACAAGTTCATTGTTTTTATAATAAAAATACTTGTCTGATGATGTATCATGATAGTATTTAAGATTTGTATTGTTATAATAGTAATCAAGCTGAGTCAGAAACTGTTTTACTGCATTTGTTATATCATCTGAATATCCTGAATAGTCGCCCAGACCGGAAGGTGGGAGATTCGGTGCGATTGCATCAAAAATATCTTCTTTGCATGATTCATAGAATAAAACCGCTTTTCCGCTTGTTGAGATATAATCATAAGCGGGTTGTTCACCTGTAAAGTCCATGAAGTAGAAAACACCATCTGAATCTTCACCATACATTTTATCATATGTGTCATCTGCAAAGCATTCTGTTTCATAGTCAGTCATCCTGTATGAATCATCAGCAATAAAGATACATATGTTCATTTCAAGCTCCTCTGAACTTTGTTCAACAAGCATATTCATAGATTTTAGCATATCATCATTGAAAAAACCATAGTTGTCAATAATTTTGGATTTACTACTGTCACCGCTCCAACCTCTTTCATATGTTTTGGCAGATGCTGTAAGCATACTCACAGGGAGCAGGGTGAAAGCAGTAAACAATATGATTAAAAGCTTTTTCATAAGAAAAACTGTCCTCCCATGAATATAATAAGTGTTGTGACAATTCCCAGCAAAATTGAGTGAAATGTGAGCTTTTTCTTGTCAAGCGGGGGAGTACCGGCTAATTTTCCGGTCTGTCCGTTTATAGCAAATTCATAAATTTTGTCTTTATAGTTATAGGTCATGAACCATACAGGGAGCATAATATATTCCCATTTTGTTCTGTTTATGTTATATGATTCGTGTTGAATACTTATTGAAGAATAGCTTCCGATGCTTTCTTGTATAATCCTTCTGCCAGC
Organism: uncultured Ruminococcus sp.; assembly: GCA_910577575.1. Classification (GTDB taxonomy): domain Bacteria; phylum Bacillota; class Clostridia; order Oscillospirales; family Ruminococcaceae; genus Ruminococcus. The sequence continues at coordinate 6,677 of CAJTOG010000021.1, read as the reverse complement.
AGTTAACGCACGTTCTTTTATTCGTGGAAACACTCCGGCTTTGTCAACGTCATACTTATCGGCGAAGAATCCGCTGAAAAACGACATGGAAAAATCTTTTAGTTCATTATAATTAAAAGGTTCAATTGATTCCATAAGCACATCTTCAATTTTGCTTTCACCATCCGCAGGAATACCTTTTGTGAAAATCTTTGCATTTCTTATAACAGAATATTCCTGAGTTTCTGTATAGCGGTATTCTTCTGAAGTCCAGTGGCGTATTTTTTTACCTATAGCATGAAAATTAGCTGATATATCACAGTCCGTTACCCAGAATGGAACATATAAACCCGTCATTTTTTCGAGCTGTTGTTCAGATTTGAAATTGTATGGTATGTATGGTTTTTTTCTGCACCATTCTTTGAAAGAAGCGATAGCCTGTTCTCTTGTAATTTTGAATCCTATTATTTTATCGGGCTTGTAATTTCCAGTAAGCTTTCCGGAAAGAATAACAGGATTATGGCAGTAGTAGCAGAATGTAGCCGTTGTTTCATTGTCAGCCATTATCTCAGCACCGCATGACGAACAGGTATAAAGATTTGTATGGGATTCAAATTCAGAAGCATTCTCCTGTTCATGGGGATTCGGTGTTTCAGTTTCCGCATATATTTCTTTTATTTGTTCGGCAGTGAATGAACTTCGGCAGTATTCACACTTCAGTTGCTGTGTTTCAGGACTGAAAATCAGCTCCGCACTGCAATTCGGACATTTATATTGTGAAGCTTCCAGAACATCATCTCCTTTAAGCAAAGCTCTATTAACAGTATACATTATTTGCATTGATTTGTCAAGTGTGGCTTTATTTTATACATAAATACAAGTCTGTCTATTAAGATAAATCTTTTACTTTTAAAAATCTATTGACAGCTTTACAAAAATGTTATATAATAGTAATTGAGGGACGATTGATTTTTTTTAATTTTCCCTATTCAAAGAGATTTTTCATAGGAGGTATATTGAAATGTCATTGACAACAAATGCTAATGTTTTAAAATGGGTTGATGAGATGATTGCTCTCTGTAAGCCTGAAAAGGTTGTATGGATTGACGGTTCTGAAGAACAGCTCAAGGCTCTTACAGAAGAGGTTACTTCTCTTCCGGACGGCGACCCAAATAAGATGTACTATCTTAATCAGGAGAAGCTCCCGGGCTGTCTCTATCACAGAACAGCTGTAAACGATGTTGCACGTGTTGAGGACAGAACTTTTATCTGTACAAGAAATAAGGAAGATGCAGGTCCTACAAACAACTGGTGTGACCCTCAGGAAATGTATGCAAAGCTCCGTCCGATGTATGATGGTGTTATGAAGGGTCAGACAATGTACATCATTCCTTATTCAATGGGTCCGGTTGCTTCACCTATTTCAAAAGTAGGCGTTGAAATTACTGACTCCATCTATGTTGTACTTAACATGAATATCATGACAAGAATGGGCAAGGCTGCTTTTGATAAGCTCGGCGATTCAAATGATTTCGTTCGCGGACTTCACTCAAAGGCAAATGTTGACCCTGAAAACAGATATATTGTTCAGTTCCCTGAAGATAACACTATCTGGTCTATCAATTCTGCTTACGGCGGAAATGTTATTCTTTCAAAGAAGTGTTTCGCACTCCGTATAGCTTCATTCCAGGGTAAAAATGAAGGCTGGATGGCTGAACATATGCTTATACTTGGCGTACAGAAGCCAGACGGTGATACAAAGTATGTATGTGCTGCATTCCCGTCTGCCTGCGGTAAGACAAACCTTGCAATGCTTATTCCTCCGGAGGGCTATCTTAAGGACGGTTACAAGGTATTTACAGTGGGTGATGATATTGCATGGCTCAAGCCGGGCAAGGATGGCAGACTTTATGCTATCAATCCTGAAAACGGTTTCTTCGGTGTTGCTCCGGGTACTAATGCAAAGTCAAACTACAATGCACTTGCTTCCACAATGAAGAACGCTATCTTTACAAACGTAGCTCTCAATAATACTGACAATACAGTATGGTGGGAAGGCCTTGACAAAAATCCTCCGGAAGATGCTACAGAGTGGAAGGGTTCAAGAGTAAACGGCAAGGAATTTACTGCTGTTGTCGGTGCTGACGGAAAGAATCAGAAACTTGCTCATCCGAACTCACGTTTTACAGCTCCTGCAACAAACTGCCCATGCATTTCACCTGAATTTGACAATCCTGAGGGTGTTCCGATTTCTGCTATTGTATTCGGCGGAAGACGTGCTTCTACAACTCCTCTTGTATATCAGTCATTTGACTGGGCACATGGTACTTATGTAGGTTCAGCTGTTTCATCTGAAACAACTGCTGCTGCTGCCGGTGCTGTAGGTGTACTTCGTCATGACCCGATGGCTATGAAGCCGTTTATCGGTTACAATGTAGGTGACTACTGGAATCACTGGCTTGAAATGGGCGAAAAGCTCGGCGATAAAGCTCCTAAGATTTTCAATGTCAACTGGTTTAAGCAGGACGAAAACGGTAACTTCATCTGGCCGGGATTCGGCGACAATATGAGAGTTCTTGACTGGATTATCAAACGCTGTGAGGGTACTGTTGACGCTGAAGAAACAGCTATCGGTTATATTCCTAAGAAGGGCGACATCAATGTTGTAGGTATCGAGGACGAAGTAACTCCTGAAATCATGGATAAGCTTCTCAATGTTGATACTGACCTTTGGAAGCAGGAAATTGCTGAAATGAGAAGATATTACAATGATGATATTGCTGCTAAGGGCGGTAAGATTCCGGCTGCTCTCTATGAAGAGCTTGACAAGCTTGAATCAAGACTTAATGGTTAATTGATTTATTGATATAACAAATAAATCGGTGCATCTTTTTGTGATGTACCGATTTTTTTATTGTTCAAAGAAATTCAATATAATAATATTTTTACTTTTTATCATATTCACTGTCTGAAAAGTTCCACTGTATTTATTATTGGGATTAAAATAACAGAAACAGCAGTCGGCATATTTTACAAGTTCTGCATTCCTCAGTTTCATGCAACCGTTGTAATAATTTTCAGAAACATACTGAATTGAATCGGCAAGAGAAAGAATATTGTAAAAATTTTCTTTCTGCTTAATGTTCATATATTTTGTCTGTTTTATATTTGAGCATGGCAGAATTAGATGAAGTCTGATTTGCAGATAGATTTTCCGTAGTTTCAGCACTGTGAACGCCGATATTGTATCCCAGCCGACAGCTCCGCCGGCATAAAAGTCAGTAAGACCATAATTTTTTATATAGTTTTCAAGTACGCTGTAAAGTTTGTTTTCAAGATTTTTAATATCTCCCGAAATTCTTCTGTGACCTGTAAAACACGCTGATTTCATAGTTTATTCCTGCTTTATATAATATATTTTAAATATCAAGCAAATAATATTGTATTACATGCAATTTTGACTGTATCATAATTTATTTAAAATGTCAAGTAGATATGATAAAATATTTATATGGGCAGGTGATATCATGAAAGAAGAACATTTTGAAAAATATCGTAAAATGGGTCTGAAAATTAATTATTACAGACGACTGAAAAATTTAACGCAGGAACAACTTGCTGAAATAATTGACAAAAGTACAGCTTTCCTTGGTGCAGTTGAAGCCACGAATGTAAATAGAACATTATCACTTGATACTTTGTTTGATATTTCCGAAGTTCTTGATGTTCCTGCGTATAAATTTCTTATTGATGACTGAAATAAAAAAGCTGATGTATTATCAAAAATACATCAGCTTTTTTCTGATTTTACTTTCTGTAGAAAAGATTACTTTAGAATACAAAAAGTTCATAATTTTAACACAAATTTAAAATTAAGTTAATATAAAATTCATAATTAAAAGAGAGATTATTTTCCAAGTGTACCATGAGATAGCGATTTGAGATATGCATTTATGAAACCGTCTATATCGCCGTCCATAACAGCCTGAATATTACCATTTTCAAAGCCTGTGCGGTGGTCTTTTGCAAGAGTGTAGGGCATAAAAACATATGAACGAATCTGTGAACCCCATGCAATTTCACGTTGCACACCCTTTATATCCTCAATTTTTTCAAGGTGTTCACGTTCCTTGATTTCCACGAGCTTTGAACGGAGCATTTTCATTGCATAGTCTTTATTCTGATACTGGCTTCGTTGTGTCTGGCATGATACAACAATGCCGGTCGGTTTATGGATAAGACGGACAGCAGAACTTGTCTTGTTTACTTTCTGTCCGCCAGCACCACTTGAACGGTAAACTTCCATTTCAATATCTTCGTCACGGATTTCAACTTCTATGGAGTCGTCAATTTCCGGCATAACTTCGAGAGCAGCAAATGAAGTATGACGTCTGCCGGAGGAATCAAACGGAGAAATTCTTACAAGCCTGTGAACTCCTGACTCTGATTTCATATAACCATATGCGTTTTCACCTTCAATAAGAATAGAAGCCGATTTTATTCCTGCGTCATCGCCGTCAAGATAGTCCATAAGAGTTACTTTATAGTCATGACGTTCAGCCCACATATTGTACATTCTGTAAAGCATTTCTGTCCAGTCTTGAGCTTCTGTACCACCTGCACCTGCATGGAATGTGAGAATAGCATTTGAATTGTCGTATTCGCCTGTAAGCAGGGTTGAAAGTTTTTCATCTTCTAATTTAGCCTTGAAAGCTGCCGCTTCCGATTTTATTTCTTCAACTGAGCTTTCGTCATCTTCTTCAATGGAGAGTTCAATAAGTGTAATAGTATCTTCAAGAGAATTATTAAGTTTATTGAATTTTTCAATTTTACGTTCTAAAGCTTTTGTTTCCTGTAAAACTTTCTGAGAGTTTTCCAAATCGTCCCAGAAGCCTTCAGCAGCAGTTTCAGCATTAAGTTCTTCGATTCTTTCTTTAGCTCCCTTGATATTCAGAACGTCGGCAAGCTCTTCCATTTCTTTACGGTAGCCGATAAGCTCCAATCTTAATTCATCAAGAATAATCATAAAAAAATCCTTTCCTTGTTATAAATACATTTTAATTCACAATACCCCTTGCGGATATGATTCCATATTATTATACCATATTTTTTCTATAACTGCAATAGAAAAAAATAAGATTTTTGATTTATGACAGAATCAAATATGAATAAATCATTAACTAAATGATACGTTTATACAGAACGTAATTATTTGAACATTCACCCAATCTGTGCAACTGCCATATAATAAAGCATAAAAATTATTTTCTGATATTTTTTGAATGGAGAAATTATATTTATGAAGAGTAAAATAAATATACTTATTGCCGGCGGAGATATGCGTCAGATTTTTTGTGCTGATAAGCTTTCTGAAAAATATAATGTAAGTACAACAGGTTTTAATAGTGATTTAATTCATGAAATTTCATTAAAAAATGACTTTTTTGACTGTCTTGTTCTTCCTGTTCCTCCGTTTGATGAAAAGGGCAATATTAATACACCCTGTTTTGAAGATGAAATGTCTTTGAATGACCTGAGTAAGTATCTGAAAAAAGATTGCCTGATTTTTACAGGCAGAAGTGATAAACGGATTGATGAATTTTTTCCTGAAAATGAAATTATTGATTATATGAATCTTGAGGAACTTACTCTTAAGAATGCAATTCCTACGGCAGAAGGTGCAGTACAGATTGCCATGGATGAACTTCCTGTAACACTTAATGGGTTGCCTGTACTTATAGTGGGAATGGGAAGAATTGGCACTGCTCTTGCTGAAATTCTGAAAGGTTTTGGTGCAGATGTGACCGTTTCTGTCCACAATGCAAAAGGTTCTGCAAAAGCTCGTATTCATGGAATAAAATCTGTATGCACAAAAGACATGGATACTGAATATGGACTTGTATTCAATACTGTTCCGAAGTTGATTTTTACCCGTGAGATTTTAGAAAAATTCAGCAGTAATACTCTGTTTATTGACCTTGCTTCACGTCCGGGCGGATTTGATTTTGAAGCAGCAGCAGAGCTTGGGAAAAAAGTTATATGGGCATTGGGACTTCCCGGAAAAACTGCACCTGTAACTGCCGGAGAATTTGTTGCGGAAACAATCAGCTATATACTTGAGGAAAGGAGTGAAATTAATGAATGAAAATTTAAAGGGTGTGAAAATAGGTTTTGCTATGACGGGTTCATTCTGTACATTTGACCGCTGTTTTCGTCAGGCAGAGCAGTTAATAAAGATGGGTGCGGAACTGATTCCTATAATGTCAGAAAATGCATCAATATTTTCAACACGTTTTGGCACAAATATTGAGAATATCGCAAGACTTAATAAAATAAGCGGAAGGGAAGTTATTATGAATATTTCTGACGCAGAACCTATAGGACCTAAAAATATGACTGATATTGTTGTTGTTGCACCATGCACTTCGAATACTGTGGCTAAACTTGCGAACGGAGTTACCGATACAGCAGTGACAATGGCAGTAAAATCTCATCTCAGAAGCGGAAAACCTGTTGTACTTGCAATAGCTTCAAATGATTCCTTATTGGGTTCGGCAAAAAATATAGGTGAATTATTCAACAGAAAAAACTATTATTTTGTACCTATGCTTCAGGATGATATTGAAAAAAAACCCGCTTCGCTTGTAGCTGAATTTGAAATGATTCCGCAGGCAGTTGAGGCTGCTTTTAATGGAATA
>CAJTOG010000020.1 GCA_910577575.1 uncultured Ruminococcus sp. | reverse complement strand
ACAGCCCCCCAGCTTTCCGAACGTCTTAAAGCATATTTTACTGCTGTTTCACCAAATGTATATTTCCTGCCGATACTTATATATGGTTCTTCTTCATAGGGAGCAAGAGCTGAATCATATTCAGGGAGCAGTACTTCTTCACCATTTATTTCATGTATGATGGAACCACCTGAAGCTGCCCATTTTGAATTATCCTTGTATGTCAGAATACTGTTAAGCTCGCCGTCTTCATATGACAGATATTTTCCCAGAATAAAGGAATTTCCTTGATATTCATCTTTTATAAGTTTTACATCAGGAAGATAGCAGAACATTCCATTGCTGCCGATTGTTCCTATGGAAGCAACAGAACCGTTTGTATAGGAATAAATCTCGCATGAGGCTGATGCATCATTGTTCGGGGATATTATAAGTTCAGGAGTGCCATCGTTTGTAATATCAACCAAATCAAAGCGTGAGCCGGTATCAATATCACCGGAAAATTCCGCAGAATTTTTAAATTCATCAATCTTGTTTTCATAGGCACCCTGCCATTCAAATGTGATATTTTCCGGAGATATTTTAATAGGTTCTTCTGGTGATGATTCTGAACTGTTATCTGAACAGCCTGCAAGTATAGCTGTCATGACAATTGCTGTTGAAGTTAATAAGGATTTTTTGAAAGTTTTCAATTATATTCCCCCTATGATTAATCTTGAGTGTCTTTTATAGCCTATAAGTAATATTTTATCATGTTTGACGGCTTATGTCAATATGTTATAAATAACAGATATTTTAGTTCTTATTCAAAAAAAATCAGCATATTTTATTCTGAAAGGAGATGACAGCATGGACGAAATAATTATGAATTCTGAAATTTCCGATATTCAGGATGATACAGAAGAAACTGAAGAACAACAGCTTCCTGCTGTTGATAACACCGAATATCTTGAAATTGACAATATTCGTCGAAAAAAAGAGGGTAAGGCAGACGATTCAGCTTCTATGCAGACTGCTTTATGTATGATAATTGCAATAGGGCTGATAATTCTTAATGTATTCAAACCGGATATTGCAGAGGACTTGCTTTTATATCTAAAAAAATTTTCTGAAAGTTCTAAGGAGCTTTTCCGGAATCCTATTGATATTATAATTGGTTATATTAATAATAAATGACTAAAATAAAGATAAAATTTTCTTTTCTTGTTTTCAATGCCCTGATATTTCTTCTGCGTGACAGTGAGATTATTTGTGCATTCTATATTGCTTGCATTTCACATGAACTTGGGCATATTACTGCCATTAAACTTACTGGAGGCGAGCTTAAATGTATAGAACTAAGTTGTTTCGGTATAAAAATTACTGCTTCTCCATATAGTTCACTTAAAAACGGAATATTTGTTCTTTTGAGTGGACCTGCTGTAAATCTTCTGTTATATATAATCTTTAAAATGCTTCAAATAGATGCACCTTTCACTATGTTTAATCTTGCAGAAGGATTATTCAATCTTTTGCCTTATAGTATGCTTGACGGAGGAGCTGTTATGAATCTTATTGCAGAAGGAAGCATTTATGAAAAACAATTGAATATAATTTACTTTATTATCCGAATTATTACTGCTGTTGTAATTGTAGCCTTGTTAATATTATAAACTTATTGCCCGATTGTTAAATATATAGTTTTTTCAAAAATATTGACTTTTTATTAATATTATGTTACAATATATTTATAAATATTAGTTTTGTTAAATAATTTTTCGGGTGATTTTATGATTTATATGTTGGTTGGTCTTATGTTTGGTGGTGCAGCATTTATACTTGGTTGTGCTGTTTACGGAAAATTCAAGCTTAAGGATAATTCTATGGAAAAATATGAAAGACGTGCTTTACTGCTTTCGGCTGGTACGGTTGCATCATATGCCACAGGTATACTTATGAAGACTGAATTTTTGGCCTTGCTGTTTTTTGGTATATGTACACTTCTTGAATGTTTTGCCGTTTTATCGGTTTTCTTTTTTGTAAGACAATATATAGGTGTGAACAAAGATTTGGGAATAAAAAAATCAATTATTTATTCGGCAGCAATTTTCGACTCTGCCATTATGCTTATAAATCCGTTTATAAATTTTGTTTTTAAGGCAGAACCATATTATCTTGAATCAGGTATTTATGTTTATAGGATTTCTGATTTCATGCCTATATATACATTCCATTTGATTTTTCTTCTTATAATGGGGCTTTTGATTCTGATTATGCTTTTAAGCAAAATGATAAATGCTCCCGGTGCATATATGATAAAATACAGCACAATATTTATATCTCTTGCTGTTATTGCTACGGTGAGTGCTTCTCATGTATATTTTCGTTTCATGTTTGATTATTCTCTTTTGCTTTATGCTGCCGCTGCTTTTTTTATCTTCTATTATTCACTTATTTACATTCCAAGAGGACTTATGGACAGACTGCTTTTCTTTACCGTCGCAACTATGAATGATGGAATCATATGTATTGATGCAGACGGAAAAATAGTTCATTCAAACAAGGCTGCAAAAGATTACTGTGAAGCTGACGCTGTTATAATGACCCTTGAAAATCAGGTTAAAAGCTGGTTTATTGAGAATATTGACGGAAGAACTGCAACACGCACATGGGAAACTCAGAGACGCATTGAAGGTATTGAACATTATTATTCAATTGAATATAGACGTATTTTTGACAGTTCGCTGAAATATTTGGGTTGTTTCTTTCTTATCCACGACAAAACAGAAGAATATATAAAGTATCATGCTGAAAAGTATCGTGCAACTCATGATGCCCTTACTGGGCTTTATAATAAAGATTATTTCTGTGAGCAAGCAAGCGAGATGATGGATAATAATCCGGAGAAAGATTATTATATAATTGTAACTGATGTCAAGAATTTTAAAATAGTAAATGATGTTTTTGGAGTTGAATCAGGTGACAACCTGCTGAAGAAAATTGCTGATATAACTTCGTCTGTTGGCGGAATAAACTGCATTTATGGCAGACTTACCGGTGATAAATTCACTATATGTATGCAGAAGGAGCAATTTTCAGAGGATGAAATGCTTAATGCATATTCTGTTCTTGATTCATTTATAGATAATGCAGATTTTAAAATTCATATACATATTGGTGTTTATGAGGTTACAGACAGGAATATCCGTGTATCTCTGATGTGTGACCGTGCTAATCTTGCAATTAAGACAATCAAGGAAAGTTACAGAAGTTTTGTTGCATATTATGACAGCAGACTGCGTGAAAGTTTTATAAATGAACATAGGGTTATAAGTGAATTTGAAAGAGCAATCAATGAAGAACAGTTCAGATTATATATTCAGCCACAGATTTTTGCTGACGGAAAAATCATAGGCGGAGAAGCTCTTGTCCGCTGGTTTCACCCTGAAGACGGTATGATTCCGCCGGACAAGTTTATCAAAATTTTTGAACGTACGGGTCTTATAAGCAAACTTGATAAATTTATATGGGAGCTTGCTTGTATGAAACTCAGCTACTGGACTGAAATGGGTCTTGAAAACAGCTATATTTCAATAAATATTTCACAGAAAGATTTTTATCTCATAAATGTTTATGATGTTATAATCTCGCTTGTTAAAAAATATGATATATCACCGAAAAGACTTCATCTTGAAATAACTGAAACTGCAATGATGGATAATCCTCAGGCACAGCTTGAGCTTGTTGCAAGGCTGAGAAGTGAAGGCTTTATTGTGGAAATTGATGACTTCGGAAGCGGATATTCTTCACTTAATATGCTGAAGGATTTTGACGCTGATGTACTTAAAATTGACATGGGATTTTTACAAAAAACCGAACGTCAGGAAAAAAGTCATTCAATTCTGAAAATGATAATTACTCTTGCAAAACTTCTTAATATGGAAGTTATAACAGAAGGCGTTGAAACAAAAAATCAGGTTGATTTTCTCGCAGAGTATGGCTGTGATATCTATCAGGGATATTATTTCGCAAAACCTATGCCTGTTGAGGATTTTGAAAAGGATTTTCTCAATGTTACTGTTGAGATATAAAGTCTGAAATCATTTTGTGCAGGTTATTCTGCAATGTTTTTTTCCACTGTGAATAAAGTTCAGCGTCTGATTTTTCGGGAAGGTTTCCTCTGTTCAGTGCATTGTAAACACGTATACCTGCCATTGAACCATTAAATGTTAAATCGGTATATTTTCCGCTGTATTTTTCAATTCCCAGTGTTTTTGCAATGCATGAAATTTCCGGCGGATTATTTTCTGAATCAAGGATTGCAGTTTCATTTTTTAACAAATCAGTTTCTTTTATATCAAGTCTCATAAAAGGCGGAAGTAATATCTCGGATTCTTCAGGTTTTGCATAGAAATTCAGGGTGTCAGCAATATCAATACCGGTAGTACCTTCTGTAAGATTGAACCGCATAAGTGCAATTCCACGGCGGTTACGGTACGAATCAATAAAGTCTGTTGTTGACGTTGAAGTCATGGAAATTGTTTGAGATTTTTCATGACAGAGTTTATAGTCTGCTAACCGTTCAATTCTGTAAGTTAAAAGATTTTTTTTAAGTACAGATTTGCTGAACGCTGAAAAAAGAGCTTCAAAAAAATCAAGAAGTCTTTTTGTATCGGATAAAATTTCGGGATTCAGGTATTTTTTTTCAGAAGCCCTTGCTGTTTCAGTATAAATGTCAGGAAAAAAGAGTGAATTTAATACTACATATGCTTTTTTGTCACTATAAAAAGGGTGATTTCCCGAAGTATCTCCGATGTAAAATTTAAGTGCATTTTCTTCTGCCGGTGAAAGTATGTTGTACATAGAAATTTTCCTCATTTAAAATTTAAAGGCAGTATCGCACAAGCAACACTGCCTTTTTATATTATTTCACCATTGCTGTACCGGGCCAGTATTTGGGGAAGTGTTTATAGGTTCAGTCCATACAGGAGTGTCAGTAACAGGTGGATTATCTGTAGAAGGCTCAGTCCACACGGGTACGTCAGTAACAGGCGGGTTATCTATAGGAGCATCTGTCCATATCGGGACATCTGTATCAATCGGAACATCAGTAACAGGAATGTCTGTATAAATAGGATAATCGTTTCCTGGGTCAGGAGTAGGAACAGGAGGGTCATCAAAAATAACGGTAGTTTTAGTATCTCCGTTTCCGTTGTCTGTCGGAGTTCTGCCGTTCCGTATAAATCCCGAACCTGTAGTTATAACGATTTTGAAGGTTTTAGTGGTTGTTTTACCTGTAGATACAGAATTTTTTACTGCGGTGGTAATTGCTGACTGTTTTCCGGTTGTGATTCCTGACACAGATGTTATATTTTCATTGTTTGGATTATTATTTTCCAGAATATTTTCCCGTCCTATGCCTGCCATAATTTTTTCAGAAGGCGTTATTGGAAATGCCGAAAAGAAAACAAGCAGAATAACAGTCATAGCAATAAAACTTGCACAAGAAAGAAGAGTCACTTGTGTTGACTTATTAAGACTTTTCATAAATCCTTTATTTTTTTTCATAAAATAAAACACACTCCATATTTTTTATTCTTATTTTTGATTATTCCGATTTCATAGCTTTGGGGTTCAATAATTGTCCATACCTTTATTTAGACTGCAAACCATACTGAACCTTCTTCCGTTTTCCATGGATTTTCATTCAGTACGCCTTAGCTTGTATAAATTTCCGTATTTGATATATTTTGTCATATGCCTCAGTAAGTTCGTTTTCCGGATACGGATAGGTTAAATTATAATAGTCTCCTTTTCTCTCAATATCATATCCATATTCAACAGTGTTTTTGTATTCGTAATCTCTGAGGTCTTCTGTATAACTGTAATTATCGTCATAGATTTCAAAAACTTCTTTTTTGGTCATGTCAAGAGAAATTCCGAAAATAGTTTCTTTGTTTTTATTTTCGGATTTTTGCTGACTTTACCCGATTAACATGATACAGGCAACAGATATTGCTGATGAACCTATTCTTTTTTATTTATATTTTCTATATCTTTATTATATCATTTTATCTTTAATATTATTTTACAATATATTGTCAGAATTGTCAATAGGAAAATCAAAAATTTTATTTACTGATACTATTGACAATAATTGTATAATAAAGTAAAATATATATATCAGAGAAAGGAAGATATAATTATGAAAAAAATTGTTACAATTCAGGATATATCCTGTTTCGGAAAATGTTCGCTTACTGTTGCATTGCCTATAATTTCAGCAATGGGAATAGAAACCGCTGTTATTCCGACAGCTGTTCTGTCAACTCACACAGGAAGTGGTTTTACAGGCTATACATTTCATGATTTATCAGGTGATATTACCAGCATTTCAGAACACTGGAAAAAACTCGGACTTGAATTTGATGCAATTTATACGGGATATCTTGGTTCTGATTCGCAGATTCAGATTATGTCAGATTTTTTTGACGATTTTGGCAAAGATGATAATTTTATAGTGGTTGACCCTGTTTTAGGTGATTCAGGTAAGCTTTATGCCGGTTTTACTGATAAGTTCATATCAGAAATGAAGAGATTATGTGCCAAAGCTGATTACATACTGCCTAATATGACAGAAGCATCTTTTTTGCTTGATATTCCATATATTGAAAACTGCAATGAAGATTCTGCAAAGGAAGTTTTGCGCCGTCTTACTGAACTTGGCTGTAAAACTCCCATACTTACAGGGGTAAGGTCAGGAGAGCTTCATGGTGCAGCTGCATATGATTCAGAAAGAAATGAGTTTTATTTTTCTTACAGCAAACATATAGACAGGCATCTTCATGGTACGGGCGATATTTTTGCGAGCGTTTTCACAGGCACTGTAACTCTCGGAAAAGGTTTACAGAAAGCACTTGATATGTCTGTAAAATATATTTCCGATTGTATTGAAGTAACTATGCCTTGTCTTGATGAAATGTGGTACGGAAACTGCTTTGAACTCTGTCTTGATAAGCTTATAGGATATGTTAAAGAATAAAGACGAATTTGGTGGAGGAACTTATTATGAAAGAATATAATACGGATGAAAAATCCAAAAGATTAATTATTTCCTTTGTTTTTTCCATGATATGTTTAATGGGGATTATCACCTGTATTATTTGTGATATTGCAATAACAGGAAGTTTAACATGGTCATTAATTCCTGTTGTTTCTGTTTGTTTTGTGTGGCTTTTGGTTTTTCCGAGTATGGTATTTTGGAAAAAAAGAACTGTCGTAAGCTTGGCATCATTAAGTATTTTTATAATTCCCTACCTTTATCTTTTAAATAATCTTATAGGAAATAAAGATGTATTTTCAATTGGTTCAATGATTGCATTGCCTTCGGTTCTGTTTTTTTGGATTGTATATGGAATTTTCAAATGCTTTAAAAGAAAACCAATTGCTTTGGGAATTACTTTTTTATTGGGTATTCCGTTGGTTTTTGTTATTAATCTGATTCTTTACAAAATGATAGCAGAACCTATTATTGACATATGGGATTTATTTTCCGTTTTTATTCTGCTTATATTAGCAGTTATTTCTTTTATCAAAAAATGATGACCATTATTTTCCTGATTATATCAGGAAATACTGTCCATAATAATATCAGAATATTTTTTCTGGGAGATATTATTATGGCATATAATAAAGTTGTTATTTCGGGCATAAATACTTCTGAACTTGTTGTTTTAAAAGAAGAAGAAAAAATAAAGCTTCTCAAGGAAATAAAGGAAACAGGAAGTAAAGCAGCACGTGATAAGCTGATAAACGGAAATCTCAGACTTGTATTGAGTGTAATTCAGCGTTTTACAGGGAGAGGTGAAGACATTGACGACCTTTTTCAGATTGGTGTTGTAGGACTGATTAAAGCAATTAATAATTTTGACCTGACCAAAGAAGTTCGATTCTCTACTTATTGTGTACCCATGATTACAGGTGAACTTCGCCGTCATTTGCGTGATTACAGCCAGATAAAAGTCAGCCGTTCTCTGCGTGACCTTGCATATAAGGCCATTCAGGCCAAAGAAAGACTTATCCTGAAAAATCAGCGTGAACCTAATATTGAGGAAATTGCAAATGAAATAGGTGAAAACCGTGCTGATGTTGTTATCGCACTTGAAAGCATCAGTGACCCTATTTCTCTCTATGAGCCTGTTTATTCTGATTCGGATGACAATATGTATATTATGGATCAGATTGGCGATAAAAATGATGTTGAAAGCTGGATGGATGAACTTTCAATACGTGATGCCATAAAACAACTGGGTGAACGCGAACGGAATATATTGTATCTGAGATTTTTACAGGGTAAAACTCAGGTTGAAGTAGCCAATGAAATAGGAATATCGCAGGCACAGGTTTCACGTCTTGAAAAGAATGCAATAAATCGTATCAAATCAAGCGTATAATAAAAATATCTGTTTTGTAAAACAGTTCCGGAGACTGAATTTTTCGGAGCTGTTTTTTGTATGCTATTGAAAATTCCGTAAAAATATGTTAAAATGTAACCGGAGGGATTTTTAATGAATAAAATTGTTAATCAGAAATTTGATGAAGAAAGAACATTGTACAGAAGTAATAACCTGATACTTGAAAACTGTGTTTTTGACGGTGTGGCAGACGGAGAAAGTGCATTGAAAGAAAGCAGTGATATAGAAGTTTATGACTGTTTCTTTAATCTGCGTTATCCTTTCTGGCATGACAGAAATATCAAAATAGTCGATACTGTAATGACTGAATTTTGTAGGGCAGCTTTATGGTATTCTGAACATATTGAAATAATAAATACAAATCTTCATGGTATAAAAGCACTCCGTGAATGCTCGGATGTGGTTATAAGCGGAAGTGACATTATTTCCCCTGAATTTGGCTGGTCAGTTGACAAGATAACTATGAAAAACTGTACTGCTGAAAGTGAATATTTTATGATGAGGAGCAGGGATATTATTTTCAGAAATGTACATTTCAGGGGTAAGTATTCTTTTCAGTATATTGAAGATGCGGTTTTTGATGAATGTGTTCTTGATACAAAGGATGCTTTTTGGCATGGCAGGAATATTACAGTCAGAAACAGTATTGTAAAAGGAGAATATCTTGCATGGTATTCAGACGGTTTAACATTTGAAAATTGCAAAATTATCGGTACACAGCCTTTTTGTTGGTGTAAAAAACTTAAGCTTGTAAATTGTGAAATGATTGATACTGATTTAAGTTTTGAAAAATCAGAAGTGCAGGCAGAAATAATAAATCATATTGAAAGCATAAAGAATCCTGTAAGCGGAAAAATTACTGTACCTTCTGCCGATGAAATTATTATGGATGAAGATGACGCAAAATGTGAAGTTATCTTGACAAATAATGAAAAATGTGATATAATTTGACTTATGACATTAATTGTCAGAATTCAAAGAGGTGATAAAAATGAAAGAACAGCTTGAAAAAATCGAAGTTCAGGCAAAACAGGAGCTTGAATCCTGTTCTGAAATAAAAATGCTTGACGATTTGAGAATTAAGTTTCTTGGAAAAAAGGGCGAACTTACTGCTATTTTAAAACAGATGGGAAAGCTTTCTCCGGAGGAAAGACCTGTTATCGGACAGCTTGCAAATAAGGTAAGAGCAGATATTGAATCTGCTGTTAACAGTAAACTTTCTGCTTTGAGAGCGAATGCACAAGCTTTCAGACTTAAAGAAGAAACTATTGATATAACTCTTCCGGGAAGAACTGCACCATTCGGAAAACTTCACCCGCTTACCAAGGTTGAGAATGAAATTCGTGAAATTTTTATGGGCATGGGTTTTGATATTGCTGACGGTCCTGAAATTGATGACGATTATCATGTATTTGAAGCACTGAATCTTCCGCCTGACCATCCTGCAAGAGACACTCAGGATACTTTTTATATTGATGGTACAGACGAAACAATTCTGCTTCGTACCCAGACTTCATCTGTACAAGTTCATGTTATGGAAACACAGAAGCCTCCGATACGTATTATTTCACCCGGACGTGTTTTCCGTTCGGATGCTGTTGACGCTACTCATTCGCCGTTATTTCATCAGATTGAAGGCCTCGTTATTGATAAAGGCATCAGAATGAGTGATTTGAAGGGTACTCTTGAAATGCTTATGAAAAAGCTTTACGGCAATGACTGTAAACTCAGATTCCGTCCTCATCATTTCCCGTTTACCGAACCAAGTTGTGAGGTTGATATAAGCTGTTTCAACTGTGGGGGCAAGGGTTGTTCAATGTGCAAGGATGAAGGATATATTGAACTTCTCGGAGCTGGTATGGTACACCCGAAGGTGCTTGAAAATTGCGGTATTGACAGCACTGTATATTCAGGTTTTGCATTTGGTCTCGGTCTTGAGCGTATGGTCATGGGACGTTATGATATTAATGACCTTCGCTTGCTTTATGAAAATGATGTAAGATTTTTGGAGCAGTTCTGATTGAAGATTGTTTTATAAATTTAGTGAAAGGATTAAGATAAATGAATTTATCAATGAAGTGGCTCGCCGATTATGTTAATGTTGACGTGCCTATAAAAGATTACTGTCATGCCCTTACAATGAGCGGTTCAAAAGTTGAGTGTTATGAAACAGAGGGCAAAGGAATTTTAAATATTGTTGTCGGAAAAATCCTGTCTGTTGTACCGCACGAAAATTCAGATCACCTTGTCGTATGTCAGGTTGAAGTCGGCAAGGATTCGCCCGTACAGATTGTTACAGGTGCTTCAAATGTAAATGCAGGGGATATCGTGCCTGTTGCACTTGATGGTTCAACACTTCCGAACGGTATAAAAATCAAGAAGGGTAAACTACGTGGGGTCGAATCAAACGGTATGCTTTGTTCACTCGGTGAACTTGGTCTTGACAAAAGGGATTTTCCATATGCTATTGAAGACGGTATTTTTATCATGCAGGAAGACTGCAAAATTGGTCAGGATATATGTTCTGCAATCGGTCTTAATGATACTTCCGTTGAATTTGAAATTACCTCAAACCGTCCGGACTGTTTAAGTGTAATCGGTCTTGCAAGAGAAACAGCAGCAACTTATAATCTTCCTCTGAATGTAAAAGCTCCTGAGTATAAAGGAGTTGAAGGTGATATAAACGAGTTCTTGAAAATTGAAATCAAGAATGCCGAAAAATGCAGGAGATACTGTGCCGGCATTGTAAAAAATGTTAAAATAGAACCGTCTCCACGCTGGATGAGAGAACGTTTGAGAGCAAGCGGAGTGCGCCCGATTAATAATTTTGTTGACATAACCAATTATGTAATGCTTGAATACGGTCAGCCGATGCACGCTTTTGACCTGCGTTATGTTGAAGGTTCAAAGATTAATATCCGCAATGCAGTGAATGGTGAAAAAATAGTAACTCTTGACGGTATTGAACGTGAACTTGCAGATGATATGCTTGTTATTGCTGATGAGAAGAAGCCTGTAGCGGTTGCTGGAATTATGGGCGGAGAATACAGTGGTATCATGGAAGATACAACAACAGTTGTATTTGAATCCGCTTACTTTGAACCATCACAGGTACGCTGCACTTCCAAAAAGCTCAGACTTAAATCTGATGCTTGTGCACGATATGAAAAAGGTGTTGACCCGTTTATTTCAATGATTTGCTTAAAGCGGGCGTTTGAACTCGTTGAGGAACTCGGAGCGGGTGAGGTACTGAATACGGTCATTGATTGTGATTATCTTGATTATGATAAGAAAAACACTGTTGAATTTGATTCAAAGTGGATTAATGAATTTCTTGGTACTGAAATTCCTGAAGCTGATATGATTGATTATCTTAATCGTCTCGGATTTGAAATTGCAGATGGCAAGGTTATTGTACCGTCATTCAGGATTGATATTGAGTGCAGGGCTGATATTGCTGAAGAAGTTGCAAGAATTTACGGATATAATAATATTCCGTCAACTGATTTCCGTGGAGTTGCAAAAGCTGAATTTACTTCCGAACAGAAATTTGTTCGTACGTTAAGAGATACTGCTGTTTCACTCGGCGGATATGAAATTACAACATATTCATTTGTTTCGCCTAAATATTTTGATAAAATCAGACTTCCGGAAAACAGTAAACTGCGGAAAACAGTAAAAATTGTAAATCCTTTGGGTGAAGATACAAGTGTTATGAGAACTTCTACAATTCCGTCAATGCTTGATGTTTTGTCTTTCAATTATAATAATCGTAATGAAAAAGCCTGTCTTTTTGAAATTTCAAAGGAATATCTGCCTGTTGATGAAAAAAGGAACTATGCTCCTGATGAAGCAAATCTTGTAAATAATGGCAAGCCACGTCATGAATATGAGTATCAGCTTCCGGATGAACCGCAGAGACTTACTATAGGCATGTATGGTGGGGAAACTGATTTTTATGTAATTAAAGGCATGACAGAACAGATTTTCGCTGAAATCAATATTAGCGGAGTCGAGTATGTACGTGCAGAGACTTGTGAAGTGTTTGATGAAAAATATGCACTGCATCCCGGAAGAAGTGCTGTTATTCTCAAGGATGGCAGACATCTTGGAATTATAGGCGAAATTCATCCTGAAGTTCAGGAAAATTATGGAATAGATGTAAAGACATATGTTGCAAAGCTGAATATTCCCGAACTTATGGAATGTGCAGAAAATAAAATAACATACAGACCGTTGCCTAAATTCCCTGCGACTACACGTGATTTAAGTCTTATTGTTGATGATGAAATTCCTGTTGCTGAACTTGAAAAGGCTATCAGGAAAGCAGTCGGAAAAATTCTTGAAAAAATTACTTTGTTTGATGTTTATAAGGGTAAACAGATTGAAGAAGGTAAAAAAAGTGTTTCTTACTCAATTTCAATGCGTTCCCATGAGGGTACACTGACAGATGAACAGGCTGACAGTGCAATGAAAAAAGCACTTAAAGCACTTGCAGATATCGGTGCAGAGCTAAGAGCATAAAAAATAAATGCTGTATTGATTAAATCAGTACAGCATTTTTTATTTAATCTTTTAATATTTTGCCGAGAACTGCATAAATTATAACAACAACAGCTCCGATTGAAGCAGTTATTATTGAAGCAGTCATAAAGTTTTGCGTTATATCATTCATTGTACTTGTATAGGCTGTATAAATCTGAGCTTGTTTTATAGTAAATGAACTGAAAAAATCCGTAGCTTTAAGCCATATGCACGGTACAGCTCCGATTATACCTGAAATTATAGCGGATATTCCTGTCCAATAAAGAAATACTGATTTTGATTTAAGATTAATAATAAAAAGAATCAGCAAAAGCACAGCAACGACAATAAGTGAAATACCTGTAATCATGGGAAGTTTCGTATATACAGGCGAGAGTTTTCTTAGAATACCATGCTTATTCATTGCATTTATTTTATAAATATCGCAGTATTCCACAATAATTTTATATGCATTTGATTTTGCATCGCTTAGTTTTTCGTCATATTTTGCATCTTTTTCAGCTCCGATGCTGTCAGCATATTCACTGTAGAAATTACTAAGAACCGTATCAAGTTTTTCATTTCTCGGGTCAAGCGGTTCATATCGTTCAAGATTAAGAGCTGCAAAACCTTCACCTATTTTATTCATAATAAGATTATTAAGATATTCTTCGTCAATTGCATTCATATAAATATCAGCAGGAATGCCTGTGGTGTTGTACCTTTCGGAATAATATTTTTCAAGCTCTGTATAAACTGTATGGCTTATATTCTGTTCCTTTACAATCTGTTTTATTCTGTTTTCCGGATTTGCATAGCTTCTTGCAGTAAGACATATCAATGATACCAAAGTCAGAAATATCAGCAAAATTGATACTATAAAAGAAAATACGTATGAAACTGCATTTTTCATTGATTTTCAGCCTCCTTTTCAATATAGAAGCTGATTTTCTCAACATCGCATATTACGCCGATACGCTGGTCTGATGCACCAAGCAAATCTCTTTTGCAGGTGTAAAGAGTAAGGCGGGTATCGTCAGAGGGCAAAACATATTTTTTATCTGTACTGCTGAAAAAAATATTTTCACGGACTTTATACTTAAACTGTCCGTAATTTGTTTTAACAGTAACAATATCACCTACCTTGAGTTTTTCAAGGTCGGCAAAGAAAGTATCAACATGGGCACTGATAACTGAATTTCCCTTGTCTCCGACAATTACAGAGCTTGATGAATTACAGGCACCATGTTCCAAAAGTTCGCTGTTGCTTCCCCAATAGACAGGTATGTCAAGTCCGAGAGCGTCACTTGTAATGGTTGCATAAAGTTCCCCGAATTTCGGACGTATAATTTCACCGCTTTCGGAAGTTTCGCCCGAATAGTCCGACTTGATTTCATTTTCACGTATGACAAGACCGGTGTTATCGCTGTTCGGATTGGACTTTAAAGTGTCCATAAAAGCAATATTTGCTAAAACTTTTAATTTGCCCATTGGCTTGATTGCTGCTCCTATAAGCACTCCTGAACATACTGCTGTAATCAGGAAAGGGGTTACTATATGAAGAATGACGGATTTTCCGTTATTTTTTTTATTCATTGAATCAGACCTCTGTATCTTTTTTATTGAAACATTTTTTTACAAGCACAAAAAGTCCAGCAGTACCGACTGTAATAAGTGAAGCAATAAGAGCAATAATTCCACGTCTGTCATAACCTGTATTCTCAATTGAATTATTTACAGAACCTACTCCGACAAGTTCGCCTTTCTGATTTTTCATCTGAAAGGAAAGACTGTTGTCGGTCAATTCATCGACAGTAAGATTTACCCCGAAAGATTCTGATATTGATGAAAGATTACCAATTACATTAAGCTTATCACCTGTAGGGAGCTGGCGGAGCATACTTTTATATTCTTCCGGAGTGAAATTATTGATTATAACAGTTTGCTGTTCTTCGGTAAAAGTACTTAAATATTTCATTTTGTCTTCATATGAAAGGGCAATGAACTGTTCTGTGCTGATGCGTGTGATTGTTGAACCATCGGGCATGGTAAGAATTATAGAACCATCATCCGGTTCGTTGGGTTCGTTTGGTTCAACCGGAGTTGTAGGGCTGTTATTATCAGGAACAACAGTTGTCTGTGTGTTGCTTGCAGTTGTTGTTGAAACAGAAACTGATGCGTTAGGGTCATGCGGAACATTTGTAACAATACCCTTTGCATATTCCTTGAACTGTTCTATCAGTCCGTCTATAACTTCCGGAGGATAAAGTTCGGGATTTGAATAGTATTCATTCCAGAAAACCTGTAATGTTTCTTCCGGTACACCGTATTGACGTGCAATAGCTTCTGCTTCCTCTGGAGTTGCAGCATTTGCAGGTATTGAAACGGCAGTAAGACTTACAGCCAGCAGAGAAGCTGTTAATAATTTAAAAAAATTCTTATGCATATATATTCCTCCTGAATAACTTTTGATGTCTTGTTTTTTTGTTAAGTTTATAAAATTATTATAAATTATTTTTCCGTCAATGTCAAGCGGAAATTTCTGATTTCACATAATTTGAAACAAATAAACTTATTCCTTTAACATACCTGTCACAACCTGTCTGTATTTGCCGTCATCAGTACATGATATTACTGTAATTCTGTTGTCGCCGTAATCTTTCAGGACTTCAACAGCAGAAGGTTCAACAATAATATAATCGGTTACTACATATGTATATTTTGTATGTGAGGAATCAATATCAATCAGATACATTTCATCACCTTTCTGAATACGGTCAAGCTCATTGAACACTTCGGCATATATAGTGCTGTTATGACCGGCAATGCAGTAATTTCCTTTTCCGGGTGAACCGGTATCTGGAAAATGACCGGCTGAAACAGCAAGTTTTTTATTGTCTGTACCCTCTAAAACAGGAATTCTTATGTTCAGATTCGGAATTTCAAAAATTATGTTTTCTTTAAGAAGTTTTCTAAGATAAATTTCACGGCTGATTTTTTTGTATCCAAAAACTGAAAGAATTGAAATTCCCAGTATAATCATAATTGTACCACTGATTTTCAGAATTTTTTTATTTTTCATATTTCCTCCTTTAGCGTTTCATCTGATTCCCATAGAAAATCAAAGCTTCCTTTTTCTGCATTCAGGAACATTTCAAGGGAGTAGGCCAGAGTTCTTAGTTTATGATTCATGGATATATTGTCGGAAGGGAAAAAAGTATTATCAAGAAAAAAAGCAAGTATGGCTATTATCATTTCTGCACTTTCTTTCGGATAATTTGTCTGGATACTTCCTTCATTACAGCCCTGCTGTAATAAAGCGGTAAGAATCGGAGAAATTTCCTGAACGGCAATTCTTTTCAGTTTATTATGAAGCAGTAAATCTTCATGCAGGTGAAGTGTAAGAATAAAATTTTGCTGATTGTTGCTGAATTCACTTTTGAGCATTGACTGAAAAAGAAGTTTGATTTTATTTAATGCTGATTCTTCGGAATTAAGTTCCCTGAAAAATTCATGTATAGCATTTTTATAACATTTTTCGACAACAGCGTCAAGAATTTCGTCTTTGCTTTCAAAATAATAATAAATACTGCCTTTTGCGATTCCGGCAGTACGGGCAATAAGATTCACGGAAATTTCCTTGTCCGGAATTTTACACATAAGTTCCTGAGCGGCATTTAGAATAAGTTCTCTCTTATCATTTTTCATATAATATCGTCCTTTCAATTATGTTTTTTTAAATTATATCACAAACTTTAGAAAAATGCAATATTTTTTGAAAAAATACTTGACCACTGGTCAAAAATATGTTAGAATATAAAAAATAAAAAATGACCGGTGGTCAAATCTGATAAGGAGAAGTGTTTTACTGATGAAATTCAATATTCTTGGTGCTGTTATTGGTACTGCTGCTGTTGCAGGTGCCGCATCTGTAATTGCTGCCCGTAAGCTTTTCGACATGACTATTCCGAGACAGGACGGAGTTAAAGTTGATATAAGTGAAATGGCTGATATGGACAGATGGGAAGAATATAAAAAAATTATTGCCCCAAGAGGTGAATGGGTTCGTTCTCAGGAACTTGAGGAAATATATATACAAGCTCGTGACGGTATAAAACTCCATGCATGGTACCTTCCTGCTGAAAAATCCAACGGTAGATTTGCCGTGATAGCACACGGATACACAAGTAAGGGAATTGATTCTGCCGCACATGCTTATTTTTTTCATAATCAGGGTTTTGATGTTGTTATGCCTGACCACCGTGCACATGGAGACAGCGAGGGTGATTATATCGGCTTTGGTATTCTTGACAGATTCGACTGTCTTTCATGGATTGAATATATTCTGAAACGTTTTGGCGAAGATACAAGAATACTTCTTCATGGTACTTCAATGGGAGCTACAACAGTGCTTATGGCATCAGGTCTGTCAAATTTTCCGGACAATGTAAAATGTATAATAAGCGATTGTGCTTTTACTTCTCCTTATGATGTTTTCTCTCATATTCTTAAACGTGACTATCATATTCCGGAGTTTCCTGTCATGAATATAAATTCAGCTATGTGCAGAAAAAAAGCCGGATATGCTTTTAATGATTATTCAACAATAACAGCTATGAAAAGGGCAAAATGTCCGGTACTGTTTATTCATGGCGAATCTGATAACTTTGTACCGACAAGAATGGTTTATGAAAATTATGAAGCCTGCACTGCACCGAAAGAAATACTTGTTGTTGAAAATGCTGGTCATGGTGCGAGTGCTTATGAAAATACAGAGCTGTATGAAAATACGGAAAAAAGCTTTATTGAAAAGTGGATTCCTGAAAATAATGATTAATCTGAAAGAAAAGGAGTTTTATTATGAAAGAATTTTTTGTGAACGGGGTAAAACTTGAAACTTACCCGCTGACAGCTGCACAGCGCATCCATAATTTTTCGAGAATGACCTGCCCGTTTCATCAGCTTCTTAATATCGGAACAGGTTTCTATATTCAGCTTGATACTGATTTCAGTCTTCTGAAAGAGGCTATAAAAGAGGCGTATAACAGATGTGATTCAATGCGTCTGCGTTTTCTTAAAGATGAAAACGATGAGGTGTATCAGTATCTTGTACCATTTGATGACCGTGATATTGAATTTGTTGATTTTTCAAGCTGGAATGAAGATGATATTTATAATGAAATGTGCAAATGGACTGCTGTTCCCTTTAAAAGATTCAATTCTCCTATGAATCAGATTGTAATGGTAAAAATGCCGGACGGATATAATGGAATATACAGTAAAATAGACCATATGACTATGGATTCAAGTTCAATTATTACTTTCTATGTAGACATTCTTCAGGTTTATTGTGCCAAACGCTATGGAACTGAAATGCCCAAGCCTATGCAGTCATATATAAAGTGCCTTGAAAAAGACCTTGCATATGAAGCGAATTCCCCGGCACGCCAAAAAGATGAAAAATTCTGGCAGGAGATTGTTTCAGAAAGTGAACCTATTTATACTGATTTCAATGGCATGGGAAAACTTATTACTCAGAGACGTGAAACAGGAAATCCCAATCTCAGGGCTGTGAACAACAGGATTACAAATACAGAGGCTTCAATTTCTGTATTCAAGCTTGAAAAAGACCCTTCAGACCGTCTTATGAAATTCTGTACGGAAAATCATGTACCAATGGTTTGTCTGCTTCTCATGGGTCTGCGTACTGTTCTTTCAAAGTTCAATAATAACGAAAATGATATTTCACTGAAAACATGTGTGGCAAGACGTGGAACTCTTCTTGAAAAGCGTTCGGGCGGTACAAGAATACACTTTTTCCCGATTCGTACAATTATGAATGAAGATATGACTTTTTTGGAAGGGCTGAAAATGTATCAGGAAAAACAAAATGCTATTTTCCGTCATGCGAATTATGATTCAGTTGCTCAGATGATGATGTCGTCGAATTACTGGAATACTATGGGCAGAACTTATGAAAGTATGAGTTTGACTTATCAGCCTTTGTCTATGAAACAGGAAGATTCTGACAAGATTCCGAATATTCCTTACAAGAGTTTCTGGTATACAAACGGTGTTGCAGCTCAGCCATTGTATCTTACTGTTATGCATCGTGTTGAGGATAATGGTCTGAATTTTAATTTTGAATATCAGAAAGCTGCTGTTACTGATTATGAAATGGAATATTTCTATTACTATCTTTGCCGTGTATTGTTCAGGGGTATTGAAAACAGTAGCAGGACTATAGGCGAAATTCTTGATATGATATAATTAAAATAAAATTTTTCAGGAGGAAATAATTATGTTGGAGCAGATTAAAGAAATCATTATGAACTATGTTGATGTTGAAGAGAGTACAATTACTCCCGACGCCCGTTTTATAGAGGATTTGAAGTTCAATTCCTACGATTTCATGAGCTTTCTGGGCGAGATTGAGGAGACTTTTGAAATTGCTGTTGAAGAAGAGGATGTTCTTTCACTTTCAACAGTCGGAGAAGCTATTGAATATATTGAGAAGATAAAGGCTTAAGGGGAATTTTTATGAATAAGAATGATATAAAGACATTGCAGGATTTAGTTGTAAAATCTGCTGAATGTTATGGGAACAAAACTTTTCTTAAGGAAAAAAAAGGAAGTAACATAATTGAAACTTCTTTTAGTCAGCTTTGTGAAAACAGCAGGAAAGTAAGCAGTTTTCTTGCTGAAAAATCAGAAGGAAAAAAAGTTCATGCTGCTCTGATTGGTTCAACAGGCAGTGCATATCTTACAGCATATTTCGGTACTTCATGCAGCGGAAATGTTATTGTTCCTCTTGATGCACAGATGAAAGAAGAGGATTTATGCGACCATCTCCGCCGTTCTGATTCAGAAATATTCTTCTTTGACAAGAAGTTTTCTTCTATGCTTGATACTATAAAAAACGGCTGTCCACAGGTTAAAACTTTTGTCTCACTTCAGGAACTGGAGGGTGAAACAGGTCTTCCGCAGATTCTTGAATCATATGAACCTATGAATTGGAATACTCTTGACCCTGAAAGTCTTGCCGCTATACTTTTTACTTCCGGTACAACGGGAGTAAGCAAGGGAGTTATGCTCTGTCACAGGAATTTTATTGACAACACCATGTGTCAGGATAATGAAAGTACACCTGATGATGTTCTGCTTTCTGTTCTCCCTGTTCATCATGTTTATTGCTTTACCTGTGATATTCTTCTTTCTCTCAGATATGGTGCAGAAGTTTGTGTGAATGATTCAATGATGCATATTGCACAGAATCTTAAATTTTTCAGACCTACTCTTATGCTTCTTGTTCCGATGATTGCAGAAACTATCTATAAAAAAATCAAGGCGGTAGCAGATTCAGACTCTTCACTTGATATAAATGATATAGCAAGGGCTGTTTTCGGAGGAAATCTTAAAGGCATATACAGCGGAGGAGCATATCTCAATCCTAAACTTTCAGAGGCATACCGTGGATTTGGAATTCCGATTGCACAAGGATATGGCATGACTGAATGTTCGCCGAGAATTTCTACAGCTCATCTTGATGATGAAAATTCGGAGAGTATCGGAACAATTGTAAACGGATGTGAGGTTAAGATAGTTGATGGTGAAATCTGGGCAAAAAGCCCGTCTGTTATGATAGGTTATTATAAAAATCCGGAAGCTACCAAAGAAACCCTTACAGAAGATGGTTGGTTGAGAACAGGTGATTTAGGTTATGTTGACAGTAAAAATCATCTTTATATTACAGGCAGGAAGAAGAATTTAATTATTTTAAGCAACGGCGAAAATGTTTCTCCGGAAGAGCTTGAAAATAAATTTTCCGGTCTCGACTGGCTTTCAGAGGTTCTTGTATATGCCGAAGACGGTATGATTACTGCTGAAGTTTTTCCAAATCAGGAATTTGTAAATGAAAACGGTATTGATAAAGCTGAAGAACTTTTCAGAAATCATGTTCAGGAAATAAATAAAACAGTTTCACCTGCAAAGGCTGTAAGACGCATGAGAATACGTGAAACTGAATTCAATAAAACAACTTCAAAGAAAATCAGACGTGAACAGGCTTTAAAGGGTGAACTTATCAAATAATATAATAATACCGCAGTTTTGGAAATTTACTGCGGTATTTTTTTGGAAAGCTATTGACAAAATGAAATTTATGGTGTATACTATTATTATATAAGCATATAAAACCTATTTACATTATAGGATATAATGGGAGGCAGATTATTATGAGTGATATCAAAGAAAGTGCATTGGAGCTTATTGGCAGAACTCCTATTCTTAAACTGAATGGATATTCCAGAAAATCCGGTATTACAAATGCAGTTATTCTTGCAAAACTGGAGTATCTTAATCCGGCTGGTTCTGTAAAGGACAGAATAGCTCTTGCTATGATTGAAGACGCAGAGAACAAAGGTATTCTCAAAGCAGGTGCAACTATAATTGAGCCTACTTCAGGAAACACAGGTATCGGACTTGCATCAGTAGCAGCAGCAAAGGGTTACAGAGTAATTCTTACTCTTCCTGATTCCATGAGTTTGGAAAGAAGAACTCTTTTAAAGGCTTATGGTGCTGAGCTGGTTCTTACTGACGGTGCAAAGGGAATGAAAGGTGCAATTGAAAAAGCTGAAGAACTTAATAAGCAGATTGAAGGTTCTTTTATTCTTGGACAGTTTGAAAATCCTGCAAATCCGGAGATACATAAAAAAACGACAGGAGTTGAAATCTGGGAACAGACTGACGGGAAAGTTGACATTTTTGTAGCAGGTGTAGGAACAGGTGGAACTATTACAGGAGTAGGAGAATATCTTAAGGAACAAAATCCTGATATAAAAATTATAGCTGTTGAACCGGCAACAAGTCCTGTACTTTCAAAAGGTATAGCAGGGGCACATAAAATACAGGGTATCGGTGCAGGATTTGTGCCTGAAACTCTGAATAAAGCTGTTTATGATGAAGTAATTACAGTTGAAAATGATGATGCTTTTACAGAAGGAAAAGTATTTGCAGTAAGCGAGGGAATATTAGTTGGTATATCATCAGGAGCAGCACTTAAAGCTGCTAAAATACTTGCTGAACGTCCTGAAAATAAAGAAAAAACCATAGTCGTGCTTCTTCCTGATTCCGGAGACAGATACCTTTCAACACATCTTTTTAATTGATGTCATTAGTATATTTTTTAAATTACTATTTGTATAAACATATCATTAAGAACACAAAAAATTCATAAAGTTCATAAAAAATTTACAATATTTTACTTATGTAAATTATAATAAAATGGAGATTTTTAATATGAAAAAGAATTATAGATTTGAAACAATACAAATTCATGCAGGACAGGAAAATCCGGACTCTGCAACGGATGCGAGAGCTGTTCCGATTTATGCAACTACTTCATACGTTTTTAAGGACTCTGCTCAGGCAGCAGGAAGATTTAATCTTACAGAAGGCGGAAATATCTACACCAGACTTATGAATCCGACTTCTGATGTTTTTGAGAAGAGGATATGTGCATTGGAAGGCGGAGCCGGTGCACTTGCAACCGCATCAGGTTCAGCAGCTATTTCTTATGCAGTTCAGAATATTGCAACAGCTGGAGACCATATTGTATCATCCACTAATCTTTATGGCGGTACTTATAATCTTTTTGCGAATACTTTAAAGGAACAGGGGATTTCAACTACTTTTGTAGACTCATCCGACCCTGAAAATTTTCGAAAAGCTATTCGGGATAATACAAAACTGATTTATGCTGAAACTTTGGGTAATCCTAATTCTGATGTAATTGACATTGAAGAAATTTCCGCAGTCGCTCATAGTTATGGTATTCCATTAATTGTTGATAATACTTTTGCTACTCCATATCTGCTTAGACCTATTGAACATGGTGCGGATATTGTGGTACATTCTGCAACAAAGTTTATCGGCGGTCATGGCACTGTTATGGGCGGAGTTATCATTGATTCCGGTAAATTTGACTGGTCACAGAATGATAAATTTTCAGGACTTTCAAAATCTAATCCCTCATATCATGGAATTGTATTCACAGAAGTCTGCGGAAATATTGCATATATCATAAAACTGCGTACAACTCTTATGCGGGACCAGGGAGCAACAATTTCTCCTTTCAATTCATTCCTGCTTTTACAAGGTCTTGAGACTCTTTCATTACGTTTGGAACGTCATGTTGAAAATGCACTTAAAGTTGTTGAATTTCTTAATAATCATCCGCAGGTTGACAGGGTAAATCACCCATCACTTGCAAAGGGAACTAAAAAGGAGCTTTACAATAATTATTTTCCAAATGGTGCGGCTTCAATATTTACTTTTGAAATCAAAGGAGATGCCGAAACAGCCAAGAAATTCACTGAAAGTCTGGAGCTTTTCTCACTGCTTGCAAATGTCGCAGATGTAAAGTCCCTTGTTATTCATCCGGCTTCAACAACTCATTCTCAAATGAATGAAGAGGAACTTATTTCTGCCGGAATCAAGCCGAATACAATACGCCTTTCAATCGGAACAGAACATATTGATGATATTATAGCGGATTTACAGCATGGATTTGAAAGCATAAAATAAAAATCAGCAGATTATTCTGCTGCTCTTATTTTATTCAGAAAAATCAGAGCAATTAAGCTTTACTTAATTTTTCTGCAAATTGTTTCAATTAATCGTAAAATTTGTTCTTTTGTCATTTTATTTCCTGATTTAATCAATGATTCCAGTATCAGCTTTATTTTTTCAGTTTCAGTTATGATATCATTTTCTTCAGTAGTAGTTTTGTTATAATTATTAATTTTCTTAAACATTTAATCATCCTCTTAGAAATAAGTCAAAATAATTTCTATTGACTTTTTTGGTTTAATATGCTATAATGAGCTTATAAATATTTTATATTTATATTATATCATATCAAAATAGGAATGTCAATAAATATTCCGTTTCAAATAGGATAATCTGCTTATCTCATAAAAAACAGGGGGAATTTTTATGTATAATCCACAAACAACATATTTGCGTATTAAGAACCTTGCTGAAATACGGGGACTTTCAATGACACAGATTACAGAGAAATGTCAGATAAATAAAAACACTATTTCCCAATCTGCTAATAGTCAGGAGGGAATGAAAGCCAGAAAACTGTTTGATATATCTGAATGTCTTAACTGTTCTGTTGATTATCTTCTTGGAAAATCCGAAGACCCTACAGGTCAAACAAAGTATAATATAGGCAATAACAATGGAAATAACAATGGCACCATAACTAACCATGTAAATGATTCTAAATTAAATTATGACAATAATATTTCTAAGGAAATGCTGGAAAAGTTCAACAATCTTAGTTTTTATGACAAAGCAAAAGTTATAAGTTTTATTGCCCAATTAAGCGAGGGCAGTCAGTTATGAAATTATTTTTTACTATTAAGGAATTTTAATTCTGAAACAGGAATACAAATCATTTTCATTATATAATTTGAAATCTGAATGTTATGACGTTCAACCTGTTGTATTTTTATTGTTTTATAGCCTCTTTTTTCAAAAAATATTTTTGCTGTAACAGAGGCGTGAACAGTTATTTCTGGAACATTGAATTTTTTTTCCAGTTTATCGCATATAGCTGATGCAATTCCCTGTCTCTGATAATCCTTATGGACATAAAGTCTGTCAAGATATCCAGAATCATCTATATCGCCGAAACCGACAATAATTTCTTTATTAACTGCAACAAGAGTATAATTTTCAGATAAAGATTTATTCCATTTTTCCAAATCAGGTTTACCGTCTGCCCATGCGTTTATCTGTTCGTCAGTATAATCATTTATATTTACTGTATGAATGGTATCGTAAAAAAGTTCAGTAATTTCTTTGCAGTCTGATTGTGTGTATTGTCTGATAATCATAAAAAAATCCTCCTGTATTTATTTTCATTTATTATTATACATGATTTTTTTATAGATGTCAATTGTTCAAATAAATAAGAAAAAAGCCGTCAGTTCTGAATTGACGGCTTTTGAATCAGGATTTTCGGTTATTTTTTCAAAAAATTGATATTGAATGCATTTATTCCTGCATAGACAGAACCGGAACCAAGTTCTTCTTCAATTCTGAGGAGCTGATTATATTTTGCAGTGCGTTCACTTCTGTTCGGTGCACCTGCCTTGATTTGACAGGCATTGAGTGCAACGGCAAGGTCAGCAATTGATGTATCAGCGGTTTCACCTGAACGATGTGAAACAATAGCAGTATATCCTGATTTTTTTGCCATTTTTACTGCTTCAATGGTTTCCGAGACAGTACCAATCTGATTGAGTTTGATAAGAACAGAATTTCCTGCTCCCAGACTGATTCCTTTTGAAATTCTTTCGGTATTTGTTACGAATAAATCATCACCAACAAGCTGAATTTTATTTCCGAGTTCATTTGTAAGAAGTTTCCATCCATCCCAGTCATTTTCATCAAGAGCATCCTCAATGGAAATAATCGGATATTTTCTGACAAGATTTCTCCAGTGGTCAATTAATTCGGAAGATGTAAATTCAGTTCCTGCTTTCGGTAAAATATATTTCCCTGTTTTATCACTTTTCCATTCGCTTGATGCAGCGTCTATAGCAATCATGAAATCTCTTTCAGGCTCATATCCTGCTTTTTTTACCGCTTCAATTATATATTCAACAGCTTCTTCATCACCTGAAAGGTCTGGAGCAAATCCACCTTCATCTCCTACAGCTACAGAAAGTCCTTTTGATTTAAGAAGTCCGGCAAGTGAATGAAAAACTTCCGAGCACCATCTCAGAGCTTCCCTGAAACTTGATGCTCCTACAGGCATAATCATAAATTCCTGAACATCAATTGTATTTGAAGCATGAGCTCCGCCGTTGAGAATATTCATCATTGGGACAGGAAGTCTGTTTCCTGAAACTCCTCCGATAAATCTATAGAGAGGAATATTAAGGGCGGAAGACGCAGCTTTTGCAGATGCAATTGAAACAGCAAGAATTGCATTCGCACCAAGTACTGACTTGTCTTTTGTACCATCAGTATCTGTCATAGCCTTGTCTATTGCATAAATATCAGAAGCGTTCATGCCTGTAAGTGTATTATTAATAACAGTATTGATATTTTCAACAGCTTTTAAAACTCCTTTTCCGCCGTATCTGTTTTTGTCGCCATCACGCAGTTCGAGGGCTTCAAATTCACCTGTGGAAGCACCGCTTGGTGCAGTGCCTCTGCCTGTTGTTCCGTCAGAAAGTATAACTTCTGCTTCTACAGTGGGATTTCCTCTTGAATCAAGAATCTCTCTGCCAATAATTTTTTTGATTTCCGGATAATTCATTTCAATAGCACTCCATTTCTTTTTTACTTTATTATTGAATGAAAATCCGGTTTTTATACATGAACTATGTTTAATCAATCATCTGCATTTCAGTCCTTTGCAGAGATTTCTCATCTGCCTGATACTTCTTTTCTGAGATGTAATAATTGAGTTCAGAATCGGCTTGAGTTCGGGACAGATATTGAATTTCAAAGTATTTTCAGACATTCTTACAGCTCCTTCATGATGCGGAATCATCTCACGGATAAAATTGCAGTCAATGCAATTATCGGAATATGCATTGCTCATATCCGCAAACATGGTCATCATAATTCCGGAAGTATTTCGCTGATAGTTTCTTAATTCACAGTCTGAATTTTCAAGGCAGCTGCACGTATTGAAAATTTCCTGCATATTTTCAATGCTCTTTGTCTGCTCAGCAATAATATTATTGGCTATTTCGGTGAGTTTGACATTTGTTGTGAATTTCAGAACATTTTCGGACATTTCAATAGCAGCCTGATGATGCGGAATCATACGAACAATAAAATTATGTGAGATACTGTCTGTTGTTTCTACACCTGTCATATTATTAATCATGTTATTTAGAATTCTGCTGTATTCGGCAAGATATGGAATTGCTGAATCGGCATTGATTTTGATAATCCGCCTGACACTTATCTGTGGCGGAATGCTCATGGTCATTATGCCGTCATATATAATTTTAACATTGTCATTTACACGGAAATTACATCCACACCGCAGATTTACAGCAATTTCCTGTTGTGTGGCATGGTCAAGGACTAAAAGCTGATTTCCGTTTATCTCCAGTACTGAAGCATATATTATCATTTTAAATCACCTCATGAATATTATATGCCATGCTGAAAATTCTGTTTCATTTTCAGAAAATTACAATATGGGACACATTAGTTTATTTTTTTCAGGTAAAAATATTCTTTTTGAAAATACCATAAAAAATTGATATTCCTCTTGCAATTTCTGAAAAACTATAGTATAATGTATAAGTATGATAAATTAACAGACTAATAGAATAGTGGGGAATAGTATGGAAAATATTATAAAAAGCAATAGGGATATCGAAAAGGGAAATGTTTTTTATACCATTGCTATGCGTGGACTTGTTGCATTCCCGAAAATGGTTCTGCATTTTGATGTTGCAAGGGATAAATCAGT
>CAJTOG010000019.1 GCA_910577575.1 uncultured Ruminococcus sp. | reverse complement strand
TAAGTTTTGCCGTTAAGTGTAACTTTATATTTCATTATTTTTCAACCTCCTTAATGGAAATAAAATGCAGTTCATTAAGCGGAGTCTGCATTTTGTCAGCAACAATAGCCATAATCATGGCAGCTTCCTTATCCGGTACGCCATGAAGTTTTACGTGACCTGCCGAACCGGGAGCAGACGGAATAACAGGAATATCAGTCTTTGCAGGCTGTACAGTTTCAGCCTGTCTAATTTGAGTTGCTTTCTTTTCTTTGCCTGCAAAAATTGCACCTGTAATATAAAGCAAACCCATAAGCAGAATAAGACCAAGAAATACTACGGCATAACCGATAATAGCTGTAATTGCGGCCTCTCCTATTTCCATTTTTGAACCGCTGTCGGCCGTCTGAACAGCAATAATAAAGAAATTCATAATACAGCCTCCTTACATTTCTTCAATAGTATAAACTGCTTCATTTTCCTCCTGAGCCTTACGGTTCTTGAGAAATTTAACTGTTTGGTCAGGATAGCAGATATAACTCATTAAATCTTCCTCACAGCGACAGAGGTCACCAAGAGCTTCTTTTGCAGAGATAAAATCTTCACCTGTACGTTTCATATCTTCAATACGGCAATCAACAGGCATATCATCGCCAAGAACCTTCTTTGACAAATCAGGGTCAATAGGAGCAGGTGCAATACCATATTCTCCTTTTATATAATTCTTGACCTCCTTGGAAATATTCTTATAGCGTTCACCGATAAGAACATTTGTCACAGCCTGATTCCCTACCATCTGGGAAAGAGGAGTAACAAGAGGCGGATAACCTAAATCTGCACGTACTTTTGGGATTTCAGCAAGTGCAGCATCAAACTTATCCATGGCGTGCATATCCGTAAGATTCGCAATCATATTTGAAAGCATACCGCCGGGAACTTTATATACAAGTGCCTGTGCGTCAGTTGCAAGACTTTTCGGATTAAGCTGACCATTATCAATATACTTCTGCTTGATTGGTTTGAAATAGTCATTTACCTTATTGATAATGTCTTCATCAAGTCCGCAGTCCATACCATACTGCTGAAGTGCATAGAACATGGTTTCTGTAGAGGGCTGGGAAGTTCCACCCGAAAAACATGAAGCAGCAGTATCAACAACATCAATTCCGGATTCAACAGCCTTCATGACAGTCATATAAGCCATACCTGTTGTACAATGGGTATGCAGTACAAGGGTCATGTCACCTATAGCATCTTTGATACCCTTGATAAGATGTTCAGCTTCATAAGGCGACATAGTGCCTGCCATATCTTTAAGGCATATTGTATCAAATCCCATGGATTTAAGTTCCTTGCACATTTCGATATATTTTTCAACAGTATGTACAGGGCTTTGCGTGTAAGAAATACAGCCGGAAGCAATAGTTTTTTCTTTTGCAAATTTCTTTGTTGCATTAAGGGCAGTTTCAATATTTCTGAAGTCGTTGAGGGCATCAAATATACGGATTACATCAATACCATTTTTAATTGAAAGCTCAATGAACTTCTCAACAACGTCATCATGGTAATGCTTATAGCCAAGAAGATTCTGTCCTCTCAGAAGCATCTGAAGCCTTGTATTCGGAAGATTTTTTCTTAATCCTCTTAATCTTTCCCATGGGTCTTCATTGAGATAACGCAGGCAGGAATCAAATGTAGCTCCACCCCAACATTCAATTGAGTAATAGCCGGCCTTGTCCATATCGGGAAGAATTTCCTCATAATCGGAATAAGGCAAGCGGGTAGCCATTAATGACTGATTAGCGTCACGCAGAACGGTTTCTGTCAGTTGTACTTTTTTCATGTACATACCTCCTATACATATAAATTTTTAAAATTCATTACATCATTGTAATGAATCAATCATAATTATTATAACATATAAACAAAAAAATTTCCAGTGTTTTCACAAAATTTTTTATTTAAATAAATCAGCTTGTTATTTAATATAAAAATTATTTTTCTATAAATTCATGAATTTCGTTATAAACTTCTGTAACTCGCTGATGAAGTTCCCTTGCCGAAACACGCATAGCTCCGTTTCCAAGTGCAATAAGCTGTTCATGACCGTCGGAAGTTGCAACACGTACACGGTGCTTTTTTGCAAGCTCATGACTCATCCGCTCAATATAACTGTCCGCCGTTTCTGATTCCTTGGTATAAACTATATTTATATTATAATGATTTTCAGTATCACGGTGATTTCTTTTTACTCTGTATGCATCAAATACAAGTATAATTTCATAACCCGTATACCCCTGATAATTGCACATGATTTTGGCGAGTTCCGCACGTGCATCATCAAGACTTTTATCCGCAATCGTTTTCAGTTCATCCCATGCAAAAATTATATTATATCCGTCTACTAAAAGATAATCGGGTTTTTCATAATTCGGAAGTTGAACAGGCTTGCTGTAGTCTGATTTTACCTTTGCAGATTTGAATAATTTTCTTGGTTCATTATTTATTTTGCCATAAGTGCGTTCAAAAATTTCTGTAAGTTCTTTTTCAGATACAGTTTTTTCATTGAATCTTCGGATTTTCTGTTCTGTTTGTTCACCATTATCCTTTTCAGCATAAAGACAGCTTGGAAGATGCATATGATTCCGTACATCATCCCACTTTACAATCATTCCTGCTCCGTGACTGCAAAAAATTGAGTCAGCACTGTTTTCTGTATCAGCATTACAATCATAATTGACATTATCAATTATCTCATCAGCATTATGACACTCTCTGTATCCTCCGTTCACACATGAAATTCTACCCTTACCATGCGTATAGCTTATAATTTCTGACTGATAATCATTAAGCTCAGAAACAGGTGCAAAACCTTTTATAACTGACATTTCACCGATTGTTTCAGGCGAAGAAAATTCAGCAGACATATGCTGTAAATCGGCAATGGCACGTCCAACATATTCATTCGGAATTTCAAGCTCATATTCATAATAAGGCTCCAACAGTATACTCTCCGCACTTCTTAAGCCCTGACGAACTGCCCTGTATGTCGCCTGACGGAAGTCACCGCCCTCGGTATGTTTAAGATGTGCTTTGCCTGACACAAGAGTAATTTTCATATCAGTTATCGGCGAACCTGTAAGAACTCCTATATGAGTTTTTTCCTCAAGATGAGTAAGAATAAGCCTCTGCCAGTTCCTGTCAAGATTATCTTCCGAAACCGTTGTATCAAATTTCAAACCGCTGTTCCTTGGGAGAGGCTCAAGAATCAGATGAACTTCTGCATAATGTCGTAAAGGCTCATAATGTCCTATACCCTCAGCTGTTCCGCATATAGTTTCCTTATATGCGACCGTACTGCTTCCGAACGTTACATTATATCCAAATTTTTCTGCAATAATACGGCTCAGAACTTCAATCTGGACAGCACCCATAAGCTGAATATGAATTTTTCTCAGCTGCTCATTCCATACAATATGGAGCTGAGGGTCTGTATCTTCAAGACAACGCATATCTTTAAGAACTTCATAAACATTTTTATCTTCTGGTATTTCAGCACGGTATGTCATAACTGGTTCTAAAACTGCCTTGTCAGAATTTTTTATACATCCTATACCCTGTCCCGAATATGTACCGTCAAGCCCGGTAACAGCACATACTTGCCCTGCAAAAGCACTTTCGGCAGTGCGGAATTTTTCTCCCGAATAAAAACGTATGGAACTGACTTTTCCTGTTACTTCTTCACCGTCAGAAGTTTTATAAGTAATTTCACTCCGCATTTTCAGTTCTCCGCCCATTACTTTTAAATGTGTAAGCCGTGTGCCTTTGCTGTCATATGAAATTTTATAAACCTTCAGACCAAATTCAGCATAATGTTCAGGTTCAATGGTATATCTGTCAATAAGTGAAACAAAATCGTTTATCCCCTGCATTTTAAGTGCCGAACCAAAAAAGCAAGGAAAAATTCTGCGCTGAGAAACTGCCTGAATTATATCATTATTAGATAATCTGCCTTCATCAAGAAATTTATTCATTAAATCCTCATCACATGAAGCTGCATTCTCATAAAAATTATCAGAATCGGAAAAATCGACGCAGTTTTCAGAGAGATAGCTGTATAAATTTTCAAGAAGTAACTTTTTATTCGCCCCTATTAAATCCATTTTGTTGACAAAAATAAAAACAGGTACTTCATATTTTCTGAGCAGTTTCCAGAGCGTCGATGTATGACTCTGCACTCCGTCCGTTCCGCTGATTACAAGTACGGCATAGTCCAGTACTCTTATAATTCTTTCCGTTTCGGAAGAAAAATCAACGTGCCCCGGCGTATCGAGCAAGGTTATATGAGTTCCATTACAATTCAGTTCCGCCTGACTTGCAAAGATAGTAATTCCTCTGTCACGCTCAATTGAATCCGTATCAAGAAATGAATCACCATTGTCAACACGTCCGAACTTACGTATCTGCCCTGTACTGTAAAGCATAGCTTCCGCAAGAGTAGTCTTTCCGGAATCAACATGAGCTGTAATACCGATTGTTATATTTTTCATATTATTATCCTCATGCCTTATTTTATTATTTGCAGATACGTACAGTAAACATATTATCATCATGATAATAATTTATTTCTGAAGTTCTCATGCCTTTTGCACTTCTTATGTCAGAATTGCCGAAAAGACCATGCAATGCTGATTTATAGCTCTCAAAATCCGCAAACATAATCTCACACATTTCATTTTCTGAATTATCCTCAATATATGAAATAACTGAATCCTTATCATATTCAGTAAAATATCCGCCGTTTCTTACAAAGTAATTATTATCCGATTTGCATTCAGGAACATAGCTCTGCGTCATATCAAAACTTCTTGTCCTTATCAGCATATCATCATCAAACAAAAAATATGTATGACTTACATAATTTTCATTTACATCATCCCATGTTGTGTCAAGCCAGTAATATTCACCGTCAAGCTTCACATAATTCCATGCGTGGTTAGAGCCCGTACAAATACCGCTCTCAATTCCTATCTGATTCATGATATACTGAAAAGCCCGTGCATAACCCGAACATACCGCCTTACCTTCAACAAGACAGCCATATGCAGTACCGGCAAGCTTTGTTGAATTATCATCAGATGCTTTTCTGTCATATTCCGTATTTCTGACTATATAGTCATGAACATAGAGAATTTTATCATAATCACTGCCTTCAGGAATACTTTTAATCAGCTTATCGGCAGATTCAGCAAATTCATCATTCATTTCAGGAATATCATCCGCTTCAAACCAGTCAGGAATACCAAGAACAATCTTTGAACCATCAGTTACAGTTGTTGCATAGTATGTATTTCCAATCCAGAAAACTTCAGGATAATCATTATGGAGCTGTATAAGTGCCTTATAAACATCCCTGTCGCCGATTCTTGAATTTACTGTGCAGGACGTTTTGAATTCCATAACCTGACTGCACATTTCAGAATACCATTCATTCCCCGTCATTTCATCAACTACGCATTCAATTTCGGGTATGCTGCGGATTACAGGTTCAACAGGCTCATCAATTTCATATTTTTCGTATTTAAAAAACGAACTTCCGCAACCGGATATAACCAGCAGTGAAAACACTGCTGGTATAACTTTCAAATCTTTCATAAACTAAATTTTCAGTCCATCAAAATTTTCATTTAGAATATCAGCTGATGCCCTGAATTTATCCATTTCCTCATCAGTAAGCGAAAGCTCCAGAATTTCCTTTATTCCGTTTCTTCCTATAATACACGGAACTCCGATAAACACGTTTCTGCTTTCGTATTCTCCGCAGAGTTTTGCAGATACAGTAACAACACTGTTTTCATCGCCGAGAATGGCTTTCACTATTCTTGTAATTGCCATTCCTATTCCATAATAGGTTGCACGCTTTGCCTCTATGATTTTATATGCCGCAGTACGTACCTGTTCCTCTATTTTCTGCATATCATCCATACAATATTCATTTTTCTCATCATCAAGAATTTCAGTAATGTGCTTGGTAGCGAGCATCATTTGTGAAACCGGAACAAATTCGCTGTCTCCGTGTTCACCGATAACATAAGCGTGAATATTCTTAGGGTCAACTGTAAAGTAATCGCCGAGAAGATAACGCAGTCTTGCTGTATCAAGAGAAGTTCCCGTACCGATAACTCTTGACGCACCGAAACGTGAAAGTTCATAAGTTACTCTTGTCATAATGTCAACAGGATTTGTTGCAACAAGGAAAATACCATCAAATCCTGATTTTACTACAGGAGTAATAATTGAACGGAAAACTTCGGTATTTCTCTGGAGCAGGTCAAGACGGGTTTCACCCTCTTTCTGTGCAACTCCGGCAGCAATTACAATAATGTCAGCATCCTTACAGTCCTTATAATCGCCGGCATATATTTTCATGTTGGATTTTGCAAACGCAAGACCATGATTCAAATCCATAGCCTCACCCATTGCACGCTCCTTATTCAAATCAATCAGGACAAGCTCATTGCAGATTCCTCCCTGATTCACCAGTGCATAGGCAAAACTCATGCCTACCATTCCTGTGCCGATTAAAACAACTTTTCTTTTGTCAGTGTTCATAATAATTTTTCCTTCCTGTAATTAATATTTTTACTCCGTATATCTCGGAGATTTTTATATTGTTTAAAGATTACTGCAATCCAGCTCCGCTATATATGGAAGATTTCTGTAATATCCGCTATAATCCAGTCCATATCCCACAACAAACATATTTGGAACAGTAAACAATGATAAGTCCGCATTTATATCAACAGTACGCCTTTCAGGCTTATCAAGGAGCGTAATTATTGTAAAAGACAACGGATTTCTTGCCTTTAAAATATCAGCAATAGCTTTAAGAGTATGCCCTGTGTCTATAATATCTTCTGCAATAACCACATGATAACCGGAAATATCCTGATTCAAATCCAAAGTTATATTTATTTTTCCTGAAGATTCCGTATTATTATAATAACTTTCAGCGGACATAAATTCGATTTCACACGGAACTGTTACAGTTCTTGCCAAATCGGCAAGAAATATGAATGAACCTTTAAGTATACCGATTAAAAGTATAGGATTATTGTCATAAAGAGAATCAATATACCTTCCTGCCTTTGCAATATTCTGTTTTATTTCCTGTTCTGATATAAGAATACGCTTTATTTTATTATTAAAATCCATAAAAATCCCCTTTAATATTATTTATAAAGCCTATAGGTTTATTATTGACAAAATCAGTAAATAATGATATTATTATAACATAAATATTTTTATTAGTCAACAAAATAATTTAATTATATGAGGTGAAAAATATGCTTAATGCCGAATTAAAAAATGATGAATTTATATCTGACTGCGACGGACTGAGAATCAGTACTCTTACGGCTATCCCGAACGGAGAAATCAGAGGTATACTGCAACTTGTTCATGGAATGTGCGAATATAAGGAACGCTATACTCATTTTATGGACTACATGGCGGGCAGGGGCTTTATTACAGTTATTCATGACAACAGAGGACATGGAAAAAGTATATTGAATGATGATGATTTGGGTTTTTTCTATGAAGGAGGCGGAGAGGGATATGTTGAGGATATAGCCCAGCTGAACAGGATTACCAAATCAAAATTCAATAATCTTCCCTATTTTCTTCTTGGACACAGTATGGGTTCTTTAGGAGTAAGAACTTTCATAAAAAAATATGATTCTCTTATAAATGGACTTTTTGTCTGCGGAAGTCCATGCTTTGATAAATTTTCAAATATAGGTATGGCTATTGAATCTGCAATTTCACACAAGCTCGGCGAACACTACAGAAGTGATAAGATTGCCGGAATCATGGAAGCGAATTTCAACAGAAATTTTGGTGATATTCCTCACTCATGGATTTGCGGTGATGCAGAAATTATTGATAAATATAATGCCGACCCGCTCTGCAATTTTACTTTTACCCTGAATGGCTATGAAGCCTTGCTGTATCTCATAAACGAAACATACAGTGAAAAGGGCTGGAATATAACGAATCCGGATATACCCATACGCTTTATTTCAGGTATGGACGACCCCTGCATGGTAAGTGAGAAAAGATTCTACAATGCAATCGAACTTCTTAAAGATGTCGGATATATAAACGTTTCAGGCGATTTGTTCAGTGATATGCGTCATGAGGTTCTGAACGAAAAAAATAACATAATAGTCTATAATTATATAGCCGAAAATCTGCTCTCATGGATTGATAAAGATTAATAATAAAAACTGTCTGATTTTTTGTCAGACAGTTTATTTTTTATCTTTATTCAAAAACAGGAATATATGCCATCGCATTAAGTTCCTGTGCCTTGATTTCAGCATCGGCAAAAGTAAGCTTGTCAAAAGTTATAAACGACTTTCCGTTTTCATCGGTATAAGCATCTTCACCAATATCCTGACATCCATCAGGCACACGGAAATACCATTTTGCTGAAAATTCATCAATGTTTGCAATAAAGCTGTTGTTCTCTGCTGATTCCCATGACTGTGAAAAAACAGTAACTTTATGTTTTACAGCCTCAATAACATCTCCCAGCACCGCACTTGCTGTCGGGAACTTTCCTGCACCACGGCCATAGAACATAGCCTGGTCTATTCCATCACCATAAACAAGTACAGCATTAAAAACATCATTTACACCTGAAATAATATTTTCATGAGATACAAGCATAGGCATTACAGCCGGAAGTATGCGTCCGTCAGCGAGCCGTCTTACTGAAGCGATAAGCTTTACAGAATGTCCGAGAATATCAGCAGTTGCAACATCACACAGCTGAATTTCAGAAATACCCTTTGTATATACATTTTCAGGATAAACGTGCTTACCGAAAATAAGTGAAGAAATAATACAGATTTTACGGCACGCATCATGACCTTCAACATCAGCAGTCGGGTCTTTTTCTGCATATCCCAGCTCCTGAGCAAGCTTAAGTGCATCACCGAATGACATATTGTCATCATACATTTTAGTTAAGATAAAATTTGTGGTACCATTAAGTATTCCGGCAGCCTTATCAATATCATTTGCGGCAAGACAGCGGTGAAGCGGACGAATAATCGGAATAGCTCCGCCTACACTTGCTTCAAAAAAGAAATTGCAGTTATGTGCCTTTGCAGCAGCAAGAAGAATATCTCCCTTTGCAGCTACAAGTTCCTTATTGGATGTTGAAACACTTTTGCCTTTTTCAAGACAGGCTTTGACAAATGTAAACGCCGGCTCAACTCCGCCCATACATTCCGCAACAGCAGAAACTTCTTCATCATTAATAATATCATTGAAATCCTTTGTAAATTTTTCTTTGTACGGTAAATTAGGAAAATCACGCAAATCAAGGATATATTTTATATCCATTTCACAGCCAGCCCTTTTTTCAATGCTTTTTTTATTCCTGAAAAAGAGTTCAACAACTCCTGAGCCGACAACTCCATGACCTAAAACGGCTATTTTAACTGACATAATAACATAAACCTCCCCGACATTTTCAATGCCGTAATTTATAATTTATTCTGCTGAAAGTATCTTGACTTCCAACACTCCTTCAAGTTCGGAAATTGAATTAAGAGACGCAATTTCTTCCGGTGATTCAGTTATAAGACGCAATGAAATATTTACAGCAGCTGCACTGTCAACAGGTATACTCTGATTTACA
Source organism: uncultured Ruminococcus sp. (assembly GCA_910577575.1). Classification (GTDB taxonomy): domain Bacteria; phylum Bacillota; class Clostridia; order Oscillospirales; family Ruminococcaceae; genus Ruminococcus. The sequence goes on along the minus strand of CAJTOG010000019.1, from coordinate 19,990 downwards.
GTAAGAATATTCGCATGGATACCATGAAGAAATACCAGAACACTCGACAGAACTCCGGGGCTGTCGCTCAGAAGAAGATAAAGATTTACAATTTTCCTGTTGAAAAGTTCATCATATGAAAAAACACTGTCCTTATATTTATAGTATGCACTTCTTGATATTCCTGCACGCTTACAGGCAGAAGCAAAGCTTTTCTCGCTTTTCTGTGCCATAAGTTTTTTTACCTCAAGAACCTTTGTAAAAACATCAGGAAGAATATTTGCATCTACAACAATAAGCTGTGAATTTTGTTCCATAAACAATCACCTGAATCATCTGAAATCGTCCGTCACCGGCAAACAATTGTATACTACACTAATACTATACCACTTTTTTTCTGCTTTGTCAAGTATTTTCTTAAATTTTTTTATATTATCTGGACAGTATCAGAATTTTTATATTCTGCATATAATATAAAAATATCCCTGTAAAGGAGCTTTTTTATGGACGGAATTATTATTGCATCCGCTGTTATTCTTGCCGTTATCGCACTGATTGAAATTCTGACAATCCTGTTTTCTCTTCCCTCAGACGATGCTCCCCCTTATGTAACCGTACTGCCTGTTTTCAAAAACGACAGGAATTTTTCTGCAAGACTTGAATATATCATGAAAAAAAGCTGCGGAAGAACCAATATCATAATTGTTGATTACTCGGCAGATGATGAACAGCGGAAACTTTGCAATCAGTTTGTACGTGATAACCCTGACGCTGTTTTCATTTACCAAAATGAACTTGAAAAATATTTTGCTGAAATATTTGCAATTTATAAAAAAATATAGTATAATAATATAGTAAAAGGCAGTGAAATATGAGAGGAGTTTTAAAAATGCCAGAAGGGATTCTTCATATTGAAGGTTCTGTTGAAAATATTGTATTCAAGAATGAAACAAATGGATATACCGTACTTGACCTTGATGCAGGCGGTGAACTTATTACAGTTGTCGGAAATCTTGGGAATGTTGAGGAAGGTGAAGTACTTATCCTTGAGGGGGAATATATTACTCACCACAAATTCGGTACTCAGTTCAAGGCTGAATACTGTGAAAGAAAACTGCCTGAAAATATTGTAAATATTGAAAAATATCTTGCTTCCGGAGCTGTAAAAGGTATCGGCAAAATGCTTGCTAAAAAAATCGTAAAAACTTTTGGAGAAGATACTCTTGACATTATTGAAAATTCTCCCAACAAATTGGTTCAGGTAAAGGGCATAACCACAAAGAAGTGCAGAGAAATTGCGGAAGAATCAAAAAAGCTATTTGCACTTCGGAAAATTATGGCATATCTTTCAAAATATGATATAAAACCGCAGTATGCCATGCGTATCTACCGTAAATACGGAACTGACTCAATGGAAATTATAAAGCTGAATCCTTATATTATGTGCGGAGACGGTATTGAGCTGGAATTTGATAGAGCCGATACCGTCGCTGACAGTCTGAAGATTGAAAAAAATGCTGTCTGCCGTATTATTGCAGGAATACAGAATATCCTCAGAATGAAAGCATCTGACGGACATACCTGTCTGCCAATTGATATACTTATGCATATTGCTTTGACAGGCCTTGATATTTCTGAAAGAGATTTCTTCAAAGCCTATAATACTGCCGTTGAAGACAATGAACTCTTTTTATATATAAAGGATAATGACGAATATGTCTATCTTCCCGAATATTATTGTGCAGAAAGATTTATTTCTGACAAGATTCATATTTTAAACAGTTTTTCTTCTCCGAAAGATTATAATTATGATTCTCTGATTGACATTGAAGAAGAGGAAAACAATATCAAATATGAAGATATTCAGAGACAAGCTATAACATCCGCTGTATCACGTGGACTTATGGTGCTTACTGGCGGTCCGGGTACAGGAAAAACCACAGCTCTGAATGCAATAATTTCAATTTCTGAAAAAAGAGGCGATGTAGTTCTGTTGGCTGCTCCTACAGGACGTGCAGCAAAACGTATGTCTGACCTTACGGGATATGAAGCAAAAACTATACATCGTCTTCTTGAAGTAGTGTATGATTCAGATGACAGGCTTGTTTTTGCACATAATGAGAATAATCCTCTTGAATGTGATGTACTTATTATTGATGAAATGTCAATGGTGGACTGTATTTTGTTTGAAAAACTCCTAAGGGCTGTGCGTACAGGCTGTAGGCTTATTATGGTCGGAGATTTTCATCAGCTTCCTTCTGTTGGTGCAGGAAATCTCCTTGAGGATATTATAAACAGCAATGCCGTTCCTGTTGTTGAGCTTAAAAAAATCTTCCGTCAGGCTCAAAAAAGCTGTATCATTACAAATGCCCATAAAATAATTTCCGGAGAATATCCCGACATTACACAGAAAAATAATGACTTCTTTTTTTTCAGACGCAAAGATTATGAAAAAACTGTAAGTTTAATAGTTGATTTGGCAAAACGCCGTCTTCCTGATGCATATTCATATTCGCCAGTCGATGATATTCAGATTATCTCCCCTTCACGCAAAGGCACTGTAGGAACTGCCGAACTCAATAAAGTTTTACAGGAACAGCTTAATCCGCCTGCAAGGAATAAATCTGAATGCAAGATATTTTCCTGTATCTACAGAGTTGGAGACAAGGTTATGCAGACAAAGAACAATTATGATATTGTCTGGAATAAAGACAATGAACAGGGTGCAGGTGTTTTCAACGGAGACATTGGCAGGATACTCACAATAAATCATGCTTCCCAGACTGCTGAAATAAATTTTGACGGCCGCATTACTTCATATCCGTTTGAGCTTCTCTCTCAGATTGAACTTGCCTACGCAATTACTGTACATAAAAGTCAGGGCTGTGAATTTGAAGTTGTTATTATGCCTGTAATGGACGGATTTGAAAGACTCTGTTACAGGAATCTGTTGTATACGGCAGTAACACGTGCAAAGAAACTTCTTATACTTATTGGTTCAGAGGAAAAAATATACAACATGGTTGATAATAATAAAAGGGTAAAGCGTTATACCTGTCTGAATGATATGCTTCAAGGAAAGGATTGATAATATGGCTAATACAGATATTGGAATTGATTTGGGTACTTCAAACATAGTTATGACAATGAGAAATAAGGGTGTTATACTTAGTGAACCGTCTGTTATCGCATTCAATACAAGAACCGAACGTGTTCTTGCTGTCGGAAAGGAAGCTTATGAGATGATTGGAAGAAATCCCGATTATATATGTGTTGCACATCCGATAAACAGCGGTGTTATTTCAGATGATGACCTCGCTCACAGTATGATTCGGGAATTTATTATTAAAGTAACAGGACATCAGCTCATAAAACCGAGAATTATTATATGTGTTCCGTCTTTTGTTACTGATATTGAAAGCCGTGCAGTTGTTGAAGCTGCAAAAAGTGCAGGTTCACGTCAGGTTTATCTGATTCAAGCACCTGTAGCCGCTATGATTGGTGCAGGGGTGAATATAGCAAAAGCCAGAGGTCATATGATTGTTGATATAGGAGGAGGTACAACTGACGTTGCTATTGTTTCAATGAACGGAGTTGTTACCTCGCACACTATCAAGACTGCCGGAAATTCAATAGACTATTCAATAATAAGATATATGCAGAACAAATACAAGCTTCTTATCGGTGAAAGAACGGCTGAAAAGGTAAAAAGAAAACTCTGCAATCTTTATGACCCCAATGATGAAATTTCATATACGGTAAAAGGAAGAAGTCTTGCCAAAGGACTTCCTGCACAGGTTGACCTCAGTGAAATAGAACTTTTTCAAGCTATAGAAGATGATACGTTTGCTATAATGGAAGCCATACGCAAAGTACTTGAAGATTCGCCGCCCGAGCTTGTCGGAGATATCTATGACAATGGTCTGCTTCTTACTGGCGGAGGTGCATTGCTCGGCGGACTTACTCAGCTTATCAGACGTACTCTTAATATAAGATGCACTATTGCAAAAGATGCAATAAACTGTGCCGCTAAAGGTACAGGTATGGCTTTTGACAGTATGACTACACTTCTTGACGGATTTGAAGCTGCTCCTATCTATAAATACAGGTAAAAATTAAAAAACTGTCCGAAAAAATCGGACAGTTTTTTGTTCATTTAATTTCAGCAATCTTATTTACTGCACTATCAAGCCATTCGCCCTCAAAAAGTTCGATTGTACCTTGGTCACAGTGTTTTGCAAGTTCAGTATTTATCGGAATCTGTGCAAGTACCGGAATACCATATTCTTTAGCGATTTCTTCAATATGGCTGTCTCCATAGATTTTATGTTTCTTTCCGCAATCAGGACATTCAAAATAACTCATATTTTCAACTATACCAATAATCGGAATATTCATAAGCTTCGCCATCTTCACGGCTTTTTCAACAATCATGGATACAAGCTCTTGCGGTGAAGTTACAATAACAATACCGTCAACAGGAATTGACTGGAATACAGTAAGCGGAACATCACCTGTTCCCGGAGGCATATCAACAAAAAGACAATCAATATCCTTCCAGATAACATCAGTCCAGAACTGTTTTACAACGCCTGCTATAACAGGTCCACGCCATACAACAGGGTCTGATTCATTTTCAAGCAGTAAATTAACTGACATAATGTCAATACCCATTTTACTTTTCTGCGGAATAATTCCGAACTCGCAGGCTTCAGCCTTTTCATGAATTCCGAAAGCCTTTGGTACAGAAGGACCTGTAATATCAGCATCAAGAATACCGACATTCTTTCCCATTCTCTGCATTGAAACAGCAAGCATCGAGGAAACCATTGTTTTTCCTACTCCGCCCTTTCCGCTTACAATACCTATAACCTTTCCGATTTTACTCATCTCATTAGGCTTTTCAATAAGGCTCTGCGGTTCATTTCTGCTGGAACAGTCACTTCCACAACTTGAACAATCGTGTGTACATTCGCTCATTTTATAAATTCTCCTTTTTGATATAGTAGCAATATTTATATTATATCACTTTTCACTGATTTAGTCAAGTCATATTTTGGTTATATCAATCAGTTCGACATCATTTATTGTTCTGCCTGATTCAAGAACCTTTACAAGTGATTTTGCCGTATCAATCGCTGTAAGACTGCATATTGAACGTTCTATTGATTTTCTTCTCATCTTTACACTGTCACGTTCAGGAAGTCTTCCTTTTGCTGATGTTGATATTACATACTGAATTTTCCCACTTTCAAGCAGTGTTACAACATTGGGTTCACCGTCTGAAATCTTGCGAACAAGGTGAGAAGCTATCATATTTCTGGTCAGACTGCTCTGAGTACCTGATGTTGCATAAAGCTCAAAACCCATTTGTTCAAACTTGTCAGCAATCGGGAGTATTTCACGCTTATCAGAATCACGGACAGAAATAAGTACTCCGCCCTCCCTTTTGAGGTCAAAACCGGCAGCTATAAGACCCTTTAAAAGTGCGTCTTCAAGACTTCTGCCTATTCCGAGACATTCACCTGTAGATTTCATTTCAGGTCCGAGCATTGTATCAACATCTGTTAGCTTCTCGAATGAGAATACAGGTACTTTAACCGCAACGTAATCGCCCGCAGGATAAAGACCGCTTTCATATCCCATATCCCTGAGCTTTGCACCGAACATGATTCTTGTTGCAATATCTACCATGGGTATGCCTGTAACCTTGCTTATATATGGTACTGTTCTTGATGAACGTGGGTTTACCTCAATAACAAAAACCTCGTGATTATATACAACATACTGTATATTGACAAGACCTATAACATCCAGTTCTTTAGCAAGTTTACGTGTGTATTCAACTATAATACGTTTGATTCTTTCAGACAAATGCTGTGCCGGATAGATTGAAATCGAGTCTCCGGAATGGACTCCTGCACGTTCGATATGTTCCATTATTCCGGGAATTAGGAAATCTTCTCCGTCGCATATAGCGTCAACTTCAACTTCCGTACCCATCATATATTTATCAATAAGCACTGGATTTTCAATCATGTGGCTGGTAATGATACCCATATATTCAATAACATCAGCCTTTGAATGAGCTATAATCATATTCTGTCCGCCGAGAACATAAGACGGTCGGAGCAATACAGGATAGCCCAGTTGTTCAGCTGCTTCAACAGCTTCATCAGTCGTCATTACAGTATGACCTGCCGGACGTGGAATACCGCATTTTTCAAGTACCTCATCAAAACGTTCCCTGTCTTCGGCTGCGTCAATCATATCGGCAGATGTTCCGAGAATATTCACTCCCATATCAGAAAGATGACGCGTAAGCTTTATTGCAGTCTGACCTCCGAACTGAACCACAACTCCGTAAGGCTTTTCCGTCTCAATAATAGCCTCAACATCTTCTTTGGTAAGAGGGTCAAAATAAAGACGGTCTCCGGTATCAAAGTCAGTTGAAACAGTTTCGGGGTTATTATTGCAGATTACTGCTTCATATCCCAGCTCTTTCAAAGTCCATACACAATGTACAGAACAGTAGTCAAATTCAATTCCCTGACCTATTCTAATAGGGCCTGAACCGAAAACAATTACTTTCTTTTTACCTGTATTCTGACGTTCGATAAACTGTTCAGCCTCGTTCTCTTCATCAAAGGTTGAATAAAAATACGGAGTTTCAGCCTTGAACTCTCCTGCACAGGTATCAACCATCTTGAATACGGCTGATTTGTGCTTAGGACACTTCTGGCCGGAAAGTCTCTCAATAGTGCTGTCCAGATAACCATACTGCTTTGCCGTATCATACTTCTCTTCAGTTAGTTCGCCTTCTGCAAGCCATTTTTCCAATTCAACAAGATTCAGAAGTTTATATAAAAACCAATTGTCAATCATAGTGATTTCATGGATTTCTTCCGGAGTTATACCCTTTTTAAGAGCCTCAAATACTACAAATGAACGCTCATCATCAATATCATAAAGTTTTTCACGGAGTTGTTCAGGTGTCATATCAGCAAATTTCTTCATGCTCATCGTATCAAGTCCAAGCTCAATTGAACGAACTGCCTTCATCATAGCCTGTTCAAAGCTTGTACCGATTGCCATGACCTCGCCGGTAGCCTTCATCTGAGTGCCGAGGGTACGTTTTGCATATACAAACTTATCAAACGCCCATTTAGGAAATTTTATTACAACATAATCAAGAGCAGGCTCAAAACAGGCATATGTTTTGCCTGTAACCTGATTTATAATTTCGTCAAGAGTATATCCGACAGCGATTTTTGCCGCTGTTTTTGCAATCGGATATCCCGTAGCCTTTGAAGCAAGTGCAGAGGAGCGTGAAACTCTGGGATTTACCTCAATAACTGCATATTCAAAACTTTCCGGATGAAGTGCAAACTGGCAGTTGCATCCTCCTTCAACTTTAAGTTCCTTTATGATGTTTATTGCAGCTGTACGGAGCATCTGATATTCTCTGTCAGTAAGAGTTACAGCAGGTGCTATAACTATACTGTCTCCCGTATGAACTCCGACAGGGTCAAAATTCTCCATCGAGCATACTGTTATAACATTGCCCTTGCCGTCACGGATAACTTCAAATTCGATTTCTTTCCAACCGCTTATGCACTTCTCAACAAGTATCTGCGTTATAGGGGAAAGTCTAAGTCCGTTTGTAGCAATTTCATGAAGTTCCTTTTCATCATATGCAATTCCGCCACCTGTACCGCCGAGAGTGAATGCAGGACGAACAATAACCGGATAACCGATAATCTTTGCAAAGCCCATAGCATCTTCAACAGTTTCAACTACTTTTGATGGAATACACGGCTCGCCGATTTTCTCCATAGTATCCTTGAATGCCTGCCTGTCCTCAGCTTTATGGATTGTATCAGGGTCTGCACCCAAAAGCTTTACATTATGGGATTCAAGAAATCCTTCCTCTGCAAGCTGCATTGAAAGAGTAAGTCCTGTTTGTCCGCCAAGAGTAGATAAAAGACTGTCAGGCTGTTCAATTTCAATAATTCTTTTGACAACATCAAGAGTAAGCGGTTCAATATATACCTTGTCTGCCATAGCCTTGTCGGTCATGATTGTTGCAGGATTTGAATTGATTAAAACAACTTCCAACCCCTCCTGTTTTAATGCACGACAAGCCTGAGTTCCTGCATAGTCAAATTCGGCAGCCTGTCCGATAACAATTGGTCCTGAGCCGATTACAAGCACCTTTTTTATATCACTTCTCAGCGGCATATCATTCACCAGCCCTTTCCATAGTCTTTACAAATTCATCAAAAAGATAAGCAGTGTCAAGCGGTCCGCCGTGAGCTTCAGGATGGAACTGCACTGTCCTTGCATTTACTGTTGTATATCTGATGCCCTCACAGGTCTTATCGTTTGCATTGATATGTGAAACACAGCCAATCTCCGGAGCTATACTGTCTCCTATAACTGCGTATCCGTGATTCTGGCTCGTTACATAAGTTAAACCGCTTTCAAGGTCTATGACAGGCTGATTAGTTCCTCTGTGACCATATTTCAGTTTTTCAGTCTTTCCACCGTTAGCAAGTGCCATGAGCTGATGACCAAGACAGATTCCGAAAATCGGAATTCCCAATTGCTGAATTTCACGTATATTTGCAATAATTTCAGTATTTTCAGAGGGGTCTCCGGGTCCGTTTGAAAACATAATTCCGTCTGGTGCAAGTTCTTTTACCTGTTCTGCTGTAGTATTTGCAGGCACTACAATAACTTCACAGCCACGTTTGATAAGTTCCTGTCTGATATTACGCTTATATCCGAAATCAAACAGTACAACTCTGTATTTTTTCTGTTCGGGTGTATAGATGCGTGCTTCCGAAGCTGTAACTGTTTTAACAGCGTTTTTTATACTGAATGCACGGATTTTTTCAAGAAATGCATCTTTATTTTCGTATACATTTTCAGTTGTAATAATACCGTTCATAACACCGGTTTCACGGATTGTACGTGTTAAACGGCGTGTATCTATATTGCATATGCCGATAATATTATACTTCATGAGAAAATCATTTATATTTCCCTCACATCTGAAATTTGAAGGCATACTGCACCATTCTCTCACAATATATCCGCTTAAATATGATTCAGCAGATTCATTGTCAGCATTATTTACACCGTAATTTCCTATAAGCGGAAAAGTCTGTGTAACAATCTGTCCATAATAACTGGGGTCAGTCAGCGTTTCCTGATAACCTGTCAGACCGGTAGTAAAAACTACCTCTCCGATTACAGTACCCTTTGCTCCGAAACTTCTGCCCTCGAACACCTGACCGTCCGCAAGCATAAGATACGCTTTTTCTGATTGATTAAATAAAGACATTTTACCAATCCTTTCAATAAATTTGAAAATCTATAAAACATGACTGCACCATTGAAGTCATGAGTTAAACTTTTTTATATAAAATCTTCCATATTCTTAGGATATTCAGATTCTATATAAGTTTTGCCGTCCTTAACAGTATACTTTACATTTACGGGAATATCTTCATAAACACTTTTCCACTCATAATCTGTAGGCTTTGCAGACAGAATAATTTGTGCAAGTTCTTCTGCCACCTGTTTATTAATATCCTGTCCGCCTATTGCAGAACCGCTCGGACCATGATAAATTTCAAGATAAATTTTATTGCCCTGTTCATCTTCTGTAACAATAAGATAGCTGTACATATTTTCCCAGTCAGTGTCCATCCAGTCAGGCCGACCGAAAACTGTCATAACTTTTCCAAGAAAAAGAGCATAATCTTCTTCTCCTATGGAATTATCTATACCCCATATTTTATATGAACCGCTACACCATTCATTGCGTTCTTCTTCAGTTGCTCTTCTGAATTTATACATAAAATGTTCCTTATCTGAGATTGATATACTGCGTTATGTCGTCTCTCATGCGGATAACTTCACGTCGTGCAGCCTTTGCAAAATCACGCTCATCACAGCCCTCTTTCTTGTACGCACACATTACGGCACGGCTTGAATTCACTATTGCCCCAAGACCGTTTTCATCAAAACCGCCCTTCAGTCCTTCTGCACCGCCTCCCTGTGCACCATATCCGGGAACAAGAAACATTGTATGGGGAAGTCTTTTTCGAAGTTCAGCGAGCATTTCAGGATATGTAGCACCGACAACTGCACCTACTGCGGAATATCCGTATTTTCCGATTGTATCAGCTCCCCACATCTCGCATAAGTCGCCCATTTTTGCATATATAGGCGTACCGTCTTCAAGTCTCAAATCCTGAAGTTCACCGCTTGACGGATTTGAAGTCTTTACAAGAACATATATTCCCTTGTCTTGTTCCTTACACACTTTAAGAAGCGGAGAAATTCCGTCTGTACCCAAGTATCCATTTACCGTAAGAGCATCTGCACCGAAAGATTCCAGATTATTTTCACCGACAGGAGTTGTGCCAAGATGTGCATTTGTATATGCCTCCATAGTTGCACCTATATCATTTCTCTTGCCGTCGGTTATTACAAACATACCATTAAGTTTAGCATATCTTATAGTTTTTTCAAGTGTCCTGATGCCATAATGACCATACATTTCATAGTAGGCAGCCTGCGGTTTGATTGCAGGTACAACGTCATGAATTTCGTCAATAATAGCCTGATTAAAGTCATAAATAGCTTTTGCGGCAGCTTTTAAAGTCCAGCCGTCCTTATCAAGATAACGTCTCTGAATATATGCTGGGACATATTCAAGTTTCGGGTCAAGACCTACGACAGTAGGATTTTTAAATTCAATAATTTTTTCAATAAGTCTGTCAAATGACATAATATTTCCTCCGTTTAATAAATTATTTATCTTGCATCATAGCAAATTCTGCCCTTTGATATAGTAACAAGTGGTTTACCTGTTAAAGTCATTCCCTTGAATACTGTATTATGTGATTTTGAATGCAATTTTTCAGGCTCAACAATCCATTTCCTATCTATGTCAGCTATTACCAAATCAGCCTTTTTTCCGATTTCAATTGCCGGAATTTCAAGTCCAAGAATTTTTCTCGGATTTATACACATGAGTTCAATAACTTTATTCAGGTTTATTTCTCCTGTATGATACAAGGCTGTAAGAGTCACGGCAAGTGATGTTTCAAGACCTACAACACCATTCGGAGCTTTTTCAAAATCAGCTTTTTCTTCAGATGCATGAGGAGCATGGTCTGTGACTATACAGTCTATAGTGCCGTCTTTTATACCGTCTATAATTGCCCTTACATCATCAGAAGTACGCAAAGGCGGGTTCATTCTGTAGTCTGCATCACGTTTTTCAAGAAGCTTGTCTGTAAGCATGAAATAATGCGGAGCAGTCTCACAAGTTACTTTCACTCCTCTCGACTTAGCAAAACGAATCATTGCAGTGCTGCCTTCCGTGGAAACGTGACATATATGAATACGTGCGTCAACTGACTTTGCAAGAATCATTTCACGGGCAGTTATATAATCCTCGGAAGTTCTGTCCATACCTTTTACTCCCAGTTTTTCAGAAGTTTCGCCTTTATTCATAATTCCACCGTCTATAATACTCAAATCCTCACAGTGAGAAGCAACAAGAAGTCCGTTTGACTTTGAAAGTTCCAATGCCTTACGCATCATTTCAGCATTTTCAACAGGTCGTCCGTCATCGGATATACATATGCAACCTGCTTTTTTGAGTACTTCATAATCGCATAAACCATTTCCGCTCATTCCACCGGTAATACAGCCGACAGGATAAACTTCAACACCAGTCCCTTTAGCTTTATTGATAATGTATTCAATAGTTTCAGGATTATCACACGGCGGTTTTGTATTCGGCATTGCAAGAACTCCTGTAACTCCTCCGGCAAGAGCTGCCGAACAGCCTGTTAAAATATCCTCTTTATGCGTAAAACCGGGGTCACGCAAATGAACGTGCATATCAAAAAGCGAAGGCATAAGAACAAGATTTGTGCCATCAATTACTGTATCAGCATATGACTCAATATCTTTATCAATCTCAGCAATTTTGTCACCACTTATCAGAACATCTGTAATAATATCAGTATCTGCATCAACAGCACGGATATTTTTAATTAAAATAGAAGTCATTAAAATCCTCCTTTAACATATTTTGCAGAAAATACCCGAAAAAATACCCGTCTGAAATAACAGTCGGGCATAAACATGCTAAAAGATTTATATATCAAGCAATATGCCCGAATCACCTTACAGGCTTCAGGTTTTTTATTATTATACCATATCCGATTCATTTTGTAAAGTGTTTCGGAAAAATTTTCTTTTTTCTTTTAAGTTTTATTTTTAACATGAACATTGTGACAGCAGTAATAACCGATAATATTGAAACTATAAACCCTTTACTGCTGTTTTCAGACGGCATTCCCAAACCAACTGAAAATTTTCCGGATTCTTTTTTATATTCCATAATTATTCTCCAACCGGTTCGGCAATAAGAAATTTTATTTTTTTGCCCTCAGCAGTAAACATATTTTCATGCTCAGTAATATAATTTTCAATGTTTGTTTCACTGTGCAAATCATATGTTCTGAATTTTATATTGTAACCTGCTTCTGAAAAATATTCAAACGATTCCTCAAAAAGCTCATCGTCATCAGTTTTGAACCACAGTTCACCCTTAAGAAATTTTCTGTAATTCAATAATTGGCGTGTATGAGTAAGACGGCGTTTCTTGTGCTTGTTCTTTCCCCATGGATTGCAGAAATTTATATAAATTCTGTCTGCTCTGTCATTTTCACCGAATGCAGTATCAAGTCGTTCAATGTTCTGAATAGCAATTTTCACGTTATTCAAAGGCATATCCGCTGATTCATAAGCATTTTCAATTTTTCTCTTTGCAAGGACAAGCATTTCATTCTTTATATCCATAGCGATAAAATTTATTTCAGGTTTTGCTGGTGCTATTTGTGAAATAAATCCGCCCTTTCCGCAGCCAAGTTCAATATACAGAGGTCTTTCCGGAATTTCAAAAAGTTCTGTCCATCCGCCTTTCTGTTCTGCCGGATTCTTCACATAGAACGGACAGGATTCCAGTTCCGGTTTTGCCCATGGTTTATGTCTTATTCGCATTATAAATCCTCCTATAATTAACTTCATTTATTATTATAACATAAATTTCTTTAAATTCCAATACCTTTACCGAAAAAATTTTCAGCTACTCCATGCTTTAACTGAATAATCCGGAACATCGCCAACAATAATTGTTTCAGCAAGCAAAAGTTCAAAATTTTCTTCAGTTTCAAAACTGTAAAGTGGTATTGAAGATATAAAATCAGCAGAAATTTCCGCATATATTCTATGTCTTGTCTGATTTATTCCTGCTGAGTCAAAACTGCTTCTGAGTTTTACTGACGCATCGCCGGCAGGACAGATTTTTATTTTTACTTCAGGTCCTCTGCCTGACAAAAGATAAGAACCGCTTAGTGAACCAAGTGATATTTTTGCTGAAGCTTCACCACTTTCTGATAGATTATTATTTATTTCAGATGTAAGCTCAGACTGCACACGATTGATATTTTCGGACAACGCTTCTATTGATGCGGTACGTCCGGAATTATCATATAAAACAACTGCAAAGTCGCTGTAAGTATAATTATTTTCAGATATATAGTCTGCTACTGTTTCACTGATTATTTTATTTGCCGTAAGACGTGCGGCCTGTCTCGACTGCATTTCCGCCATCGGACGCACTGCCTTTTCCATTCTCAAAACTGAAATCAGCAGAATAATTATTATACCAGATATAACAAGCACTGAAATCTTTCTGAATTTTCCTTTTTTCCGGCTTCTCCGCTTCATATAATATCACCTCTGCAATTATGATATGGTATTATATTCAAAGCCCTATTCCAAAGTTACAGGAAAATAAAAAAACAATCCCCTTTCTTAATTACAGAAAGGGAATATATTTTATGTTTCAACTATGAATTTTTTTATTCAGTTCAACTATTTCATTTGTCAGTGCTGAATCAATCGGTTGCGGCTCAAATACAGGGCGTTCAAAATAATAACCCTGAAGCAAATCAACTCCGCATTCAACTACAGTTCTTAATTCTCCGGATGTTTCAACTCCTTCAGCAAGCACCAGAATATTTTTGGATTTTGAAAGTCTTACAAGATTTGAAATTATATTTTTTCTGTTCATATCACTGTCGCAGCCGCTTACTATTGTACGGTCGATTTTAATCAAATCCGGTTCAAAAGTTATAAGAGAATGTTCGCTGTTATACCCGCTTCCGAAATCATCAAGAGCAATCATGGCATTCCATTTTGTCATACGGCGTTTCTTATCATGTGTGTATTCAGCATTTGCAATTTCACTTTCCAGTATTTCAAGCACAACACAGTCCAAAATACCAGCATTTTCATTCTCGATAATTTCAATATCTTCCGGTTGTAATGTACAATTTGAAAGTGAATTTATGAAAATTTTCACATTCTTCGGAATATTCCCCTTATTTCTCTGATTTTTAAATTCTTTTAATGCAAGTGTCCATGTTATTCGTTCAATATCATGAAGTTTTGCACCTGTTTTTGCTATTCTTATCAGCTCCATAGGTGAATGGAGAGTTTCGGATTGCGGACGCATAAGTGCCTCATACCCATATACAGTACCATCATGAGCTGAAATTATAGCTTGGAATGCATATTTTATACGCTGTTCGTCAATTATACTGTTCATTTCCTCAATGCCTGTAACAAGAATTGAATCCTTACTGTATGAATTCAAGTCAAATTCCGCAATGTTTCCTTTTGTTGAATGTTTTACAGTATACATTGCAAAATCAGCATACTTAATAAGCATTTCATATGAATCAGAATCATCAGGATACCATGAAATACCCGCACTTGCCCTTATTTTATAATGAGTCCCATCGGCAAGTATACAGTAACTTCTGATAAGTCTTTGTCGAATAATTTTAATAAATTCTCTTATTTCGTTTTTTGAATCAAGCCCATATAGAAATATATTGAATTCATCTCCGGACATTCTTGCGACAACACCGCCGAAATCTCTGAAGCCCTTAAGTATATTAGCAGCAGTTTTTATATAGTCATCTCCGAAATCATGACCATATGTATCGTTCACATATTTGAGATTATCAAGGTCAATCATAATAAATGCAGCAATTCCAAGTCTTTCACGATGATTGAATAATTCGCCAATTTTGCTGTAATATGCACGCCTGTTAAGAAGTCCGGTTGTGAGGTCATAATCACGTTCATACTCAATTTTTTTCTTTTCAAGAATGGAACTGGTAATATCCTGAACAAGACCAAGAATATTGTTTCCATCTCTTTTCATTGTAAATCTATACCACTTAGTTATATTCTTTTCTGAATCATTAAAGCGAATTTCTATTTCATTATTCAGTATTTTGCAGTCATGATAAAATATTTCACTCCCACAAATTTTACTTTCAGGGTCAAAATCTGATATATATCCCTTAAAATTCGCAAATGAAAGATTTGTATCTTCAACTGGAAGTCCACTCAAATTAAGCAGTTTAATAAGACTTTCCCCTACATATACGCTCATTGTATCAAGGTCACACATAAACACACCTATTCCCATATTCGCCATACTTATAACTTTTGATACACGTGATGCCTGTTCCCTTACATTAATCTGAAGTTCTTCAATAGCTTCTGTAAGGGTATCAACTTCTGAAATTCCTGAAGAACTGAATCTTATTATTTCATTTGCTTCATGTTCCTTTTCAAGTTCCCTGACAATTTTCTTTACAGGATTAGTAACGATTTTATCAATCATCAGTGCCGCAAGTATGACCAGAACAATTGACACGGAAGACGACATGGCAAGCATTTTCAGAAGTCTGCTGTATACGCTTAAAGTTTTGCTTTTATCAGCTATTGAAATAAGCGCCCACTGTTCATCTGCATAAGGCGAATCAACGCTGTAAAGATTCATAAGTTGTATATTTCCTATAGATTTCTTGTCAGACGTTTCACCGATGTTATAAATCCTGCTTTTATCAATACCATCCATATGTATATAATCAGGATTTTCAACAAGTCTGCTGAAAAGAGGACCATAACTGACAATTACGGAATATTCATTGTCATTTTCAAAATCAGCTCCCAAAACATAACACGAACTTTCACTGAAAGTATCATTTGAAGGCATATTTTTAAGAACATTTTTTTCAAGAAACCCTATTCCCATAACGCCGTAAACCGTACCGTCATCAGATATAAGCGGTAAAGTGTATTTGATGCTTGACAAAGCTGAATCTGATATTTTTGAAAATCCACTCCAGTAACCCAGTTCATTCAGATTTATATTCTTGTTTTCTTCAGCGGTTTTAATAGTTTTATGATAAAAATCAAGATTGTCTTCCATATGATATTTCCCGACATCAATCTGGGCAGTCCATTCATAATCCAAAGCAATATTATATAAATTTGCAACATCAGAATTTCCGGCTTCCAGAAGCAGGTCATTGTTTGCTGCCGTACTGCTTGATGAAGAATCCATATCACGTATATAAACACAAGCTTTATTTTCCATACCTTCCCTGACATATAAATCACCTGTGTCAAGTATAATGAAGGCATCGTTTGCACCTGATACACGCAGAAGATAAATAAGTCTTTGTGTAGCTTCCGAAAGAATATCTCTGTTAAGCTGTTTATCAGTTGAAATCTCATCAATAGACTGATTTCTTTCCTTAAGGATTTTTTCAGTGATATAAGTAATTTCACTATCGGCATGACATACTTCCGGAATATTTTTCAGAAACATATTTTCTATATAATTCTTGCGGTTCTCGGTTTTTTCAATAAGCATATCATAAGCATACTGCCGTACTGAATTAAATTCACCGCTTATATACAATGTACCGAATAGAGCACCAATCTGTAAAGCAAAAAGAACTATCATCGGAATAAAAAGCTTTACTGAAAACGAACTTGACCGCCTTTTTTCTTTTTCCTTATCATCCGGTTTCATAATCAATCACTCCCATGATTTACTTCACCAGACTTTCAATATAAGAATTAAAAATGCTGAACCATGATTCAAATGCTTCATCATCTGTATATTCGGCAATAATATCATCACGGTTTTCACCGTTTTGTGTTTTTTCAATTACTGATGCATATGTTTCTTCCGCAGTTGTCTGTATATAATTGCCAAGATAGTCACGTACCTCTGAAGCAGTATTAAAAGGTTTCATGGTATAAAGTGAATAATTGTTTACTTCATCTATTGCAAGTTTCAGAGAATTAAGCATTGTTTCCTTTACTGTATTTTCAGATTTTTCATTGATGGCTGAAATTTTATCAAAGTCATTCGCTGATTTCTTTACAGGAAGATAGCCTGAATTTATCGAAAATTCTATATTTCGTTCTTCTTCTGTAAACCATTTCAAAAACACTGCACTTGCATATTCTTTCTTTTCGTTTGAACTGATTACCGACATTCCTGCTCCTTGCTGTACCGCATATGGTTCAGTTCCTTCAAAATTTGGAACAGGAAGAACCATATTTTCAATTGGATATGTATAATCGTCATCTATGGTAACTTCTTCCGGATAATAGGCAGTGCCTGTGGTTGAACATATTATGGCAATTGACTTTCCAAGCTTTACATCATCACTTCTGTATCGTCCCTGCATTGTATAACAGCCCTTTACATACGGTACATAATAATTGTCCCAAAGTTTTCTTACAACTTCCCTATCAACATTTAGAACAGGTTTTCCACTTTCATCAAACGATATAAATTCTTCACCAAGCTGTCTTGCACCGACTATCATATAATTTGCAACGGAATCACGTCCAAAGAAAGCCTTTCCGTCATTTTCAATATCAGGTGTTAAATCATCCGTATATTTATAATATTTTTCAGCAATCTCTGCAATGCTTTCCCATGTTTTAAGGTCGTCAACAGTTACACCCTCCGCATTGGAAAAATTCTGCCAATCAGTATAATTAAGCACCATAATTTCCGTACTTTTTGCAGTCGGAAATATTTTGAGCGAGCCGTTTCCTGAAAAAAGACCTTCATCTATATAATCTTCAACATATTCATTTATTTCATCATCTGTAAAATATTTACCTATATCAGCAAGTCCGCCCAATTGGTCAATGGTATAAGCAGTCTCAGCATATGCAGTAAAGATATCAGGCGGATTTTCTGCTCCGGCACTTTTTTTCACTGAAGCTATAACACTATCTGCCAGTTCTGAAATACTTCCTTTTGAATAAGCTTCAACTATTATGCCTTTATCACGCCCTACAGTATTATTGAATTCTTCAACAGAGTTATCAAAATTCACCTGCTGAACTCCGTTGTAATAATGCCATACTGCAATTGTAACAGGTTCATTTTTATCAATCAATTCAACTACAGAAGAAGATGTACCATCACATCCAAAAAGTGAAACCATAAGGATAAAAGAAATTACTGCTGAAAGTTTTTTCAAATGTTTCATAAATTAACTCCTTTAAAAATTCACTGTAAAGTATAAATTTTAAAAACAATCCCAATATACATTTGTTATTATTATACCATTTTATTCATATTATGTCAATGATAAATTATAATGGTTTTCTGAAATTTTCTAAAAAAATATGAATCTTGTTATATCACAAGTAATAATAACAGTATAATTTACGAAAAAGCTATTGACAAAAATGGAAAAAATGTGTAAAATATATATATAGTTATTAGTAATTATTGAAGAATAACTTTATATGAATGCTCATATTATACGGAAGGATTGATTAATAATGATTAAGCCATATGAACGCTTTGTTTACTACTATGAAACCGATAAAATGGGGATTATGCACCATTCCAATTACATCAGAATTTTTGAAGAATCACGTGTGGATTTTCTCAAACAAGCAGGTATGCCATTTGAAGACATAGAAGCAAAAGGAATACTTATGCCTGTTCTTTCCGCTGAATGCAATTATAAGCATCCATTAAGATTTGCCGAACCTTTTTCTGTCTATATGACAATAACAAAATTCAACGGCGTATCACTTTTTGTTTCATATAAGATTTTCAGCCGTACAACAGGAAAGCTGTGTGCTGAAGGAACTACCTCCCATTGTTTTACAAATGAAATGCTTGTGCCGATTCGCATAAAAAATTCTTATCCTGATGTTTTTAAAGTATTTTATGATTACTTTGAAAATCCGATAAATGTGCCCAAAAAAATTTAAATTTATAGTTTATAAAAATTCCTATTGTTTTTTTTGGTAATTCATGTTATAATATACTTACAGAATTATAACAAAATTTTTCTCTATGGAGGACAAAAATGGCTATTACAGAAGCAGTTGAAAACTATCTTGAAACTATACTTATCTTATCAAAGGCACAGCCAGATGTTCACGCTATTGATATATGCTCATATCTTGGCTATTCCCGCCCGACAGTTTCCATCATTCTAAAAAAAATGAAAGATGAAAATCTTGTTGAAGTAAATAGCGATAATCACATCATGCTTACAGACTCCGGAAGGGAAATTGCCGAAAGAATTTACGACCGTCACAATACTCTTTCTGCATTTTTTATGCTTCTGGGAGTAAAAAAGGATCAGGCTCTGGAAGATGCCTGTAAAATTGAACACGACTTATCTGATGAAACCTATTCTCTTTTGAAAAATCATTATCAGAAACTTGCTGAAAAAATTTAATTTCCGGAGGAATTATGAATAAATTTGAACAGTTCAGAAAAGACTTTCCCGTTTTTATTTTCAGGAATTATAATATTTCGGAATCTGAAAATACAATAGAAATCAACTTCTTATTTGAAATTTCAGGTCTTACTGAGTTCCGTCCCGGCTGGATTTTCAATAAACCCGAAAAGTTCAGTATAAAAGATAATCTTATTTTTGAACGCCTTGCCTTTTCACTTGGCATGGCAGAAGCCGTAAGTTATTGGAAGGCAACCTGTTCTCCTGTTATGCGTATTGAATGCGGAGAACTTTCGCCCGAACAGGTAAAG
>CAJTOG010000018.1 GCA_910577575.1 uncultured Ruminococcus sp. | reverse complement strand
CTTATGATATTTCCATCTGCTACATCCTGAGGATGCTTAGTTCCGCTCTCTGTTGCATCGCATCTTTCAACTATACCACTGTGAATCCATTCCTTATCACCCGGTACAGCTTCACAGAACGGATTATCTTCTTCATTAAGTGCTATTGTTACTCCATCTGTAATCTTAGCAAGAAATGCAGATAATGTTGCAGCTTTATGTTTTCCAGGGTTTTCTACTGTGAATGAAACTTCCTTTGATTCGCCCGGCTCAAGTTCTATATCAGGAACATTAATTATAAAATCATCAATTGTTACAAATGTTACTTCACCCGGGTCATTAGTGCTTGATACTGTTGTTGTTGTTGGTTTTGTAGCAGATGATGCTGTCGTGGTTGTTGTACTTGGAGCTTCTCCGCCGTCACCAATTTTAATTTCAATACCCTTAAATGTAAGGTTATTTTTTGCACTTGTCATCTTACCAGCAGGTGATTCAATCATTGAAGATCTGTTATCAGGGAACTTTGGATCCTTAATAATGTCAACAAAATCAATTGTATATGTACCAGCAGGAGTACCCTTAGCAAATTTTGCTTCGAAAACAAACATAGGATATTCATCAGATGTTGCACCGCTCCATGCATAATCCTGACCGCTTACCGGTGTCCACATTACTGAACCCCATGCATTAGGACAATTGGAAGAATCCTGTTTAGCAGCAGTTGAAAACATATTTTCACCTGCTGTAAGAGTTAATTTACCACCTTTAACTGCACCAGCAAAAGGAACATAACGCTTTGTTACAGCGCTCTTTCCGCTTGCAAGTGTAACTTCTCTTTCAGTATCATAGTAATCAGTAGCATGCTGAACACCGCTAAAAGTAACATAAGTGTTTGAAGCATCGCCATCTTCGGAATTTACTGTCCACTCAGCCTTGATTGACTCACAGTCAGCTGTGTTTTCTAAAAGATAAACACCAATCGGAATAGTAACATCACCAGCAGCAATTTCATCAGCTGAGATTGTTGTGCTTACAGCTTCGCCAGCTCTGCTTTCAAAAGCTCTGAGTTCGAAGCCCTTAGTTGAATCAGCAGCGCCTGTTGCGAACGGAACAGCTGTGCCTACCATTGATGCAGCCATAGCCAATGCAGAAGCTGCAGAAATAAGTTTCTTCATTTGTAATAATTCCTTTCTTTAGGTTTTCAGACCTTTAATAACTTATAAATTGTGGGTTTGTATTCCTTTGTAAGGGGGACAAATCAGATAATCTTAAATCGGAATCAGTTTAAACCTCCGGAATCAGACCTGCTTCCCACATTTGAATGCGGTTTGCATCAGCACCGGTAACACCTGGATCTCCGTCACAGTCAGCATTAATCAAGCCCTGCTCTGAAAGACCATATTCATCCTGATTTCCAAGATGCTGGACAATAGCAGTTGCATCAGCAATTGTTAAACGTCCGTCAACATTTGCATCACCCTTGAGGTACTTATCACTACCAGATGTGCTTATAGTAGTTTCAGTAGGTTTTTCATTGCCTACAGTAACAATTCCGTTAACAAGCTTAACATCATATTTTACTTTTTCACCGTTTTTAACATAACCACAGTCAACTTCTTCATTAATAATTTCTGAAGATGATGTAACATTGCGTCCAGTAGGAACGATTTTTATTTCGGATTTTGTTCCATCCTTTGTTCCTTCTGCAACAGTACCTGTAACTGTGAACAGTACGCCTTCTCCTTTGAGCCAGTATGTAGGTTCATCAAGTGATGTTGACCACATAATGCTTACAAAGCCCTTTGCATTATCCACATAATTATTGAAATTTGGAAGTATTGATGATGGATCTGCTGAGGTTGTGCCGTTTTCTGTAAGAGCGCCTGCCTTAACGGAAGTTACTGAAATAACGCTGCTGTCGAACTCAAGAGAGAACTGACAGCCCTGAAGTCCTGTATCAGGAATATCAGAAACAGAAACATCGACTGTAAAACTACCTCCTGCCTCTGCTGATGTATTGCTAACGGATACCTGCACTGTTTCGTCAGCTGCAAAAGCAGGTGCGAGCGAGCATACTGAAAGTGAAAGCATAGCTGCTGCCACAGCTCCGATGACTATCTTTTTTGTCTTCATGTTTTTTCCTCCTTCTTCTATTAATGGTTATATAATAAAGGAACATTTGCCCCTTTAATTATATCGTGTCTCTTCTTTGCAGCACCGCCGCAAAATCATGAAACTTACATGAACAAACGGATTAATACGGTTAAAAATATTTTCCGCATTGCAGTGGTTTCATCATAAGACGCATCACACTGCCGTGATGAGATTTACAATCCCAAGCTTTACATTTATTCATGATTTTATTATATAACAACTTATCAGAAAAGTAAATAGTTTTATATTTTTTTTGGTGTTTTATATATACAACAGGCTTGTTTTTTGAACACTTTGCACAATACCTGTACTATTGTAAATTAATAATTCAAGCCTGTATATTATTTAATTATGAATTTGTCAACTTATTTATCCAACTTCCTAAATTCTTCAGGAATATTCTCATTAATTATATCATTTAAAATATCCCAGCTGAATGTTGTATAAGTGCCTGCCGGAACAGCATACGGTATACCATGAACCGCCGCAAGCTCGGGAGTATATTTGCTGTAAGGATAAACTCCGAGATTGGAATAATCGCCTGCTTCATAATGAATTATATTAGGAATACAGCCAACATCTTCAAGACGGACTTCACCTGTTGCACCGTCAACGACAATATCGAAATCCGGCATTTCACCGATAAGATTGAAGTTATCAGTCTGACAACAGATAAAATTTCCCATTGAATAATAAACAAAACCTCTTGTGCCGTCGTCACGTTCAATCCATTCCATAGTTTCAGCCGTATGAGTATGACCTCCGAGAATTACATCAGCACCCCAATTAACCATTTTATTTGCCAGTTCAATTCTGTCATCGGAAACAACATGAGTATCCTCAACACCCCAATGAGCAGAAACTATAACGGCATCCGCAATTTCTTTGGCTTCCTTAATCTGACGTTCAATAATATCTTCCTCATAATTCATGATTACCCTTAAAGGTGAATCATACGGAAATTCAAATCCGTTTATATGTTCTGCATAGGCAAGAAAAGCAATCTTTACTCCGTTTACCTCACGCACACGGATATTTTCCGAATCCTCTTCATTAAGATAAGCACCAAGGATAGTCAGGTCATAAGTTTCTGCCTTTTCATTCCAGAAATTTATTGATTCCTCAAGTGCAGACGCACCGAAATCAAGAAGATGATTATTCGCCATAGTAAAAACATCAAATCCCAAATCAATGACTGCGTCAGCAACTTCCGGCGGAGAATTGAACAGCAATGCACCACCGTCCGCACCTCTTACAGGGTTGCTTTCACTTATGATAGTTTCCTGATTAAGAACTGCAACATCAGCATCTTCAATAAGATATTTGACATTTTCATAAATCGGCTTGAAATCATAGTTTTCACCTTCACCGGCAAGTCTTTCCGCATTTTTAAAAACTGAATAATGAATCAAGTTATCACCGGCAGCTATTACGTGCACCCTTTTATCTTCCTGAATAGGTTCAGTAGTTGTTTCCACAGTTGTACTTTCACCGGCTGAAGAAATATCAGGCTGTTGATTATTATCCGATGAACCATTTCCGGCATTATCTGAATCCAATACATTGCCGACAGCTTTTGTTGCACAGCTTACACCTGAAATAACAAGTACTGCAAGTACCGCAAGACAAGCAGTGGCACGTCCTTTTCTGAGTTTCATTTATTAAAGTCTCCTTACTAAAAGTCCTTGTTTTTATAATCTATTAAATATTATACCACATTTTTTCAGTTTTTGCAATTGTTAATATGATTTTTTCCCATATTGTCATATATGTTATTTATATAATTATAAAAATCGGCTGTATTCTGCCATTTTCTCTTTACACAGCAACATTCACGAATTTTTCTTGAAATTATTGTGGAATATGCTGTTCTGTAAATTTATAAAATCCTCAGCAAGCAATTCAGCTTCCGCATATGAAGCAAGCTGATAACATTTTGCTCTGAATTTTGCAGAACCGTAATAACCGTTCATATACCATGCAGCGTGCTTACGTGCTTCATGAACAGCAAGCTCTTCAGATTTCTGACTCATTTCAATAATCATGCGTATATGCTCCAGCATAACATGCATCTTTTCTTCAACAGATGGCGGAACATACGGTTTACCAGTGAGTGCCGATTCAATTTCCTTGAAAATAAACGGATTTCCATAGCTTCCCCTTCCAATCATCACAAGGTCGCAGTCTGTTTCACTATACATATTAATACATGAATTAGCATCTGTAATATCTCCGTTACCTATAACAGGAATCCGCACAGCCTTTTTAACTGATTTAATTATATTAAGGTCAGCCATACCACTGTAAAATCGGTCACGTGTTCTGCCATGTACTGCTATTGCCGCAGCCCCCGAAGACTCAAGAGCCTTTGCCATTTCAACTGCATTTATACTGTCAGCACTCCAGCCGCTCCTGATTTTTATGGTAACAGGAACTTTTCCAGCTGCCTTTACTGCTGATTCTGTAATTTCAGATGCAAGACTTATGTTTTTCATAAGTGCAGAACCTGCTCCGGTATTTACTACTTTAGGCACGGGACAACCCATATTTATATCAATAATATCAGGCTTATACTCCAGAACTATTTTTACAGCCTCCGCCATAAAATCAGGCTCACTCCCGAAAAGCTGTACCGCCATAGGTCTTTCGTCATCTGTAACCGTACAAAGTTCCGCTGTTTTTTTATCACTGTAACAGATTCCCTTTGCCGATACCATTTCACTTACTGAATAAGCTGAACCATACTTTTTACACATCAGACGGTATGCCCTGTCCGCAACCCCTGCCATAGGTGCAAGAGCTGCTGTTTTATCCAGAATTACATTTCCTATTTTTATTGTATTACTCATTGGTTTTTTTATTATCCTTAAATACAAAAATCTTGCTGATAACATAATTTGCAACAAAAATTGCTACCTGACTTAACAGAGTAATAAGCAGTTTACTTATTCCGAGCCAGTCACAGCACACAAGGAATATGACCCATTCCATAGCGAGAGTTGCAAGCCTTGCTCCATAAAAAGAAAAAAATACTTTCCAAAACTCCTGAGACGTTTTTGTCTCATTCTTGAATACATATTTCTTGTTGGTGAAAAATGCAAAAGTAACAGCACATATCCATGAAAAATAAACGCCTGCTGTACTCTCCCACTTTGGTTCACCCGGAACCAATGCAAACAATAACAGTTTTGTCGCCATTGATACAACCGTTGTAAGTCCGCCAAAAAGAAGATACATCCATTTTTCTTCATGCTTATAATATATGTCCTGCAATTTTTTGGGAAGAACCCCCACACAGGCTTTTATCAGTTTTTCCATTTTTCAATTCCTTTCATAAATTGTCTTTTTACATTATCTTTTACAAATACTTTTCAGGTATTTTATAGCCAAGCTCTGAAAGTTGATATGCATATACCAGATTACTGAGCCTTTTTTCAGATTCTGCCCTTTTAAGCTCCAAACTTTTCTGCTTCGCTCCGGTTTTTATCCTTACAGCATCCACAATACCAACAATAACAATCAAAGCTCTGCAAAACGCCGAAAGCACACCTTTTGTCATATAATAGTTCTTAAAATATATTGTATATGCTGTAAGACCTCCTGCAACAAAAAAATAACAAGACCAATTGCAATAACTTTCAGGCTTCTGCTGATATCTAATGAAGATTCATTCCAGCCTTCTACAGTAATTTCATGATATCTGCAATCAAGATATTCTTTCTAACAGTATCTGCATTTTCTTATCGGCGAACCAAAATCAGTGCTTGAAGCATTGTAATCATGAAATTTCTTCCCGCAGTAAGGACAACTTCCGTTTGTCGGAAGTATTTTATCCATACTTTTCACCCCAATTTCGAACTTTTTATTTTCGTAATTTATTATAACAGCATTTTTCTTATTTTTCAATAGATTTTCAAAAAATTGTTGAATCTGACGAGAAAAACTTATTTTACAAACGTCTTTATTAATGATATGATTAATAAATAAATGTCAAAGGAGGTTACTTAAATTATGGACAACACAGATTGCCGGAAAATTAAGGAGTGATAATTATGAAAAACGATGATAATCTTATTGACAGACTGATAAATGACGATAATTCAGAAAATGATATGATTAAAGAACTAAGTGAAGAACTTGACAGGGAAATGAATAAACCATATGAAGACATTGACTATGAAAAAGTTGCAGAATTATCTTCTATTATTACTGAAACTTCCGGCGGTATGCCCGAACAACAGCACAAACTTGATATAATCATTGAACAGTATGCCAGTGAAAATATACCATCCGCACTTACCCCTTCAAATCAAAACGAATACTATGCAACTACAGCTTATGAAAACAGATTCTGAAATTCAGACGGCTGAAAACTTCTCCAAACCAGTCCAGATAGATAGTATTCCTTCTTTTACTTTGGGACCTGCTCCGATTATACTGACAACAACCGGAACAACAACGAAAGAAATTGAAATAACTCCTTTAACAAACATATCAGCACAAACAACGACTTCTGATACAAATTTTCTAAAAATTCCTGTTTTATATGAAATAAACCCTGACGCAGTTACTTCTGAAATATCAACTGAAACAACTGTAAATATATCATCCTGGATTAATAAAAAATCTATTTCTGATTCATCATCAACAGGAGTCAATACTCCTTCTGTTATATTTTTCATTTCGGTTATTTCAATCCTGACCGCAATAAAATCAAGAAAAAAATCAAAATAATAATAAAAAAACAGCTGTCAGAGAATAAAATTCACTGACAGCCATTCTTTTTCAGAAATATTCAAACGCTGAAAGATGTGTTTTTTCTTGTTTATTTGTTTTTCCTGATTATATTATAAACTATACTTCTGCATATTGCAATAACAGTAAGATTTCAGTTATAATACAATTTGGTTTTTTATTATTACACAAATCTGACAATCGTAACAAAAGTTTAAAATTGTTAATATTTTCATTGTCGCTTTTTTGAAAATTCTGCATAGAATAATATTAACAGAAGTATGATGTAAGCCTTTTGAAGCGGCTGATTTCAGTAATGCACCGGTGCTGCCCGTGAATAGCTGCAAACAGGAAAATACTTATGTCAGACTACTGTTTTAATATAGATTAAGGGACGGTTTATTTTACCGTCCCTGATTTTTTTTCTTCTGCGACAGCTCACTGTATTTTCTTTTTGTTGCAAGTCCGCCACGGATATGGCGTTCCTGCTTATTGATTTCAAGTATATTCTTGACCTGTGCATAAAGTACCGGATTTTCAATTTTAAGACGTTCACTTACATCCTTATGCACTGTACTCTTTGATATGCCGAATTTTTTAGCCGTTGTACGGACTGTTGCCCTGTTCTCAATTATGTACTGCCCCAGAGTAACCGCCCTTTGAGCAGGCTGTATCTTCAATTGCATCACTCCCTTATCCTGTTCTGCGGACAATTAATTTATATGCAGAAACTTAAAAAATAATGAGTGATTTTTCAATTAATTCTGTCTTCTCACTATACCGTATTCATCATCAAGTCTGTAATAAGGACATGAATAGTTTGTCCCCTGGATAAATCTTGCCATTTCGTCCTCATCAAGATTAACCATGCATACATAGCAGTCATAATCTTCATCATAAACGTAATTTATACAGCTTTCACAGTTTGTAACTTTTTTATTGTACATATTGAACACTCCTGATTATGTATTAACTTCGTCCTGCTTGTATTTAAAAATGCTATGGACGAAGCTTTATAAATATTATACAATATCCGCATCTATTTTTCAATCATAAATTTTTATTTCAGTTTTACAACTCCGCAGAATCCTTTTTCTGAAAGTTCGGCTGCTTCAGCTGTTCTGTCATCATTAAGAAGTCCGCTCAGTACTGTAATAATATCGCACTCCGGAGCTAACTCCTGTTCCTGTGCCATTTTTATCGAACCAGTAAGTTCTTCGGGCTTTTTCTGTTCAAGAATGGTCCTTCCGTTAAATTCAGGTTGTGCAATCATACACGACGGCGATACCTTCCACTCATGAAGCATATAGTCAAGTGTTTTAAGATTATCACAGTTTTTAAGCATAATAAGTTCCGTATGACCTGTAAAAATTTCTTTTCCTACTGAAAGTTCTGCTGTTTTCTTTGCTTCTTCCGGACTATCCGCCGTTATGGTTATAACACCATCCTCTTCTGTAAAAAATGACAATGTAAACCTATTTCCGTCAAGTGCCGCCGACCTCAGATATGCTATTTTACTTACATTTCCGTTTGATGAACAGCCGGTAAGAATTAAAATTCCAAACGTTAAAAATAAAAGTTTTTTCATGATTATGCACCTCTCAGTCTTCTTTTAACAAAATAAGATACAGGTGCAAACAGCAGAATAACTGCAACTGCAATACTATATCCCATTCCATAATGAGTATTTCCACTGAAAATAAAACCTACTGATGCCATTGCCGCCAGCATAAGAGTACTTCTGTATTTTTTTATTGCAGGTATTACTTCACCCAATAAATAATCAGCCGCCGAAGCCTGTACAGCTATTGAATATACTGCATACACTGAAAATACTATCAGAAACAGCGAATCTATTCTCTGGACATCAAACGGCTGGGATAACTGTGCTGCTGTCGCTATCGGAAAATCTGTTATCTCCATTATTCCGCCGCTTACAAGTACACCTGTAATAATCACGGCTAATGTCAGAATAACTTTACCTATAAAATACCCTGCCGCATTTCTCATGGGCTTACCTTTTGTAAATCCGAGAAGCATTATAAAACTGCCAAGTCCACCGCTCAGTGCAAATCCTCTTATAAGTTCGGACAAAAAACTTTTATTCCCTATTTCTTTAAGATTGCTCATATCAGACTGTATCAATGCACTTATTATTACAATCAAAAGACAGACAACACCCATTGCTGCCGCTATCAAAGCAGACCGTCCGAGTGCCTTTATTCCTGATGATGAAATATATACACATACAACAGCTATGATAGCCGCAACCATGAATTTACCCCAGAACCCTGAATTTCCATATGGTATATATATCACGTCCCCTGCATTCCAGAGCATTGAAAAAAGCATTCCTCCCCATACTATAATATATATCAATATTACTGCCTCTGCTGCCTTTCCGCAGTCTTTAAGAGACTTGCCCCTGCTATATATTTTGATAAGAGGAACTGAAAACAGAAACTGCAATATAATTCCGGCTGAAAATCCAATAGCTGTAATTATTGATATTTCTTCTTTCAGACAGAAAAGTATAAATAAATCTTCCATCAGCAACAGTGATATGAATTGTGCCTTACTTATTTGATTCATGATATTCCTCCACTGTAAAGCCTCTGCTCTGCATTTTTCTGAATCCCTGACGTATAAGGGTATCGCCCATTCCCTTTGCCGAAAACGGAGATATAGGTGCAGTGAACGGAAATCCGTAATCTTCGGTACTGCATATGTTTGTAAGCACAGCACAGGCAAGAATGCTTATTCCGAAAAGCCCGAGCAGTCCCCCGGATATCAGAAACGCAAATCTCAGCACTGTTATCTGCGGATTCAAATCAGGTACAACAAGTCCACTAAGAACAGCAAGTGCAGTCATTGTCAGAAGCGGTGTACTTACAAGCCCTGATTTTACTGCCGCATCTCCTATAATCAAACCACTGATTATACTTACTGCTCCTCCTACAGGCTTCGGCAGACGTACCCCCGCTTCCCTGATTACTTCATACATAAGCAACACTAAAAATGACTCAGTTATTATTGAAAGGGGTGCATTTTTTTCTTCCTTAACCAACAGAAGCAATAATGTACTGTTAAGAAGTTCCGGATGATACATTACTATTGCTGCATACACAGCAGGCAACAACACTGCCAATATAAATGCTCCATATTTGAGCCAGCGGATAAATACTGCATAATACGGTTTATAGGCATAGTCATCAAGCGTATGAAAGCTTTCGCAGAACAATCTCGGTATAATTATTCCATATGGCACTCCATCCACCAAAACAGCTACTCTTCCCTCTATAAGCTTTGAGCATAAAACATCGGGTCTTTCCGTAAGTCCCGTTGAACTGAAAAGCTCAAAGCTTTTTTTCTCCAGAAAAGGACGTACATAGCCCGTTGAAAGTATGGATTCAAGCTCTATTTCATCAAGTGATTTCTGAATACGGTTAAGAAGTCCCTGCGGAACTCTGTCCTTCATATAGCATATACATATATCCGTCCGGCTTTTACTGCCCTTTACCATGAGATTCATTACAAGTTCCGGACTTTTCAGCCTCCGTCTCAGCATTGACATATTCGTACGTATTGTTTCGACAAATCCTTCATGACTTCCTAAAATGTTTCCCTCTCCGGAAGGTTCCTGTATGCTGCGTGAAGCATAACCCTGTATGCCAAAAGCAAGTGCCTTGTTCATTCCTTCTGCAATCAGAACTGCAAATCCCGAGCTTAACATACGGAAAAGCGTATCATAATCCTGAGCTTCTGAACGGTCAAGGGAAAAAAGCTTGTTTATCTGTATATAACTGAAAAGCTTTGCCGCATTATCCTGCTGCGGAATATTGGTTACAGGAGAAAGTACCATTTCTGTAACCATCTGAGACGATATCATACCTTCACAACATAATAATGCACACTTTATTCCGCCTGTTGTAAATTCATTTACCAATACATCCGATGAATCGCCGGAAATTTTTTTAATCATTTCAATATTTTGTTTAAGACCTGAAATAATCCGAAGATTTCTGTTATTTTGCTGCATAAAATTCACCTCAAAATTATTATGCCTGTTCAGGAGAAAATTATAACAAAAAACAGCAGATATATTTTCATATATATCTGCTGAGATTTTATTTATAATTTATTGATATTTATATAAAGAAATATGATATTTCCGACAAAATTCTGCCGTAATGCTTTTTATTGTATAATCCAGCCTGCTATAGCAGAAATTTTTTATATATTCAGGTATATCTTCACAGAAAGTTTCAGCTATTCCGCCTGCAATACGAACCATTATATCTCCGAACATAAATATTCCCATTTTATCTCATATCTGTCCAACCTGATTCAAGCCATTCCTTGTCATCGAGAATCCGTGCAATTCTGACAGCTTTTTTTCTTTCATGTTCCAAATTCTCTGTATTACTGTATTTCCGAAGTCTTTCAGCAATTATTTCCGAACCCGGACAGTCCATATCCTGAAGCCATTTAAAACACTGCAAAAGCCACTGTTTCAATTCTTCATCTGTTTTATCGGATAAAATCAATGCACAGTTATTCCACAGGCTTTTGGATTCTTCGTCAATGAAAGGCTGAAAAAAGTTACCCAAATATTTTGTTCCGTAAGCAAGCTCTAAATCCTTTTTCTGCACTTCCTCAGGATTATTCCATGACAGCATTTTAATAAATTCCTTTTTCGGATTTTTCCAACTCAAGTCTTTCTTTACTCTCAAACCATGATACATCTTCCAGTTTATTCCATCTGATATATGATTCCCTAAAAAGAATTTCTATAATGATAAGTTCATTATCAGGTGTAAAACCGGATATTTCGCCATACTTATACACTGAATCAATTTTATTATCCTCAAAATAAGAATAAATTGTAATATCTTCAAGTCTAAAATGCCTGTCAGTTTCTATGGTTTTTACACAATTATTTCCATAATCAATTTTGACATCAATTATTAATTATCACATCATTGAATCCAATCATTCCCCTGTCAGATGAATAAGCCATATTATATGGGTTTTCGGAATGTTCTCCAAGTATCTCCATCCATTCCATTTCCATAACAATTCCGGAATTTTCATAACTCAAAGAAAGACATTCACAGTCATGAAGATTTATAAACTCTGTCGTATTTCTGCTCTCCGTTTTATACTTCATACAAAACCTCTATTTCTTTTTCCACTTAAGAAGAACAACAGTCGCCACAGCCGTAATAACTACAGCAAGCACTATGGGAAACCATGTATACGGCAACGGCAAATCGACTGTATTTATTCCGTAAAATGCAAATATAATATTGGGAATCTGCATTATAATAGTCACTATGGTAAGCCGCCACATAACTATATTTAGATTATTTGAAATCACTCCGGAAAAACCCTCTGTCATACTGGAAAGAATTCCTGAATAGATACTCGACATTTCAATTGCCTGTTTCATCTCAATCAGTACATCTTCAAGCAAATCCTGGTCTTCATCATAGAGTTTCATAACACGTCCACGGAAAATTTTTTCTATTGTTGCTTCATTTGCTTTGAGTGAGGTTGAAAAGTATACAAGTGACTTTTCAAGGGCAAGAAGCTGCATAAGCAATTCGTTTTTCATTGCATTATGAAGCTGTTTTTCTGCAACTGATGATATTTTATCAATCTGTTTAAGATAATACAGAAACAATGCTGCAATCCTAAGCAGGAGCTGAAGAACAAATCTTGTCTTGAATGACGGCCGGAGATTGCGTATAGTCCCTCGCACAGCTTCATCTATTAACTGAGATTCATGAAGAGAGATGGTTATAACATTTTCATTAGTCAGAATAATTCCTATAGGCATTGTATAGAATATTTTTGTTTCTGAATCGTCCATAGAAGAAACAGGAGTATCTATAATTATAAGAGTCTGGTCGTCCTCACGTTCAATACGTGACGATTCCTCCTCATCAAGTGATGATTTTACAAATCCGCTGTCGAGTCCGAAATCATCAATCAGTATTTTTATTTCCTGCGGTGTGGGATTAACAACAGAAATCCAGCAGCCTGAGGAAACCTTTTCTGTACTGTAAAGCCTGCCTGTTTCGGAATTTTTATAATAATTTATCATTTGAATATTTCTCCTTTCGCCATGCATGAAAAAACATACACGGCAAAAGTTATCATCTAAAACGATAAAAATAAAGCCTGTGCATACTTTTCATGATATAATGATAATTTTTCTTCATTTTCCCATAGGGGTCAGAACTCATATATATTCATCTCCTAAAAACAAATAATTTCCAATTAATATTATATCATATTCTTAACAGCATTACAAGTGATATTGAAATTTAATCTTTATAAAAATTTTTTGAATTTTTTCTAAAATTCGCTTGACATTTTTTGCAAAGTGTGCTATACTAAAAATGCAAAGTTAACTTAGCAAAAATTAAACAGGTGATAAAATGAAAACAAAAATAAAAGAACTCAGAAAACAGCATAAACTCTCACAGGACGAACTTGCATCAGCCGTTGATGTAACACGCCAGACAATAACATCGCTTGAATGTGAAAAATATACTGCTTCCCTCGTTCTGGCTTACAAAATTGCACACTATTTCAATCTTACTATCGAAGAAGTTTTTGACTTTTCTGATATCGAATAACCGGAGGTATTATTATGGAAAAATATAAAAACAGGCTCAAGAAAAATCTTATTTATATGGGATTTATGCTTATACTGGGAGGAATTACCGTTATATGCGGTTTACTGGGATTCTTTGAAAAATACAGACCGGAAGGAAATTTTGGAGATTTTCTCAGTGGCTTTCAGGCTGGTGTTTTTATAGCTTTTATGTTAATCGGAGTTTATTATAATGTGCGTTTTCTTATTGCTTTGAATAATGATGAAACACTCAGACAGATGTACATAAGGGATACTGATGAACGCAATATAAAAATATCCGAAATGACCGGTATAAAACTTCAAAAATCTGTCTGTTATCCATTGCTTCTGGCATCGGTCATTGCCGGATATTTCAGTGCGGAAGTGTTCTTTACTCTTATTTCTGTTATTTTGTTTATCAGCATTATTACAATTGTAAGAAAAGTTTACTTCAATAAAACAATATAGAAAAACCCGCAAAAATTTATTTTCATCACTACAGATAATTTACTTGACATTTTTAATAATCAATGATAAAATAAAATTATATAATATATCATGAATGCGAGGGAAAAATCATGAAAAAAATATCAACTAAAATTGCTGCTTTTGCATCAGCAGCAGCTATTACTGTTACGGGTCTTGCGGCTTCTGCTCCCGCTGTATTCAACCAGCCTGTAGATGTATCTGCTGTTGATACAAACAACGATGACTGGCTTCATGCCGAAGGAAGCCGTCTTTATGACATGAACGGCAATGAAGTATGGCTTACCGGAGCTAACTGGTTCGGTCTGAATTGTATTGAATACTCTCCGCACTACCTCTATGCAGGAGATATTGACGATATGCTTCAGGAAGTAGCGGACAGGGGCATCAACGTTATTCGTTTTCCCATTTCAACAGAACTTATCCTTTCATGGATGAACGGCACTCCTTATCAGATAAGTGCAGGCGGTATGCAGGCTTCATATAATCCTCCTGTTGATATGGACGACGGAAACGGTGGTATTATAAAAGCAGGTACTTATGGCAGAATAAATAAGGACTTTGTTGAAGCAGACGGTAAGACTCTTATCACAAGTGACCGTGGATTTGATATAATTCTTGACAAGTGCAAAAAATATGGCATCAAGGCTTTCATTGATATCCACAGCCCTCATGCAGATAATTCAGGTCATAACTATAATCTCTGGTATGGCAAGGAAACTGCTGACGGTACTATGGTAACAACTGATATCTGGATAGATACACTTGTATGGATTGCCGATAAGTATAAGAACAACGATACTCTTATCGGATATGACCTGAAAAACGAACCGCACGGAAAAGGTCAGGAAGGTGTAAATGCTGCGAAGTGGGACGGCTCAACTGATGAAAATAACTGGGCTTATGCTGCTACAAAATGTGCTGATGCTATTCTTGATGTCAATCCGAATGCACTTATTTTTATTGAAGGCGTTGAACAGTCCATGAGCGGTGCTATGCCGGGAGATTACTGGGGAATGCCGGACAGACGTGATAATTCGCCATATATAGGTGCATGGTGGGGTGGAAATTTTAGAGGAGCAAGAGAATATCCAATTACGCCCGAACATGGTACAAGTCAGATTGTATACTCACCGCACGACTATGGTCCGTCAGTTTATGCACAGACATGGTTTAACAAAGACTTTACAACACAAACATTGCTTGACGACTACTGGTATGATACATGGGCATATATAAATGCTGAAGACATTGCTCCTGAACTTATAGGCGAATGGGGCGGTCACATGGACGGTAAAGAAAATCAGAAGTGGATGGAACTTCTTCGTGATTATATGATTGATAATCATATCAATCATACATTCTGGTGTTTGAATACAAACTCTGGCGATACCGGCGGACTCTGGGCCGGATTCCAGTACGACATCAATAATGGTACAAAAATAACATGGGAAGAAGAAAAATATGAACTGTTTGAAAAGTCTCTCT
This sequence comes from uncultured Ruminococcus sp., assembly GCA_910577575.1. Lineage (GTDB taxonomy): Bacteria > Bacillota > Clostridia > Oscillospirales > Ruminococcaceae > Ruminococcus. The sequence continues at coordinate 14,198 of CAJTOG010000018.1, read as the reverse complement.
GGCAGACTCAGGAAACAGGAAAATATATCGGTCTTGACCATCAAATATCCCTTGGCAGAAACGGTCTCTCATTAAACGAATTCTATGAAAGCTATGCAGGAACAGAGGGAAGCAATCTTGACGGCGGCACTATCGTAAAAGACGGAAAACCAGTCACTACTACACCTTCCGAACAGACAACCACATCTCAGAAGCCTGCTGAAACTACTACAGACGTATCGTCAATAACTTCAACAACTGAGTCTGCTTCTAATGGTGACATTGAAGTTACTTTGATTGGTGATGCAAACTGCGATGGAAGGGTAACAATTGCTGATGCTACCGCTATTATTCAGCATCTCGGAAATCATGATGAATATGCACTTTCGGAGCAGGGTGAAAAAAATGCTGACTGTTATAACCCCGGCGACGGAATTACAGGTAAAGACGCAAATGCAATTCAGATGATTGAAGCAAAAATAATTACTGAACTTCCCGTTATTGAATAAAGCATAAAAATCCGCATGGTGATATTTCATGCGGATTTTTTTATCTTCCTATTTAATGATAAACGATAAATATTTATCGTTTATTCTGCATAATATGATATAAAAAATATGCTTGTTTATTATATAGATATATAAAATTTAATGTAAAACATTAAAAATATATTGACAAATATTAAAACAGATGATATTATATAGTCATGGAAAGGAAAACCAAAAAATAAAAATTTATCCGGAGGTAATTAATCATGAAAAATGAAAACATCAAAAAAATCAATACTCTCGGTAAGGTAAGCCGTATAATTCTTATAATTATGAGAATTGTTCTTATTATAGGAATCGTGGTGTGTCTCTTATCTGCAATTGCTTTCTATTTCATGCCTAAATCCGACGTTATAACCGCCGATGGCACTGTATCTGCACAAATAAAAATCGACTGCGAACAAATACCGTCTATTATTTTCTCCGATGACATCATTGACCTTGATGAAAACAATATTGATTTTAATTTTCTGGGAACTGGTGTTAAATGGTTTGTTGAAAAAAACAAAGTTAATGATATTTTGACTTATGATATTGAAGGTAAATTGGATATTGACAACAGCTATTCTGTTATTCTCGGACTCGAAAGTGCTTGTGCGTTCAGTGCAGCTTTATGTGCTGTTATGCTTATTGTTGTAATATTTGGCGGAAAACTTGCAAAAGCTCTTGAAATATGTGAATCACCCTTTGAGGAAAATGTACTCAAATCCATGAAAAGATTTGCATTCTCTTTCATTCCCGTAGTAATTCTTGAGATTTTATGGAATGGTCATAGTGTATCATCAATAACAACTGTGTTTATTGTTATGGTTATACTCCTGTTTTCATCTATTTTCAACTATGGTGCTCAGCTTCAGCAGGAATCTGATGAAACACTTTAAGGAGATTTAAAAATGGCTATAATTCTCAGACTTGACCGTGTTATGGCAGACAGAAAAATAAGCTTAAATGAACTTAGTGAACGTGTAGGCATAAGCAATGTTAATTTATCAAAATTAAAAACCGGAAAAGTAAGTGCAATAAGATTTTCTACCCTCAATGCAATATGCAAAGCTTTGGACTGTCAGCCCGGAGATATTCTTGAATATATTTCAGACGACTGACACTTATTAAATATCTATTTAAATCAGAATACATTATAATTATGAACAAATTGTATTCTAAATTATATATTTGTACACAACGTAAAAAAACAGGCATTATGAACACTTTTCTAAAATATTTTTTACTAAAAGTATTAAAATATACTTGTTATTTTCGGAATTTCTCCGCATCTCAATAAATCGAGAAGATGTTCAAGTTCTGTTAATTCAGATGAAAGCTCCTCACTGTCATTTTCAGTGAGGTGTTTTACTCTTGCACAGATTCTGTCAATTTCAGACAATTTATTATTTCCTACAAGCACACAAGCTTTTGAACGAAAATTTTCCCATTCAGTTTCAATTTTCTCTGTAACTTCAACCGCTTTTTGTTTTTCATCAGAAGCAAAAAGTTCTTCTGCCTGTGATGAAAGCTCCATAAGTGATTTACATTTTTTATTTATCCATATTCCTGAAAAAGTACTTACAGCAATAAGAATACATAATATAGCTACACTTATTTTAATTCTTGTCATCTTCCTGACCTCCTTCAATTTTTATAGGTGACCTGTCACTTTTCTGTGCAATGAAACAATTTCCGGAGCTGTCCGCAGTCATTATGAAAATATCAGGGACTTTCACTCCTGATTTTTTAGAAATATTTTTAACGAACTGTTCATTGAATCCGAGCGACTTCAAAGCAATATTCATAATTTCACCATCAGAAACAACTACCTGAGGAGGGTCTGTATTTTCAGCAGGTATATTCAAATTTTCCCTTGTCGGAATATCTTTCTCCGGCTTTTTCATTATAGAAACGCTTCCTGTTGTCTCAACAATTGCAAACTGCACCTCTGATATATCAAAAATATCTCTTCCTCTTAATGCAGTCATTAAATCATCTACCGAAAATCTAAGTTCACTCATTACTTTTCTGTTTATTTTTCCGTTACTGATTATTATTTTCGGACTGCCTGAAATAATTTTCCGCAAATAAGGCATATGAAGTATAAGATATGAAACTATAACTTCAAAACAGATAAGTGAAAGAATCGGCGTTACTCCTACCATTACAGGAATATCCGTATCTTCAAGGGGAAGTGTTGCTATGTTTGAAACAAGTATTGTAATAACCAGTTCAGAGGGCTGTAATTCTCCAAGCTGACGTTTTCCCATAAGACGCACAGAGAATACAACAAGTATATAAAGTATAACTGAACGTATAATAATAATTGACATTATAACAGCTCCTTTTTCTGATATTATCCCACAGCAAAAAATTTTTATTCATGCATAATACACATAAAAGAGGTCAATAATATTTTCAGCTTAGAAAAGCTGAATATTTTAATATAAGGAGTGTTTCGTTATGGATAACAAGCACAAGAATGACTGCATTAAATGTACTGTTTCACAGTGTCAGCACAATATGGTAACAGAAAATTACTGTTCACTCGGCTGTATCTCTGTCGGCACTCATGAGGACAACCCGACTGTTCCCGAATGCACCGACTGCAACAGCTTTGTAAAGCGTACAGGCTGCTGCGGCTAATTTTTCCGGCGGAGTTTTCTCCGCCTTACATAATTGTGCAAATTTACCAAAACAAACTGTTAAATAAAGTCAAATCGGGAAATTTTTTATTTAAGCTTGCATTATATCTGATTTTCGGTTATAATATATATTAAGGTTATCTAATTAGAATAATTTTCCTATCAGGAGGCTGCAAAATGTTCGATGAAACTATGACATTCCGTGTTAATGAAGATAAAGATGCGGAAATCAAAAAAAATCTCAAGGTTATCTATGACGCACTTACCGAAAAAGGCTATAACCCTATAAATCAGATAGTAGGCTATATTCTTTCGGAAGACCCGACCTACATAACCACATACAACAATGCAAGGAATCTTATCCGCCATATTGACCGTGATGAGCTTTTGCAGGTTCTTGTAAGGTCTTATCTTCAGGAAAACAATTAACAAAAAACGGACTTTTCAAACAAGTCCGTTTTTTATTTATAACTATAACTTATAGTGATAATTATTTCCTTTTGGTTTGTGTATTTTATTTCCCTGAAAAGTTATACTGATAGTTAGGAACAATAACCATCGGTAGGTGAAATTATGTATCTTAAATCAGTCGGCGGAAACATTAAAAAATACAGAACCGAAAAGAAAATGAGTCAGGAAAAGCTTGCTGAACTTGCTTATCTGTCTCCGAATTATATAAGCATGATTGAAAGAGCTGATAAAACTCCCTCTCTTATGACGCTTGTCAATATTGCAAACGCTCTTGATGTTACTGCTGATATGCTTCTGTATGATGTTCTGAACAAGCATTATGAAATAAAAACCTCTGTTACTTTTGATAGAATAAGCAAACTTCCCGAAAGTGAACAGGAACGTATATATGCTGTTATTGATACACTTTTAGAATTTACATATAATTTATATGCCGTTTAAAAATCAAAGGAAAATTATAATGGATAATATCAATCAACTTTTCAGAAATATTGCAGAAATTTTAAACTGCTCCGAAGAAGCTGTAAAAAATCAGATTTCAGAAATTATAGAAACAGCTCTTGAAGAAAACGACCCCATATTGACCGAAAGACAGACTAAAATAATTTCCGAAGGAAAAGAACCCACTGCGGAAAACTTTATAAGAGATTTAATAGAAACTATAAAAAATGAAGAATTTTCAAGTAATAAAAATTCATAAGAGTGATATAATACTTTTGCGGAAGAAATTCCGCAGCTCCAAAAAGGAGTGATTCAGATGAAAAAAGTAATATCAACGACAACAGCAATTCTGACAGCAGGAGTAATGCCTGTATCGGCTGTATACGCTTTGGATAATACAGTCAAGGGCTATGGACAGGGTATGGCAACAGACAGCCTTAACCGTCCTCTCGATGCTATGCAGTTCAACGAACGATACGGCGATTTTGATGCCTTCGCCATATCGCAGGATGAAAAAAAAATTATCATAACCTTTGACCAGGGTTATGAAAACGGATATACTGAAAAAATTCTTGATACTCTTAAAGAAAAAAACGTCAAGGCAATTTTCTTTCTTACAGGCGACTATGCGAAAAAAGAGGAAGCTCTTGTCAAACGTATGATTAATGAGGGACATACTCTCGGAAATCACGGAATGACCCATGCAAGTCTGCCAAAACTTTCAGATGATGAAGCAAAAGACGAAATAATGTCACTGCATGACTTCGTTCTGAACAACTACGGCTATGAAATGCAGTATTTCCGCTGTCCATGCGGAGAATATTCGGAACAGGCACTTGAAACAGTACAAAAATGCGGTTATAAAACAGTATTCTGGAGCTTTGCTTATGTGGACTGGATAACTGACAGTCAGCCAGCACCGGCGGAGGGAATTAAAAAGCTCACGGAATCCGTTCACGGAGGGGAAATTCTCCTGCTCCATTCAGTATCATCAACAAATGCTCAGATTCTTGGTGAAATTATTGATAATTTCAGAGAACAGGGCTTTGAAGTATAACTAAAAAATCACCGTCCGGCTAAAATCGGGCGGTGAATCTTTTCAATTGTCATAATTTTAATGTATTTTATCGGAATAATTGGGTATCATATTTCTGAAAACAGTGATATAATATAATCATGGTAAAGAAAACCAAAAGGTTCTCAGAAGCAAGAATCTTAGTAAGCCAAAATTCTTTATTCCAGAAACTCTCTTTAAAATCTTTCTCTTCATATTAAAAAGTACCGCCGTTTTTATATCGGCGGTACTTTTTTTGTGCGGTCAGTTCCCCAACTGATTGCTCCGCACATTCCCTATATGTAAATATCATGACAGATGGCTTAAATGTCCAAAAAGTCTTCTATTATACCACAAATCATTTCCCATAATATCTCCATTGAAAGTTTTAAGTCAAATTTCCTTTTACTGTCATTTTTCATTTATTATTCAGCATCATTGTCATCAGGCTGAGAAGCTGCCGGAGGAACAGAGGATGATGAACCCAAGTTATCAGGATTTATATCAATAAGCAATCCGTTACCATCTCCGCTTACAACCTTGGGCATAACACCGTCCCACTTTGAAATCTGCTCATAAGCAATAACTTTTTCAGAAAGTGAAGCTTCTATAAGACGGTTGGCTTCTGCCTGTGCCTCAGCCTCAGCAAGAATAGCATTTGCATTTGCTTCCGCAGCAATTACTTTCTGCTGTGCCTGTGCTTCGGCAATAGTTATAGCCTGTTTCTGTTCAGTTTCAGTCTTGAGAAGATTCTGTTCAGCAACCTGTTTAGCCTCAATTGCATTATTAAATTCAGCAGAAAAATCAAAGTTTACTATATTGAATTTCTCAATATAAATGCCATATGCATTAAGCTTTGAATCAAGTGATGACTTTACCTCATCACCGACTGCCTGACGCTCTGTAATAAGCTGTTCAGCGGTATATTTTGCAGTTGCCGACTTCATACACTCCTGAACAGCGGGTGCAATAAGTATAGTTTGATATTCAGTACCTACGCTTTGATACATATCGGCTGCCTTATCCGAAACAAGTCTGTAGTTTACTGCAATGCTTGAGTTTACAGTCTGTAAGTCCTTTGAAACAGCAGTTGCAGGGGTCTCATAAACCTGAATCTTGTTCGACATATTCTCCACGCTCTGCACAAAAGGCACTTTCAGGTGGAAACCTTCGCCAAATGACGTATTTGAAACTTTACCGAGAGTAATAACAACACCTGTATTACCTGCCGGCACTACAGTAAACGAACTGATAAGCAATATCACAAGCAAAACACATACAATACATATTGCAACCACTTTGCCTGCTGAACCGCCATTATGTACCCTGTTTGTTCTCATTTTATCAAAATCTGCCATAATTATTCTCCTTTATTATAGTCTGAATTATTTTGTTTGTTTTCTTCTTTAATTTTTTTATCCTTCGCACTGCCTATAGCTATGCCAAGACACATACCAAGATTCATTCCAACACCTATACCAACTGCAATATTCTTAAAAATCAATTCCCCTACAGCTATGCCCAGTGACATACCTATACATATTCCGAAAGGCATATATTTACTGGCATAACTTTTCTTTTTGTTTTTCATGGTAAATTGTCCATTTCATCAAGTATATCGTTCATTTCCTTTTCCATTTCAGTTTTAAGGCAAGCACTCCTATATGCCATAACCATTACATACATAGCCTTTTTAAGTTTTCTTTCATCACGGATTTCATCATCGTGGTCCGCAATTTCTCTTGTAATAAGGGCCTGTACTGATTCAGTATCAAACGCTCCCTCGTCTTCAGCAGTAAAAATAATCCTGCATAAGATATTATAAAGTGTGATATCTGCTATGATGTCATCAGATGTATCCTCAACATCGCCGTTTATATAAGTCATAAGCCTTACTATATGTTCCAGACGCATGGAGCCACGAAGCATATTTATAAGCAGAATACGCAAAACCTGTTTTTCTGAATATTTCTTGCCTTTTGTTGATGCAACCCACCCCCGTTTTATCCAGTTCTGAATAGTTGAACCTCCCAAGCCTGTAAGCTTTGAAAGCTGTGATAATGTAAGACCGCCGGTAGCCTCAAGTATGGGTGATATAAGTGAAAAAGCAGAGTTTCTTGCCTGTTCTGAAAATTTCATAGTAGTAGCTGGAATAAGCCTTGTCATAGTCAGTATCTCCTCTCACGTGATGATATGATTATAGCACAAGTTCATTAGAACCGCAAACGCCGTCTCAGGACAAATTTTCAGAAAAAATATAATTTTTTGAAATATATCTTATATAATTTCATTTTTTCATAGTTTTTCACAGTTTTTTATAAACTGTTATGATATATGTTATTAATAAAATCAGGATTCTTTACAAATTGGAAAAAATCCGCAAAATCAGTTGACTTTATGACAAATTTGTGATATATTAAACTTATAGATATAAACCCACACACTAAAATTGGAGGATAATTATGGCAGATATCAATGAATTTAATAACGATGTCGTTTCAGGTGTTGAGCACGCTAAAAAAGGCAAAGGTGGTCTTATTGCAGGCATTACAGCGGGTGCACTTGTTGTTGTTGTCGGCGGTGGATTCGCTGCATATGCAGCATCTGATTACGTAAAAAATCAGGTTAAACTTATGGTAAGCAGGCCTGAAAACTACTATACATGGGTTAATGAAAAAAATACAGAAGATTTTGCAAAACAGATAAGTGAAGAATATCGTACTGCTCTTGATGAAATGAAAAACGGACAGAAAAATTCTGTTTCACTCAAATATGAACCTACTGATTCCGCAAAGGATTTGCTTTCAGATGCTGACGAGTCAATCATTGATATAATAAAAAATATCAATGATATTTCTATCGGTTCAACTGTTGATTCAAATGGCAGCATAATGAGCGGCAATGCTTTTGCTGAAATTAATGGTGAAAAACTTTTCAATCTTGATATGGCTATTGATACAGCAAATATAGATGTATTTTTCCGTATTCCTGAACTTGCTGAACAGTGGCTTAATGTTGAGGCTACAGATGTATATGGTGTTTATGATGATGAAGAAGCTATGAATGCTTATGAAAAATTCATGCAGGACCCTGAATCACTTATTACTCCCGAGGAGCTGGAAACAGAAATAAATAAGTATGCTAATCTCTGGAATGAATGTATTGCAGATGTCAAGCTTGAAAAGAAGTCTGATATTGCTATCAGCGATATAAATGTTACTTATACTGTAGCTTCCATTGAAATTGATGAGGCAAAAGCAAATGAAATTGCTGAAAAATTTATAAATGAAGTCAAGGAAGATGAAATTTTAAAGAGTATAGTTGTTGATAAACTTGCCATTATCAGTGCTGACGAATATACATCAGAACTTGATGAAATTCTGGAAGATTTAAAATCCGACACTGATTTATCAGATGAAATTGTTATATTAAATACTTATATTGACCCGACAGGTTGTATAAGAGGCGTTTCTTTTGAAACTCCCGATTCTGATTCCGTGAAATTCATTATCGGCAAGGAAGGCAATGAAGTACGTGGAGAAATGAATATTACAGATAATGGTGAAGAGGCATTCAAAGGTATTCTTACAGCAACTGAAAGCGATAAGAAATATACAGGAAGTTTTGATATGACTGCTGACGGTGAAACTGTTTCTGTCGAGTTTACAGACCTTGAAACAGTTGATGAGAAAAAAGGCTATATAAATGGTGTACTTACATTTGTTCTTCCTGCTGATACCGGAGTTGACCCGATTTCCATTAATCTTAATTCTGATGGCTCATCCCAGCAGATTTCAGCAGTCCTTGACATTGATGGCACAAACTATGGAACAATAACTCTCAGTGTTTCTGCTGAAAACGGTGCAAATCCAACAATTCCTGATAAATCATCTGCTTTTATTATAAATGATGAAACTGATGCTGAACTTGCAGATTATGTTGAACAGGCTAAAATGGAGGAATTTTTAACAAATCTTCTTACCAAAATAGGCTTCAATGCTGAAGATGCAGCAGAGGCTGCAAAAGAAATTGCAGACGAAATGTATTATTCCTATGATTATGATGACGATTATGACTGGGATACTGATGAATATATTGATACAAACTTAAACATTGATGATGATATTGATGATGAACAATACTGGCAGGAAAATGACCCTTATGCAGATGACATTGTAATTGCCGGAAACAATCAGGCTTACTTGGTTGTTATAGACAGCAATTTTACATCAACATACATGAACAGCTCAACGGATACACTCGGTTACAATGCAACAGTTGCCGACATCAAGGGTAATGGAACTTATACTGTAAAAGTTACTGCTGATACTGACGGCTATAAAAACATAATGCAAGATATAAAACCTGAAGGTCTTATGATGCTCGGCATTGAAGCTGACGGCATGGAAAATATCGACAATGCCGTTATGGAAATAAAATCCATAAAGGTTGACGGAAAAGAAATGTCTATTACTGGTGAAACTTATTCAGAAACTATGGACACTTCACTTATTGCCATTGCTTATTCTGACGGCGAAGATGACTATTGTATGTTTGATGGTTCTTCAATCGGTGAATGGACTGACATTGAAGTTACTTTTGAAGTAAAAGGCATGGAATAAATAATTAATAAAAAGGGACTGTTAAAACAGTCCCTTTATTTTTTGTCAACAGGAAGCTCAACTATAAAAGACGTACCCTCTTCACTGCTTGATACCCGTACCGTTCCCCCATGATAATTTACTCCATGCTTTACTATTGAAAGTCCCAGCCCTGTACCTTTGATTTTCTGTGAACGGCTTTTGTCAGCACGATAAAACCTTTCAAAAATTCGGTCTTTATGTTCATCAGAAATGCCTATTCCGGTATCACTTACTGTAATTATAACCTTTGTTGGAATATGTGAAATTTTAATCTCAATTCTTCCGCCGTCGTTATTATACTTTATTGCATTATCACATAAGTTATAAATCACCTCATCAATAATTGTTCTGTTACCCATAATTAAAATGTGTTCGCCGATAATAGATACGGTTATATTTTTTTCACTGATATTCTGTTTCAGTCTGGTGATTATTTCTTCTGAAAGATTATATAAATCAATAGATTCGTCCTGCTTTGGCAATAAATTTTCATCAAGCTTTGAAAGTGATACTATATCATTGATTAACGTAATTAATCTTTCAGCCTCGTTGCGTATATCCTGTCCAAATGACGAAACATCTTCCTGCTTTACTATACCATTTGCAAGCATATCAGCAATACCATAAATTGTAGTAAGTGGTGTTTTAAGTTCATGAGACACATTTGAAGTAAATTCACGACGCATTGTTTCAAGTTTCTGCTGTTCTGTAACGTCCATAATAAATACAACTATACCATTTATTGTCGCTGATACATTAGCAGGACTTGCAATAATTTTTCTTTCTCCCAAATCCGTTTTAAGTATACATTCAGCAGACCTCCCTCCCATGGCATCCTGTATACATCTGCGGAACGGTTCTGCCTGACTGAGTGCATATATACTCTGACCTTTTTTCAAAGGTTCAATTCCAAGAAGTCTGTATGCTCCTGAATTGCTGGCAAGTACAGTTGTCTTCTTGTCAGCAATCACTATTCCCTCTTTCATGCTTTCAGTAATAATGCTGAATTGCTTCCGACTGCTTATCAATTCATTCATTTGTCGGTTTACTCTGCCGTTCTGCAATTTTAGCCTTTCAAGAACAGGGGAAAGTTCTTCATAGTTCTTCTTTGATTTTGGATGGTCAAGGTCAATATTCCTTACAGGCTTTACTATACGTTCAGATAATATAGCCGATACAACAGCCACAATAAATATCAGTCCAAGAAATATACTGATAAGATTTTCTGTTTCACCCTTGAATATAACAGTAATTATCATTGAAGAAACAGATGAAAAAGCAGATATAATTATAATGCTCAGAAATATTTTATTCTTCACTTTGCATCTCCAATCTTATATCCGACTCCACGGATTGTTTCAATCAATTCACAATCTGAACCAAGTTTTGACCGGAGTGTGCGTATATGAACATCAACAGTACGGCTTTCACCTTTGAAATCATATCCCCATACATACTGCAGAAGCTCATCGCGTGAAAAAACCCTGCCCCTGTTTTTTGCAAGAATAAGTAAAAGCTCATATTCTTTAAGAGTAAGAGTTATTTTATTACCTTGGAAATAAACTTCATGTTTAAGAGGATAAATAACAAGATTTTTTATTGCTATATTATCCGAATTATCATTATCATACGAACGGCGAAGAAGTGCCTTGATACGTGAGATAAGCTCCATAGTCCCGAATGGCTTTGATATGTAGTCGTCTGCTCCGCTGTCCAGTCCTGTTACCTTATCAAATTCCGTACTTTTTGCAGTAAGAAGAATTACAGGAAGTTTTTTTGTTGCTTTTTCACTTCTTAGTTTTTTAAGAACAGTTATTCCGCTCTCCTCCGGAAGCATTATATCAAGTAACAATAAATCAGGTATTCTTTCTGCCATAGCTTTATAAAATTCAGACGGGGTTTCAAATCCGACTGCCTCAAATCCTGAATTGTTCAAAGCATATAAAACAAAATTTCTTATTCCACTTTCATCCTCAAGCATATAAATCATAATGACCACCTCATAAGCTGTATATAATAATAGTATAATATATTCTGTGAAAAAATGCAACTTTTATTTTTCCTTTTATTTCAATTGATTGTCACGTATTTTTCATAAATATGATTTAAAATAACATCATAGAAAGAACGGAATTGGGATACTGAATAAAAGGTGAAAAATGATGAACAGTTTTAATTCATTAAAAAAATCACTTGGATTCCTGACTGCCGCTGTTTTAACAGTTATGGAAATGGGATGCAGTGACAAAATTTCAGAATCAAAAAACAATACTTCTGAAAATTCAATTTCTGAAAGCTCAGTAGGTGAAACAAAAACATCAGAAACTTTAACAAATTCTGATTCAGAAACTATTGAAACAGAACCTTTATCAAATCCTGTTAAAAATTATAATTCTGTTTTTTCCGACAGGGATTTAAATCCCGATTTTGACAGTGTAACGGCTGAAATTGTTCTGAACGGCAATTCAGCAGAATGTAACAACGACAAAGTAAGTATTGACGGCTCAAACGTAATTATAATACAAGAAGGTATTTACAAGATTTCAGGTACCCTTGATAACGGACAGATTATTGTAAACGCTCCCGATTCAAAAGTACAGATTATTCTTGATAACGCTGATATTACGTGCACAACATCATCGGCTATTTATGGTGCTGACTCCAAAAAAATTTTTATCTCACTTGCTGAGGGAAGTGTAAATAATTTAAATGATGGTGAAAGTTATACTGATGAATCATCGAAAGAATCCGATGCTTGTATTTTCAGCAATGACAGTCTGACAATAAACGGCACAGGTGTGCTTAATATCAATTCAAATCTTAATGGCATTCACAGCAGGGATGATATTGTAATAACAGGAGGAAATATTAATATTACTTCTGTTGAAGATGGTATCAAAGGCAAAGATTATGTTGCAGTTTCGGATGGAAACATCAGCATAACTTCCGGTGAAGACGGTATAAAGTCCACAAACAAAAACGATAGTTCACTTGGTTATGTCTATATCGAAAACGGTGAATTTAATATAAATTCTGGTCAGGACGGTATACAGGCAGAAACTGATTTAGCTATAACCGGTGGAAACTTTGACATAATAAGCGGTGGAGGCAGTGAAAATTCAACTAAAGTACATTCAGATATGGGCTTTGGCAGCGGATTCAATCCTGACAATTTCGACTTTGAAAATATGCCTCCTCCAAATAATTTTAATCCGAAAGACTTTGAAAATATAATTTCTCCGGAAACACAGGAAAATCAGACTGATAAAACTGAAAACACAATAAGTACAAAAGGACTTAAAGGTGGAATGTCAGTTAATATCACAGGTGGAAAATTTGTCATAAATTCGGCAGATGATGCTATTCATTCCAACAACGATGTAATTATAAGAGGTGACAATCTTACTCTTACAACAGGAAATAAAGGTATTCATGCTGATTCTTACGTAACCATTGACGGAGGTACAATAAATATAATTGACTCATATGAGGGAATTGAAGGTACTGTTATTGACATAATCAATGGTGATATAAAAATTAAATCTTCCGACGACGGATTCAATGCATCAGACGGAATTACTCCGCAAAATGGCATGGAAACATATTCTAAAAATGTACAGCTCAATATAAACGGAGGTTCTGTATATATCAATGCTGCCGGCGATGGTCTTGATTCAAACGGAGATATGACTATAAATGGCGGTACTGTTATTATTGATGGTCCGATAAACGGTGGAAACGGTGCACTTGACAGTAACAATGAAATTATTGTTACTGGCGGTACTCTTATAGCTGCCGGAAGTTCACAAATGGCTGAATATCCCGACAGTTCATCAACTCAATATTCAGTATCTGCAACTTTTGATACAGTTCAGACATCAGATACTGTTATTAAACTTGTTGATGAAAAAGAAAATGAAATTATTAATTTTACTTCTGCTAAAACATTTGACAACATTATTATCAGTTCTCCTGATATTATAAAAGATAAAACTTATACTTTTTACCTCAATGATACAAAATCCGAAAGCTTTACCGCAAATGAAACCGTTTCAATTATTGGTAAACAGTCTTCCATGGAAAATAAATTCGGTAACAAAGGAAGAGGTAATAAAAAAGGTGAATTTCTGCCTCCCACTAATGAAAATGGCGAATTTGAAATGCTTGACAAAGATTTTAGCAACATACATAAATTTAATCCTGATGAAACAAACCTTAATTAATGAAATCTTCTATATTCATATAAACCACCCTAAACGAAAGAGGTCAGACAAATTTGTCTGACCTCTTTCGTTTATATTTCTATTATAAATTTTTCAAATACATCAAATTATTCATAAAAATAAAACCTGCCTTTAAAAGACAGGTTCTCAATATATGCCGGCATTGATATAATTTTCCAGGTCGTCGCCAACCAAGTATCATCTACGCA